>NZ_AYWQ01000002.1:0-697500 GCF_000502415.1 Mesorhizobium sp. LNHC229A00
GCAGCACGCCCGGGACCGGCGTGCCCGAAGTGATCGGATCGGCAGCGGCAAGATCCAGCAGCCGGAATTTGTAGGAGCCGGTCGCATCGAGCGAGCCATCGACGATTAAGGTGTAGGCGCCGGCCACAAGATCGAGAAGCGGAGGAGTGCCGAAGGGGCCATCTGAATTTGAGAAAGTGACCGGGGTGCTGGTCACCTCGCCGCGTGGACCGGTTAGCCTCCAGAAGAGGTTCGGGTCATTGGTGAGGCTGTCGAAATAGAGCCGTGCCGGGCTCGCGAGATCGAAGGCAAACCGGTTCTGCTGGCCGGAATGGGCGATCGCGCCGTCCATCGTCGTGCCGACCGTCAGCGGTGCCGTCGTGTCCTCGACCTTCTGAATCCCAAAGGTGAAATCCACCGGGCTCGTATTGGAAACATAGCCCTCGACCGCCAGCGTGTAGGTCCCGTTNACGTATAGCGGTTCTGCTGGCCGGCATGGGCGATCGCGCCATCCATCGTCGCGCCGACCGTCAACGGTGCCGTCGTGTCCTCGACCTTCTGAATCCCAAAGGTGAAATCCACCGGGCTCGTATTGGAAACATAGCCCTCGACCGCCAGCGTGTAGGTCCCGTTGAAGGCCAGCGTCTCGACATCCTGGTCCACGAAGCTGTTAAACCAGACCTGCTTGCCGAACGGATCGATCAGACGCCAATAGACATTGCCGCTGCCGGTTTGGCTTTGCTGGTCGAAGAAGAACTTCTCGCCGGCCTGCGCATCGAAGCGGTAGAGCGCCGTCTCCGTGCCGGTCGGCAGCACGCCNGCTTTGCTGGTCGAAGAAGAACTTCTCGCCGGCCTGCGCATCGAAGCGGTAGAGCGCCGTCTCCGTGCCGGTCGGCAGCACGCCTGGGACCGGCGTGCCCGAAGTGATCGGATCGGCAGCGGCAAGATCCAGAAGCCGGAAGCTGTAACTGCCGACCGAGCCTTGCACACGCAGTTGATACGTTCCAGGCACAGTAAGGGTAAATGTCGGGTCGCTCACATCCGAACTGAAAAACCGCGGGGAAACCACCTCGCCCTGTGGTCCGATCAAGCTCCAGGTGTGACTGGTGTTCGTCAGGGCATCGAAGAAAAGCTGTGTCTTCTGCGTGACGTCGAAGACGTAGTTGTCCTCTTCGCCCTCCGTGTCGATCGCACCTGGGGTGACGGCGCCCAGCAAAAGGGCTTCTCCAGCCGGAGCCGGCAGATCTACATGACCCTCGGATGTAACATTGAAGGTGTACTGAAGTGCCCCGTTGGCCTCGACCTGCCCCTCAAAGAGCAGCGTATAAGTACCCGCCAAAGGCAGCGTCAGGGTCGGGCTGTCGTTGAAAAAGCTCCCATAGACCTGACCGCCAAAGGGATCGATCAAACGCCAGTACGGGCTGCCGCCACTGAGTGCTTGCCGGTTAAGCAGAACCTGGTCTCCAGCCGCGGCATCGAAGCGGTAGAGCGCCGTCTCGTTTCCTGAGGCCAAAATCCCGGTGGAAGGATCACCGAGTACGATCGGATCGGCAGCGGCAAGATCCAGCAGCCGGAATTTGTAGGCACCGGTCGCGTCGAGAGAGCCGTCGACAATCAGGGTGTAAGCGCCGGCCACGAGGTCGAGTACCGGATTGCCTGAGAGATTGGCCGCATCCGAATAGATGAAGTATCGAGTGCTGACCTCCTCTCCGTGTGGACCGATCAACGTCCAGGAGAGGTTCGTGTCATAGGTGAGACTGTCGAAATAGAGCCGTGCCGGGCTCGCGAGATCGAATGTGAACCGGTTCTGCTGGCCGGAATGGGCGATCGCGCCATCCATCGTCGCGCCGACCGTCAACGGTGCCGTCGTGTCCTCGACCTTCTGAACCGCAAAGCTGAAATCCACCGGGCTCGCGTTGGAGACATAGCCCTCGACCGCCAGCGTGTAGGTGCCGCTAAACGCTAGCGTCTGGACATCAACGTCCAACTGCAACCAGTTCGACCAAACCGTGCCACCGAATGGATCGATCAGCCGCCAGGCGGCGGCGCCGCCGGTTTGGCTCTGCTGGTCAAAGAAGAACTTCTCGCCGGCCTGTGCATCAAAGCGGTAGAGCGCCGTCTCCGTGCCGCTTGGCAGCATGCCCGTGATCGGCGTGCCCGAAGTAATCGGCACCGCCGTCGCGACATCAAGCAGCCGGAAGCTATAGGAACCGGTCGTGTCCGCTGCACCACTGACGCTCAGAGTGTAATTTCCGACAACCAAGTCAATGGGCGAAGATGCTGATCCGTTTGGACGATCAGAATTATTACTGAAGGTGGATTCAGAGACTTCGGATCCATTCGGACCAATGAGGCTCCATGCGTACTGTCCGTCGCCGATTAGTGCATCGAAATAGATCTTCGTATCTTGGGAAATGTTGAAGCTGAATCGATCTGTTTCTCCAGGTACGTCTATCGACCCCTGAACCGGCATGAAGTCAGCTGACAAGAGCAGTCGTGGTTCCAGCGCCTCGAAATGAACCGCTCGTGTTTCGTGTTCGCGCCGTTTTCGCAACGGCTTTTCTTGCTTAGACTTCGCGCCATATCCAATCGCCGCTGCAAGCGCAGATACCGAGCAACTGTTTCGAAAGTTCGCGTTCCGGTAGCGGAATGTCATGCCCCTGACCCCCGGGAAGACACTCGAGAGATATGATCGGGAGCTATACGCTGCTCGTTCCCATCGCGAGCGACAAGTGTTTCCCCCGAGCGGGCCCACCTTCGGGCCGAGCAGGAGGCGACCTGACTTTGGCCACGCGCCTCATCTGGCACCGATGCACGAATTGTCGGAGTTCGCGATAGATGTTGGTCGGCGTAGCCGCGAAAGGTCAAGGTAAAAGGCGATGGCCATGTGAAAGTAGTTGCCGAAGTGCCGCCGGAGCTTACACTCGCACTGCTGGATAGCGCCAGCGACAATACATCCGTGAACGTGAACTCAGCCACGTCGACAACCCCCAGCCGCTCGGCAATACTATCAGTTGCCAAGTTACAGCTACTCGAGCACGAAAATCTGCCAATTTAGCCCAGGCTGATAAGTGCCTGACGACCCGCCGTTATTATTCTCCCGCTCGCTTTTTCCCGAAATTTCAAGTTGCCGCTGCAGTACACTAATGTCAACTGCTTTATTAGCAACTCCGAAAATTCCATCCGCTCAATTGGCGAGGGTGTGCCTGCAAGTTTTTGAGTTCCTTTGTCCCGTACCTCAAAAAGCCGGTGCCTACGATCCCCGTTTATGCCAAAGGAGGTCGCGCCGCGTTCGCTATCACCTGAATTTTCTCGGGCTGTTCGAAGTCAGTTGTGGACTAGTAGTCTGGATTCGAGCCCGTTTCGGAACTGCTGGGCTAGAAACTAGACCGAAGACCAACGCTGCCCTTCAATCTCTAAAGGCACTGATATCGCTCAAACGCGGAAAATTTCGCTTTACAATAATTTATTTCGCGTATATACGAACTTCCAACGCAACAAGAAGGACTCCCACAAATGATCCCGCGATCTTTCGAACGCAATGGCGAGGTGTTTAACCGCGTAACAATCGATTTCCTCCCTGGGCCGCATGCTTTGCAAGTCCGCGCCTGGACGCACGACGCCTTGATCCATGCCCACGGCTATCCGACGGCGCGTCTACTTACGGGGACCCTCGCAAGAGCTGGTGGGCGTTTTCGGGTAGCCATCGCCATGCGAAAGACCAAGGCATTGAAGCGCCGGCTCCTGCCGCTAGTTCGAGCCGGTTTGATTGCCCTTTACGTCGCTGGCCATCGCATTTTCGGGACCAAATGATAGGAATGTGGATTGATGCCGAGTCTTGCAAGTTGGATTCAAAGCTGGCGCGAAGTGGCGGAAGAGGTACCTGCCGGTCGCTACGTGCCAATCAATGTTGAGCGGGACGGCGTGAGTTACGAGATTTTGCGGATATCCAACTTTGACCCGCAGATCGACGGCGAGCGCCGCTTCGTGCGCACTGGCGCCCGCGAATTCGATGACAGAGTGGCCTTGTTCACACACTTGACGCGCGACATCGGGCTCGTACGGGTGATATCCCTTCGTGGCAGGCCACGCTGGGTGCTTGAACCGGGTGCTGACTCGCTCGAATGGCTCGCCGATGTGGAGGGCGTGTCGGTGCGTGAACTGAGCCTTGCAGCGCGTGAAGGCGCGTTGGGCCGCCGTGTCGCTGGTCTCGTACGACGCCGGGAACGGCGGTCGCGTGAAGTTTTGGAGGCCCAAGTCCAAGCACTACGAGAGCGAGCGGAGGATGCCGAGGCCGAGGCAGCGCTTCAACGTGCCGAGCTACAGACCAAGGAGCGCGATCTATCGCGTTACGACAAAGATTAGCGTTGGCAATCTCGCACCCAAGGCCGACACCTTAGTCCACCCCAAAGAATAACCGGACCCCTGCGCTCTTCTGTTCTGTGTAAAAGCTCTTGCCTTCCTCGCTCCGCGGGTTGGGAAGGACGCCCAAGGTGGCCTGATCGGGCTTCAAGGCATTCACGACATAAAGGATCCTGTAGTGAAGTCGGTTCTCCGCGTGGCAGACTTCCGCTTTCGCGATCTCGGTCGATCCCAGCTCGACCATTCTGACGTCTCCAGGGTCGGGCGAGGCCGTCGCCTTGACCTCGAAGAACCAGGTGGCCTTGCCGCTCTGGATCTCGAAGTCATAGCCGAGAAGGTCTTCACCCGTCTTTCCGCATGCATGGACGCGATAGCCAGACTTCCAGCACTCGTAATCGACCACACGGTTGCGGCCGAACTTTGCCTTGAGCCAGGCAAACGCGATTGCTTCACCGAAATAGCCGATGACGGCCTTCTCGTCATCACTGACGCGACTTTTCCCCCCGGTCCAGCCTCCGCCGTCGCCCCCTCCAGATCCGCCTTTCGACAAGATGACATGCCTGCCTTTGATCGTCTTCGAACTGGAGGCCAGGAGGGCTGCATTGCCGTCTGCGAGCTCGGATATCTGATCGGTGATCGAGGCAAGCGTCGTCTGGCCGACCACAAACGTTCCACCGGTGTAGTCGAGCTTGGGCGGTGGCGGGCTGGCGCGTTCCTCCCGCGCCTTACGCTCGGCCTCCTTCAAGGCCTCAAGGTCTTCGGCGAGCAAGCCATGATCGACGGGCGCCAGCGACGTTGGCCAATTCGCCGGCCAAAGCCCGCCGCGGCCGAGCCAATCTAGGATGCCTGCCTCATCAAGGCGGTCGAAGTCGAGCCATCCCTGCGCGTTCGCAAGCGCAACCAGCCGGCCCTCCAGACCATCGGGATCGCGCCACTGCTTGACGATTTCCGCCTCAATCCCAAGCTTTTTGACGAGCATTAGCCGCGCCTTTGGCGCCAGCGCCTTGAGGATTTTTTGATTTGCGTCGCGAACGGCATCGAGGCTCGCCTCGGCTCCAGGCAATTCGACAAGCGTGGCTATGTTCCAGCCGACGAGCCAGTCTGCCAGCCACAAGGCCCAGTCGGTGGGGCCGCTGCGAATGAGAGAGTGGCCGATGCCCCGTGGTATCGTCGGGGCTGGCGCGTCGCGCGCCGCCAGGTATCGGGCCAGCTTGCCTGAGCGGAAGTCGGCACGGCAGGCCTGGCGAATGCTTTCTCGTACCCGCGCTTTCTGGCGCAGATAGTAGTTGCTGAACATCTCCTCGTGATAAGCTGTCCGGTCAATCGATCGGTAAGGAACTTCGAGCTCCTCCAGGACCGTATTGAGAGCCGCCAGGTCGACGCCCAGATCCAATGCGGCAGCTTCCACCGAACCGCTGCGGCAGGCATCGAGCAATCGGGCCCCCGCGACCGGCATCGAGGCGAGAGCATCGAGGGCTGCCACCAGATCACCCTCGGTGCTCAGGCGGTGGTCCTGTAATATCCCTTCCACCGCCGCGGTGGCGCCCCACAGGCGGATAAAGGGACGGGCCACGTGCAGCAATGCTCCAAGCAGCGATCGGGACGCCTGCATTGCAGCGATAACATCTTCGGACGCGACGTCCAGCGCTTCCGCCAGACCTTCTGGCGTCAGGCCCTTGCCGGCTTGAAACATGCGCGCGGCCACGGCATAGAAGGCGTCACTTGCCAGCGGTCTCGAAGCGATCGCCTCGCCGATCCCCGGCGCTAGGACCATCAGTTCCCTGTCGGTACCCCTGGCCGCCATGGGCGCCAGCAAAGTGTCCCCCTGCCCGGCGTTCACGAGAACGGCCGAATGCTGGAACGAGGGCAATGGCAGCGTGTGCTGGCCGACCTGCAGTTCGAGCGAGTCCACCCATCGGATGCGCAAGGCCGAAAGCTTGCCGAGGATCTTGTCGGGTCCGGCTGAGACGAACTTGCACCTGTAGCGGACGGTCAGCAGAACGAAGCTACGCAGGTCTCCAACGAAGTCCTGTTCCAGCAAGGCATCGGACGTGTCGTAGGTGAACGCGCCGTCGGGCGTCCTGTAGACCACCTCCATGTCAGACATGCGCTGCAGGCGCTCGGAAACCTTTGAGCATAGATAGCTCGCCACGTCCTTTGCCTTAACCAGAGGCGGCTCGAACATGATGACGCCTCGCGCGACGCGAGAAAGGGCTGCCGCCATGGAACGGTCGTCGGCATCGGCGATGTAGACAGCGCGTTCCTCGGTGCGCGGATCAAACGAGATCACCGCCCCGTCCATTTTTCCAAGCAGACGCATGCCGGCGGGCAGGTCCCGGCTGAGGCTGGCATGGGCCCAGGCGTCAACCGTGAGGGCCCACAGCCGTTCGGCCGGATGAGACGACCCATCTAGCCATTCCCCCGCCTGCGCCAACAGACGCCACGCTGCGCCCTGTTCGCCGAAGATGGACAACCCCTCGTCAACCAGGATCTCCCGCGCCTGGTCGGCGCGCTCGATTGCCGTTCGCACGTGGTGGGTGACCAGGGGCGCCTGCGGCGGCGGCGTCTCGTGCAGCGCGGGCAGCCATGACTTATCAAGCGTTCGCTTCACGTCGCCGATGATGGGAACCCAGGCCTCGGTGGCGAGGAAACTCCGCGCCGGCGAGGCCCAAGTCCGTGTGTTGGGAGCACCGGAATGATTGGGCCGGAACACCGTCATCTCGACCAGCCCGGGAAAGTCCTCAAGCATGCGGACAACCTGGATCGCGTAGGCCTCCGCGGCAATCTTACCGATCTCCTTGTAGTCAGCCTGTCCCGGGAAGCGCCATGCGTCGCGAACGGTATATTCGGTGAGAGGATTGGGCAGGTTCGCCTCGCTTGCGAGACGCTTGATCCAGGCTTTTTGTTGATCGTCGGAGAGCGCTAGCTTGCGGCCCGCAAGTGCTGAAATGACGCTGTTGCCCTGGGCACGAACAGGCTGGCCAGCGATCGTCTGCAAGGGCCGCAGGTGATCGACGACGCCGGCCTTTTTCAGGAAGGCGATCCATGCCTCGCGCTTGCCCGGCGGAACGTTCCACTGCGTGTAGGGAACAAGCCGATAGTCGCTCAAGGAAGCCAGCTCGGCTGACACAAGGGACACCTTGTCAAACAGATCGTCCAGCTCATGCGAGCGCGTTCCGGCCCAGCCGCCGAAAAACGCTTCTGTCGCCCGCACCCAGCCTGCGCGGGCCGGCACCCGCAGACCGATTTCATCGGCCTCGGCAATGGAGCCGCCTTCGCCGGTGCAAATCGTCAAAATGGCAGTAAGCGCTTCCCACCTAGCCTGGTCGGGATCCTTCGCCTGACCCGGGTCGATGATCACGCCGGCGATCACGCGCAGAATCTCGCGCCGGTCATATTCGCGGACCAGATTTGCGCCGACAAGGAACTTCCTGCCTGGATTGGCGCCATCAGAGACGCAAGCCAGCGCGCCGTTCAGGTAGGTCATGCGTCTTGAAACTGCGACTGGCAGAGCAAGCAAGGCCGACGCCTGGCGCAAGGGTGGCAGGAAAACGGTCGACAGGCGCCGGCGCACCCTTACCTGCTCGTCAGGAACCGGCGCCTCAGTCAAAACCAGTTCGTTGCGATCGGTCAGAAGGATCGGACGGCCCTGCAGCCGCTCACCAGCGTTGGGAAGCAGTTCCGGCAAGGCGGAATAGAACCGGTCCCAGTCGGAGACGGGTGCGCCGGCGTTAAACAGGTCCTGCGCAATAGCGACGGCGACATCGGCCTTTTCCTCGAGACTGACCGACAGGTTGACGGCCGAACCTGCCAGCTTTCGAAGATTGGCGATGCGTGTAGGACCCAATCGGGTATCGACGAGTGGAAAGGCTGCTGATTGCGCCACACGCTTGGGCAAGAAAAAGCCGGCGTTTTCCCACACGCGAACCGATTTCAGGCTGGCCCAGCCCGGTTCCCCGCGCCGGTCCTCGGCAGGAATGACAAGGTCGCCCTTGTCGAGCAGAGCGGTGCGAATGTCGGTGTGACCCTGCCCCGTCCAGAACAACAGGTCGGCCACTACATGGCGTGCGGGGTGATTGTCCAGCACCGACTTGGCGATGGTTGCCGCGGCCAATGCCAGGGAACGGCACTGCTTCATCAGATAAGCGTTGAAAGTCCCGCCCTCTTCAAGGTTCTTGCGCTCGATCGTAGCAAAGAACGGGGCGTCCAGGTGACCTGCAAGCGGAGCCTCGGCACCCTCGCCCATCGGCAAGAAGGTATAGAGCCGGCCCTTGATTGGATCTCCCGAGGCAGCCACGGCCAGCGATATGATGGCATCGCCCTTCCAGTCAGCCCAGCTTTCCGGCAGCGCCTCGCTGCCGAGATCGGCCTCGATAACCTGGCGGATCGTCGCCTCTTTCAGGGTTCGCCGCGCGACGATATAGCTCCTGGACCCGCAGGCCACCTTCTGCAGCTTCAAATCGTCGAGCTCGTAGAGCGTTTGCGGATCGCGGCCGAGAACATGGGTTTTGCCCGCCAGCTCAATTTTCAATTCCGAGATGCGATCGAGAAACAGCTGTACTTCAGGCTGGCCGGTGGCAAGCGCGTGCAGCTGGGCCTCGACAGCCAGGCGCGCTTCCTTGTTCTTCAGTGGAAGGCGCAGGACGGTTGCGTAGCCTTCCTCACCCAGTGAGAGAACCCGTGGAGGCGGGCTGCAGGATGGTAGTGCGAGATAAAGCTGCGGCATGCTGTCGGCAATGCGAACCACTTGGTCCGCCAGCCCCTCCGGCTCAAGGAATGTGCGCAACTGGCTGACGTCCGCGAAGGAAAAGCAATAGCCGTCAAAATCCGGCGATCGGATGGGTCTGGGCCGCGAATAAACTTCCGGATGGGCACATATCTGAAAGACGCTCAAAAAGCCGACGCCCTTGTTGCCGATGGCCTCATTTACCGTCTTCGTGGTGCGCGTCGGGCTACAAAGCGCGGTCAGATTGTCGCCGGTAAAGCCTAAGCCGTCGTTGGCTGCGTAGAGGACGCCATGGTTACCCTCATCTTCGAGCAAGAAGCGAATTCGACCTTTGGTTTCGCCCGGGGCATGGGCGTCGTGGGCGTTTTGCAACAGCTCAAGCACGGATCGGTTGCGGTATGAAACCGAGACGGTCGTACAAAGTCCTCTCAGGTCCGAATAGACCCGCACGTCCCGCGGCGACTGCAGGAAATGGTTTATTCTGTCAAGCGTCGCTGTCCTGATCTCCTCGATCGGATCGACATGTTCCGCCGTCTCCAGGACGATATTCAGCATACCCCACCCATTCAATTGCCCATCGTCGCGTAGGTTGCCGCACGCCTGCCTGCTCGAACCGCAGTACCTTACCTGCTCATTCCACGGCGACAGGCACAGGTTAGCCGCCATCCTGTCGAAAAATACAAGATCGTCACCCTCACAACACTTCCGCAACAAACCTGGAAGGCTTTGTTGTCGCTTTGAGGGGCTGGGATATAATCTCAGTTACGGCGCTCTCCGACTCTCAAAATGACGGCGATCAGTCTGCGATCCCAACAAAGTGCTGGTGCATCGCCTAAGCGCGGAACAAATCTTCCGACGATGGGACTCTACCTCCCAATGCCGACGATGACGACGCAATCCCCGGTACTCCAGACTGAATGTCAGAGACGCGCAAAGGACTCACATCCCCCTTTTGGCTCAAGGTCCGCCCGCATCAGGACGGCCGCTCGAGCACACCTTTGCACGCTCCAGTCTCCATTCGAAGACGGCGTATTTCACGCGGCCGCAGGCATCTCTGGAACGGCAAGGTAGCGAAGCACTTCGTCCAGCAGAGTACCAACTCTCGCGAACTCGGTACGGATGCGATCTTCACCAAAACGCCTCACGTAATTTGCTGCATCTACCTTTGTACCGCCACGAAACTGCTTTGTTACGTAGGTTCTATAAGCCTCGTCGACGACCACATTGCCAGCCTCTCCCTTGAGGATTTGTTCGACGAGGCCAGTCGGGAATGTTTCAGCCCGGATCCGGTCCTCAAGCATGCCGTTTTCCTCAGCCCATTGCCAAATATCGACACCGTAAAGAACCTCTAGCGTTACGGGAAGCCGGAAGCCGGCGGCTAGGGCAGCGATCGCATGAGCAGGCTTTGGATAGCAGAAGCACTTAGCCGAGTTAACATTTCCAGAACCAGCGTTCCACGCGTTTTTCATCTCGACAGCGTCCCAATCCAAGACGCCCGCTGCTCGTGGGCCTCCTGGATGATGCTTATGTTGGGACCGCCAGCCGTTAAGCATATCAATTACGTAGCTGTGGCCGGCGCCATCACGCTTCGTTTCAAAGTCGACGAGCGCCGCTCGCGCTGGGTGGAAAACAGTCGCACAACGCTGCAAGATGATCCGATCGCTCTCTCCCTCGACAAAGATTTTCGGGCGGTTCTGCCGCGCCAATTGCTCGGCCGCGACCCTCGCCTCGACTTGGCCGCGAACGTCCTGAACAAGCTCTTTTACTCGGGGGGCAAGAAGCGCCATAGTCCCCATCTTCTCATCGACCTCAGAGGCCGAGTCGCTCGCCTCGCTACCCCGTTCATCAGTATCTCTGAAGATGTGCGAACAGGACACTTGCGCCGCCGTCGTGTCATTTAGGTCATAGAACACTGGCGAATGCGTGGTTAAAAGTATCTGGGCCACCCCATCCCTCGCAAATCCCGAAAGTTGCGACGCAAGCTCCACTGCACTTGCGAACTCGAGATTGTTTTCCGGCTCTTCGTAGGCCCAAATAAAACTATAGGGCGGCGCTCCTCGCCCTTGAAGCGACCGTTTCTTCTCGGTCATGAACTTAAGAATTAGTGGAATGTGTCGGCACTTTATGCCGTCACCGCGGTGGTTGAGCGAGATGCCCTTGGCGCCGCCGAGGAAATCTAATCGCTGGAAGATGTGGCTAAGGTCACGGGGAAGCGCCAGGCGGGTTTCGAATCCCAGTGCGTGTCCGATGCCCGTAGTGAGGTCCGCTAGATGTTCTCCGATCGAGTCTTCGAATGCAGTACTCGACGTCCTGAAGGTTCTAGCCGCAACCTCGGCAATGATAGCGTAGATACGGCCGCGTAGGTCGTCAAAGTACCCGGCGTCCTTGATTGCCGGAACATACTCGAATTCAATTTGCCTCAGAAGGGTATGCGCGTTGGACTTCTCGGGGATGTCGACATTTGTCCGCACCTCTCGACCACGACGATTCGTTGTGAGCCTGTTGCCCCAATATTCGTTCGAATGAAGACCGCCAGCACGCCATCGTTTCTCCCAAATGATGATCTCACCATTGGTCGCGCGATAGGAAGTCGGAATATCGAGCTCTAGCCGTACGACGACTTCCTTTGCCACCTTTGCCCGGTCGGGCACGAAAAGATTATAGTCATCGTCGAAAACGAACGCTTTTCCCGGGTTTGTTACCCCGTTGAAGAAAAGATTTAGGGCTCGCAAAATGTTAGATTTTCCGCAGTCGTTCTTTCCTACAAAAATAGATAGCTTGCTCGCAGGTATCGTAATCCGCTGTATTGAGCGGAAGTTCTCAACGTGGATTTGACGGATTGATACGCTCAACGACGCCCCCCAATTCAAACAAACGCCCCCACGGCGTATACAGGCTCCTGAATATCACGGAATGATCGCCTGCCAAGCCTATCAGCACAGCTGTGGAGGCTCTATTCACAAGCGAGCATCCCGAATGTGGGCACCCTTGTGAGCGTAACCTTTTTTCCTTAAGCGCATATTCGAACCTGGAAAAATGCCCAGGAACTCGAACGCTTTGCCGTTATCTGTATGTAGGTTGCCAACGCGCTGTGAACGAGATCCATGCTATCCCCAATACGCTTCATTCGTCCTGCTCAATAAGCCGATGGAGGCGACCGACGAAATAATCGTTCACCCGTTCGATGGCATCCCGCACGGGAAAGGCGAAGTGCTCGTCCAGTTTGCTTCCGAGTATCGCCAAGGGTGGCTGCAACGAGAGTAAATCATAATAAAAGACGATGTGCGCATGACTCGACGTTGGTGCAAAACCCGCCTTTCGCCCGTAGTCCTTGAGCAGCATGTGTGTTCGAAGCAAATCCTCTTGGATCAGGCGCCGTTTTCCTAGGTCATATGATCCATTGCCTCTTTTTACGTTATATGAGCTTAGCCGCCCGCTTTCCTCGTCATATACGAGTATGTCGACCCGGATGGATCGTTCGCGATCTCCATAGGCGAGGTCCGTCCTTAGCAGCGGTTCAATTCGCTCCACGATTCGTGTTTGTTGTAGCGACTCATGCGAAAGTTTGAACTCGTCCTCGGTCCAAACTCGAAATCGAGCGCAATCCTTCAATCGCTCCAACAAAGCTCGATCCAGGATCGCTCCATGTCGTTTATAGGCTGAACTGATGATTGACGTCGCTCGGGAGTATTTCCGACCGGCAACAGGATCGTCTCGGAAACTTGCGTTCCCTAGTTTCTCAATCGTATCGTCGACCAGGGGACGGAGTCGATCAAGGTAGGCATCCGTTTCCAAAGCCACGGATGGGTCGGGGTGAGGCGACACCATGAACATCCCTTTGCGCATATCTAGTAATATTGATATTTTTACGAGTGATCTGAAGTATTAATCGGAAAGATTAGCAGAATTTCAGCATGTCATGGACACAGGAAAATATCATGATCAGTCAAGACTTCGATTTGCAGCCCGATCCGCGCGTCCTGCCGATGCTTGGCGAGATCAACATTGATCAATGGCGCTGCCTCGCGGAGTTGATCGACAATTCCATCGACGGATTTCTCAAAGAGAGCCGCACGGGGACTCCTCTTTCAGGTGCCCGCGTTGATGTCATACTTCCAGCCGCCGACAAGGAAGGCGCGGTTGTCCGCGTCATCGACAATGGTTCTGGCATGACCTCGGACGTTCTCGAAAGTGCGGTTCGCGCGGGATGGTCGGGAAATAATCCCATCGATAGCCTTGGTCTCTTCGGAATGGGATTCAACATCGCGACTGCCCGCCTGGGCTCGGTGACCGAGGTTTGGACGACACGGAAGGGTGAATCGGAATGGCATGGATTGTCGATCGATTTCGACGCGCTGAGGCGTCAGCGACATTTCCGCACTCCCCATCTGACAAGGCCCAAGACCGACCCAAACCAGCATGGGACGGAAATCACGATCAGGCAACTCAAACCGGAACAGCGCAGGTGGCTTGCGAAAAACGGAAATCAGACGATCGTCCGCAAGAGATTGTCGCAGGCCTACTCCGCGATGCTTCGCGCTAATGGCATCCCTATTTCCTTCGAACTATACCTCAACAACAAACGTGTCGAGGCCCGCCGCCACTGCGTGTGGAATGAGGATCGAGTCGTCTCAGGCGTGGGCGGCATCGACGTGAATGCCGTCATACAGGTCAATCACGCTCTTTCGGAACGCTTCTATTGCACGAACTGCATGAGCTGGCTCGCGGAAGCGTCTGAATCCGCAGCTTGCCCACTATGCGCTTCGACCGGAACCGTCGTCAAACGCACTCGGCGTGTCACCGGGTGGCTGGGCATACAGCGGTATTTGGATCAATCCGAGTTTGGAATCGACTTCATTCGAAATGGTCGCAAGATTGAAATCGCCAATAAAGACCTCTTTTCCTGGCATGATGGTGAAGCCGAGGAACGCGAATACCCCATCGACGATCAACGAAACCGCGGCAGGATAGTTGGAGAAATCCATATCGACCATTGCCGCGTGAGCTACGCGAAGGATCGGTTTGATCGAGCCGATCCGACTTGGGACGAAATGGTGCAGCTCCTTCGAGGAGATGGGCCGCTACGCCCTGAGAAGGCAAAGGACTTGGGCTTCCCCACGAATGAGTCGCCCCTTTTTCGTCTATTCAAAACCTTCCGCCGCACGAGCCCCCACTCCAAAACCGCCGGCGCGTACGCGCGTATCTTGATCGTCAAGGACAACAACCGAGCCTTGGAAATGGCGAGTTATTTCCATGAAGGCAATCCGGAATATCAGGACGACGACAAGTGGTGGGAACTGGTCGAGGCCGCTGATCGCGAGCTTCTATTTGGCCAGGGAGGCGGCGAAACATCTAACGGAGGAGACGCACTCCCAACGGGGCTAGTTGACGAGCCGTTACGCCCTGCTGACAATCCTGCCCCTACTCCGCCGCCCGTGGCCCCTAAACCAGCGCCGCCGGCTCGAAGGGACGTGCCATCCCTGAGCCGAAAATACCATCATCAGCCATCGAGCATTCAATGGAACGTTTTGGCATTCGAGGTTGCAAATACTGATCCCGACCTGCCGAGCGGTGCTCCTTGGACGGTTCGCATGGGCGATATTCCGACAAAGACGTATCACTATCTTTATAACCCAGCTCACCCAGTGTTTCAATCTATTACGATGACACCACAGGATGGGCTGTTGGCCAATCTTGCCTTCATGACGGCCGATCAAACTCGATCCTCCAGCCAGACTCCCGATATCGCGCGCATTCTTAGCGAATTCCGCCTGGAATATGGCGACGAAAACGCATTGGATTATAAATCACTGCCTGCCGATGCATCCGCTATCTTGATTGACGTGGCAAGGTCCATGGTGGCTGCTTGTCCCGTGGAAGAGAGAGCTTCGCTCTTCAATGGGCTTTCGGTCTCCGAACAACATACAATCATGCGGGCGCTAGCTGGCAAGAAAATAAAGCCGGCCGAGTCGACGATCGACGGCAGTTTCCTTCAATCCGCACCTTCGGAAATCATCAAGGTCCTGGTGAAGAGCCGGCCCGAACTATGCTTCGATGGAAACGTTTGGGACGAAGCGTACGCCGACCTCGATTACGGCGACCCAGACATCACCGAGGATGCCAGGCGGAATGTCCTATCCAAGTACGTGAGCCTAGTGAGCGATGCTATCTGGCTTTCGAAACAAGACCTCAGTGACTTGGGAATGGCTTCGAAGGATGAGATCATCCGGGCGGTCATGTCGTTGATGCTTCTCAGGCCAGATGTCGANACCCCGAAATCACGGAAGACGCGCGAAATGCGGTTCTCTCGAAATATCTCGGTTTGATAAGTGACGCCATTTGGCTTGCGCGACAGGACAGTAGCGACCTCGGCATCGCGTCCCGTGATGAGATTATTCGTGCGGTCATGTCGCTGGAACTTCTTAGACCCGACGTCGAGCCAGCATGATGAATGCCTTTTTGGATGACCGGCGCCTTTTGCGCGGCCCTTGGCAGGCATTCGAGCGCGATGTAGCGAGACTCTTAATTCACGCAGGTTTCGATGACATTCGCGTTGTCGGCGGGTCTGGTGATAAGGGCGCGGACATTGTTGGCGTCAAGAATGGTGAGATCTGGGTCATCCAATGCAAGCACACGACGACCGCTCCGCCGACGAAGTACGCGGTCCAAGAAGTCGTTGAAGCCGGTACTTTTTACGGCGCCAACCGTATGCTTGTCGCTACCTCACGCGCAGTTGGCGGTGGAATTCATGCGGAAATCGAGCGCTACAGGCGTATCGGTATCAATGTCGAATTGCTTGACCCCGCTCGTCTCGTCGCCATGGCGGCAAGAGTTCCCGAATACACCAAGGCGCGGCGCGAACTTCGTCCATATCAACAAGACGCGCTCGCTCGATTTCGTGAAGGACTAACAGACACCGGCCGCGCTCAAATCGTGCTCGCGACCGGTCTTGGAAAAACGGTCGTCATGGCCGAGGTAGTCAGCGATTTGTATCGTGACAGGCTCATCCGCGATAATCGCGTCCTGGTGCTGGCGGATAAACGCGAACTTATTCGACAATTGCAATTTGGGTTCTGGTTTCAACTACCGAAGTGGGTTCCTACTCATTTGCTATCAGGTGACGAGACGCCATCCTTCTATGACGGCATCACGTTCGCGACCGTGCAGAGCGTGATTGGGAGAATTGATGATCTGCCGAGCTTCGGCTTAGTGCTTGTTGATGAAGCCCATCATATAGGTTCAACCACCTTCCGGCGCGCTCTCGAGGCCCTTGGGCCACCCATGGTCGGTGGAGTCACGGCCACGCCTTGGCGTGGCGATGGTTTTGATATCGACGAAGTTGTTGGCAAACCACTCGTGCGCCTTGGAATCTCCGACGGCCTTCAGAACAAATATCTTAGCGAAGTGGACTACCGATTGCTCGCTGATAACGTCGACTGGAAGTTCGTGCAGGACATTTCAGCCCATAATTATTCGCTGAGCCAGCTCAATAAGAAGTTGATCATGCCCACGCGGGACGAGGAAGCCGCTCGTCAAATTACGGAGGTATTCCACAGCGAAAATCGTCGTGGAGGCATCGTGTTTTCTCCAACGGTTGATCACGCGGAAAGCTTCGCGGGCTCCCTGCGCGGCTTCGGACTTAGTGCCGAGGCGATATCCTCTCGTCAGGACGCGCGCGAGCGCGATCGCTTGATGGCCATGTTCCGTAGAGGCGACATTGACCTCCTTACGAGCGTTGATCTTTTCAACGAAGGCGTTGATGTTCCCGACGTTGACCTGATCGTTTTCATGCGTGCGACCCATAGCCGGCGCATTTTTGTCCAGCAACTTGGGCGTGGACTCCGTTTAAGCCCAGGGAAAGACAAGGTCATCGTGCTCGATTTCGTTACTGATTTGAGACGCGTCGCCGAAGTAATCGAGTTGGAGAAGGCCGCGTCAGGGCCATTGGAAAGATTGCCGTTGGGCAATCATTTGATCAATTTCCGCGATGCGTCGGCGGGCAGCTTCATGTTCGAATGGATGAAAGATCAGGCGGACCTCATGTTACGGGAGGGAGACGCGCAGCTCGAAATACCGCGCTTCGAATTTCCTACTGTCCCTCAACCGGGCGGTGTCGCATGAGCGTGCCAACCAAAATTAAGAAAGCTATCAAAGATCGACTTTGGGCCGAAGCGGATAACCTCAGTTGGTGGTCGCTGTCAGCCGCCGACAAAACTCGTTACTACACCATCTGGACGGAGACGAAGGAAGTCGGAGGTGTCCTCGGCTCCTACATGGACCCGCGCCAAGTACGCGTCTACATCAAGGACACTTTGCTCAAACCTTATACGCGAGAAACGTCAGCGAGTCCGGAAAAGGCTTTCCGTGTGCTCGGCATAGGGCAGGATGCTTCGACCATAGCTACATTCATCAAACCGCATGGCCGATTGCTTGCTGACAATCGACAAATCGCTTGGAGCAAGGCAAGCGAATGGAAGGCCACGCTAATGGCGCTTCACGAACGGTCATTCGAAAAGGGCATGCCTTTCGCTGCGGTATTGACCGAGGCCGGTGGTAAATTCTCCACGAAACAAGATCGATCCGTCGTGGAAAGCGCGGCCACGAAGCTTGGCATCGAAAAAGTCGTTTGGCTCGATTAGGGGACGTCAAACTTCGTCTGTCATGTCCTCGGCTTCCGCCTGGTCCTCGGCTTCTTGTTCTTCGATCACTTGGGTGTCTGATTGTCGACAAGGGCACGAACGGTTTCTTGGCAAGTTCGGCCTTGTCGAGAGGATTGTCCCGTCGCCCCCTATCACGCCGCAGTCCTTGGCAGATGCTCGGCGACGCTCTCTCCGACGACGCGGGCGAGATCAACGGGAACTGCGTTTCCGAGTTGGCGCATGGTTTCGCCCCAAGAACCATGGAAAAGAAAATCATCCGGGAAGGTTTGTAGGCGAGCGCTTTCGCGCACGGTGAAATAGCGAACCGATCCATCGGGGCGTAGCAGCATGTTCTCCCCACCAGGGACGCCATGCACGCCTGCCTTCAAGGTCTTGGCAGGTTCGTCCAAGGGGCTGCCGGTGTGACCCTTATAGGATCGCGCGCCGGACTGAAAACGGTGATTCAAGATGATGGCGCTATTCTCGTGTTCGAATTCGGGATCGGGAAGGCCAAAGAGCGCGTCGCGTGTTGTGCGCCAGGGCCTTTCGCTAGGCTTGTCTTGCTTGCTAACGCGATCAGAGCCTTTGGGGCACAAGCGGAATTTGCGGGCGATCTGATGCCGATCCCAGTAGTCGCCGTGCAGTTGATCCCAGATTAAAGCGTCCTGGGAATGCGTCGCGAGGGGAAAATGCCAGCTGACGGCGAGGTCCTCGCGAAAACCCACGAAAAAGACCCGCTCGCGCTTTTGAGGAATACCGTGATCGGCGGCGTTTACCAGTTGCGTGACGACGCGGTAGTTGAGCCCCGCCCTGTTCCCGCTGGTGTGGTGCTGTTCGAGGCGGGCAAAGTGATTAGCCCAATCCTCGCCGCGCTTGGCTTTGATGTCGGGATGTTCGAGTTGCAGGCGAACATATTCGAAATAGTTGCGGAAGGAGTTGCGGGTGAGGCCCTTCACGTTCTCGAAAACGAAGGCTTGAGGCCTGGTCTCGCGCACGGCGCGAATAGCTTGGGGGAACATATCACGCACATCGTCATAGGCGCCGTGTTTGCCGCCGAGCGAGAAAGGCTGGCAAGGCGGCCCACCAGAGACCAGTTGAATCTTTCCGTTGTAGGGCTTGAAATCAACCTTGCGAACGTCGCCTTGGGTAACTTTCCAATTTTTCACAGCATGGAGGCCGCGGGCCTTATTCTCGCGAATGGTGTCACAACAATAAGAGTCCCATTCGATGACATTGACGGGGCGAAAACCGGCATCGTGCAGTCCGATGCCAAGTCCACCCGCGCCAGCGAAAAGTTCAAGCGATTTCATGACTGAAGAAGGACCCAATTGTTGACTTCAGGAAAGCGCGATCTTTGAGTTCACATTCCCATATCACCAGGATATCCCAGCCAAGAGCGCGAAGTCCCTCTTGATTGCGGCGATCCCGAGCGGCGTTCGCTTCAAGTTTCGGAAGCCAGAACTCGCTGCGGGACTTGGGCAATCGGGCGAGCTTGCAGGCCGAATCATCGTGGCGGTGCCAAAAGCATCCATGCACGAAAATGACCTTGTGCCGAGAGCGGAAAACGAGGTCTGGCTTTCCGGGCAGGCCAGGATCGTGAAGGCGACAGCGGTAGCCCATCGCGTGAACCAGGCGGCGCACGATCATCTCCGGCCCGGTATCCTTTCCACCGATCCGCCCCATGCGCTCGGAGCGCTGCTCTTTGGTCAATGTGTCCGCCACGCCGGATGATACCCAGCCGGCCAGCCGCAGGCAAACTTCTTCAGGGAGTTGCAACTTAACCGCCATCAAGCGCTAAAGGCGTCGGTCCAGGTTCTTGCGACCGGGGGCCGCTCCCATCGACTCCAAGCAAGGGGAAAATCCCAGTGCTTCTCACCTGCCATTCTTAAAATAGCTAGCCGTCGACGCTCATTCCACTGGACTTCGTTACGCACGCAAGCATTGCTCTGGGTAACAACGCGGCGGCAGTCTTCTCTGCAGTTACCAGGTCTCTCCAGCCCGCCAGGCGGGCTCAAGTCAGTACAGGCGCCGGATCGGCCGGCAACTGCAAACTGAAGGAGAACGACCATGGCAACACTCGGCACTGACCAGAGCACTGAATCGAACCACGACAAGCTTCAGATCCCATCGGCCCCGCACGAGCACATTTCGGATGTGCTAGCGAACCCGCCCAAGCAGGCTAAGAAGGCCAAGTCCACCAAGAGACAGACGGGTGGCACGGAGAGCACGGCGGAGCCGGCATCTACGAAGCCGCCGAAGCTTGCGCCCCGTGGTGAGACCAAGCCGAACAAGTCGGACCAGGTGCTGAAGAAGCTTCGCCTGGCAAAGGGTGCCACCATCGAGATGTTGATGGAAGCGACTGGTTGGCAAGCACACTCGGTGCGAGGCTTCTTGTCGGCGGTCGTCAAGAAGAAGCTTGGCCTCAACCTGGTCAGCGACTTCGGCAAGGACGGGGTTCGCCGCTACCGTATCGACGACGGCTCGAAAGACGCCTGAGCCTCATGCGCGCCAAGCTCGACATCGAAGCAGAGGTCGCCGCCTTGGGCGACCTCTCCCGCGAGGAACTCGCTGTGCAATGGGAGAAGATCTACAGGTGCGCGCCACCAAAGGGTGTCAGGCGCGAGCTTCTGATCCGGGCAGCAGCCTGGCATCTTCAGGCAAAGCGTCTCGGTGGGTTTTCCACCGAGACGCGTCGCATGCTCAGGTCCGCCATAGATCGCGTCGAGAAGAAGCTCGCCGACCGCGACAGCCAAGCTATCGTCGTCGTCGACGACATCAAGGTGACGATCGCTTCAAAGCGCAGACAAGTTCTGCCGGGCGCGCGGTTGGTTAGAGATTGGAGCGGCAAGACCCACATCGTCGATGTGGTCGAAGATGGCTTCGTCTTCGACGGAAAGGTCTACCCTTCTTTGTCGTCCATCGCGCGCAAGATCACCGGCGCGCATTGGTCCGGTCCGAGGTTCTTCGGGCTATGAGCAGCAACTCGACACCCCGCCTGCGCTGTGCGGTCTACACTCGCAAATCGAGCGAGGAAGGCCTCGACCAGGAATTCAACTCGCTCGACGCCCAGCGCGAGGCCTGCGTGGCGTTCATCGCCTCGCAGGTTGGCCTTGGCTGGAAGCTTGTCCCTGATCGCTATGACGACGGCGGCATCTCCGGTGGGACGATGGATCGCCCTGCCCTGCAGCGACTGCTTCAGGACATCCGCGATAAGAAGGTGGATGTCGTGGTCGTCTACAAGATCGACCGCCTCACCCGCTCGCTTATGGACTTCTCGAAGATCGTCGAGATCTTCGACGCCAGTTCGGTATCATTCGTCTCTGTCACGCAGCAGTTCAACACTACCACATCGATGGGCAGGCTGACGCTCAATGTCCTTCTCTCCTTTGCGCAGTTCGAGCGCGAGGTCACGGCCGAGCGCATCCGCGACAAGATCGCGGCATCCAAGAAAAAAGGTATGTGGATGGGCGGTGTCGTGCCGCTCGGCTATCGCGTGGAGCACCGCAAACTTGTCATCCACGACGCCGAGGCGAAGATCGTTCGACACCTCTTTGATCGCTATCTGACTCTGAAATCAGTGCGTGACCTCGCTGACGAGGCCGCGCGCGACGGCCTCGTGACTCGAACCCGCGAGCGCCAGGATGGGACCGTTGCCGTCACGATGCCATTCGGCCGTGGCAATCTCTATCACCTGCTTTCAAACCCGGTCTACATCGGAAAGATCAAACATAAGGATCAAGTCCACGACGGCGAGCATGAGCCGATCATTGCAGGCCCGGTGTTCGAAGAGGCACAGGCGCTTTTGGCGTCTCAGGCACCGCGCCGCCGGAGCACATCGAACGTCACTCAGCAGCATCTTCTCACAGGGCTGCTCTTTGATGAAAGCGGTGAAAAGCTTCGATCGATGCATGCCAACAAGCGCGGCGTTCGCTATCGGTACTACGTCTCAAAACAATTTGTTGATCAGCGACGCGGCACCTCCGACGGATGGCGTCTTCCCGCCTACGCAGTTGAATCAGTCGTTGAGCAACAGCTGAATCGTATTCTCAGCGATCACAGCCAAATCGCTGATTTGATTCAGCGATGGGGAGGTCCCGGCGAAATCCAATACGCGATGCGTCGCGCGGCTGAGGTCCGGGCTGCTTGGAGCTCCGAGACTGCTGACGCTAAGCGATCGCTGCTGCAAGAACTCGTCCGCATCACGCTTGGTCAGAAGGAGCTGACAATCGACATTGATTGCCGCGCATTCTCCGAGCATCTGCTCGACAAAGTTTTGCCATCCGGTAGCGACGCTGAAACGGTGTCAATCACATGCCCATTTGACATCAAGCGACGTGGCGTCGAGATGCGCATCGTTCTAGGTGATGCCTCGTCCAACAACCCAGAGCCGGACGCTGCATTGATCGATGTTGTCCATCGCTCTCATCGATACCTTCACCAACTCACCGACGGCTCTTGCCGAAGCCTGACAGAGATCGCCAGCGTGAATGCGACCACCGTCTCGGAAGTGAGCAGGCTGCTACCCCTAGCTTTCCTCTCGCCAAAAATCGTATCCAAGATCATCGCCGGCCAGCAGCCGATCGAACTCACAGCCCATGGGCTGTCGCGCCTGTCCGGCCTTCCGCTCGCCTGGACCGATCAGGCTGCCCTCCTCGGCCTTTGATTTCGACCATCAGCCGAGCATCGCTTTTCCAAACAGTTGGCTACGGAAATGGGCGGCAGAGACGGAGGCCCGAAATCCGGGCATTATGGGCCCGGAAGGCGGCGTCTCCGCCAAGCGGTGCCACGAAGCCGCCGCTAACCTGCGGAAATGTCGACGCTATTCTGAGACGGTCGAAAACGCGCCAAAACTGGCGGACTGAATGGTGGGCCCGGAGGGACTCGAACCCCCAACCAAGCGGTTATGAGCCGCCGGCTCTAACCATTGAGCTACAGGCCCCACGCGGGCTGGATTAATGTTTTTCGCATCCCGGCACAAGGCTTTCCCGGCGGGCTTTCGCAGATCGCCCAAATCAACCCATAATCGCGCTCTACGCGACCCTGCGACTTGATCGCAGACCAAGGAGATTTTCATGACCAGACATCTGTTGCCCCTCGCGCTCGCCGCTGCAATCGCTTTTCCGGCGATGGCTGGAGCCACCGATCTGCCGACGCCGCCCCGCATCATTGTGTCCGGCGAGGGGGAAGCAACCGTGGCCCCAGATCTGGCGGTGCTGACGCTCAGCGTCATGCGCGAAGCCAAGACGGCGCGCGCCGCGCTCGACGCCAACAATGATGCCATGGCCGCCGTGATCGCCGCGATGAAGGCCGCCGGCATCAAGGATCGCGACCTGCAGACCGCGGGCATCCAGATCAACCCCCGCTACGATTACACCAACAAGCCGGACGGCGGCCAGGAGGCCGAACTCGTCGCCTATCAGGTGACCAACACGCTGTCGGTGCGCGTGCGCGACGTCGACAAGACAGGCGAGATCCTCGACAAGGCGGTGTCGCTCGGCGTCAACCAGGGCGGCGGCATCGCCTTCACCAACGACAATCCGGCGGCCACCGTCACCGAGGCCCGAAAGAAGGCTGTCGCCGACGCCATGGCCAAGGCCAAGACGCTGGCCGAGGCGGCCGGGGTCAGCCTGGGCCGGGTGCTCGAGATCACCGATCAGAACATCAGGCCGGCGCCGATGCCTATCAACGCCAAGGCATTCGACGCCGCGGCCGGCGCGGCGCCGGTACAGGCCGGCGAGAATGCCTACAATGTCCAGGTTACCGTTACCTTCGAACTGAAGTAGGCGGCGCTGGACGCCGTGGCCGAGCATTGCTTGGCCACGGACCTGCTAATGAGAGACCACAGCGGACATTCAAAAACCCCGCGGAATCGCTCCCGCGGGGTTTGGGGCCACTTGTTTCCGAGAAAGGGGCTCCATCTTCATGGTTTCAGGCCGAAAAACTTCAGCGATTGATGACCGGGCAACCGCGCTCGTTGGCGAACACGATGACGACGCGGTCGCCGTACTGACGGCCCATCACCTTGACCACGCGGCGGTTGACATCGACGATGCGGGCACGGTGCAGCCCCATGCGCTCGGCCTTGTCGAGAGCGCGGTCCGGCGAGCAGCCACGGCGCCAGTCGTCGCGGCGCTCGTCCCGGCGGTGGCGATAGCCGTCGTCGCCGGCATAGACGCCGAAGCGCGGATCCTGGTTGTTGCCGAAGCCAAGATAGAGGCTGTCGGCATGGGCGGGCATGGCCGCCAGCGTGCCGAGGCCGACCAGAGCCGAAAGCGCCGCCGTCTTGATGGTGGTGTACATGGTTGTCTCTCCTTGTTGCGGGCTTGCGCCCTCCTCGTGAAACCGATGGCGGGAGAATGCACCGGCCTGTCTGAACTATTTACGAACTGCCCGTTCATCTGCGGTTCATGTGGCGCCGCACGGGCAAAGCGGCCGAATTTGCAAATCTCTCGCCGGCCAAATCCCTCGCCGGCCAAATCCCTTGCCGGCCAATCCCTTGCCGGCCAATCCCTTGCCGGCATTCAAAATTATCGCGCCAAGCGTCTTGCCCTCGCACGGTTCCCGACAGGCAAACTCCTGACGGTTTACTGTCGCGCGTCAGGGCTCGTCGTCGAGCATATAGTCAAAATAGTCTTCCGGCTCGGCCAGGTCGGTCTCGCTCGCCTTGACCCGGCCGCGCATGGAAATGCCGGCCTCATGCACGGTCTCGGCATTGCCCGAGACCAACCGATGCCACCAGTAGAGGTCGCGGCCCTCGGCCACCAGCCGGTAGGCGCAGGTGCTGGGCAGCCAGCTGATGGCGCGCACATTCTGCGGCGTCAGGCCGACGCAATCGGGAACGCGCGCCAGCCGGTTGGCATAGTCCGCACAGCGGCAGCTCTCGGCGTCGAACAGCCGGCAGCCGACGCTGGTCCAGTAGATTTCACCGGTGTCCTCGTCCTCGAGCTTGGACAGGCAGCACTTGCCGCAGCCGTCGCAGAGCGATTCCCACTCGGTGGGGCTCATCTCTTCCAGCGTCTTGGTCTTCCAGAACGGGGTTTCCATTCCCGGCATGTGGCCCCAGCCGCGGCCAAGGTCAAGCGCGGCAACAGCCGCAATGAGGCTGCTAGCGGGCCGAATGACATGAAGTTGCCTTCAAAAAGTCGGCCAATAGCCCTGTACGGCCCCTAACGATGGGCAGCTGGAACCAATTTCGTTAAAAGCGGTTTCGGCAAGGATGGGACCCCACAAGGAGAATTTCGATGAAACGCCAACCACGGATTCTGGCAGGCACAGCACTTGGCCTGTTGATGGCGTCCGCGCCGTTAGGCGCGTCCCCGCTTCAGGGGACAGCCGCGTTCGGCCCCATGCAACCCGGGGGGACACCGCAGATCGTCCTGGCGCAGGACACGCCCACTGACCAGAGCGACCAAGAACTGCCTCGCAAGAAGAAGCGCGAGCAGCAACAGCAGACCCAACAGGCGCCCGCCGCCGAGCAGCCCGCGCCTGCGGCCGAGGAGCAGCAGCCCCGCAGGAAGAAGCGCGACCAGCAGCAGCAGACCGAGCAGGCCCCCGCCGGAGAGGCGGCACCCGCNCCGACGAGCAGCAGCCCCGCAGGAAGAAGCGCGACCAGCAGCAGCAGACCGAGCAGGCCCCCGCCGGAGAGGCGGCACCCGCCACCGACGAGCAGCAGCCACGCAGGAAGAAGCGCGACCAGCAGCAGCAGGCCGAGCAGGCCCCCGCCGGCGAGGCGGCACCCGCAACCGACGAGCAGCAGCCACGCAGGAAGAAGCGCGACCAGCAGCAGCAGACAGAGCAGGCCCCCGCCGGCGAGGCAGCCCCTGCCAACGACAACCAGCCGACCAAGCCTGGCAGGAAACACAAGCTGGACCAGCAGAAAGAGGCGCCGGCCGCCGTGCCGGAGACCGCTCCGACACCGAAGCAGGCTCCTGCCGGCGAAGCGACGCCGAAGGTTGAATCCGCTCCCGCCGGCGAGCAGGCTCCCGCCCAGGGCGAGCAACCTCAGGACAAGACGAAGAAGCACGGCAGGAAACCGGCTGGCGAACAGCCGGCGAATGGCGAGCAGCCCGCGACCGGCCAACAGCCGGCGACGGGAGAGCAGCCCGCTACCGGTGGGTCCGCTACCGATGGGAAGGCCGCGCCTGTCCAGGGCGAAAACCCGGTTCAGGGCGAAGCACCCGCCGACAAGAATGCCGCCCCCATCCTCGATAGCCAGAAGGATGCCAGGCGCAAGGGTCGTGGCGAGAACGGCCGGAACCCAGCCAACCAGCCCGCCAACCAGAATGGCGAAGAGCAGAACGGTGGACAGCAAAATGGTGGGCAAAACGCCCAGCAGGGCGGTGACCAGGGCCGGAAGCCGGTAGTGGCGCCGGTGGATCAGGGTCCGCCTCCAACCGACGACAGGGCAGCCCAGGAGGCGATCAAGACGGAAAAAATCGTCCCGGTGACGCAGGAGAAGGGCAAGCGGCTCGAGCGCGCGCCTGACGAGAACATCCGTGACCGCCGCAGGCCCAAGGGCGTCGACGTCCTCAAGGAGATCGGCGACCGGGTGATCGTCCAGTTCAACGACCAGACGTTCGTCCAGAGCAACGATCGCCCGCGCCTGACCCGCGGCGCCAAGGATGTCTACTACGAGGACCTGCCGCAAGGCCGCACGCGCGAGACGGTCGAGCGCGACAATGGCTTCCGGATCGTCACCATACGCAACCGCTACGGCGACATCCTGCAGCGGTCGCGCATCGCACCCGACGGTCGGGAATATGTGCTGAGCTATGTCGACGAGCGCAGCTATCAGGACGAAGAGGACTGGCGCGATCCCGGCGATGATCTGCCGCCGATGCGGCTGACCATCCCGCGCCGGGACTACATCCTAGATTCCGAGGATGTCGAAAGCCCCGACGACTACTACACCTTCCTCGAACAGCCGCCGGTGGAGAAAGTGCAGCGTCTCTACTCGATCAACGAGGTCAAGCGTTCGGCTCGCGTGCGTGACATTGCACGGCGCATAGATCTCGACACGCTGAACTTCGAATTCGGCTCGTCCTCGATCTCCGACACCGAGGTGCAGAAGCTCCAGGGTGTCGCCGACGCCATGGAGAAGCTGTTGAAAAAGAACCCGGCCGAGACCTTCCTGATCGAGGGCCACACCGACGCCGTCGGCACGCCCGAGGCAAACCTTGCTCTGTCGGACCGTCGCGCCGAAGCCGTCGCCGAAGCGCTGACCAACGCCTTCGGCATCCCGCCCGAGAACCTGACGACACAGGGCTATGGCGAGGAGTATCTGAAGGTCGATACCTCGGCGCCCAACCGTGAGAACCGGCGCGTCGCCATCCGCCGCATCACCTCGCTTGTGGCGCCGGTGGCGAGCAACAACTGACCTGCGTTTCCAGCCACTTGTAGTGATTCCTGGAATCAGATCGGCAACAACGTCCCATCCCGGTCAACCGGGATGGGATTGAATCACCGGGGTTCGCACCCCAGATTCCTGACTGGGCGTTCCCTGCCCCGTCCCGACTCCAGCGGGACGCATTGAGCCCCGCCGGCCCTCTCCGGCGGGGTTTTTTGCTTTCAGATCCACCGTGCAAACCGTGCCCTGCTGGCCGAAATACGTGCTCAACGAAGGACGAGGCGACTTGATGCCTACGGAAGAAAACGGCGATCAGAAGCTTGAGCAGCTTCGTCGGGCAATCGATGAGCGCGACCAGTCAGGTGAACCGGAGCTCGAGTCGTTTTTTGAAAGCGAGCGGCGGCAGCAGGATTCCCTTCAGTAGATGTTCTTGATCTTGCTGTCCGTCCTGGCAAACACCTCATCCGGCACAAAAAAGTCTCCGGCCAGCGGTCCGGTTGCGTCAGGCGCATAGACCGAGAAATCGCTGACGCCCTCGGCGCGCAGCACCTCTTCGTCGATATAGAAATTGCCTGATGCCACGCGCGACGGCCGCATGAAGATCGCATGCGCGGCATCGGCCATGATGTCGGGCGACCGGCTCATCGCCGCCACCGTGGCTCCGCCCAGAAGGTTGCGCACCGCGGCGGTGTCGATGGTCGAGATCGGCCACAGCGAATTGACCGCGATGCCATCCCTGGCGAATTCCGCGCTCATGCCTAGCGTGCACATCGACATGCCGAATTTGGCCATGGTGTAGGCGACATGGTTCTTGAACCATTTGGCCTTCATGTCGAGCGGCGGCGCCAGATTCAGGATGTGAGGGTTTTTCGCCAACTTCAGGTGTGGAATGCACATTTTGGACACGAGGAAGGTGCCGCGCGTGTTGATCTGATGCATCAGATCGTAGCGCTTCATGTCGGTTTCCAGCGTGCCGGTGAGCTGGATGGCGCTGGCATTGTTGACGCAGATATCGATGCCGCCGAATTTCTCGACGGTTCTGCCGACCGCCTCGGCAACCTGCGCTTCCTCGCGGATGTCGCATAGCACCGGCAGTGCCTTGCCGCCGGCCTGCTCGATCTCTTCAGCGGCGCTGTAGATCGTTCCCGGCAGCTTCGGATGCGGCTCCGCCGTCTTGGCCGCGATCGTCACATTGGCCCCGTCGCGCGCGGCGCGCAGCGCGATCGCCAGGCCGATGCCACGTGACCCGCCGGAGATGAACAGCGTTTTTCCGTTCAGCGACATTTTCCGCCTCCCTGCAATCTTTTCGTCGTCGCGATCCTTGCCCGCGCTGCAGCGGGATACAAGAGCCCGCGACAGGAAGCCATGGTGACGCAGCGGAGGCCGGCCAGGGTTGGGAGCGCAAAACCTATTGGATTGGCAGCCCCGGTTGTTGGCAGCGCCAACCTTTCTTGAAACCACCATGGTGCTCGCGGGCAGCCGGTAGGATCAAGTCCTGGATCGCCTTGAACGCTTCCTGTGAACCGCCTTGTTCGAGACAATCGACTTCACCGGCGCGACCATGCAGCTGTCGCCCCGGCAAGCCTTTCCGCGTTACGGCAAGGGGCGGCACCCGCGGCGCTGACCTTCGGCGACTGCATCGCTTACGCCACGGCGCGGCTCGAAGCCGTGCCGCTGCTCTCACGAACGAAGACTTTCGGCCGACCGACATCGAAGGCGCGATCTGATCAATGTCAGACCAGAACCAGCCCCTGCCGCATCGCGATGGCGATGGCGTCCGTACGATTGACGGCACCGAGCTTGATCAGGATCGCGGCGACATGGAACTTCGCCGTGTGGACGGAGATGTTGAGCCGCCGCGCGATCACCTTGTTGGGCGCCCCTTCGGCCAGCAGCGCCAGCACTTCCGCCTCGCGCGGCGACAGCGCCGGCCGGGCGGCGGCGCCATCGTCGACCGTTTCCTCACCGAACAACCCGCTATGGCTTTCATCCCCATTGGCCGCATCGCCGCGGTCGAAATCGGCATGCCTATCCGGCACCGAACGCCCTTCGCCGGACACCCGGTAGCCGGCGGCGGCCAGCCTGACGGCAGCGGCGATCAAAGCTGCGTCCGCGGCCGACGGCAGCACCGCAAACACCTGGCCTTGCGGCCGGCCCGCGCGGTCCGAAAGCAGTACCTTTGGGGTCGTGATGCTGCCGACGCTGGCTCGATCGACCAAGGCCGCGCTGTTGGCGACGGCATCATCGATGATGGCGACATCGGCGACCCCGCCGGCGGCCACGACCGGCAGCAGATCGTCCGTCATGGCAAGCGAAGCCGACAAGCGCTCGGCGCGCGCGGCATCGCGCAGTGCGATCAGCACCACGAGCTGGCGTTCGCCGCGCGCCACGTCAGGCCTTGTCAGCGTGTCGCTTTCCATCCGTCCTCTCAGCTCAGCGGCTTTTCACCGATGGTCAGCACGACGTCGCGCTGTTCGCCGCCGCGCACGACACCCAGCTTCACCGAAACACCGGCGCTGTCGGGCCCGAGCCGACGGATCAGGTCTCGCGGACCATGCACGGCCTCGCCGTTCCATGCCACGATGATGTCGCCGAGCGTGAGGCCAGCGGCCTTGGCCGGACCATTGTCGTCGAGGCTCATCACCATTGCGCCACGCGCGTCGCGGTCGCGCACCGGATGCAGGCCGGCGCCGAGGTAACCGCGGGCGACATGGCCTTTTTCGCGCAGCGTCGCCACCGCGCGTTCGATCGTCTCATGCGGCATGACCAGCGCGCGGCCACGCGGGCCGAACAGAAGCATGCCGATCAGTGCGCCCTTGGCGTCCAGCACCGGGCCACCCTCGAAGCGGCCGCCGGCGCCGACAGCCAGGTTGATGCGCCGGTCGATGGTGCCGCCGCGCATCGAGCGCCAGGCCGGGCCGACTTCACCGACCGAGCCCGACACGGCCAGCACCGAGCCCTGGCTGCTGCCGATGGCTATGGCGATATTGCCTGGCCGAACGGGGCTGGCTCTATCGAGGACAGGCGCGGTGGCCGCATCCGCGGGCTTCAGCAGGGCGACGCCCGTCGAAGGATCGCGGCCGACCAGTTCGGCCTTCGCCGTCTCGCCGGAGGCCAGCGTCAATTCGATCTCCTCGCCGGCCTCGACGGCTTCCTCGGCGGTGACGAAATAGCCGTCGCCCCAGTGGAAGGCGCTCGCCGTGCGGTGATGATGCGTGGCGAAGCTTGCCGTTGTCGGCGTCGCCTTGGCGGCGATATCGGCGATGGCATCGGAAAATGCATTCAGATTGAAGTCGCTCATGATGACCTCCTGGGTTTTCTCCTGCCCCAGATATCGCTCGGCGGTACGCCAGGAGGTACTCGCCTGACGGCTAGTTGCGGGTTCGACTGGCCATCTGGTCAGGTCGCGGCGGTTCCGGCCGCTCCGCACATATAGTCACGATCAAGCCTGAAAACACGGAGCCCCCCAATGGCCCTCGCCGCGCCAAAATTCCAACCGGACGAGACATTGCTCGACGCCTATTCGACGACGGTTGCCGACGCGGTCGACCGCATCGGACCGGCCGTCTGCCGCATTGAGCGCATCGGGGGGCCGGGCGGCCATGGCTCGGGCTTCGTCATCGCGCCTGACGGGCTGGTCGTCACCAATTTCCATGTCGTCGGTGATGCCCGGACGGTACGCGTCTCGATGCCGGACGGCGCCTCCAGCGAGGGCCGCGTGCTCGGCCGCGACCCCGACACCGACATCGCCCTGGTGCGCGCTGACGGCAGCTTCGCCGACGTGGCGCCGCTTGGCGATTCCAAGCGGCTGCGGCGCGGCCAGATCGCGATTGCCATCGGCAATCCGCTGGGCTTCGAATGGACGGTCACCTCGGGCGTGGTCTCGGCGCTCGGCCGTTCGATGCGGGCTTCGACCGGCAGGCTAATCGACGACGTCATCCAGACCGACGCCGCGCTCAACCCCGGCAATTCCGGTGGTCCGCTGGTCTCGTCGGCCGGCGAGGTGATCGGCGTCAACACCGCCATGATCCATGGCGCGCAGGGCATTGCCTTCGCCGTCGCGTCCAACACCGCGAACTTTGTCATTTCGGAGATCATTCGCTTCGGCCGCGTGCGCCGCGCCTTCATTGGCGTCTCCGCCGACACGGTAAACCTGCCGCGGCGCGCGGCACTCTTGTCGCAGGTCTCGACCAGTACGGCGGTACGGCTGCGCAGCGTCGAGAAGGACGGCCCAGCAGCCAGGGCGGGTCTCAGGGAAGGCGACATCATCTCGGCAATAGACGGGCGCCCGGTGACCGGCGTCGACGACCTCGTGCGCATGCTGGACGCCGAGCGTATCGGCCGCGAGACGCTGTGCACCGTGGTGCGCCGCACCGGCGTCAGCCAGATGGCGGTGACCCCGGTGGCACGGGCGGGCTGAGCCTGCCATTCAAGCCCCCGCCGCGCCTTCCGCATACCGCGCCAGGAACTCTTCGCTGGGCGGGATCGGCTTGATGACGTCGATAAGCACGCCGTTGGGATCCCTGGTGATGAAGTGGCGCTGGCCGAAAGGCTCGTCGCGCAGCGTTCGCAGGATAGGCAGGCCGGCAGCAAGGATCCGGTCATGGACCGCATCGGGATCGCGGACCTCGAAATTGATCAGCAGCCCGGAGGTCCGCCCCCGCCCCTCCTCGGGGATCGTCTCGTGGTCGCCCTGGACGATGCCGAGATTGACGCGTTTGTTGTCCACCGACCGCAGATGCACGTACCAGTCGCTCTCAAACAGCGGCTGGAAACCGAAATGCCTGATATAGAAGGCCGCCGTGCCGGCGACATCGCCGGTCATCAGCACCGGATAGTAGCTCGTCGTCTTCATCTTTCCTTCTCCCGTCAATTAACATACAGTCTGCATGTAAATTGAAATAACATACAGGCTGCATGTATGCAACAGGGATCCGCGCGTCGTTCGAACCGCGATCGTACCGAGACGACGCGCGCCGAGCTGATCTCGGCGGCGCGCGAACTGTTCACGGAGAAATCCTATGCCGAGACCGGCACGCCGGAGATCGTTGCCGCCGCGGGCGTGACACGCGGCGCGCTGTACCACCATTTCGCCGACAAGCAGGCGCTTTTCGCCGCCGTGGTCGAACAGGAAGCCGCGGCGGTAGCGCGGGAGATTGACCGCGCCTCCCCGCCTTCGCTCAGCGCCCGCGATGCGCTGATTGCCGGTTCCGATGCCTATCTCACAGCCATGCGCGTGCCCGGCCGCACGCGGCTCTTGCTGCTCGACGGCCCCGCCGTGCTCGGCCGCGCTGAAATGGATGCCATCGACAACCGCCACGGCAACCGCTCGCTGCGCGAGGGCCTTGTCGCGGCGATGCGGACACAGTCGATGAAAAGATTGCCGCCCGAAGCGCTGACCGCCCTGCTTGCCGCCGCCTTCGACCGCGCGGCGCTGGCCATCGAGGCCGGCGCGTCGGGCGAAGACTACCGTGCCGTCCTGACGGCGCTGATAGAGGGACTGTCGCCCGCCTGAAGTACATGGCGACATCGTCGCCCCGCACCCGGGCAATGACTGCACATTCGCGGGCATGCCACCGCCTGACCAGGACATCGCGATTGCCGCGAGCAGCGGCTAGTCCGTCCAGCGCCGGAACAATGCGCTGGCGTTCACGCCGCCAAAGCCGAAGCCATTGGAAATCGCGTAGTCCATCTCCATCGGCCGGGCGTGGTTTGCGACGAGGTCGATCCCGTCGCTTGCCGGATCGGGGGCGCTCAAATTGAGGGTTGGCGGTGCGACCTGGTCCCTGAGCGCCAGGACCGTGAAGATCGCCCCAAGCCCCCCGGCGGCGCCGAGCAGGTGTCCGGTCGCCGATTTCGTTGCACTGACGGCTATGCCGAAATCCACGCCAAAGACGCTTTTGATCGCCTCTATTTCCCCCGCATCGCCGACCGGCGTGGAGGTCGCGTGCGCGTTGAGGTGGCGGACCTCCCGTGCCGAAATACCGGCTTGTTTGATCGCGATTTCCATCGCCCGGCGCGCACCGTCGCCATCCTCCGGACCGGAGGTGATGTGATAAGCGTCCGCCGTCGTGCCGTAGCCGACGAGCTCGGCCAGCGGTTTGGCGCCGCGCGCAAGCGCATGGCTCAATGCCTCGATGACCAGGATTCCGGCGCCTTCGCCCATGACGAAACCGTCACGCAGCATGTCGAACGGGCGGGACGCCTGATCGGGACGGTGATTGAAGGAGGTCGAAAGAGAGCGTGCCGCGGCAAAGCCGCCGAGGCTGACCGTATTGATGCAGGCTTCCGTTCCGCCGCAGACCGCGATGTCGGCCTCATTGGCGCGGATAAGACGCGCCGCATCGCCGATCGCCTGGATGCCGGCCGCGCAAGCCGTCACCGGAGCGCCGAGCGGACCCTTGAACCCATATCGGATCGAAATCTGTCCCGCCGCCATGTTCACCAGGAACGACGGCACCGTGAACGGTGAGAGACGCCGGACACCGCGCTGATCGACGGTTCGCACAGCTTCGGTTATCGCGGGAAATCCTCCGACGCCCGAGGCGATGATCGTCGCGGTGCGGGCCCTGTTATCGTCCGAAACCGGATTCCACCTGGCCTCCGCAAGCGCCTCTTCCGCGGCCGCAAGCGCGAACACAATGAAGCGATCGGCCTTGCGCTGTTCCTTGGCGGCCAGGACGGTGTCTGGATCGAAGCCACCTTCGGGATCCTGTTCGAGGGAAGGAACGATGCCGCCGATCTTCGCCGGCAGGTCTCCCACCATTTCGTCCGGAAGGCTCCGAATGCCCGAGCGGCCAGCCAGGAGCCGGGACCAGGAAGTCGCCGCATTGGCCCCAAGGGGGCTGACTGCTCCCATGCCTGTAACAACGATACGACGCATGTCTACTCCAGCTTCTGTTTGATAGGTTCGCCCGACGGCGCCGCGGGGACGCTCGATGGCGACCACCGCCTCTATCCTTGCGCGGCCGCAATTCGCCTGACTTCGCTGGCGGCGGCATCGAGAAAACGCTGCGATATCTCTTCATCTCTGAAGATGCGGGAGATCGTCACCGCCCCCACCATCAGCGACAGCATCGCCATGGTCTTGCGCTGGTTTCTCGGGCCTTCCGCGGCTGGCACCAATTCGTCGAGGACTTCAAGGTGAGCTGCGATCCCATCCTGGAAGGGGATCCTCACTTCCTCGCTTTGACGCGCCGCATCGGAACCAAGCGCCACGATCGGACAACCGTCGCTCTTCTCTTCGCGATGCCCGAGCGAAAGGTAGAGTTCGATAACGGCTTCTAGGGGATCAGGGCTCCCGGTAGCAACAGCCGACCATCTGCGGGTCGCGTGCTCCATCGCTCGCCTCGATGCCTGGGCTGCCAAGTCTTCCTTGGATTCGAACTGCTTGTAGAAGGCACCTTGGGTCAGCCCGGCACCCTTCATCAGATCCTTCAGCCCGATACCGTGAAAGCCGTGCTCTCGAAATAGGCGGCTTGCCGCGTTGATCACCGCTTCGCGATTTGCTTGTGCCTGCGCACGGCTGACCCGCATGTCATTCTTCCAGTTAGATTTTGAATGACATCTATAGCGAGGATAGAGTTTGAATGCAATCTAACCTGAATCACTCACCTTCCGTGGCAGAGAAATGCAATGGCGAGGCAACCGGAACCGTCCAGTCCCGTTATGGCTGCTCACTCACTTGCGGGCTCGCATTCGGGTTGGACACATGAAAAAGACCTATGAGAAACCGACGCTGCACAAGCGCGGAAAATTGACCGCTCGTACGGCGCAGATCGTGGTTTCCGGGGTGACGCTGATCGAATGATTTTCGGCTGAGTTCCAGGATTCAGCCGCCGGCGTTCGCATCGCCGTCGGTCTCCGGCTCCTCTTCGGGCACCTCGCCCGGCTCGAACTCGTTGAAGCAGCCGAGCCCGCGCTTGAACCGGTTGATCAGCCAGGCCGCCGCCGGCTTTGGGCTGCGATCGTTGCGGTGCATGGCAAACAGGGGCGAACTCACTTCCTTGTAGGGCTCGAGATCAAGTTCCACCAGGCGACCCGTGGCCAGGTCGTCGGCGATCAGCCAGCGCGGCAGCCCGCCCCAGCCGAGTCCCTCGCGCATCAATATGTGCTTGGTTCGCATGTCGGTCAGTCGCCAGGTGCGGTAGGCGAAGACGCCGTAATCGCGTCCCTTGGTGCGCTCGGACTGGTCGGTCACGACAAGCTGCGTATGCTCGCGCACATCCTCGAGCGCCACCGGCTTCGGCAGCAGGGCAAGCGGATGATTGGGAGAGGCGGCCGGCACCAGCGACATGAAGCCGATGCGCACGAGATGCACGTCGACATCGCCCAGCAGGCCGCCAATGCCGAGATCGACCTGCCCGCTGACGACAAGATCGGGGATCAGGCCGAGCGTGCCGATATGCAGGCGCAGCATCACGGTCGGAAACCGCGCCTCGAATGCCTTGAGCACCCGCACCAGCACGGGGGAAGGCAATGATACGTCCACCGCCAGCGCCACCTCGGCCTCCAGCCCGTGGTGGTGCCCGTCGACGCGCGAGCGCATCCGCTGCAGCACGCCCACCATTCGCCGCGCGTCTTCCAGCATAGCCCGGCCGATCTCGGTCAGCTGCGGCTCGCGCGTGCCCTCGCGTTCGAAAAGCTTCAGCCCGAGCTGCGCCTCGAGATTGGCGATTCCGTAGCTGATGACCGATTGCGCGCGGTTGAGCTTGCGGCCGGCTGCCGAGAAACTGCCGGTGTCGGCAACGGCGACAAGGATCTGGAGCTGGTCGAGGGTCGGGTTGGGCTGCATCATTGTATCTACTTTATGGATGGATCATATCGAAAATATACCAGTTTATCTGGTAGGTCGATGCCCCATATATGGCGGGACAATTCATTCCACTGGAGAGACCCGCTATGTCCATTCTTCTCGTTACCTCAAGCCCCCGCGGCGCTGCCTCGCACTCGACCCGCATCGCCACCGAGTTCGCCCAGAAGCTTCTCGCCGCCGACCCGTCGAACACGCTTGTCGTGCGTGACCTCGTCGCCAACCCGCTGCCGCACATCGATGCCGACTATGCGACCGGCATCTACACGCCGGCCGATGCCCGCACCCCGCGCCAGGCTGAAGTGGTGGGCGTTTCCGATGTCGTGCTCGACGAGTTGTTTGCCGCCGACACGGTGATCTTGGCCACCGGCTTCATCAACTTCAACATCTCCTCGACGCTGAAGTCCTGGGTCGATCACGTCGCCCGCTCCGGCAAGAGCTTTGCCTATGGCGAGAACGGCCCCAAGGGTCTCGTGACCGGCAAGAAGGTCTACATCGTGCTGGCTTCCGGCGGCATCTATTCCGAAGGTGCGGCCGTGCAGTTCGATCACGCCGTCCCCTACCTGCGCAGCGTGCTTGGTTTTATCGGCATGACCGACGTCGACGTCATCCGCATCGAGGGCGTCGCCAAGGGACCTGACGCGGTCACCGAAGCACTCGCCAAGGCGACCGCCAAGGTAGATGCCGTTGTGGCCAGGACGCGCGACGTCGCCGCGGCCGCGTAGGGCACGGCGTCATCCCGCATCGAAGGCAGGCGCCCCGCGCCTGCCTTTCTTTTTTATCGAGTGTCCTAGCGTCCGCCTGGAACTCGGACAGCGGCGGCGAGCGGATTCGTTAGCGCCGGGTCAGCATGTTTTTCTGGCACCGGACCTGCTCCAGCTCCATCTGTTCAACGCCATGGGTCGACGTCCATGGTCCAGTAAACTCGGACGCCCATCGGCTTTGTTGGACGCTACCCAATGAAATGCCTGAGCAGGCCCGCGGCGCCCACCCCGATCAGCACGGTTGGCAGCATGGAAAGCCGTGTCGCGGCGACCAAGGTGATGGCCAATGCCGCGAGATCAGCGGGATTGCGCGACACGAAGGCCGGCGCGATGACAGAGATCAGCACGCAGCCGGGCGCTGCCTCCATCACCGCCGTGGCGCGGGGACTGAGCACGCGGCTGCGCAGCACGACATAGCCGCCGATCCGCGTCAGATAGGTGACCCCGGCCATCAGCACGATCGTGAAAAGGGTCGCCATGTCGATCATGCGTCACCTGCCATCAGCCAGGCCGCGACCAGCCCCGACACGGCACCTGCCGCGACATACCAAGCGCCGGGAACGAGGAGATATACGAGCGCGGCGACGACAAGGCTTACAAGCCAGGGCCGCGCCGCCGCGACGCCCTTCCACATGCCGCGCATCAGCACCAGGAAGACGGCAGGAAACGCCATGTCGAAACCATAGGTCTCTACATCGCCCAGCATCGGGCCGAGCAAAGCGCCGAGCGTGGTGAAGGCCACCCAGGTCAGATACATCGCCAGCGCCGCGCCCATGTAATAGCGCGGGCTGAAGGCCGGCGCGATGCCGGCCTCGGCGCGCTGTTTGGCGTCGGCAAGGCCCAGCGCCCAGCTTTCGTCGCATAGGAAGAACAGCGCCGGAAACACTTTGCGCCGCGGCAGATCGCGCAGGAACGGCGCGAGCGCCGCTCCCATCAGCAGATGGCGGCTGTTGACCAGGAAGGTGATGGCGACGATGAGCAGGATGTGCGGCGGCGACGTCCACAACTGGATCGCCGCGAATTCCGAGCCGCCGGCGAAGTTCAGCCCAGTCATCGTGGACAACTCGACCGTGCTCAGCCCTTTCTGCACGGCCTGGGCGCCAAGCACCAGCGCATAGGGGATGGTGCCGAGCAGCACCGGCGCGCAGGACGCCACGCCACGGCGAAACTCCGATCTCGAACCGTTGCCCACCGACTCGACTGCCTGTGAAATGCTCATGTCCTGCCATTGGGCGGCCTCACAGCCGCCTGCTTGCGTTTGAAAATCTCGTGATGTCAGGGGCAAAACATACCTACACCTCGACGCAATTGGGTTGCGAAGATTGTTGTCTTTCGTCAGATTTTGGCATTCACTGTTACGAAGCCACAGGAAAATGGAATTCGACGCCATGAAGCTCGACGACATCGACAAACGCATCCTGCGGGCGTTGCAGCGAGACGGCCGCATGGCCAATAATGATCTGGCCAAGGAGGTCGGCCTATCGCCCTCGCCTTGCCTGCGGCGCGTCAAGCTCCTGGAGGAAGCCGGTATCATCGACCGCTACGTCGCCGTGATCAATCCGGCCAGCATCGGCAAGGGCCTCACCTTTTTCACCCGCATCTGGCTGAAGGCACAGGACGAGGACACGATCGAACATTTCGCCACCGAGGTCGCCAAGCTGCCGCAAGTGATGGAGTGCTATCTCATGCTCGGCGACTGCGACGCCATGGTGCGTGTGGTGGCCGCCGGCATCGATGACTACCGGCGCTTCCAGTCAGAGCATCTGAGCCGCATCAAGGGCGTGCAGAACGTCAAGACCGACGTACCGAGCCAGACGATCAAATATACGTCGGAACTGCCGATCTGATCCTCGAAAATCCCGCGCCGAGGCGGCATCAACCCGTCGCCACGATGCCGCCTTGCCAATGCTCGTTAGGGACGGAAACCTCGCGCATGAAATCCACGAAGCTGCGCACGGTCTGCGACAGCTCGCGCTTGCTCGGAAACAGCAGATTGACCTCGACCGGAGCGATGTCCCAATCGGTGAGCAGCGGAACGAGACGCCCTTCGGCGAAGTCGTCCGCACAGAGATAGGTGGAAAGCACGCCCAGGCCCGCGCCGTTGCGAACCAGTTGGTGGATGGTCAGCGCATCGTTGACGCTGACCCGGTTGTGCACATCAACCGTGGCCATCTCACCGCCCCGGTAGAAATGCCAGGTCCGCGTGCGGCCGTCGCCTCGGGGCATTTCGATGCATTCATGGGTGGACAGATCGGCCGGCGTGAGCGGCGTGCCATGCCGGCTGAGATAGCCGGGCGCGGCAGCGAGGCAGCGCCGCACACTGCCCAGGCGCGTCGCCACCAGTGCGGAATCCGGCAGCGGGCCCATACGGATCGCCACATCGACCCGCTCGGCGACAAGATCGAGGTCGCGGCTGGTCAGATCGAGCGCGACGTCGACATGGGGAAACCGGGCGAGGAACGCCGGCAGATGCCGGGACAAGACATTGATGCCGAAACCGATGCCGGCGCTGACCCGCAGCAGACCGCGTGGCTCGCCCGCGAGGCTCTCGACATAGGTCACCGTCTCGTCGATCCGCGACATCAGCTCGACGCAACGCGTCCGCAACGCGTCTCCGGCCGCGGTCAGGATCACCGCGCGGGTGGTGCGCTGGAACAGCCGTGCGCCCAGCTGCTGCTCCAGCCGGGCAATGTTTCGGCTGACTGTCGACTTTGGCAGGCCGAGTACGCGGCCAGCCGCCGAAAAGCTGCTGGTCGCCGCCACTCTTTCGAAGACGCGCAAATCGTTGAGATCGATCATGGGGGCGACTGTTCCATCCGTGGGACAGTGAGTCCAGCCGGTCGAACGAGCTTTTTGGTGCTTTGGCGCCTGCCAGCAGCTACCACTGACAAGGGCTGGAAACCTCGCCGACCCTGGAGATCAGACATGCTTGAGTTCACCATCCCCGCCGACGATCCCAACCGCCAGATGTCGATTGTTGATCCCGACGATCCGTCGCTCCAGCATCTGGCCATAGTGGGCGACACCTACACCATCCTGCTGTCCGGCACGCAGACCGCCGGGCGCTTCTGCCTCATCGACATGAAGGTTCCCGATGGCGGCGGCCCCGGTCCCCACCGGCATGATTTCGAGGAGACGTTTCATCTTCTGGAAGGCGAGATCGAGTTCACCTTTCGTGGCCAGAAAAGCGTGGCCAAGGCAGGCATGACGGTGAACATCCCGGCCAACGCCCCGCATTCGTTCAAGAATGTCTCGGGCGCGGACGTCCGCATGCTGTGTATGTGCGCGCCGGCGGGACAGGAAGAGTTCTTTGCCAGCGTTGGTACACCGGTCGGGAGCCGCACCGCTCCGGCACCGAAACTCAGCCCGGCGGAATTCGGCGCCTTCCTCGGCAAGGCAGCAGCGCTCGCGCCGCAATTCCGCACCGAGCTTCTGAAGCCATAATCCTGACAGGCCGTCATGAGCTTCGAAATCCACCCCGAGGACGAGCGCGACCGCGCCGTCATGCTGGCGATGCGCGACATGCTGGCGACGCTGCCGGCGCTGGAGTTCGCGCCGGCGTCACGGCCGGTCTTCGAAGATCTGATGCAGCACACGCCTGTCGCCGACGGCATCAGTTTCGAGACAGGGACCGTCGGCGCGGTATCGGGCGTCTGGTGCCGGCCAATGGCCGGTGCCGCGCGCGCCGCGATCCTCTACCTCCATGGCGGCGCCTACGTGCTCGGCTCCGCCATCGGTCACCGCAACTTCGTCAGCCAGATCGTGCAACGCGCCGGCGCGCCGGCCTTCATTCCCGACTACCGGCTGGCGCCGGAGCACGGTTTTCCGGCCGCCATAGACGACGCGCTCAGCGTATTCACCGGTCTTTGCGACATGGGCTATGACGCGACCGCGATTGCCGGCGACTCGGCCGGCGGCGGCCTTGCGCTGTCGTTGCTGGCGCTGGTGGCGGCCAGGGCCAGAAAGGGCGCCGGCGTCATGCCGCGTTGCGCGGTGCTGATGTCGCCATGGATCGATCTTGCGCTGGCAGGCGGCTCGATGCTGACGAGAGCGGAAACCGATCCGCTGGTGAAACGCGACGAACTGAAAAAGGCAGCCGATCTCTATCTCAAAGGCACCGATCCAACCGATCCCCGCGCCTCACCGCTCTATCAGCCCCTGGGCGGACTGCCGCCGCTACTGGTCCATGTCGGAGACGACGAGATCCTGCTCGACGATTCACGCCGCGCGGTCGAGGCGGCGTCGAGCGCCGGCGGCGAGGCGGCGCTGCATATCTGGGAAGGCATGACGCACGTCTTCCCCTCTAACCTTGCGCAGTTGCAGGCGGCACGCCAGGCCATCGACATGGTCGGTGCCTTCATCCGCCAGCATCTCTAGATTTGGCTGTATGGATCGCAGGCCCTAAAAAAAATCGATCTGAAAATGTCGATTTGAGCGCTGCTCGGACGTCCTTCGGACGCAACCGGAATTGCCGGGGGGCGTCGAAAGATCGATCCTGCTCCCGGCTGGGAGAAGAAACATGAACCATTCCTACCGTTGGGCCATCGTCGCGGCTGGCGCGCTGATGTCCTGCGTCGCCATCGGCACGATGTTTTCGCTGGCGATCTTTCTCGAACCCATGGCGCTCGATACCAACTGGTCGCGCGCGGGCATTTCGAGCGCCATGACGCTCAACTTCCTGGTGATGGGCCTTGGCGGCTTCGCCTGGGGTGCCCTGTCCGACCGGTTCGGCGCCCGCATCGTCGTCACGATCGGCGCCGTGCTGCTCGGGCTGGCGCTGGTGCTGGCAAGCCGCGCCGGTTCGCTTCTCACCTTCCAGATCACCTATGGCGTGCTCGTCGGACTCGCGGCCAGCGCCTTCTTCGCGCCGATGATCGCTCTGACGTCAGGCTGGTTCGACACCAATCGCGGGCTGGCCGTATCGCTGGTCTCGGCCGGCATGGGCGTGGCACCGATGACAATCTCGCCGCTCGCCCGCTGGCTGATCTCCGCCTACGAATGGCGTAGCGCCATGTTCGACATCGGCATCCTGGCCTGGGTGCTTCTGCTGCCCGCCGTGCTTCTGGTGCGCCAGCCGCCAAAGCCTGTCGCCTCCGATGCGGCCGAATCTCGAGCCGCCGAAGGCGCAGGCCTCACAGTCGGCCAGGCGCTGCGCTCACCGCAATTCATCGTGCTGGGGCTGACCTTCTTCGCCTGCTGCGCGGCTCATTCCGGCCCGATCTTCCACATGGTCAGCTACGCTATGCTGTGTGGCGTCGCCCCGATGGCGGCAGTCTCGATCTACAGTGTCGAGGGTCTGGCCGGCCTGGGCGGCAGGCTGCTCTACGGCGTGCTGGCCGACCGGCTCGGTGTCAAGCCGGTGCTGATCGCCGGGCTGGCTATCCAGGCGATGGTCATTGCCGCCTATCTCTCCATCAGCCAGCTCGACCAGTTCTATATGCTGGCCGTCATCTTCGGCGCCACCTATGGCGGCGTCATGCCGCTCTACGCGGTGCTGGCGCGCGAATATTTCGGCCAGCGCATCCTCGGCACCGTATTCGGCGCCGCCACCATGCTCTCCAGCCTCGGCATGGCGCTGGGGCCGCTTGCCGGCGGCATGATCTTCGACGCCTATGCCAGCTACCATTGGCTGTTCATCGGGTCGGCGCTTATCGGCCTGGGTGCCGCGGGGATAGCGATCGCCTTCCCGCCGCTGCCACGCAGGGCGTTGCGGACGGCATAGGCATCGCCGCGCTGCAATCGCCAGAGGGCAGACGAGCTTGACGGGCCAATGGCCGGTCAAGCCAGCGCCTTTAGGCAGACTTGAGAACCGTGAATGGCCGCTTTTGAACGGCCCGCTTGGTCTGGAAATTCGCGGCCGGAGCGGGACGGCCGACGTGAAAGCCCTGGACCTGGTCTATGCCGAATTGGCGCATGAGGACCATCTGCTCTTCGGTCTCCACCCCTTCGACCAGGATCTTGTGGCCGCGATTTCTGACCAGCGCAATGATGTCCTGCAGCATTGCCATGCCCTTGGGAGTGCCGCAGTCGTGAAGGAAGGAGCGGTCTATCTTGACCGTATCGAACTCGATGAGACGAAGCCATGAAAGGCCGGCGAAGCCCGTCCCGAAATCATCGAGCCAGATCTTGATCCCGAGCAGTTTCAGGTCGCTGATGCAGCGCAGGATGTCGGAGTGCATCTCCATCTCCAGCCCCTCGGTGATCTCGAAGGCCAGCCTGTTTCCGGTTACGCCGGTCTCGCCCAGAATGGTCGCGACCGACGTCGCGAAGCCCGGCGTCTTGAGCTGGATCGGCGAGACGTTGACGCTGACGACGCGCACGTGATCCTGCGCCAGGAGTTCGGCGCACACCGTCCTTATTGCCCAGCGCCCGAGCTCGAGGATGGCGCCGGTTCGCTCCGCGACGGGAATGAACAGGCTCGGCGGAACCAGGGTGCCGTCGAGCATCTTGAGGCGCATCAGCGCCTCCACGGCCTCGACCCCACCCGACGCGACATTCTGTATCGGTTGGTAGACGAGCGAAACCAGGTCCTGGCCAATGGCGATCTTCAGCAAGGCCGCCAGGTTCTCGCTCTCGTCGCTGCTCTGGGGATCGGTCGGATCGAACAGCCGGGCACAGTTTCGGCCGCTGGCCTTTGCAAGATAGAGCGCTCGATCGGCCTCGTGGATGATCTTCTCCAGCTTGGCGGCGGTCTGCTTCCTGGTGAACGCCGCGCCGACGCTCGCCGTCACGATCGAAATGCCATCCCGGCGCAACTCGTGCGCGATCGCCAGGTTCTCGATCGTGCGGCAAATGGCTTCCGCCAGATCCGAGACCTCGCCCTTCTTGTCCATGCGGGCCAGGACGATGAATTCCTCGCCGCCGTAGCGGCCGATGGAGCCATCATGTTGCTTGATCAGGTCGCTGAGCGCATCGGCGACCTGGATCAGGCAACGGTCGCCTTCCTGATGGCCATAGCAATCGTTGAACTTCTTGAAGAAGTCGACGTCGATTAGGATCGCCGCGAAACCGTGACCAAGCTTTTGCCAGTCATTCCAATAGTCGCGCAGTTTTTCGTCGATCGCGCGCCGGTTCTCCAGCCCTGTCAGCGGATCCGTGCGAGACAGCCTGAGCAGGGCCTTGCCGCGCTCGGTCGCCTCCTTGTGCTGGATCTTGGCTTCCAGCGCGTTCAGGAAGACGTTGTAGCGCTCTTCGTTCAGCTTCCAGTTCACATAGGACGTGAATGTGAAGCACGAAACGTAGAAGGTGCCGAATACCATTTTGTATATCAGCGTAGCGGGTAAAAAGTAATTCACCACATACAAGATGCACAAAATTATCGTCGACGTTATGATTGAGACCTTGAAGCGGAATGTAAAAAAGAGATTGGCACTCATCATGAAAATGGTGCCGAAGACCATATAATAGGCGACGCTTTCCTTGTTCGCGCCCATGGAAGCGGGGTAAAGCCAGCCGATATAGCCAAAGATGATGGCCGCGGCGCAAGTTACGTCAAGCCAGTCGGTGGCGGCTCCCCTGCGAAGCTGTGCTTCCAGCACCAACAGTGCGGTCAGTCCGACAGCGAAGCGGGCCGTGATCGTAAGGGCGGCAACATCGGGTATCAGCAGCAGATCCGATACCGAAAACAAGACGTAGATGGCGACGGCGATCCAGAGGCCTGGCCTGGCTTCCTTCCTTCGCTTCGCCTGGGCTTCCGTGCGGTAGAGCGTTCGAAGTTCGGCCGCCCCCAGCTCCTGGCGCGGATCGTGCGGTTCCGCAGTCACCGCATCGGCCACTGTGGATGACGCGCGTTCGTTCACGACAAATCCCGGTTGAAGGGCATTTCGCGTTCCGAACTCTTTTCCAGCTTCTGCCCCCAACGCAGACCGACTCCTTGGGCGCGACACGTTTGCCGCGCGATCAAATGCAATGACGCAGGACAAGTTTCCGTTAACTCGAACCCGGAATCCCGTCCTTAAAAACTCCAATGAATTGGCATGGTTAGCAGGAAATTAATCATATCGGTAAAAGGCACCGGACCCGCCGTTGGCAAATGGAGTATTCTACGCAATAAGTTAACTGACTGTTAACCAAGGAGTCCTGGTGTGCAAACCGTGTTTGATGGCAAGAGCCTTATCACTGCCGAGGCGATCGCCGGTGGTCTCCGTCGAGGAAAGCCCGAGCATCATGGCGAAGCGTTCGAAACCGCTCGCGCGGAGCTGGCGCTGATCCTCCACGCTACACAGCAACAGGTCGAGCAGCAGAAATTTCCCGCCGAGATCGTCCGCCGACTGCTCTCGCTTCTCAATGCGCTGCGCGCCAAGGTCCATCCCGACGTGTGGCAGGCCTTGATACCGGTGGCGCAGAACCACCCGATCCAGAAGTACTTTCTGGAGGATCCGCTGACGCATTGGTCCTTCACCAAGCCCAGGGGGTATTCCGGCGACGCGCAGTTGCTCGACTACATCTATTGCGACCCGCATGTTGCCGAGAGCGTCGCAAGCGCTTCGGAGGTCGGCAAGGCGCTTTACAGCCATACCCAGAACGTTCCGTCATGCGTCGCGGCACGCGAGCGCCGCGATCTGCTGACCCGCTATGTCGATGAGACCGCGGCCAGGAACGGACCCGAAACCGAAGTCCTGGCGATCGCTGCCGGCCATCTGCGCGAGGCGAACCGTTCGGCCGCTTTGGCCGAGGGCGGTCTCAAGCGCTGGGTCGCGCTCGACCAGGATCCCCAGAGCGTCGGACTGATCGCGCGCGACTTCCAGGGCACCGCGGTCGAGGCCATCGACGGCTCGGTGCGCACCGTGCTCACCAGAGGCCACAAGCTCGGCAAGTTCGACCTCATCTATGCCTCCGGCCTTTACGACTACCTCCAGCACAACGTCGCAGTGAAACTCACCAAGACCTGCCTGCAGATGCTGAAGCCGAACGGGACCTTCCTGTTTGCCAACTACGCCGAGGGCACTCCTGACGCCGGCTACCGGGAGACGTTCATGGACTGGGTGCTGCTGCTGCGATCGGAGGTCGATATGTGGAACATCATCAACGCCAGCGTCGACCGCAACGCCGTCGATGCGCAGGTCTACTTCGGCGAGAACCGCAACGTGCTTTACGGCGTCATCCAGAAGCGTGGATAATACCCGTCTGGATGCAAACCGGCTGACGTAAGGACCTCGAGCGCTTCGACCGCGGTGCTCGAGGGTTTCGGTCCTCTTACGCGCGCCCCAGGCTCGCTGCTGGGACCGCCTGTCCTAGCCGAAGATCCGCTCGCCCTGTTCGTCGACGAGTTGGATGCCTTTCTTGATCGAGATGTCGACGGCGTCGTCCAGCCCGGCGAAACGGTCGGCGCGGATGAACCTGTGCTCCTTCACAACGCCGTCGATCTCCTTGGAGACGACGCCGCAGGTCTGGTACTGGCCATCAGCCTTGTAGGGCGTGGCGCTGATCGTGAAACCCTTGTGCTCGACCTGCTTGGCGGGCGCGGCATTTCCAGGCTCGGCCGCTTCGCCCCCACCGCCGCCGCCGAAAAGACGTTTCAGAAAAGACATAGCCCAAATCTCCTTGTCGCCAGCGATCGCGGTTCGCGCGCGATTCACGACGTTATCCCTCCAGCATGCGCGAATGTGCCGCCGCGTTCCAGTCCCCTGATGAAGACGGAGACCAGGAGTTCGATCTGCTGGCTGATCTCATCGGCCTGGCGGCGGTCGGACCTCGCCGCATAGCCGCTGGTGACGATGCCATGCACGCTTGACCAGAGGGTTCGCGCGGCGATCCGGCGCGTGTCCTCGTCGAGATCGAAGCCGCCATCGGCAAGCACGCTGGCGATGATCTCGAACAACTGGTCGAGCCGCGCCTCGTAGACATCGGGCTCGGTCAGCACCGGACGCCGTCTGTTGAAGGCAAGCAGCGCCGGCCAACTGCCGGGGTGCGCCTCGACGAAACGAACATAAGCGCCGGCCAGTGCCATCAACCGTTGGCGCACGTCGGTGATGCCGCGCCTGGCAAGTTCGGCCATCGCCACGGCGCCCGCGCCCCCCAATCGGTCGAGCAGGCGCATGTTGACGGCGCGGTGCACCCCGTCCAGATCGGAAAACAGGTTGTAGACCGAGCCGACCGAGATGCCCGCCTGTTCGGCAATGGTCCTGGCCTTCAGATTGTCCATGCCGCCTTCGTTGAGCAGCGCTTCGGCAATAGCCAGCACCCGCTCGCCCGTCTCTTCCTTGTCGAGTGCCATGCTTTTCCTTCTGATGAGCGCGCCTTGCAAATGACCCGCCATTTCCCGACCCGATCCCGCTCGTTTACCATATCCGGGATATCGTGAACAGCGTTCAAAAACGATCTTGAACAATGTTCATTTCGTGCTATATTGACTTAGTGAACATCGTTCACCCAACGTCTAAGGGAGAAGAACCATGCTTGCCCTGATCAGAACACTGCTCGACGGCGCCAGCGCACGGGCCGAGGACGGCCTGAGGGATCGCTTCGCCATCGACCTTTTGGCGCAGCGCATCCGCGACGCGGAGGCGGGTCTTGCCGCTGCCAAGCAGACGCTTGCATCCCTGATCGTGCGCCAGCGTGCCGAACAGGCTGGCCTCGACCAGCTCGACCGCCGCCACGCCGACCTGGAGATCCGCACGGTCAGCGCACTGGCCGCAGGCATCAATGGCCTGGCAGAAACCGGTGCCGCGGCCATCGCCGAACTGGAGAATGAACGCGAGGTCCGCCGCGCCACGGTGCAAAGCCTTGGCGAAAAGACCTTGCGGATGCGCGTTTCAGTGGAGCGGGCGCACCGCCGCATCATCGACCTCAACCAGGGCATGATCTCGGCCAGGGCCATCGATGCCGAGCGCAAGGCGCAGTCACGCCTGGTCAGGTCGATCGGCCATTCGTCGAGCCTCAACGACGCCGAGGAGCTTCTGGCCCGCATAAAGGGAGCCAGCGATCCCTTCGAGGAGGCCGGCATTCTCGACGAGATCGACGGCGAGCTTCGTCATGATGCGATCCGCGACCGCCTCGCCGACGCCGGCCACGGACCGGCGGTGAAGGTGCGCACCAGGGACGTGCTCGAGCGCCTGAAGACCATCAACTGAAAACCAGCCTTCGCGGACCTGACTTCCATCAAATCCAATATCATCGAAGCAACGGAGAAATTGAATGAACGCCAATCAGACCTACATCATGTTCAACACTATTTCGGTCGGCGCAGCCTATTTCATGCTCGGGCTGTCGCTGTGGCTGGCACCGGTCGACCTGTCGACCAAAGGCTACTGGGCCATGGGCATCCTGCTCTTGACCGGCAGCTTGGTGAACCTGGTCAAGTACCGCACCGACGAACGCATTTCCGCCGAGACCACCGCCAAGATCGAGAAGGCCCGCAACGAGAAGCTGATCAGCGAATATGTCGGCAAGGAATGATGCATCGCGGCGTTGCTGACGAAAAAAGCCCGGGAGACCGGGCTTTTTTGTACGTTTCATCCGACGGGATCAGCGGTGCGACAGCGCTTCCAACGCTTCGGCGGCGGCTTTCAGAATGGCAATCGCCTCGGCCTGCTTTTCGGCCGGGGCATCGACGATCTCGCCGAGTGCCGCGCGTAGCCGGTGGCGGATGGCGCGGAATTCGTCGCGCGTTTCGGAGCGCTCGCCACGGCCACCCCGGCCGCCGCGACGATCCTCGCCGTCGTCGTTCCAGCCGAACCAGTCGCGCGCCTTGGCCATCTTGCGGCCGAAGCGCTCGAGATGATCGAGCACGCCGTCGATCATCTCGCGATTGTCGGCCAGATGCGCCTGCCCGGCCTCGGTGATCGAGAACACCTTCTTGTTGCCTTCGCTTGACGACACGGCATAGCCGGCCTCTTCCAGGAAGGTCAGCGTCGGGTAGACCACGCCCGGGCTCGGGCTGTAGATGCCGCTGGTGCGCTCTTCCAGCGCCTTGATGATGTCATAGCCGTGGCGCGGCGCCTCGGCCAGCAGCGACAGCGTGATCAGCTTGAGGTCGCCATCGGCCAGCATGCGCCCGGCGCGAAAGAAGTCGCCAGGTCCACCGCGACCGCCGCCGCCCCTGCCCCCGAACGGGCCGAAGCCGCCGCCCCCTCTGCCACCGAACTTGCCGGCCATGTGCATGAACATGCGCTCGCCGAAATGATGACGGTCGGAATGATTGTGCCCAAAATTGTGCTTGTGCATTGATTGCTCCTTGAGTTCTATCTCACGATATATCTTAACTAGGCGCACCCAAGCGATGAGTCAAGATATATCTTACGATCTATCTTTAGCCAATCGGTTGCGTCGAGCCATCAGGCGCGGCAGGAATGGGTGGTGTGTGAATGGACTACCAGCGGCCCTTGCGCCGATTCCAGCCGTAGAGCAGATCGGCGAAGCGATCGTAGGCAGCGCGGGTCGGCGGCAGCATGAGCCGATTGCCGAACAGGCGCGCCAGCCATCCCTCGCCAGGCGTTATCAGCCAGACCGCGATCGCCACGTCCGCACCGACCAGCAGTCGGCCATCCGCATCGGTGGCATGCAACCGGCGGCGGATGGCCTCCAGCGAGACGCCATGCGACGACAGCGCATCCGGCTCCAGGTTGATGTCGCGGAATTCGATCCGACCGGCCTTGACCGCCTCGATCAGCCGCCGCTTCTGCCGACCGATGCCGGCATCGCAGACGGGGCAGCGCGTGTTGTACCAGACGGTCAGCACGGCGTGGTTCTGCCATCAGTCACTTGGCGTGCATGCCCGCCTTGGGCCCGACGCATTTGTTGTCGCGAAACAGTGCCCACTCCTCGCAAAGGCGACCGTTGGGCAGCCGGCAAAACCCGTATTCGTTACCGGCCCTGTCTTTCCTGACCGCGAAGCGGCCACCGATCGCGCCGCAATGGGCCGAGGCGGGGTTGGCAATGCCGACCGATTTTCGCGCGGCGGCACCGGCGTCGATCGGCATCAACGACACCAAGGCAAGGCTGGCGGCCAATATCGAGACTTTCTTCATCGCGATCTCCCAGGAGTGGCCGCAATCTATCACGGCGAACCGCCCTGTCTTGCTCCAAGGCGTCCCGCCGCAACCTGAGAGTCGATTTCCAGAAACCCGGCCGCCTTTCTTCATTCAAGCGACGAGACGATCTCGCGGTAAGCGAACTCCGGGAAAGCCTTCAGTGTCCGTGACTTGAGGCTTCCGCCCGCGGCCAGCATCAGGGCGAAACGCGCCAGCACCGCATCGTCCGGCGCCTCGACCACCGCCACCATGTCGAATTCGCCCATGGTCAGATAGAACGACTTGAACGATCCTCCCATCTCGCCCAATTGCTTCTTGGCGGCATCGAGGCGCTTGGGCGAGTCGCGCACATTCTTGGCGCCGTGCTCGGTCCAGTTCATCAGCATGATATAGGTCGTCATGGTAGGCCTCTCTCCGGGGCCCACGGAGCACGGCGCTCAAGCCATGGACTTGTCGACATGGCCTCGACCGGGGCGGGCTTCCGGGGTTGTCGCCCAGAAATGCATCCGACGCGAAATTATCCTCCCTAACGGCGGGGGCCGCAAGGGCGAATACCGCCACGAAAAAGGGCGCCAGTAGCGCCCTTGATCTTCAACAGGAATGGCAGGTCTCAGCTATCGAGGAAGCTGCGTAGCTTGCGGCTCCGGCTCGGGTGCTTGAGCTTGCGCAGCGCCTTGGCTTCGATCTGGCGGATACGCTCGCGGGTGACCGAGAACTGCTGGCCGACCTCTTCCAGCGTGTGGTCGGTGTTCATGCCGATGCCGAAGCGCATGCGCAATACGCGCTCCTCGCGCGGGGTCAGCGAGGCCAGGACGCGCGTGGTGGTCTCGCGCAGATTGGCCTGGATCGCCGCGTCGATCGGCAGAATCGCCATCTTGTCCTCGATGAAATCGCCCAGATGCGAATCCTCCTCGTCGCCCACAGGGGTTTCGAGCGAGATCGGCTCCTTGGCGATCTTCAAGACCTTGCGCACCTTTTCGAGCGGCATGGCGAGCTTTTCGGCCAGTTCCTCCGGCGTCGGCTCGCGGCCGATCTCGTGCAGCATCTGGCGCGAGGTGCGCACGATCTTGTTGATCGTCTCGATCATGTGCANCGATCGGCAGAATCGCCATCTTGTCCTCGATGAAATCGCCCAGATGCGAATCCTCCTCGTCGCCCACAGGCGTTTCGAGCGAGATCGGCTCCTTGGCGATCTTCAAGACCTTGCGCACTTTTTCGAGCGGCATGGCGAGCTTTTCGGCCAGTTCCTCCGGCGTCGGCTCGCGGCCGATTTCGTGCAGCATCTGGCGCGAGGTGCGCACGATCTTGTTGATCGTCTCGATCATGTGCACCGGGATGCGGATGGTGCGCGCCTGGTCGGCGATCGAACGCGTGATCGCCTGCCGGATCCACCATGTCGCGTAGGTCGAGAACTTGTAGCCGCGGCGGTATTCGAATTTGTCGACCGCCTTCATCAGGCCGATATTGCCTTCCTGGATCAGGTCGAGGAACTGCAGGCCGCGATTGGTGTATTTCTTGGCGATCGAGATGACGAGGCGCAGATTGGCCTCGACCATTTCCTTCTTGGCGATCGCGGCTTCGCGCTCGCCCTTCTGCACCTGGTTGACGATTTTCCTGAATTCCAGGATCGAGATCGCCGTTTCGGTGGCCAGGTGCTGGATCTCGGCGCGCAGCTCCTTGATCGCGTCCTTCTCGTTCTTGGTGAATTCCTTCCAGCCGCGCGAGGTCAGGTTGGCGATCGAGCGCGTCCAGTTGGGGTCGAGTTCGGAGCCCTGATATTCCTTGAGGAATTCCTCGCGGCGCACGCCATAGCTTTCGGCCAGGCGCAACAGCTTGCCCTCGTTCTGGACCAGGCGCTTGTTGATGTCGTAGAGCTGCTCGACCAGCGCCTCGATGCGCGCGGTGTTGAGCGACAGCGACTTCACCGCCTTGATCAGCTGGTCCTTCAACTCCTTCAGCCGGCGGTCCTGGCTGGGCGACAGCGTGCCGGCGGCGGCCAGACGGTTCTCGACCTGCTGGTCCTGCAGCTTCCTGAGCTTCTTGTAGGTGTCGGCGATGACGTCGAGCGTCTCCATCACCTGCGGGCGGAGTTCCGCTTCCATCGCCGCCAGCGACAGGCTCGCCTCGTCCTCGTCTTCCTCGTCGTCATCGCCGATGCCGCGCGTGTCGGCGCCGACATTGGTGATGTCGTCTTCGTCGTCGCGTCCGCGACGCGACTTTTCGTCGACCTTGGGTGCTTCCTCGACGCGTTCGACCACCGGCGCCTGCTTGGCTTCGGGGCCGGCATAGGTGGCTTCGAGGTCGATTATCTCGCGCAGCAGGATCTTGGATTCGTTGAGCTCGTCGCGCCAGATGATGATGGCCTGGAAGGTCAGCGGGCTTTCGCACAGGCCCGCGATCATCGTCTCACGCCCGGCCTCGATGCGCTTGGCAATGGCGATTTCGCCTTCGCGCGACAGAAGCTCGACCGAGCCCATCTCGCGCAAATACATGCGCACCGGATCGTCGGTGCGGTCGGTCGGCTCTTTCTTGGTGGTGGTGGCGGCGACCGCGGTGCCGGTCTGCTCGGCCAGCTCGTTGGCGTCTTCCTCGGCATCGGCGGCGGTGTCGCCAGCCTCGGCCTCTTCGCCCTGTTCGTCATCCTCGACGACGTTGATGCCCATGTCGGACAGCATCGCCATTGTGTCCTCGATCTGCTCGGAGGTCACTTCCTCGGAAGGCAGCACCGAATTCAGCTCGTCCATGGTGACATAGCCGCGCTTCTTGGCGGCCTTGATCATCTTCTTGACAGCATCATCGGAAAGGTCGAGCAGAGGCCCATCGGTGGCGCCTTCGCGTTCGGTCTCGACCTCTTCCTTTTCCTTTGTCGCCATAGTCTTTTTCTTCTCCTAGCGGCCGGCCATCGGGGCCGCGTAAGCTGTCGGACCAGTCAAATCGGATACGCCCGTTTTCTAAACGCGCCTTACCCGGCCCACAAACTGCATCCACTCTTTTGTTTGGTGCATGCCGTTCCCCAAAACCGGGTTTCACTCTTGGGCGGCATACATTAAGTCCAGATTAACCCTGATATCTGTGGCAGGCGGGCCGCCTGTCCAGTGACCAAGTTACCTTGCATCGCTTGTTTCCCGTCGACGCGGGTGCGGGTTAACGTTTCGAATCGTCCTGATTCCGTCATTCTGTCCGAAGGTCAAGCGCCTCTGGCATGATTCGCATGAAAAAAGCGAATCAATTACCCGACTTAGCGCACCGCGCCCCCAAGGGAAGCGCGGCCACGCCTTCATTCCTGCACTCAGCTGCGCTTAGGCTCGCCCAGCCCTGCCCGACGAAACGCCAAATCCTTCGATCAGCGCTTCCGTCGCTTGTACATCCTGAAACTGCGCCTGAATTTCGATCAGATGGCGGAAATTTTCGTCCGAAGGATCCGCCTCGAGCGCCGCTTCCGCCTGTTTCAGCTCCTTATGTAAGGTGCGCGCGCTGCGCTGCAAGTGCAACGCCTGGTTCAGGGCGTCGCGGGCGTCCTCGAGCGCCGCCGTCTCCAGCGCCGGCCATTGCCGCGCCCGCTTGATCAGTCCGACGGCGCGCTCCCAGATCTCGGCGCAGCCGGCGCGCTCGATCGTCGCCACCACGGCGTGGCGGTCGTTGGCCATGTCATGCGCCATCGCGTCGAGGATGGCGGCATGCAGCCGGGTCAGATCGGAATTGGCGAGATCGAGGAACTCGACATGAGCGAAGTTCTCGTCGATCAGCGCCGGATGGTTGATCAATGCGACGATGATCGTCGCCTCGCGCACCGACATCCCTTCGCTGCCGCGCTTGACCAGCGCCGACTGGCCGAGGCTTTCGGTGATCGTCATGCGGCCGCCGCCAGGCTTGGCGAATTGGCCACCGGGTGCGGCTGCCTTGCCCTGGCCCGGTTTCCAGTCCTGGCGGCCTTGGCGCGCATTGCGCTGGGAGCCGAAGAAGCTCAGCACCCGCTCGCGCATTTCCTGCTGGTAGTGGTAGCGCGTGCTTTCGTCGCGGATGCGGCTGCTGAGTTCCCGCAGCGTCTGTCCCAATTCCGCCCGCCGCTCCGGCGTGTCGAAGACGCCGCCCGCCGTCTCGCGCATCCATAGAAGGTCGACCAGCGGCCGCGCATCGGCCAGCACGGCGCGGAAGGCGTCCGGCCCCTCGGCCTTGACCAGGTCATCGGGATCCTTGCCTTCCGGCAGCAGCGCGAAGCGCGCCGAGCGTCCGGCCTGTACTGACGGAAGCGCCATGTCGGCGGCCCGCCATGCCGCCTTCAGCCCGGCCTTGTCGCCGTCGAAGCACAGCATCGGCTCCGGCGCCATGCGCCACAACAATTCGAGCTGGTTTTCGGTAAGCGCGGTACCGAGCGGCGCCACGACATTCTCGAAGCCGGCCTGCGCCAGCGCAATCACGTCCATGTAGCCCTCGACGGCGATGACAGTACCGCCTTTCGCCAATGCTTTGCGGGCGCGGGCGAAATTGTAGAGCACATTGCCCTTGTGGAAGAGCTCGGTGTCGGGCGAATTCATGTATTTGGCGAGCGCATCGGGCGCCAGCGCGCGGCCCCCGAAGGCGATGATCTTGCCGCGCGAATCCGGGATCGGAAACATGATGCGATCGCGGAACCAGTCATAGGAGACCGGGATATCGTCGCCATGGCGCACTAGCCCACAGGCCTCGATATCGGCCTTCGGCACGCCCTTGGCCGCCAGATGCTCCTTCAGCGCGTTGCGGCTGTCGGGCGCGAAGCCGAGGCGGAACGACTGCTGTGTCGCCGGTGTCAGCCCACGGTCGCGCAGATAGGCACGGGCTTTGGCGCCTTCAGGCCCTTGCAGGCGCTCCTGGAAGAAGACGGTCGCCATTTCCATGACATCGGTCAGGCTGGCGCGTTCCTTCTCGCGCCGCTCTTCCTGCGCATCGCGAACCGGCATCGGCACGCCGGCCATGTCGGCGATCTTCTCGACCGCCTCGGGAAAGCTCAATCCCTCGAGTTCGGTGAGGAACTTGAAATGGTCGCCCGAGACCGAGCAGCCGAAACAGTGGTAACGCCCCTTCTTGTCCTCGCAGTGGAAAGACGGGCTCTTTTCGCCATGAAACGGGCAGCACGCCCAGTAATCGCCACGCGAGGCATTGGTCTTCTTGCGATCCCACGCGACGCGCTGGCCGATAACCGATGAAATCGGCACGCGGTCGCGGATCTCGTCGAGAAAGGCGGGCGGAAAGCGCATTGAGGGAACTCGTTTCCCCACCATATAATCATGCGCGCGATTTCAGACGACCCCTAATGCGGACCATGCCCGGTTTCCACAGGCCAGATAGAAAGGCGGCCATTGCGGACCGCCTTTCTTTTCAGTCCGACACCAGTCGGAACTTACTGCGCGGCCAACGCGCCGAAGATGACGCCGGAGAGGATGCCGACCAGCACATAGTCGTTGCCGACGCGGATCCACTCCTGGCCGCGGCCGGGACGGCGCAGGCCATAGCGGCCATAGTCGCGGATCGGCCGGTGCTGCCTCCAGCCGGAATATTTCTGGCCATTGCGCCAGTTGTTCCGCTTCACCACGACCTTCTTCATGAAGACACGCTTTTTCATATCCCGGTGGCCGCCGGGCTTCTGCCAGTCGACCTTGGTGTAGTTCGACCGCGGCGCGACCGGAGCGTTCATCGGCGCTGCCTGGCCGGTGAGCGAGGTGGCGGCCAGCATCGAGAAAGCCAGAGCGGAAAGAACAATGCGTTTCATTGGAAGTCTCCTTGGTTGTCGATGCCAGAGGAATAGCGGCCAGGGGATGAACCGAAACTGAACGCCGGCATTACAATCACGTAATGAATCCAGCTGCTTAGTCCGAAGATCTGAACATCATCGCAAGGAGCGGCGCCAACGCCCTCGCAGGTCCGGCCGATCCACGGCTCAAGCTCGTGCAACCATTTGCGGGCCCGTCCATTTTCCGACACTGGCTGTCGCCTCGCGGCGACCCCTTGAAATCGACAAATTTTTATTATCCGGCTAAAATATTCCGGCTATATTCCAAGGCTGCCATGACCATGATTCGTACCCTCGCCTTAGCCACCGGTCGCCATGCTGCCCGCCGCGCGCGCCATGCCGGCATGCAGGCGCCGCGGTGAGCGGCTCGGTCGTCCTTCTGCATCTNATGCTGCCCGCCGCGCGCGCCATGCCGGCATGCAGGCGCCGCGGTGAGCGGCTCGGTCGTCCTTCTGCATCTAGCCGGCGCCGTGGCGCTGATGCTGTTTGCCACCCGCATGGTCAAGACCGGCGTCGAGCGAGCCTATGGCGACGTGCTGCGTCATCGCCTGCGCGCCACCATGCGCAATCCGATCATGGCGGTGCTGGCCGGCACCGGCCTCGCCATCGCACTGCAGAGCTCCACCGCGGTCACCTTGCTGGTCGGCTCCTTCGCTGGTTCCGGCATTGTTTCGGGCGCCGCCGGCCAATTGGCCGTGCGCGGCGCCGAGATCGGCTCGGCCCTGGTGGTCAAGCTGCTCACCTTCGACCTGACCTTGCTGGTGCCGCTCTGCCTGATCACCGGCACGGTGATGTTCATGGCCACCGAGCGGCGCGACTGGCGCCAGACCGGCCGCATCCTGGTCGGCATCGGTCTCCTGATCCTGTCGCTGGAGATGATCGGCCAGGCCTCGGAGCCGCTGCGCAACAGCCAGCTCATGCCGGTCATCATCAACTACTTCTCCAGCGATTCCATCACCGCCTATCTGCTGGCGGCGCTGATCACCTGGCTGTTCCAGTCCAGCATCGCGGCGGTTCTCTTGATGGCGACGCTTGCCGGCCGCGGCCTGATCAGCCCGGAACTGGGCGTCGTTCTTATCCTGGGCGTTAATCTCGGCTCGTCCATCATCGCGCCGATGCTGACCCGCTCGGCTGGCCCCGAAGTTCGCGTCGTGCCGATCGGCAATCTCCTGATGCGCGGGCTGGGCTCGCTGGTCATGCTGATCCTGTTCATGATCTTCAGGCCGCATGTGGGCTTCCTCGGAGCCACGGCGGCGAGCCAGATCGTCAACGCTCACATCCTGTTCAACGTGATCATCCTGCTCGCCGGCCTGCCGCTGGCCGGTTTCGTCTATCGTGCCTCCGAGAAAATCGTGGCGCTCGGTACCAAGGCGGCGCCGGCCGCTGCGCTCGACGTCGTCGAGCTTTCCGCGCTCAACGAAAGCGCGCTCGATGTGCCGAGCCAGGCCCTTGCCAACGCCACACGCGAGGTGGTGCGGGTCTGCGAGACCGTCGAGATCATGCTGAAACGCATCATCGAGCTCTATGAGAGCGCTGACTCCGACAAGATCAAGGCGCTGGCGGCCCTGGACGACCGTGTCGACCGTAGGCACGCGGCCATAAAGCTCTACCTCGCCAAGGTCACCAGGAATCCGATGACCGAAGACGAGGCGCTGCGTTGCCAGGAGCTGATCGGCGCCTGCGTCAAACTCGAGCAGGTCGGCGACATCATCGTGCGCAACATGCTGGTGCATGTGAAGAAGAAATTCGACCGCGGGTTGGAATTCACCGACGAAGGCTGGAGCGAATTGTGCGCCTTCCATGGCTCGGTGTTGGCCAATGCCCGGCNTGGAATTCACCGACGAAGGCTGGAGCGAATTGTGCGCCTTCCATGGCTCGGTGTTGGCCAATGCCCGGCTCGCCTTCAACGTCCTGGTCTCGCGCGATCCCGAGACCGCGCGCCAACTCGTGCTGGAAAAAGACCGGCTGCGCGACCGCGAGAAGGAAACCAGCGCCAGCCATTTTATGCGGCTGCGCGAAGGCACCGCCAAAAGCGTCGAAACCAGCTCGATCCACCTCGACACCATCCGCGACCTGAAGCAGATCAACTCGCTGCTGGCCTCGATGGCGTACCCGGTTCTGGAAGAGCGCGGCCTGCTCACGGGATCACGGCTGAAGGCGAGCTGACCGGCGGAAGTTTCCCGCAATCGCACCGATTTGGAACACGCTTCCATCATTCGGGAAAGAGCGCCAAACTTAGCCTTTGCTTATCCAGCCATCCGTCGGCTAAGCATCCGTTTCCACCGGGAGGAAATCGATGGATACCCATTCGCGCAGTTTCGCCAAGGCGCTTTCCTGGCGCGTGACCGGCACTATCGATACGATGATCATCTCGCTGGTGGTGACCGGAAGCATCAAGCTTGCGGCCGCGATCGGGGTGACGGAGGTCTTCACCAAGTCGCTGCTCTATTATTTTCATGAGCGTGCATGGCTGAAGATCCGTTACGGACGCAAGTCCGTGACCTGATGGGCTTGCGATCGATCGGTCCCGTCAAGAAAACCTAAACCGGCGACAAAAATTTCTGGATTGCCTGCTACGGCCATCCATGGTTTGAGCCCTGCATTCGGGGGTTCCTTTTCATGTCGCTGCCGCTCATCGCCCTGTTCATCGCCGCCTTCGCTTTCGGCACCACCGAATTCGTCATCGCCGGCGTGCTGCCGCAGGTGGCGCAGGGGCTAGGCGTTTCTGTTCCTTCCGCCGGCTACCTCGTCTCCGGCTATGCCTGCGGCATCGCCATCGGCGGGCCGCTGCTGGCGCTCGCCACCAAGAGCCTGTCGCGCAAGACCTTGCTGCTTGGCCTGGCCGTCATCTTCACCCTCGGCCAGGCGGCCTGCGCGCTGGCACCCGACTTCACCTCGATGTTGTTGCTGCGCATTGCCGTGGCTGTCGCGCATGGCGCCTATTTCGGCGTCGCCATGGTGGTCGCCGTCGGACTTGTGCGCGAGGATCAGCGCGGCATGGCGGTCGCCGTCATCCTGTCGGGTCTCACCGTCTCCAACGTCATCGGCGTGCCGGCCGGCACCGCCATCGGCAACATCTGGGGCTGGCGCGCGACCTTCTGGGTGATGTGTGCGCTGGGCGTGGCGGCAACGCTCGCCATCGCGGCCTTGCTGCCGCGCACCACCGGATATCAGGCCAGGGCGGCGAGCCTTGCCAGCGAAGTCCGCGTCCTGGCGCGCCAGCAGGTCTGGACTTCCTTGATCCTGATGCTGATGCTGATGCTCGGCCAGTTCTGCCTGTTCACCTACATCACCCCGACGCTGCTGGAGGTCACCGGGCTCGATGAAAACCTGGTGCCCTGGGTGCTGCTGCTCAACGGCGTCGGCGCCACGCTTGGCGTCTTCCTGGGCGGCAAACTGTCCGACTGGAAACTGATGCCGTCGCTGATCACCATGCTTGCCCTGCAGGCGGTGACGCTGGCCATCATCTATGCCGTCAGCCCCTATCCCGCGCCGATGGTCGTCGCGATCATCGTCTGGGGCGGCCTCAACTTCGCCATCGGCACACCGATCCAGACCCGCATCCTGGCCTGGACGGCCGACGCCTCAAACCTCGCCGCCTCGCTCATCCCGTCCGGCTTCAATATCGGCATCGCGCTGGCCGCGTCGCTGGGCGCCGCCATGCTCAATGCCGGCTACGGCTATCGCAGCCTATCGCTTGTTGGCGCCTTTGCGATGGTCGTCGCTGTCATTGTGGCTGTCATCTCCCATTTCTGGGAACGGCGCAGCGACATCAGCCCGCCGGTACCGGCGGCCGCCGGATAACATGGCAACGACAATCCGATTTCGGCCTGACCTGCGGCACCTTGCCGGCGGGCACGTAAAACGCGATCACCGATGTGCCTGGCGTGCGGCGGTCACTGCACGTTGCGCGACGGCGACATCAACACCGGCGTGACCGTGATCCTGCCGCATGGCGGAAACCTCTTTCGCGGCAAGGTGACGGCTGCGAGCTATGTCATCACCGGCTTCGGCAAGACCGTCGGGCCGACTGGCTGCGCGACCAGCCCGAAAGGCGATAGGCGCGGAAAACGCCATCAGATGGCCGCCGGCGTGGAGTTTCCAAACGGCCTCTTACAAATCGATCCGGAACCGCAGGCTCTCCACCCCGCCATAGGCGGCGTCCTCGAAGAAGCGCTCGACGAGTTTGCCGCCATTGGCCAGCATCACCTTGTGCGAAGCCGGATTGCCGGGCTTGGCGGTGATCTCGACATGGGGCAGGCCGACCGCCCTCGCCTCGTCCAGCATCAGCCGCAACGCTTCGGTGGCGTAGCCGCGCTGCCGCTTCCAGGGCACGACGGCGTAGCCGATATGCCCAAGCACGTGCGAAGGCAGTTCCGCCGTGCCCTTCTGCCAGCGAAAGCCTATCGAGCCCGCCGCCTCGCCGTCCCATATCCAGCGGCGGAAACCCGGCAAACGTGGCACCTGTGTCCCGTCGGGCAAGGCGATGGGCGGCCCCTTGGCCTCGGGATCATCGAGGCTGGCCAGGAACGCCACCGGGTCTTCCTCTATTGCCGCAAGCTGCTCGCGCGTCGCTTCCAGGAGCCGCACATTGTCCGGCGACCAGCCGCGTTCGAGCGCCGCCTTGTAGCTCGGCAGATGTTCAAGCGCCGGTTTGACGATCTCGACCATGATCGATGCCTCCTGAAAAACGCCGCAGGCATAGCCTTGGACAGCAGGGTCCTCAAGCCGCCTGGAAATGGATCTCCCCCTTGTTCAGGAAGCAGGTCTTGCTGAACAGCGACAGGTCGAGCGGATTGGGCAGCCTGATATCGCCGATATCGGGGACCGGTTTTTTCGACAATTCGTACGAACGGTCGACCTGCGCGATGAAGACCAGGATAAGCCCCCTGTCGCGCGCGAATGATCGTAGCCTGCGTATCTGGATCATCAGATCCGGATTTTCCCGCTTCTGGTCGAGCAATTGCAGGTAGTCGATCACCACCAGCGTGCCGGCCCCGGCCTGGGCTAGCCGCGCCACCATGTAGTCGGCCGAGATGACATCGGAATTGTCGAATTCGAACCGACCTTCGAATTGCCGTGGCTCGACCCCGATCGCGCGGAAGCGGTCGAGAATGTCCGCCTGCGTATATTCCAGCGTGAAGAACACGCTGCGCCGGCCGCGCCTCATGGCTTCGACCGCCAGTTCCAGGCTCATCAGTGTCTTGCCCTGGCCCGGCCGAGCGCCGACCAGCAAGAGGTCGCCGGGCGCAAGTTGTGCAAACAAGCTGGCGGCGGGTCCGGTTTTCGCGACCTTCGCCGCAAGCAGGCTCCAGCTCGCAAAACCTTCTTGTGCCGCAATACGATCGAGCGCCTGGTGGAGCGGGATTTTCACCGCGCGGGACAACAGCCTGGCTTGACGCTTCAGATGATAGACGGGCCAAGACAGCCTCATCGCAAAACCTCCTGGTGCGAGCAGTCTTTGCAACCCCTCCTTATGCCTGGTGCTCGAACAGTCGGTGCGGTGATTGGATGGCCCCGCATGAACGATGCTTTCCCGGCGGAGGGAGGAGGCGTGGGGCGCGCCAGAATCAGATCATAGCCCAATCGCGCCGGCTCGAAAATCGGGCGTTCGTAGATATGGAGGCTCCCGCCGCAAGCCTTGACCCGGCATGGCCGCTTATGGATGGTTGCGCGTTGGCCTGGTCTTTTCGCGCCTACTTGCCGGTGCGCTAAACAAGATGTGTTTCGCCTGATGGCGCGCCGCGTTTTATGATCGCCCTCGGGTGATTCCGCGGGGATCACAAACGGCTTCGACAGGAGAATGGGTCCGGTGCGGTTGATATCTGTCCCGTTGGGTGTCGTTACGTTCCTCGGTCTCCTCGTCGCCGTCATGGCCTTGATGGCATCGGCCCGGTCCTTTGCCGCGCCATCGGTCATTCCGGCCTGGCTGGACGCCCATGTCGGCGATGGCGATGGCCAGATCTCACAAGTGGTGCTGGAGCGGGCGCGCGCGCTTTACCTGAAAAAGGTCGCGCAGGGCGTCGTCCGGAACCCCTGCTACTTCGCCATGGACGCCACCCGTCCCGGCGATTTGGGCAATGGCGTGCTCGGGCGCCGCTACTATGTCATATGCGAAGCCAGTCAGTCGTTTCGCGCGATTTCGTCTGGCCACGGCGGCGGCCGCAACCTGAAAGGCACGGTGGACTTCTCCAATGGCAGGCGCTGCGCCAGGAATTTCGGCAATGCCATGGATTCGGAACTGACCGCCGGCGGTCCCTACATGACCCGCGAGGCGAAAACCTCGTTCAAGGGCTATTATCGCATCGGCGCCAAACAGGACGTGGCTTTCCAGCGCACCTTCATCCAGTTCGACGGCGAAGGCGAAGCCGCCAATGCAAGGCAGCGCGTGATCGGCGGCCACGCGGCGCAGGTGCTGCGTGGTATGTGCCTGCGCAAGAGCCCGAACAGTTCCTATGCCGACCATGACGGCTTCGTGCCGTTCGGCAAGCTGGTGGATTATGCCGGCGGCCGCAGCAATGGCTGCACCAGCTGGTCGCCGGCCGATGCCAGGCAGCTCATCTCGATGGTGAAGGACAACCCGACCACGCTCTATATCTATCCGGAATCGCGCGACATCGCCGCCGTGGCAAACGGCCATTCCCGTTCAGGCACCTACTGGAACGCATCCTGCCTGAAGGAAATCGGCACGCCGAAATTCTGGCCGCGAACAACCCTCGAGCCGGTCATTGACCAGTACAAGAAGGACCATCCGGCGGCGCCGCCGCAGCCGCTGCCGATGTGCAAGGAGCCGTGAGATGGACCCACGGCACCCTGCTCCGGCTCAGTGCAGGAAATCGAGCACGGCCTGCATGAACTCGGTGGGGTATTCCACGTTCGACAGGTGAACCGCGGGAAGCACGACAAGCTTCGCGCCGGGCACCGCGGTCGCGATCAACTCACTATGGCTCGCCGCCGTCACGGTGTCGTGCTGGCCGGCGATCACCAGCGTCGGCCTCGGGATCAACGCGACGGTGCGCCGAAGGTCGGCATCGCGAACCGCCGCGAACAGGCCGGCGAGGCCTTGCCGGTCGATCGCAAGCAACATGGCGCGGAATTTCTCGATGACGGGTTCGTTGGCCGCCACCATGTCGGCCGGGAACCAGTTGTTGAGGAACACTTCGGCGGTTTCCGACATGTCCGGCGCCTGCCGCACGACGGCGATCCGCTCGTCGAAATAGCTTGCCGGGGAGAGGTGAGATGAAGTGTTGCTCAGGATCAGCCGGTCGACCCGTTCGGGCGCGTGGATGCCGAGCCACTGCCCAACGAAACCGCCCAGCGACAGACCGAGGAAATGCACCCGGCCAAGGCCGAGCGCATCGATGAGTTCGATCACGTCGCGGCCAAGCCGGTCCAGCGAATAGGCGCCGACTGGCACGCTCGATCCGCCATGGCCGCGAAAGTCGTAGCGCAGAACGCGGAAATGCCTGGACAGTTCGCCGACCTGGCCATCCCACATGTGCAGCGTGGTGGCGATGGAGTTCGAAAGCACCAGCACCGGTTGCCCGGCGTCACCATCGCGGCGGTAGGCGATGCGCGTGCCGTCGCCGACGGTCACGTAATTCAGCTCATTCATGGTAAGATCCTTTTGGAACGTTGAATGAGGCAAAGCGTAGCTGTGGCCGGGATTTGGTGATATTACAAAGATAGAACAATCTCTGTAACCAAAGCTGACATGGCCGAATTCACCCTGCACGACCTCCAGTGCTTCGATGCGGTGATCCGCAGCGGCGGCTTTCAGCCGGCCGCGGCCCTACTCCATCGCTCGCATCCGGCGGTGTTCGCCGCCGTCGCCAGGCTCGAACGACAGCTTGATCTCGTCCTCCTGGATCGCGGTGGCTATCGCGTGCGGGCGACCGAAGCGGGCCTGTCGTTCCATCGACGGGCGCAATCGCTGCTGCGCGAAATGGAAGCCCTGCACGTCCACGCCGCCCAGCTGTCGATGGGCGAGGAAAGCGATATCCACGTCGTGATCGGCGACCTCTGCCCCCGTCCGCAAATGCTAGGCATGCTCGGACGGTTCTTCTCCCAGTACCCCGGCACGCGGCTGCATCTCCATTTCGAAGCCGTCGGCGGCCCGTGGGAGCGCCTTTTTGACGACGAAGCCGATCTCATCCTGCACTGGATCGACAAGGGCGACGTACGGGTTGAATGGATCGATCTCAGCAAGGTGTCGTTCATTCCCGTCGTTGCGCCGGGCTTTCTGCCAGAGCGCGTCGAACAACCGGTCACGCTGGAGAAGATGCAGGCATTCACCCAGTGCGTGATGCGCGACACCGCGACGCATTCGCCGCGACAGGACTACTTCGTGGTCGAGGAGGCGCCGCAATGCCTGGTCCCCGATCAGGCCATGAAGAAGGAAATCATCCTGCAAGGGCTCGGCTGGGGCCACCTGCCTCACTTCCTGATCGCGGAAGAGCTGCGCGACGGCCGCCTATTATCCATAGCCGGCAGTCATCTGCCGGGCCGCACCGACGAATTGGTGGTGGCGCGCCGCCGCGACCGGCCGCACGGGCCGATCGCCAATCGCTTGTGGGAGCATATCCAGCAGGAAGCACCGGCATTGCGCCGCGCGTTGGAGCCTCCGGTCTAACAGCAAGCCTCCGCTTGGCGTCGAGTGGGCCGTGTTGGAAGCCGACGACGCGAGGGTAAAGGCCCTACTGCAACAACCCCTTGACGATGCCGCTGGCCTTGCCGAAATCCATCTGGCCGGCATATTTCTGCTTCAGCGCCGCGATCACCTTGCCCATGTCCTTCTGGCTGGCCGCGCCAGTTGCCGCGATCGCCGCGCGCGCCGCCGCCGTGACAGCCGCATCGTCAAGCTGCGTCGGCAGGAAGCCGCGGATGATCTCCATCTCGCCGCGTTCCTGCGCCGCCAGTTCCGGGCGTTTGCCGTCCTCGAACGCCTTGGCCGATTCCTCGCGCTGCTTCACCATCTTGGCCAGGATCTGCAGGATTTCCTCGTCGCTGGCGGGTTCCTTGCCGGCGCCGCGATTGGCGATGTCGCGGTCGTGGATGGCGGCCTGGATCAGCCGCAATGTCGGCAGCCGGTGCTTGTCCTGCGCCTTCATCGCGGTCTTCAGGGATTCGGCGATTTTCGCGCGCATTGCTCTCTCTCCTTCGGTCGGCGCGGACAATAGCGCCGGGGACAGGCCAACGCAAACCAGATATTGTGGATCAAGCCTATGATATTCCTCAATGAAATAAATCGCGGCCGCATTTCGCATGATCATTGACCGCCCTGTCCCCTTCCCCTATGTACTGGGCCTTGCATGAACTGAAGCTTGGGTGCGTGGAGGCCGCGAATTCGCCGCTTCGCGCCGTTTGCCGCGCCAACGCCCGCCGGGCTATGGAAGCGCGCGGCTTGATAGGAGTGCCGCCATGGCCGAGATGACGCCCGCGCTGACCCCACCTTGGGCCACCGAAAAGCCGACCGCCCTTCTGGTGCTGGCTGACGGCACCGTCATCGAGGGTCGCGGCCTCGGCGCCACCGGTTCCGCCGTTGCCGAAGTCTGCTTCAACACCGCGCTCACCGGCTACCAGGAAATTCTCACCGACCCGTCNCTCGGCGCCACCGGCTCGGCGGTCGCCGAGGTCTGCTTCAACACGGCACTTACCGGGTACCAGGAAATCCTCACCGACCCCTCCTATGCCGGCCAGATCGTCACCTTCACCTTCCCGCATATCGGCAATATCGGCACCAATGGCGAGGACATCGAAGACCTCAACCCAGCCGCCCGCGCCGGCGCCGTCGGCGCCGTGTTCAAGGCCGATGTCACCAACCCGTCCAACTATCGCGCCGCCGGCCATCTCGACCAGTGGCTGAAGAGACGCGGCATCGTCGCGCTCTCGGGCATCGACACCCGCGCGCTCACCGCGCTGATCCGCGAAAAGGGCATGCCCAATGCCCTCATCGCGCACGCGCCCGACGGCGTCTTCGACCTCGACGATTTGAAGCGGCGTGCCGCCGCTTGGTCGGGCCTGATCGGGCTCGATCTCGCCAAGGAGGTCACATCGGGGCAGTCTTCTGTCTGGCGCGAGACGCCTTGGGTGTGGAACGAAGGCTTTGGCGAACAGGCCGATCCGTCGCTGCACGTCGTCGCCATCGACTACGGCGTCAAGCGCAACATATTGCGGCTGCTGGCCGGTCTCGGCGCCAAGGTGACCGTGGTTCCGGCCAAGACTGGTGCCGAAGAAATCCTCGCCATGCGGCCCGACGGCATTTTCCTCTCCAACGGCCCCGGCGACCCGGAAGCCACCGGCGACTATGCCGTGCCTGTCATCCAGGACCTACTCAAGACCGACATTCCGGTGTTCGGCATCTGCCTCGGCCACCAGATGCTGGCGCTGGCGCTGGGCGGCAAGACCGCCAAGATGCATCAGGGCCATCACGGCGCCAACCATCCGGTCAAGGATCACACCACCGGCAAGGTCGAGATCGTCTCGATGAACCACGGCTTTGCCGTCGATGCCGACTCCCTGCCCGCGGGTGTCGAGGAAACCCATGTCTCGCTGTTCGACGGCTCGAATTGCGGCATCGCGCTCACCGGCCGCCCGGTGTTCTCGGTCCAGCATCACCCCGAGGCCTCCCCCGGCCCGCAGGATTCGCACTATCTGTTCCGTCGCTTCGTCAACCTCATCCGGCAAAAGCGCGGCGAGGAATTGCTGGTGGAAAGGGCTTGAGAGGCGTCGCGCCGCCCCTCACTTGCCTCCGGCTCATAGCTGGGCTCCATCTTCCACGACATCGTTCGTGACAGTCATGACCGTCGCCGGCCTAGCCACCTTGGTGACGAAGACGATGACCGCCAGCACCAGGAAGCATGCACCGACCAGATAGGGCGCGCCACCGAAGGTGACGGGCGCGCTGGGGCCGGTGAACCAGGAAAAGATGGCGGTATAGAGCAGCGGCGTGATGATCGATGTGATCGAAAAGATCGAGGTCATCGCGCCTTGCAATTCGCCTTGTGCCGAAGGGGGAACCTTGGCTGCGGCGAGGCTTCTCAGCGGCGGATCGGCCAGCGCTTCCAGGCAGCCGGCGACGATCACCGCGTAGACCATCCAGCCTTGCGAGGCGAAGGCATAGCCGAAGGCGCTGGCCGCGGTGAACGTCAGGCCGATGACCGCAGTCCTCCACTCGCCGAGCCTTGGGATGACGCGCGGCAGCACCGTGCCCATGATGATGGCGCCGCACAGGCCGAAAGCGCCGAGCGAGAAGCCTATCTGCTGCTCGCTCCAGCCGTAGCGGTAGTTGGACACGAACGACCACACCGCCGGATACATCATGTGGCCGAGCGTCATCAGGAAGAAGACCAGCCCAATCCAGCCGATGCCCTGATATTGGCGCATCTGCAGAAGCGTGCCGACCGGGTTGGCGCGTTTCCACTCGAAGCGGCGGCGGTGCTTTTCATCGAGCGTTTCCGGCAGGAAGAACATTGCGATGAGGAAGTTCACGAAGGCGAGCCCGGCGGCGAAAAAGAACGGCACGCGCGGTCCGAACGTGCCGAGCAATCCGCCCAGCACCGGCCCGATGACGAAGCCGACGCCGAAGGCGATGCCGAGCAGGCCGAAATTCTTCGCCCGGTTCTCGTCGTTCGAAATATCGGCGATGAAGGCCGACGTCGTCGAATAGCTGGCGCCCGAAATGCCGGCTAGGACGCGACCGATGAAGAGCATCGGATAGGACCAGGCGATGGCGCAGATCAAATTGTCGATGGAGAAAGTCAGCACCGAGGCGAGCAGGATCGGCCGCCGCCCGAACCGGTCGCTCAGGCCGCCCATGATGGGCGCGAAGAAGAACTGCATGGCCGCATAGACGAAGAACAGCCAGCCGCCTTCGATCGCCGCTTCGCTGATGCCGACGCCGGTCAGTTCCCTGAGAAAGGCAGGCAGCACCGGCATGATCATGCCGAAACCGATGATATCGAGCAGCAGCGTGGTGAAAACCAGCGCAAGGCCCCGCTTGGCGGTTTTGGGGTCGATCATGCTGGGTCAAGCTCCTCTGGCCGCCCTTGGGCGCGGGCGGACGCACCTTATAGGCGAGCCTGCGGAAAGGAACAATGCGAGAACAGGCAGGATGCTTTGATCCTGACACTCCCTGACGGCGTCTTGGCCGCCAGCTCCATGTCCGAAAATGACTGCTTAGAGCGGGCCGCTCATCGTGTTGCAATCGGAAAGCTTGCCGCTCTTGTAACCGCGCGTCAGCCAGGTCTGCCGCTGCTGCGAGGTGCCGTGGTTGAAGCTTTCCGGCACGACATAGCCCTGCATCTTCTTCTGCAGCGTATCGTCGCCGATCTGCTTGGCCGCGTTCAGCGCGCTTTCGAAGTCGCCCTGCTCCAATATGCCCTTCTGCCCGGTATAATGCGCCCACACGCCAGCGAAGCAGTCGGCTTGCAGCTCGATGCGCACCGACAGCTGGTTGGCATCGGCTTCGCCCATGCCTTGCCGCATCTGGTTGAACTTCCCCATGATGCCGGTGAGGTTCTGCACGTGGTGGCCGACCTCATGCGCGATGACATAGGCGCGGGCGAACTCGCCGGAAGCGCCGAACTGCTGGTCGAGTTGCTGGAAGAAGGTCATGTCGAGATAGACCTTGTGGTCGCCCGGACAATAGAACGGTCCGGCCGCCGCCGAGGCAAAGCCGCAGGCGGAGCGAACCTGGCCGGAAAACAGCACCAGCTTCGGGTCCTCGTAGGTCAGGCCTTGCGACTTGAAGATGCCGGTCCAGGTGTCTTCCGTCTCGGCGAGCACGGTCGCCACGAACTGCTTCATCTCGTCATTGGCTGGTGTTGCGCCGCTGTCCTGGCCACCGCTGTTGTCTGATATCTGGCCACCGCCGCCCGGCAGCAGGCCGCCGTCGCCACCGCCCAGGATCGTTGAGGGATCAAAGCCGAAATACCATCCGGCCAGCACCACCAGGATGACGAGAAATATGCTGCCGCCGCCACCGGCGCGGCCACCGATCGGGATGCGGAACTGACCGCCACCACCACCGATCCCGCCGCCGCCATCGCTACGGTCGTCCTCGATATTGTCACTCTGACGACGGCCTCTCCAGAGCATGGCAACTCCTCGTGCTGCGAACTTCCTCATTGCTCCGGCAGGGCCGGCTCAACCCAACAAACAAGTATCGCAATGGTTGCTCCAAGTCACAGCATTTTTGTGGTCAGGCATGGCCGCTTCACCGCACTGGCGTGTGCGCCCAAGGCCTGTAGCATCGCCGGCATTGGGAGGGGTTCCAGGCTTGAGGACGATCAGGGGTTTCCTGTCGCTGCTGGTAGCGTTGCCGTGCCTCGAACAGAAGACAGGCGGCTTTCCCGGCGGCATGCTGCGCAAGGCGAGCTGCGACAGGCTCCCCGACGAGGCGAGCCGCGGCCGGCTGGCCAAGACCGGCTGGCCAAGACCGGCTTCAACGATTGCATCGCGTCCGGCAAGGACCACAAATTCTGCACCAAGGAATTCTCCAAGACCGCCGGCCCGCGCGCTTGCGACAAGGCCCATCCCTGCCGCGCGGATTATATCTGCACCGAAGGCTACGATGATCTACCCGAGGCCAAGCCTGGCGAAGGGACCTGCATCCCGCCCTGTTTCATCTTCCAGTTCCGCGTCGACGGCCATCCGCGCAGCTGGAAGCAAGATGTCAGCGAGTGAAGCAGACCGAGGGCGGCAGGCCCGGAAGGAATTAGACCGGTCCGGCGGTTCTATCAAACGCCGAACCGCCTAGCCGGCTTCCAGGCTCCGCCAGAACTGGAGGACCGTGGCGGCGATCGCCTCCGGCGCATCTTCCTGGACGAGATGCTTGGCGTCGGGGACTGTCTGAAACGTCGCGCCAGGGATGCGCCGCGCCAGTTCCCGGCCGTCCTTTACCGGAATCCAGTCGTCATTTTCGCCCCACAGGATGGCGACCGGACAACGAATCTCGCCATATCGCCACTCCACCTCCTCCGTGTACTTGTCGTCCATCTGCGCGACTTGCCTCCAGAACGCCTTCTGGCCCTCGTCGCCAAGCCATGGACGAAGATAGGCCTGCATCTCGTCTGCGCGTAACCGATTGTCCGTCGCGCCATCGATGTAGGCCCGCAAGATTGCTTCGTGAACATACGCGGGCAGCCCAGCAAAAACCTTCTCGCTCTGCTTGGCTGCCTGGACCAGCGGCGAACCTTGCGGGCTGATCGCCACCGGATCGATCAGCACCAGCGAGCGGAACTCCAAACCGTTGAGCAGATGACCGCGCAGAGCGGTTGATCCGCCGAAATCATGCGCGACCACGTCGGGCCGTTCCAGCTTCCAGTGGGCATAGAGGGCCGCGAACAGCTCGTTCTGGATGCCGCGCGACACATCGCCGTCCGGCTTGTCCGACCAGCCATAGCCAAGCATGTCGAAATAGTGGATGCGTCGCTGCTTCGCTAGCCATGGCGCGATGCGGCGCCACTCGACCGAGGAGAATGGCGTGCCATGGAGAACGACGGCGGGCGGTCCTTCCCCCATCATGCCCCAAGCGATCGAATGTCCCTGAAAGACGAAGCGTTCGGGCGGGCGCCACTCGATGGTCATCCGCATCGATCCAGAACTGCCGCCGCCTAGTCTTTCTGCTTGGCGCCGGCGCTCTTGCCGTCGGAGCTTTTCGAGCGTTCCTCGAAACGATCGGCGCCCTTCTTCAGCGGATGTCCCGTTTCGGCCTCGGTCTTGCGCTCGTCCCTGGCGGCCGCCTGTTCCAATCCTGTGGCTGCCTGCTTGCCTTTTGCGGTCGGTGCCTGCTCGATGCCCATTGCTTCCTCCCTGGCGCGCAACAGGCGCGCAATGAGAGGGGAACGCGTATAAGCGCCGGCGGTTCCAGCGGCTAACATGGTCGAAAACGCGGCAATGAAGCGCTTCAACGCGCCGTCATCGCCTTGCGGAAAGCTTCCAGCGTCTCGGCGCTGACATGGTGCTCGATCCCCTCGGCATCGATGCGCGCCGTCTCGGCGCTGACGCCGAGCGAACGCAGGAAGGCCTCGACTGTCTGGTGGCGGATGCGGCTTTCCTCGGCGACCTTGCGGCCGGCTTCGGTCAGGAACACGCCGCGATAGGGCTTTCGCGACACGAGCCCGTCAGCGCAGAGCCGCGTCAGCATCTTGGCCACTGTCGGCTGGGCGACGCCAAGACGCGCGGCGATGTCGACCTGGCGCGCCTCGTTGCCGTCCTCGATCAGGTCGGCGATCAGTTCGACATAATCCTCGACCAGCGCGCTGCGGCGCGCTTCGCGCGTCTGCCGGAACCCTTCCGAATGGACACCTGCATCGAGCAACGGCTCACGCGGGACCGGTCTGTTCTTAAGCGCCAATGCGCGCTCCTCCTCGGGAGTTTACCGTCCCTGCTTTATAGCACGGGCTGTGATTCTTCAGGCCGTTTATTTGCATTCCGAGAGAGGCGCAACCGGCCTCTCCCAGNTTTATAGCACGGGCTGTGATTCTTCAGGCCGTTTATTTGCATTCCGAGAGAGGCGCAACCGGCCTCTCCCAGGCGCCCCTTCGCACGCACAACGCGGCGAGATAAAAAGCACCAACAATGAAATATAGCATATTGCATAATGTTGAGCCGTGGCATACCTTGAGGGCATCCTCCGGAAGTCGCGGAAAGCCTTTTCATGTCAGAAGCAGACGTCACAACTTCCCGGTCCGCATGGCGCTTCGCCAGTCGGGATGAAGACGATCAGCCCAGTCTGCGCGAGGTCAACGCCTCCATCGCGGTGCCGACATCAGGCGTCTGGTTCCGCCGCCTGTTCGCCTTCATGGGCCCCGGCTACATGGTCTCGGTCGGATATATGGACCCGGGCAACTGGGCGACCGACCTCGCCGGTGGCGCCCAGTTCGGCTACACGCTTTTGTTCATCATCATGCTGTCCAACCTGATGGCGATCCTGCTGCAGGCGTTGGCCGCGCGTCTTGGCATCGCCACCGGCCGCGACCTCGCCCAGGCCTGCCGCGCCTACTATCCGCGCCCGGTCAACCTCGTGCTGTGGATCGCCTGCGAACTCGCCATCATCGCCTGCGACCTCGCCGAGGTGATCGGCACCGCGATCGCGCTGCAGCTTTTGTTCGGCATCCCGCTGATCGGCGGCGCCATGGTCACCGCGCTAGACGCTTTCCTGGTCCTGCTCCTGATGAACAAGGGTTTTCGCTATCTCGAAGCCTTCGTCGTCGCGCTTTTGATCGTCATCTTCAGCTGCTTTGCCATCCAGATCTTCGTTGCCGCCCCGCCGGCCGGCACGATCCTGCATTCGATGTTCGTGCCGTCCTCGGAAATCGTCACCAATCCGGCGATGCTCTACATCGCCATCGGCATCATCGGCGCAACGGTCATGCCGCACAATCTCTACCTGCATTCCTCGATCGTGCAGACCCGCGCCTATGAGCGCACGGAGGCCGGAAAACGCGATGCCATCAAATGGGCGACGACGGACTCCACCATCGCCCTGATGCTGGCGCTGTTCGTCAATGCCGCCATCCTGATCGTCGCGGCGGTCGCCTTCCACGAAACCGGCCACCAGGATGTCGCCGAGATCGACCAGGCTTTCAAGCTGCTGTCGCCGCTGCTTGGCCTCGGCATCGCCTCGATCCTGTTTGCCGTGGCACTGCTGGCGTCAGGCCTGAATTCGACGGTGACGGCAACGCTCGCCGGCCAGATCATCATGGAAGGTTTTCTGCGCCTGCGCATCCCCAACTGGGCTCGGCGCCTGCTGACGCGCGGCCTCGCCATCATTCCGGTGGTGGTCGTCACCGCGCTCTATGGCGAGAAGGGCACCGGCCAGCTGCTGGTCTTCAGCCAGGTGGTGTTGTCCATGCAACTGCCTTTCGCGGTCGTCCCGCTGGTGCAGTTCGTGTCCGACAAGAAGAAGATGGGCAATCTCGCCATTCCGCGCGGCGTCGCCGCACTGGCCTGGGTGGTCGCGGCCATCATCCTGGTGCTCAATTTCAAGCTGCTCTACGACACAATGTTCGGGGTTGGTTGACGTTCCGTTTAATCACGGGACAAGCCGCCGGATCGCGCTATCTTCCCGATGCCATGAGCGACCTCGAAGACATCAGGACATTCTACGCGCGGCTGATGGCGGCCAATGCCGCCTCATCGGACCCGCGCCTGGAAGAAGTGTTCGCCAGCGTACCGCGCGAGGCGTTCCTCGGCCCCGGCCCATGGACGGTCATCACCGGCAACGGCACGGTCACCACGCCAAGCGCCGATCCGGCCCACATCTGCCAGAACGTTCTGGTAGCGCTCGATGCCGACAAGGGCATCAACAATGGCGAGCCGTTCCTGCACGCCATGTGGATCGGAAAAGTCGCACCAAAGCCTGGTGAGGCCATCACGCATATCGGCGCGGGCAGCGGTTATTACACGGCTTTGCTGGCCAAACTGGTTTCGCCAGGCGGCACCGTCACCGCCTTCGAGATCGACGAAAACTTGGCTGGGTTAGCGCGCAAGAATCTGGAAACCTACGGCAATGCGACCGTTTTCCATGGCGACGCCGTGACGTCGCCGCTGTCGCCATCCGACATCATTTATGTCAATGCCGGTGTCGTCGCCCCTCCCGCCGGATGGCTGAAAGCGTTGCGCCCCGGCGGCCGCATGATCTTTCCCTGGCGTCCCGCCGAGCGCGTCCCGCTGGCGATGCTGGTGACCCGCACCGAAAAGGGCTTTGCCTGCGATCCGTTCATGCGTGCCTGGTTCATCCCATGCTTCGGCGCCTCGCTCGCGGATCTTGCGGCGAAGATCCCGACACGCGAGCAGGCCACGCGCAGCCGCTCGATCTGGCTGGTCGAGGACAGGCAACCGGACCGCACCGCCACGGCGATCTTCGAGCATGTCTGGTTCTCGTCGAAAGCCGTGAGCGTCCGCGGCTGACCTATCGCGGGCGGACCAAATCTCGCGGCCTTTGTCGGGACGGGCGCGGTTGCTCCGTCCTTGGGTTGAAGTCCGGCCGCGATGGCGTGGACGCAAGCAAAGGGAGAGCACAATGAGAAAGATCATCGCCGCGACCTTCGTCAGCCTCGATGGCGTCATGCAGGCGCCGGGAGGGCCGGAAGAGGATCCGGTCGGCGGCTTCGAATTCGGCGGCTGGACGTTCCACTATTTTGACGAGGTGGGAGGCGCGGCAATGGAGGAATTGTTCTCCAGACCCTTCGCCCTGCTGCTCGGCCGCAGAACCTACGACATCTTCGCCGCGTACTGGCCCTACCAGAAAGATCCGATCGCGGATGCGTTCAACCCCGCAACCAAGTACGTGGCGACGCATCGGCCTGACACCCTCACCTGGCAGAACACGCACGCGCTTGGGCCCGATATCATCACGGCCTTGCGTCGCCTCAAGCAGGAAGATGGACCTGACCTGCTCATCCAGGGGTCTGGCGATCTCATCCAGACCTTGCTCGCCAACGGGCTGATCGACGAGATCCAGCTGATGATCTTCCCGCTGTTGCTGGGCAAGGGCAAGCGGCTGTTCGGCGATGCAGCGATGCCGGCCGCTTTCAAGCTGGTCAAATCGCGGACTTCGACCACCGGCGTCGTTATCGCGACCTATGAGCGCGCGGGCGAGATCAAGGTCGGCTCCTTTGTCACTGGCGAGCCATCCGACGCCGAACTCGAGCGGCGCAAGAACTGGAAGTAAATTCGGTCATCAAGCAGCCTGTAAACGCCGCGCCAGCCCGTCCCTTATATGCCGGGCGAATTCCTGCGCCGCCGTGCTCACGCCATGCCGCGGCAGGTGCAGGTTGATGGCAAAATTCGGCAGCGGCGGCAGGCCGGTGTCGAACGGCAATATGTCGAGATCGGCTGGCACGGTGGAGGCGAGCCATGTGGTGACGGCGAGGTCGGAACGAACCGTCGCCGTCGTCGCGTCGATGTTGCCGTTCTCGAACACGCTGCGCCATTCCAACCCATGCTCCTTGAGTGCCGCCAGCACCACCGGCCGGAAGGCGCAGGTGTCGGCAACGATCGAGACGGGCAATGGCCGCTTGGCGCGAGCCACCCCACCCCTTGCGCCGACCCAGACCAGCCGGTCGATGGCCAGGCATTCGCCCGAGGTTGGACCGACCCGCTCCTCGATTACCGCGAGGTCGATGGTGCCCGCCGCCAGTGCCGCCGCCAGTTCCGGCGAGGAGGCGCAGACCAGCGATATCTCGACCTGCGGATAGGCCTCGGCATAGGCCTTCAGTACGGGGGCCAGCAAGGTGCCGACAAGGTCGTAGGGAACGCCGAGCCGCACCTGTCCGGCGACAACGCTCCCCACCATCTCGGTCCAGATCTCGTCATTGAGGCTGAGCAGGCGCCTTGCCTTGTCGAACAGCCGCTCGCCGGAATGGGTCAGCCGCAGACCGCGCCGGTCGCGCTCGAACAGCCCGCAGCCGAGCGTTTCTTCCAGCCGCTTGACCTGCTGGCTGACCGCGCCCTGCGTCAGGTGCAGCGCGTTGGCCGCCGCTGTCATGCTGGCCTTGTCGGCGACGGTGACGAAGGTGCGCATGAGACTGGTATCGAGATTGCGGATCATGATCGGCATTATAATTGCTAATGACGATCATCGCAAACATTGCATTTACTGATCCAACTCTCAGTCTAACATGAAGCCTCCGACAAGGGATGCTCCATGCTCCAGCCTATCCTGCCGCTCATCCTGTTTGCCTTCGTGGCCACCGCGACGCCGGGCATCGCCACGACATTATCGACCGCTTCGGGTGCGCAATTCGGCTTTCGCCGCTCGGTTCCCTTGATGATCGGCAGTGCCGCCGGCCTCGCGACCGTGACGGGGGCGGCCGCTGCCGGGCTTGCCGGGCTGCTGCTTGCCATGCCCTCGCTGCAGCTTGCCATGAAGATCGCCGGCTCGCTCTACCTCGTCTGGCTGGCAATCAAGATCGGCCGCGCCGGCCCGCCCAATCTCGATGTCACCATGGCCAAACCCAACAGTTTCCTGGGCGGCGCCGGCATCCAGTGGATGAACCCCAAGGGCTGGGCGATGGGCCTGGGCGCGGCGGCCTCCTTCGCCGCGCTTGCCGACGGGCCGGGACAACTTGCTTTGCTGCTCGGCTCGACCTTCGGCCTCACCGCCGCCATCTCGCTGTCCGTCTGGTGCGTGGCGGGCATGGTGCTGGCGCGGCTGCTCAAGGCCGAGTGGCAATGGCGCGCGCTCAACATCGTGCTGGCGCTGGTGCTCGCCGCGTCGATCATCCCGATGTGGCGGACGGTCTGACGGCCGGCCGCCACGTCGGCCTAAGCCGCGTAGCGCGGGGCCGGCTTGTCGGCATGCAGGCTGCCATAGAAGGCCTGGCGGGCGCCTAGGAATGTGTCCAGCTTCCCGGTGTCGGCAAGCGCCGGCACGGTGACGGCCTCGCCCCTGGCCAGGCCGACAAGGGCAGCGTCCACCAAATCGTCGGCGGTCATGACGATCTCCTTCGGCAACTGGTCGATATCACCGCCGGAAAGCTTCCAGAAATCGGTCCGGGTCGCGCCCGGCAGCACCACCTGCACCGTCACTCCAGTGCCCGCGACCTCGCGATGCAGGGCTTCGGTGAAGTTGACGACATAGGCCTTGGTCCCGCTGTAGATGCCGCCGAACGAGGTATCGAAGGCCAGGACCGAGGCGATGTTGACGATCCCGCCCCGGTCGCGCGCCAAGAGCCCAGGCAGCACGGCACGCGTCAGCCGGGTCAGAGCCACGACATTGACCTTGATCATGCGCTCGGCCGCGTCGGCGTCGGCGGTTGCCACCACTGCCTGGCCGCCAAGGCCGGCATTGTTGACCAGCAGCGTCACGGTTTCGTCGGCTGATATCGACTGCTCGACACGGCGCAAATCGTCGTCGTCGGATAGATCGGCGCTGAGCACGCTGACGTTGCGACCGTGGGCATGGCGCAGCTTCTCGGCCAGCGCCTGTAGTCGATCTGCACGGCGCGCCACCAGCACCAGGTCATAGCCCTGCCCCGCCAGACGGTCCGCATAGACGGCGCCGATCCCCGATGAGGCGCCGGTGACGACCGCCGTGCCCTTGTTGTCATTCTTGCTCATTATCGCGTTCCTTGTGTTCGCTGTCTTCCGCCGGGGTGGATATATATATCGGCCGGCAAGGCTGCTGTTCGAATTAGTGGCATATGCCACTTTCCGCGAAGTAGGTATATGCCAGCATCTTGTCAACGGCGGCGGTGAAAACTATTTTTGCGGCGGGCTGGCGCACCTGCCGGGGCGATTCCAGCAAGTGCTCAGCGGTTTAGCGCCCCGAATTGCGCAACAAGACAGAGCATTGGAGGCGATGCGTTTCGCCGGAGATGTTCCAGCAAGGAGCGGTCATGAGTGAAGCTGATGGATTTAGCCGTTGCAACAATGCCACCTTGCGGCGCACCGCGCGCAGGCTTGGCCGGTTCTACGACGACGCGCTGGCGCCTTCCGGCCTGAAGGGTACGCAGTTCGGCCTGCTTTTCCAGATCAGTGTCGGCGCCGACCCGGCGATGGGAGCCATTGCCGAGGCGCTGATCATGGACCTCTCGGCGCTCGGCCATACGCTGAAGCCCCTGGTCCGCGACGGCTATGTCGAAACCTTCCCCGACAAGGACGATCGCCGCGTCAAGCGCGTACGGCTGACGCCATCAGGACAGGCCAAGCTCGACGAGGCGATCAAGCTATGGAGCGTCGCCCAGCGGCAATTCGAGGCCATGATCGGCGCGGAGCAGGCCGCGAAACTGCGGGCCACACTCGATGAAGTGGCTGCGTTGAAGCTGGAACTGCCCGCGGTCACTCCTTCCAGCTGAAGAAGCGGCCGCCCAGCTGAAGAAGCGGCCGCGAAAAACGACGATGCATGCCTCGGAGCCGGCCTTATTCCGCCGGCATGGTGACGGCCCGGGCAAACACCCGTCCCGCCAGCACGATGCCCAGTCCGATGATCGGGAACACCGCCGCGACCAGGCCGAGATCGGCGGGCGCGCCGTAGCGCAGCACGCCACCACCGACCACCGCGCCCACCGCCACGCCGAGATAGAGCGCCGAGCCGTTGAGCGACAGCACGATCGGTGCGGCGTCCGGCGCCAGCTTGATGATGCGGCTGGCCTGCGCCGGCGGGAACGCCCAGCCGACGATGCCCCAAGGCACCATCATCGCCATCAGCGCCGGTCCGGCGATGTGCTGCGGCAGGAAGGTCGGGATGACCGACAGCATGACCAGCATGGCCGCACTCAACGCCAGCGACCAGCCGACGGTGCGGGTGGCGCCGAAACGGTCGGCCGCCTGGCCGCCGGCAATGTTGCCAACCACAGCGCCGACGCCGAAGGCGAGCAGCATGCCGGGCAGCGCGATCTCGCTCAGCCCGCCGCTCTCGATGGCAAGCGGCGCGACATAGGCAAAGACGGTGAAGGCACCGACCAGCGCCAGTAATGTCGTCACCAGGATCGGCATCACGCCGGGACGCATGGCGGCCGCCAGCCGGCGCTTCAGCGGCAGCCTGGTGCCGATGATGCCGCGAGGCAGGCGGTACCACAGGATGGCGCCGGACAGCGCGCCAAGGCCGGCAATGGCGTAGAAGGTGCCGCGCCAGCCGGCGATGGCAGCGACCAGCGCGCCAAGCGGTGCACCGACAGCGACGGCCACCGTGGTGCCGCCGACGACGACGGCGATGGCGCGGGCTCGGTGATGATCATCCACCAGCGCCACCGCCGTGCCTTGCGCGGTCGCCGCGAACAGGCCCGACGACAGCGCCATGATGATGCGTGCGACGAGCAGCACTTCGAAGGATGAGCTCAGGGCGGCGACGACATTGCCGACGACGAAGAACACCAGCGTCCACAGGATGACGCGGCGCCGATCCCATTCGCCGGTCAGCGTCGCCAGGATCGGCGTGCCCAGGGCATAGGCGAGCGCGAAGGCGGTGATCAGCGAGCCGGCGAGCGGCACCGAGATGCCGGCATCCCTGGCGATATCGGGCAGAAGGCTGGAGATGACGAAGCCTTCGGTCGAGATTGCAAACGATCCGAGCGCAAGCCAGAAGATTCTCTTGTCCATGGGAAAGCGTCCTTAGTTCAAAAGTTATTGAACAATTGGACATAAAAGGGCATCATGTCAATGAAGCCAGGCAAAAATAGCACAACCATGCTGACAGCCCTGTGTCAGGACGGCCCATGAAGTGGAGAAATAGCGTGTATGGACCGGGCAGGATCGACGCGTTGAAATCGGCCCGAACTGTGCTTAGGTTCCAGCGATGACCTTGCCACACCCCAATACGGACCAGATCAGCCTGCCCATTGTGCTCGGCGTGCTCGGCGACCCGACGCGGCTTGCGATCGTGCGCTATCTCGCCAGCAAGGAAGGCGTGCCGCTGAACTGCAGCCGGTTCCTCGATCTCGGCTCCAAGACCAACCTCAGCTACCACCTCGCCAAACTGCGTGAGGCCGGCGTCACCCGCGCCGAAGTGGTTGGCACCAACCGCATGATCACGCTGCGCCGCGCCGATCTCGACGCCCGCTTCCCCGGCCTGCTCGACAGCGTCATCGCCGCGGCTGCGGACGACGCCGCCCTGCCGGCCGTCGGCGGCCACGACATCGAAGCGTCGGCCTGACACGTTTCCTTTCTCTCGCGAAGCGGTAGGAAACCATGTCCCTGTCAGGATCGCCCTTTCGACCAGTCCCTTGCCAGCCTGTGGAGCTCCCTCGAAAATGCGCTTAGCCGTCCTGGCCGATATCCACGGCAATGTTCTCGCGCTCGACGCCGTGCTCGAAGACATGGCGCGGCGCGGCGGCGCCGACCTCACCGTCAATCTCGGCGACAGCGTTTCGGGGCCGCTGTGGCCGCGTGAAACAATGGAGAGGCTGGAGGCGCTCAACCTGCCGACGGTGCGTGGCAACCATGACCGCCGCGTCGCCGTCGATCCGGCCGACGAGACCATGTGGGCGTCCGACATCTATGCGCGGCAGCGACTGACGCCAGCGCAGCGCGATACACTGTTCGCCCAACCCTTGATCCTTGAGATCGCGCCCGGCGTCATCGCCTTCCACGCCCGCCCCGATCACGACGAGAAATACCTGCTCGACGCGATCGTCGATCGTCAGCTGGTGCGCGCGCCGCTGGCGGCGATCCGGCGCCGGCTGAAGGCGCTCGACCCGGCCTGCCGCATCGCGCTGTGCGGCCACAGCCATCGACCCGAACTGATCCGTATCCCTGACGGTCCCGTCATCTTCAACCCGGGCAGCATCGGCTGCCCCGCCTATGACGACGACACGCCGCCGGCCCATGTCTCCGAACAGGGTTCGCCGCACGCCCGCTACGGCATCGTCACCCTGGGCGGCGCCGGCCAGCCGGATCGCTTCGAGATGATCGCCGTCGAGTACGACCACGAGGCGGCGGCACGGCAGGCTGAACCCACGGGACGCCCGGAATGGGCGCACGGCCTGCGCACCGGCTTCATGCCGGAAGCGGCGCGGCCGTGATCCTGATCCCTAGACTTGCACCGCCAGCACCGGTCCGCCGCAATGACTAGCCTCAATTTCCAGCTTACATGGCGGCACATCGTCCCTTATAGAATTCGCCGGACATGCGGCGAGACCGCCGCGGCATGGTGGTATCGGCGCACGGCCAAATGATGAGGCGCACAGTTACGCTCCGAACAGGTTTGCATGCGCTGGTTGCCGCTCCGCTGCTGATGGCGGCATGGCCGGCTGTCGTCCCGGCCCATGCCGAAGAGGCGCCGTTCATCTCCGTCATCACCGGGCTCGCCCCCGACGACCTGCTCAATGTGCGCGCCAAGCCGTCGGCGATCGGCAAGACCGAGGCCCGTCTGGCCGCCGGTGCGAGCGTGAGAAATCTCGGCTGCAACGACATTGACGGCCATCCCTGGTGCAAGGTCGAGTCTGACAATCCCAAAGCCACCGGCTGGGCTCCCGCGCGCTACCTCGTTCCTCTCAATCCCGCGACCGTGCCCGACGGGGCGGCGGATACGCCCGGCATGGCCCCCGAAGCCGCCGCGATGCCCAATGCACCCGACCTGACCGCACGGCTGGGTGGCGCGAGCCAACCGGCCAGCCCCGAAACCATGCCGAAATCCGCGGCGGAGATCGCCATGCAGGATGCCTACGGCCTGGCGCTGGCGGCAACTGAAAACGCGCCCGCGGCCGAAGAGCCAACGGGGGCCACGGCAGCCGCCGATGGCGCCCTGCAGATTCCCTGCGCCCGCTACGTTGGACAACCCATGGCGCCTTGCGCGGCGAACGTGACACACAAGGGCACTGACAAGGCCGACGTGACCGTGACCTGGCCCGAGGGCGGCAGCCGCGTCATCTCCTTCACTGCCGGCCTGCCGGCAAGCTCGGACGCCGGCAGCGACTTCCGCTTCACCCGGGAAGGCAAACTCAACATGATCCGCATCGGCGTGTCGGAGCGGTTCGAGATCACGGACACGGTGGTGTTGGGGAATTAGGCACGCTCCAGGGTCGACGCGAGGGCATGAGACACTTGTTTGCTTAGCACGCGTACCCGCATTTTCGGGGTTACATCGGGCAAAACTCTTCCCTATAAGGCCCTCCTAGCCTGATACCAGAATCGCGAGCACAACCGGCCGGGTCTTCCCGTCCCGGTTTTTTGTGCAAGCCCGCTGCCGAACGGAATTCATAGACATGCCCAGACGAACCGACATCAAGTCGATCCTGATCATCGGGGCCGGCCCCATCGTCATCGGCCAGGCCTGCGAATTCGACTATTCCGGCACCCAGGCCTGCAAGGCGCTGAAGGAAGAAGGCTTTCGCGTCATCCTGGTCAATTCCAATCCGGCCACCATCATGACCGACCCGGAACTGGCCGACGCCACCTATATCGAGCCGATCACCCCCGAAGTCGTCGCCAAGATCATCGCCAAGGAGCGGCCCGACGCGCTGCTGCCGACGATGGGCGGCCAGACCGCGCTCAACACCGCTTTGTCGCTGCGCCGCATGGGCGTGCTCGAGCGCTACAATGTCGAGATGATCGGCGCCGACGCGCATGCCATCGACAAGGCCGAGGACCGCGCGCTGTTTCGCGAGGCGATGAAGACGATCGGGTTGGAAACGCCGAAGTCGATGCTGGCCAACGCCACCGACGTCAAGAACGCCGACCGCAAGACGCATGAGGCCGAGCGCGCCGCGCTGAAGGCCGAGAAGCCGGACAATCTCGACGCCGAACTCGATGCGCTGGAAACCCGCTGGAACCTCGGCGAAGGCGACCGCAAGCAGCGCTACATCAGCCATGGCATGGCGATCGCGGCCCAGGCGCTCGACCATGTCGGCCTGCCGGCCATCATCCGCCCGTCCTTCACCATGGGCGGCACCGGCGGCGGCATCGCCTACAACAGGGCCGAATTCTACGACATCGTCCAGTCCGGCCTCGACGCCTCGCCGACCACCGAAGTGCTGATCGAGGAGAGCGTGCTGGGCTGGAAGGAGTATGAGATGGAGGTCGTCCGCGACAAAGCGGACAATTGCATCATCGTCTGCTCGATCGAGAACATCGACCCGATGGGCGTGCACACGGGCGACTCGATCACCGTCGCCCCGGCACTGACCTTGACCGACAAGGAATACCAGATGATGCGCAACGCCTCGATCGCGGTGCTGCGCGAGATCGGCGTCGAGACCGGCGGTTCCAACGTGCAGTTCGCCGTCAACCCGGCCGATGGCCGTCTCGTCGTCATCGAGATGAACCCGCGCGTCTCGCGCTCGTCCGCGCTCGCCTCCAAGGCGACCGGCTTCCCGATCGCCAAGATCGCCGCCAAGCTAGCCGTCGGCTACACGTTGGACGAACTGGAGAACGACATCACCGGCGGCGCCACGCCCGCCTCGTTCGAACCGAGCATCGACTATGTCGTGACCAAGATCCCGCGCTTCGCATTTGAAAAGTTCCCCGGCGCCGAGCCGGTGCTGACCACGGCCATGAAGTCGGTCGGCGAAGTCATGGCCATCGGCCGCACCTTCCAGGAATCTTTGCAGAAGGCGCTGCGCGGTCTCGAAACCGGCCTCACCGGCCTCGACGAGATCGAGATCCCCGGCCTTGGCCATGCCCTGGGCAACAACCCGGACGACCGCAACGCCATCCGTGCCGCCCTGGGCACGCCGACGCCCGACCGGCTGCGCATGGTGGCGCAGGCGATCCGCATGGGCACCTCGCTGGAGGACGTGCACGCCATGTGCAAGATCGACCCGTGGTTCCTCGAACAGATCGCCGGTATCGTCGCCATGGAAGCNGACGTGCACGCCATGTGCAAGATCGACCCGTGGTTCCTCGAACAGATCGCCGGTATCGTCGCCATGGAAGCCCGCATCCGCGAGCACGGCATTCCGGGCGACGCCGTCAATCTGCGCATGCTGAAGGCGATGGGCTTCTCCGACGCGCGCCTCGCCTCGCTGACGAAGACCGACGCCGAAGTAATTCAAAGGATTCGTGAAAAGCTCGACGTTCATCCGGTTTATAAGCGCATCGACACCTGCGCCGCCGAATTCGCCTCGCCCACCGCCTACATGTACTCGACCTATGAAGTGCCCTTCGCCGGCGCGCTCGCCAACGAGGCGCAGGTCTCGGCGCGCAAGAAGGTCGTCATCCTCGGCGGCGGGCCGAACCGCATCGGCCAGGGCATCGAGTTCGACTATTGCTGCTGCCACGCCGCGTTCGCGCTGCGCGATGCCGGCTATGAAGCGATCATGATCAACTGCAACCCCGAGACCGTTTCGACCGACTACGACACCTCGGACCGGCTCTATTTCGAGCCGCTGACGGCGGAGGACGTGCTGGAGATCCTGCGCGCCGAGCAGGCCTCGGGCGAGCTGGTCGGCGTCATCGTCCAGTTCGGCGGCCAGACGCCGCTGAAGCTGGCGGACGCGCTGGAGAAGGCAGGCATTCCGATCCTCGGCACCTCGCCCGACATGATCGATCTCGCCGAGGACCGCGACCGTTTCCAGAAGCTGCTGCACAAGCTCAACCTCAGCCAGCCGAAGAACGGCATCGCCTATTCGGTCGAGCAGGCCCGCCTCGTCGCCGGCGAGCTCGGCTTCCCGCTGGTGGTGCGCCCCTCCTATGTGCTCGGCGGCCGCGCCATGCAGATCATCCATGACGAGGGCATGCTGCAGAGCTATCTGCTCGACACCGTGCCCGGCCTGGTGCCGGAGGACATCAAGCAGAAATATCCCAACGACAAGACCGGCCAGATCAACACGCTGCTGGGCAAGAACCCGCTTCTGTTCGACACCTATCTCTCCGGCGCCATCGAGGTCGATGTCGACTGCCTCTGCGACGGCAAGGCTACCTTCGTGTCGGGCATTCTCGAACACATCGAGGAAGCCGGCATCCATTCGGGCGACAGTGCCTGCTCGCTGCCGGTTCACTCGCTGCCCGCGGAATTGGTCGACGAGCTGGAACGCCAGACGGCGGCCCTGGCCCGCGCGCTCAATGTCGGCGGGCTGATGAACGTGCAATACGCCATCAAGGACGGCACGGTCTATGTGCTGGAGGTCAACCCGCGCGCGTCGCGCACCGTGCCCTTCGTCGCCAAGACCATCGGCCGTCCTATCGCGAAAATCGCCGCCCGCATCATGGCCGGCGAGACGCTGGAAGACGCCTTCGCCCATTACGGCGCCATGCCCGATCCGCGCAATCCCGGCCACATCGCCGTCAAGGAAGCCGTCTTCCCCTTCGCCCGCTTCCCCGGCGTCGACATCCTGCTCGGCCCGGAAATGCGCTCGACCGGCGAGGTCATGGGCCTCGACCGCGATTTCGCGCTGGCGTTCGCCAAGAGCCAGCTCGGCGCCGGCGTCGACCTGCCCCGCTCCGGCACGCTGTTCGTCTCGGTACGCGACGAGGACAAGAAAGGCATCCTGCCGGCAGTCAAGCGCCTCGCCGGCCTCGGCTTCAAGGTGCTGGCGACCTCAGGCACGCAGCGCTTCCTCGCCGAAAACGGCGTCGACGCGCAAAAGATCAACAAGGTGCTGGAGGGCCGCCCCCACATCGAAGACGCCATCCGCAACCGCCAGGTGCAGATCGTCTTCAACACCACGGATGGCCAGAAGGCGGTGTCGGACTCCAAGTCGCTGCGGCGAGCGACGCTGATGCAGAAAGTGCCGTATTACACGACGCTGTCGGGCGCGGCTGCGGTGGCGGAAGCGATTGCGGCGCTGAAGGCGGGGAGTTTGGAAGTCAGGCCGCTGCAGGAGTATTTTGCCTGAGGTGATTGGCTCTCTTCTCCCCGTTCAACGGGGAGAAAGGTGCCGGCAGGCGGATGAGGGGCAGCGCTCGCACCTCAAATTGGCGGCTGCCAGTCCAGGCAACGCGGCAAAGACGGCCAACATCGCCACTCTACCCATGGGGGCAACCCACAGACGTCTCACTGTTGTTGGAGCTTAGCTCGCTAAATCGGCGACAACAACTTTCGTAACCTTGTTCTTAGCTCGTTCCAGCTTGTTCAGCGCCTTTCGCATTCTGGCGACCGCTTCCTTGGCTTTGTCCCCTTCGATCGTGTCCCGCTTGATCACTTCATTTTCAACCATCAGCGAGAGGTTCTCGTTGCCGACTTTGATGTCAGGAAACAGTCTCCGGATTTCCCGACGCACCACTGAGATGACAGCATCCGACCGTATGATCGCAGATACAGTAAACTTGTTGAATAATTGGGCCTGCTGATGAAAGGCATCCATCGCATCGGTCGTCAGCCCTTCCTTGGCGAACAGGAAGAGGCACTGCAGGTGATCCTCATTCTTGGGATTCATATCCGCGAGTACTATACGGCAAACTTCTTCGTGGCTGATCTGTTTTGCCACATAGATGCGGACCAGCCGCCATTCGACGGCATTGGTCAGGATCACCCAGTGAATGCCTTGATGAGCTCCATAGTCGATGACCTGCCTGAGGTGATTATCGGCCAAGCTGCTGCCTGCTGATTTCACTTCGACAAGCAATCGCAGTTTTCCTGCGATCTTGATCGCGAGATCACAATATGTCGCCTTGATCTGATGTTCCGACGTCAGTTCGTCATATTTGTCGTAGCCAAAAACATCAGCCAGAATGTCCTTGACCAACGTAACGGTGTCAGCCTCCGCGACATCGGATTTTTGCTGAGCCAGCGTAATCCGCTGATACTTCTTGAGATTCGACGCAACTCGCTCGATAAATTTTTTCGATAATTTGTTCAATGACTCACCCTCCCTATCCCCGACGGGAGTTGAGAGGGAGTTTACTTGAAAGACAAGTAAAAATTACACTAGAGACCCCGGCCCTTCGCAGGCTCAGGGCGTTCGAAGCTCGAAAAGCCAAGCGATTGGCTTTTCGTCCGCTGCGCGAACCGCTTCTCACCCTCACCCCACCGCCACGCACTCAATCTCGATATCAAATTCCATCGGCCAAGACGCCACCGGCACGAAACTGCGCGCCGGCGGGTTGACGCTGAAATACCGGGCATACACCCTGTTTATCGCGTTGTAGAAGCCGGAGTTGACGGCGTAGATGCGCACCATCACCACGTTTTCGAGTGAGGTTCCGGCCGCTTCCAGGCAATGTTTCAGCGCCTTCAGCGACGCGTCTGTCTGGGTCTCGATATCGCCGCGCACCATCTCGCCGGTCACCATGTCCACCGGCGGCGTCGCCGAGATGAACACGAAACCGTTGGCCCTCACCGCCGTCGAACAGGGCAGGCCGAGTGAGCGCACCTTGTCCGACATGACAGGCACTTCGATGACTTCTTTCTTCATGGGTGTCCTCCCCCGGGTTGGCAGGGCTGGCGCCACTCCCCCAGCCTCCGCTTCGCTCGGCTGACCTCTCCCCGAGGGGAGAGGAGATCACGAGCGCCGGCGCCGGCTCTTCTCCCCAGCGGGGAGAAGGTGGACGCGAAGCGGCCGGATGAGGGGCTGGCGCCGACTCCTGCGGTAATAGGCAACTTATCCCGGCACCGGCGGAACGCCAGCGCCGACGCATGGTCCAGCCCTCACCCCTGCCCCGGATAGGGCGTGCCGTCCTTGTGCAGGAAGCGCCCGTCAGAACTCGGACTCATCATGTCGATGTCCGAGCAGGTAATCACATCGTCGGGGTTGCGCGAGCCGACTTCCAGGTAGCGTGCGGTAAGCGACGCGCGGTTGATCATGTGATGGCCGTTGCCGCTGTTCTTGGCGAAGGCAGCACTATCGCCGGCCTTGAGCAGCGTCTCGCCGCCATCCTCGACCAGCGTCAGCTCGCCTTCCAGCACATAGACGAGTTCGTCCTCATGGCTATGCCAGTGACGCTGGCTCGACCAGCCGCCCGGCGGCAGCATCATCAGGTTGACGCCGAAATCGGTGAGCCCGCCGGCATCGCCAAGGCACCGGCGCGTGCGGTCGGCACACGGGGCGTCGAAGGGAACGGGGTAGCCCGAGCCCTTGCGCACGGGCACGGATGCGAGGTCGATCTTGGGCATGGGATGCTCCCGAGGTGAGGCCGGGTAGTGTAGCGCATGGCGGGTGGAGGCACAGGGGCCTCTTTCGGCTGCTGGTTTACCAGGGGTAGAGCGCCTGACACCTCAACTTCGTCATCCTAGGGCGAAGCAGCCGCGGAGCGGCGTCGCGGAGACCCTAGGATCCATGCCGCGACATCGATGGGGACGCAGCGGAACAGAATTACGAACTGTAGCGACGCTTTGAAGTCCCGACATGGATCCTCGGCTCTGCGCCGCGTCGCTGCGCTCCTTGCTCCGCCCGTGGATGACGAAATGAAGGAGGTCTCCACCGGCCAGAAGGATGGCCTACCCTTGACCGAACAACTCGCCCAGCCCCTAATGCGCCGCGCCGAGCTCCTTCACGTGCTTCTCATGCATCTTCAGTGTCGGCAGCGTCTTTTTGGCGAATTCCTTCAGCGCGGGGTCGTCGCCCGATCTTGCATAGGTGCTGAACAGCGCGACCGCCTGCTTGTGGGCCTCGGTCTGCATCATCACGTATTTCTGGTCGAACGCCTTGCCGCTGGCGGCTTTCAGCTGGTCCAGCATCTGCTGCTGCTTAGGTTGCAGCGCGGGGCCAGCGGGCTTGATCGAGGCGGTGGTCTGCCCCTTGCTCAGCGCCTGCTTGAAGTCCTCGCCGGCCTTGGTGTGGTCCTTGATCATCTGGCCGGCGAAGGCCTTGACGTCGGCCGAGGCGGATTTCTGTTCGGCGAGCTGGCTCGACTGGATCTCGAATTCATTGGCACTGGGCACGGCGCCGACGAAGGTCGGGGTGTCGACCTTGCTGTCGGGCAACATGGGCGCGACGGCGTTCGAATTGGTGCCGTTCGTCTGGGCAAGGGCGGCGGGCGCGACGGCTGTCAGCGCGACGGCGGCCATGGTCAGGAGCATTTTCATCTGGCGTCTCCGATCGGAATGGTTCCCTCAAGGAGTCCAACGCCGCGGACGCCGCGAGGTTGCCAGCCGGGTCTCTTCTGGTCACGGGAAGGCGGGAAAGCAGCCTTGCAACCGCGGGATGATCTCTCCCTACGGGCGGCGAGGCCCCAGCAGAAAGGCCGTCATCGTTGCGCTCACGCACGCCACCGCCAACAAGGGGACGAAGCCCGAAGAGCCGGGCGTTCGGCGCATTGGAACAGGGCTTTCTGAAGCCGGAGCATTTTGAACCAAACCGTCCAGGTCGGACCTGCTCCCCCGTCGAACGGAATAGGCGCGCGTCAACTCCGCACCGAGCAGAAAGATTTCCGATGAATAATAGACCCAGAGCAGTATGACGAGCAGCCCTCCGGCCGCACCATAGGACGATGCGACCGCACTTGTGCCGATATACCAACCGATAAGCGACTTTCCCAACGTGAACAGGGCGGCGGTCACCACGGCACCGATCCCGACATCGCGCCATTGCAAGGCACGGTCCGGCAGGACTTTGTAGATCGCGGCAAACATCACGGCGATCAGGGAAAAGGAAATCAGGGTGTTGATGGCGCTCAGAAAAAATTCGCCGAACGGCAGATGAGCGCTGATCACGTTGCCCAGAGCCGAGATCGCAGCGCTCGCCGCCAAGGATACCAGCAACATGAAGCCGAGGGCGGCGACCAGGCCGAGACTTGCCGCGCGTGCGCGCAACAGACGCGACAGCGAATCCCCTTTCGCTTCAACCTTCCATATTGCATTCAGGGCCTGCTGCATCTCGCCGAACACGGCGGAGGCGGTGACGAGCAGAGTGGCCACGCCGATAAGCGCCGCCAGGGTCCCCGATGATTTGCTGGACGCCCCTTCGAGCGCCGTCTGAAGGAGCGCCGCGCTTTCCGAGCCCATCAGCCCCGATATCTGGGCGGACAAGGCCAACCGTGCCGCGTCATGACCAAAAGCGATGCCGGCTATCGCGACGACGATTATCAGAACCGGGGCCAGCGACGTGGCGGCATAAAACGCCATTGCCGCCCCATGACTAAGGGCATTGTCGTTGACAAAGCCAACCACGCTTTCTCGCACCAAGTCCCATACGTCTTTAATTACAGGGCGCACGTCCAATCCGTGAAGCGGGTCGCAAACCGTCTCCTATCAATGCAGCGGATCGTCCGATGTTCCGGCCGACTTGAGCGGCTTCAGCAGCCACGTGAAGCGCGGATCAAGGACACTGAAGCCAGCAGGATGCGGCGAGGTTGCCTGCCGGCGCCTCAAGACGACAGGGTCACCTCGCCCTCGTCCTCACCATCCCAGTAATGGGCGCGAACGGCTTCGATCTTGATCATGGCCAGCCCGGGCGTATCGGTCCCCTGTTCGAACCCCTCGTCGATATCGTCGGTCCAGTGTTCCTCGAAGGCAACCTTGTCGCGGATGATCTCGGCCTTGCCCTCAACCGCGACCCAGAAACCATCGTCGCCCTTGAAGGCAAGCGACACATTGGCATCGCGTTCGATATCCTCCACCACCTGCGACTTGTCCCAGGTAAAGTAGAAGGAGGAGCCGTCATAGTCGACGTCCTGGTTGTTGCTCATCGGTCGGCCGGCAATGGCACCGCCTTGCGTGTGGGTGGACAGCATGGCGACATCGATATCGCGCATCTTCTCGGCAATTTCGGCAAGGTTTCTGTCGGTCACGGCGGGCTCCTGTTGGTTGTATTGGCTAGGCCAACGTCCCACCCCGGCTTTGGTTCTCAGGAACCGCGGGCGGCGCGGGACATTCCTGACCCGGAGGACCTTCGGATGCGGAAGCTGCGCAAGGGAACACGCGTCACCTGGGCCTGGGGCGCTCATACCGGCGAGGGCAAGGTGGCGGAAAGTTTTACCCGCGACGTGTCCCGCCAGATCAAGGGCACCGAGGTCAAACGCAAGGCATCGCCCGACGAGCCCGCCTATCTCGTCGAACAGGCCGACGGCGACCATGTGCTGAAGAGCCACTCGGAACTGAAAAGGGCGGACTGAGCGACTTCAGTGGCAGCACGCCTCGCCATATTGCAGTTGCTCGCCGAAACTCGGCCGGCCCTCCGGCGTGAAATCCATCAGGTTCCACAGGATCTCGCAGGTGCCGATGGCGCGCGGGTCCTGGCCGGGCTCGGTCGGCGCGAAACCGAGTTCCGACGACCAGAAATGCCTGATGCCGTCAGCATCGCGGTGGAACACCGACAGCAGCGGGATCTGCGCGCCGTCGGCGTCCTCGGCATTGTAGTCGCGCTTGAAGCTGTTGTTGGCCGACGACACCAGCCGCATGTCGCGCCAGCCGCGATCGCGGCCGAGCGTGACGAGGTTTTCCAGCGCCGTCTTGGCCACCACGGCGAAGTTGAAGCCGGCCGCTTCGAGATGGCCGACCGCGCCGTCGAACTGGTCGAGCAGGGCGGTGCAGGACGGGCATGGCTGGTCGGGCCGGGCGAGCTTCGCCGTACCGCCGCTGGTCGCGACGTCGCGCGTCTCCCGCGGATGGCGCGGGAACATCATGTTGTAGAGGATCAGCGTGTTCTTGCCGGGCGCGAACAGCTCCGAAAGTTTTATCCTGGCGGGCTTGCCGGCGGCATCGAGCCCGTCGAATGCATAATCCTGCGGCACCAGCCCGCCCGGCGGCAGCGCGCGGCGCGCCTCGGCCACGGCTTCCATGGCGCGGCGCAGCTCGATTTCCTTCTTCAGCAGCCTTTCGCGTGCGGTGCGGTATCTGGCGGATTCGTTGGGAAAGGTGATCATGATCGGCTCCTTGGTTCCGCGCGCCGGCGTCCCGGCGCGGTTGCCCTGCGCCCCAAGGACGTTTGGCCGCGACCGGTCCCGACATTTCGCATCGGGACAGGCCCGGCCTTGCCACATCCCCGTTATCGGCTACAGCTGCGGAGTGGAGAGAAGAATGCACGAAGCCGACGAGATCGACCTGCGCTGCCCGCAAGTGGTGGCCGACAATGCCGCCAAGGGCCTGCGTCTGCGCAAGCAGTTCGGCCGTGGCGGCACCGAGATCGGCGTGGCGCGGGCGACGGAGCTGAAGAACCGCGAGAAGCTGGCGCCTTCCACCATCCGCCGCATGGTCAGCTACTTCGCCCGCCACGAGGTCGACAAGCGCGGCAAGAATTACGGCAATGAGGAAAACCCTTCGGCTGGCACCATAGCCTGGCTCTTGTGGGGTGGCGACGAGGGCCGCGCCTGGGCGCTGGAGATCAAGCAGAAGATCGGCAACGCGCCCGATATCTGAACGCGACCGCCCCTCACCCCTTGACCCCGCCGGCGGTGAGGCCGGAGACGATCTTGCGCTGGAAGATCAGCACCAGCACCACCAGCGGCACCGTGACGATCACCGAGGCGGCCATGATGTTGCCCCAGGGGATTTCGAACTGCGAATTGCCCGAGAGCAGCGCGATCGCCACCGGCACGGTCCGCCGCGCGTCGTTGGAGGTGAAGGTCAGGGCAAACAGGAACTCGTTCCAGGCGCCGATGAAGGCCAGCAGCCCGGTGGTCGCCAGCGCCGGCCACATCAGCGGCAGGAAGATGCGCGTGATGATGATCCACGGCGTCGCGCCGTCGAGGATCGCCGCTTCCTCGACCTCCACCGGCAGGTCGCGCACGAAAGCGGTGAGCACCCAGACGGTAAACGGCAGCGTGAAGATCATGTAGGAGAAGATCAGCGCGAAAAGCGAATTGTAGAGGCCGAACAGCCGCACCAGCTCGAACAGCCCGGCCAGCACCGCCACCTGCGGGAACATCGAGACCGACAGGATGGCGAACAGCAATGCCGAGCGGCCGCGAAAGCGGATACGCGCCAGCGCGTAGGCCGCGGTGACGCCGAGGAACAGCGACAGCGCCACCACCGCGCCCGAAACCACCAGCGAGTTCAGGAGGTTGCGCAGGAAGGCGCCTTCGGCCAGCACGTTGCGGTAATTGCCGAGGCTGGGCGCCTTCGGCCATAGGTCGGCCTGGAACAGCTCGGTCCCCGATTTGAGGCTGGTGACGATGGCGTAATAGAACGGGAACACCGCGATGAGCACGATTGCTCCGACCAGCAGATAAAAGGCCATGCGCTTCAGGAGCCACATCTCAGCGACCTCCGTCCAGGCTTATCCGGCCAATGCGGATGGTGAGGATGGTGAGCAGAGCGAGGATGAGGAAGAGCAGGGTCGAGGCGGCCGAGCCATTGGCGAACTTGTCGAACTCGAACAGGTTCTCGCGGGCGAACACCGACATCGACTTGGTGTGCGCATTGTTGGGCGTCAGCACATAGATCAGGTCGAAGATTCGCAGCGCATCGAGCACCCGGAAGATCACCGCCGCCATCACCGCCGGGCGGATCAGCGGCAAGGTCACGCGCCAGAAGATCTGCCAGGGATTGGCGCCGTCCAGCCTGGCGACCTCGATGATTTCGCGCGGCAGCATCTGCAGCGCCGCAAGGATCAGCAGCGCCATGAAGGGCGTCGTCTTCCAGATGTCGATGATCAGCACCGCCGCCATTGCCGTATCGGCGCTGGCGGTCCAGGCGATCTTGTGGTCGATCAGCCCTAGGTTGATGAGCACGACATTCATGATGCCGAACTGGTCGTTCAGCATCCACTGCCACATCTTCGCCGAGACGATGGTCGGGATCGCCCAGGGAATAAGGATCGCCGCCCTGACGATGCCGCGGCCGGGGAATTCGGCGTTGAGCACCAGGGCGACGACCATGCCGAGGATCGTCTCGCAGGTCACCGAAACCACCGCGAACCGCACGGTGTTCCACACAGCGCCCCACCAGACCGGGTCGAGAAGCAGCCCGTCGTAGATGACCCGCCCGCTCGGCATGCGCAGGACCGAGACATAATTGGCCAAGCCGGCCCATTGGCGGGCGTCGAGGTCCGACAGCGAGGCATCGGTGAAGCTGAAATAGACCGTGCGCGCCAGCGGCCAGCCAGCAGCGGCGGCGAGCACCGCAAGCATCGGCGCCAGGAACAGCCATGCCGAGCGCACACGCTGGCTCATCAGCCTCGAACCAGAGCGCGCATCGGCCGGGTGCGCGCTCACCAGCCCTTGCCTTTCAGCCGGGTCAGCGTCGCTTCGAGGTCGGCCAGATTGTCGGCGGCGCTGCCTTCGCCGGACAAGGTCTTATGGACGGCGTTCCAGAACTGGCTGGACGCCTCATTGTACTTGTTCCTCGTCACCGCCGAGGGCCGTGGCCCGGCACTGAGGAAGACCTCCTTCCAGTGTGGAATGATCGGCTGTTGCCGGGCGATGTCGGGGTCGTCATAGAGCGCCTGGATGGTCGGCAGGTTGGCGGTCTTGAGCGTGCGGTATTTCTGCATTTCCGGCGAGGCGATGTACTTGACCAGGTCGATCGCGGCATCCGGGTGCTTGGAATATTTCGAGACCGCGAGGTTCCAGCCGCCGAGCGTCGCTGCCGGCCGCGCGCCCTCGCCCGTGCCAGCCGGCAGCGGCGCGACATCGAACTTGCCCTTGATCGGCGACCCCTGGCTGTTGCCCAGCGCATAGGCATAGGGCCAGTTGCGCATGAAGACCGCATTGCCGGTCTGCCACACGCCGCGCGCCTCCTCTTCCTGGTAGGCGAGCACGCCGGGCGGTGCGATGGTGCCGATCCAGGCCTTGGCCATGTCGAGCGCGGCCGCCGCCTGGGGGTTGTTGATGGAAATCGCGCCATCCGGCTCGACGATATGACCGCCGCCATTCGACACCACCCATTCGAACGCGTCGCAGGTCAGCCCTTCATAGGCATTGCCCTGGAAGACGAAACCCCAGATATCCCTGTTGCCCGAGGCCCGCTCCTTATCCATCACCAGCCTGGCGGTGTCGCCCAGTTCCTTCCAGGTGGCCGGCACCTTGGCGCCGTATTTGTCGAGCAGATCCTTGCGGTAGTAGAGCGCCGGCGCATCGGTGAAGATCGGCAGCGCCACCAGCCTGCCGTCGACGGTCTGCGACTGGATAATCGACGGGAAATGCTTGGCCACGACATCCCTGGTCGCCTGGGTCAGGTCGACGAACTGGCTGGCGAGCTGCGGTGCCCAGATGACATCGGTCTGGTAGACGTCGACGTCGCTGTTGCCGGCAGCGAGCCACAGCCTGTACTGGCCGAACTGGTCGGTCCCCGACGACGGCATGGCGACGATGGTGACCGTGTCGCCGCTCTCCTTCTCATAGCGGTCGAGGATCTCGCGCAGCACCTTGAGGCCGTTGCCGGTGTCGCCCGACACGATCGACAGCTCTACCGATCGCGCCGGACCCGCCGCGAGCACGACAGCGACGCTCAACGCCAGCCATGCGTGGAAAAGCTTCATCGCGGTGGATCTCCCTTGGCAGCCGCCGGCGCACCGCACCGGCAGCCGGTCAGGCCCCACCGTTCATTGAATGCGGAGCAGCGCCTTGGGTTCCCGAACAGCCATCGCCGGTGAAGGGGACGGATCAACGTCGTCGGTCAGCCTTCCCAGGCGACGGGCCTCATGCCCAGCCGCTCATAGAGCCGCACGGCGGCGGGGTTCTCGAGCGTATTGGTCTTGAGATCGACATGGGCGGCGCCCCGGTCGCGAAAAATGGCGAAGGCGTGCCACATCAGCGCTTCGCCGACACCCTTGCCGCGCGCCTCGGGATGAACGGCCAAATCCTTGACGAACGCCGAGCTCCAGCACAGTGCAGCCGCCGCCAGCCTGCCCTTGGCGTCGATGACGAGGAAACACAGCGCCGGGTCGAATTCGGGGTCTTCGGATATGCGCGGCCACCATTCGTCGAAGGGGCCGTCGGTGCCGTCGTCGAACACTTCGCCCAGCAACGCATGCAGGGGCGGCGCGTCGCCGCGCTCGAACGAGCGCATGAGGAAGCCGTCCGGCCAATGCGGTGGAACGAGCGTCTCATCGAGGATCTTGCGCAGCCGGATGTCGTTTGGAGCCGGCGGGCGCGGTTCGGGCATCGCGCTCAGGCGTCGGGCTGAAGACGCCCGCGCTTGCGGTCGGCGCCGAGGCCGGTCGCCTCGAGCAGGCCCTTGCGCTTGGCGTCGAAATAATAGCCGGTCTGGTAGAGCCAGTCGGCCTTCTTGGCGTTGCCGTTGGAGACCAGCCAGGCGCCGCGCAGATATTTGACCGCGTATTTGAGGTTGGTCTCGGCGTCGAACAGGCCTTTGGCCGGCCCGTCATAGCCCATGCCGCGCGCCGTCGCGTGCTTGATCTGCATCAGCCCCCAATGGCCGTTATTGTACGCCTTGGGATTGTAGGTACTCTCGCGATTGACGACATAGCGCACCAGATCCACCGGCACCTGGTAGAAGGCGGCGTATTTGACGATCAGCCGGTCCACATCGCCGCGCATGCCGGTCACCTGCTCTTCCGGCTCGACCGGCGCCAACGGGAACTGCACCAGCGCGGCCGGGTTCTGCGGCACGACATAGGCCACCTGCTGCACGCCAGGCAGTTTCTGGCCGCCCTTGGCAACCGCTGGCATGATGAGCCCGGCGGTCCTGTAGGTCTCCGCCGACTGGATCGGCCGGCCGGCTTTCGCCGGGGCCGGCGCCTGCCAGGCATTGGCGGTCATCACGGCGGGTATCGCCGGCGCCGTTGGGGTCGCCCCGGCAAAGGCGGCGGGCGCCGCGGTCGGCTGGGCGACGGCATCAAGGGCGGGCGTGGCCGGGCTGGGAGTCAATTCAGCCGCCTGAACAGGCTTGATTCCAGAGGATTGCGGCAACACCGAAACCGTTTCCGGCAAGGGGATGGTGAAGCCGGCATCGCTGCCGGCGACAGTCGCGGTTTCGGTCAGGGACGGCGCGGCCTTCATCCGTGAGGTCGAGGTGCAGCCGCTGATGCCGGCAGCCGCCACGATCACGCCGATGGCGATAAGGGTTTGTTTTGCTGGCAAGCCGCGTTCGATGTCCGGTTTGTCGGGTGTTAAGTTTTCCTTACACCAGCGATTCCTGGGTAGCAATCGGGGCCATCTGGTGGTTTTCGGGTGGCGGGATGCAGGCCGTGATGCCATATCGTTCCTGATATGTACCTGCGGGAATCCCGGATTTTGCCGCTTTGCGGAAAGGAGCTCAGCATGCAAACGACATCTTCGATCACGGCCGGCCACGCAGTGTTAGAAACAGTGATCGGTTTCATGGGCATCGCTTGGAGCGAAAAGGGCCTGATCCGTCTTTGCCTGCCGGAACGCAGCCGCGAAGCGGTGGAGCGGCGGTTGATGCGCCATGCCGGCATTTCCGCCTCCACGGCCCAGCCGTCATGGGTGGTCGAACTGATCGCCTCGATCAAGGCTTACGCTGCTGGCGAGGACGTCGATTTCACCGGCTTTCCCGTCGATCTCGATGGCATCGACGATTTCCGCCTCGCCATCTACAACGCGGCACGAAAGCTCAGCTATGGCGAAACCACCACCTATGGCGAACTCGCCAAGCGTGCCGGCCATGCCGGCCTGCCGCGCGAAACAGGGGCGGCCCTTGGCGCCAATCCAGTGCCCTTGGTCATCCCGTGCCACCGCATTCTTGCCGCCGGTGGCAAGATCGGCGGCTTCTCGGCGCCCGGCGGCTCCGTCACCAAGGAAAAGATGCTGGCCATGGAAGGCGTGCATGTCGGCCCGCCGCCGCCGGCGCAGGTGTCTTTCGGGTTTTGAGAGCAGTAAGCCGCTCCCGGGGGCTAATGGCGCCGGATGAATCGATGCCTGAAATGCTCATTGTCCGGCCGCTTGCAGTTGTACACCGGGCAGGACTTGGTGTCGGCGCTCGGCACATAGGCGCGCGTCCGCACCTCGCCCATGGTGCAGAACTGCTGGCTCTGCACATAGCGGTCATAGAGCGGCAGCCCCGGCACCCGCTTCGACTGATAGCGAAGGATAACCGCACCTTGGCGCGCGATCGCCGACTGGACCTTGCCGCAGCTCAAACGTGTCGGGTCGTAGCGCGAGATCGCCTGCGCCTGGGCGGCCACCAGCGTGAGGCAGGTGGCAAGCACGATGGTTTTCATGGTCCTCTCCCCTCGATCCGCCGCCCGGGACGGCACGATCTTGCGCCACGGTTTCACCAGATTGGGGCGGCCGTTGGGCGACCCCAGATCACGACGTTTTCACGCAGTCTTGTTTTTTGTGCGAAAGCAGCCTATATCAGCCCCATTGATATTTCGGCCGATCGATCCGGGCCTCGCGATCTTCGCGTTTGCTGACGTCTATCTCCAAAATCTCGATGCACACCGGCTGGACTTCGGTCCGGTCATACCAAAGCAAATGTGAAGGACTATTTTTATGGCAACTGGAACGGTCAAGTGGTTCAACGCCACCAAGGGTTTCGGCTTCATCCAGCCTGACAGCGGCGGCGCGGACGTTTTCGTCCACATCTCGGCTGTCGAGCGCGCTGGACTGTCGACCCTGGTCGAAGGCCAGAAGATCAACTTCGAGATCGAGCAGGACCGCCGCACTGGCAAGTCGTCCGCTGGTTCTCTGAGCAAGGCAGCCTGATTTTGAAAATGGCGCGCGCCGGACGAGAGTTCGGGGCGCGCGGCAAGTCACGGATGTACTGACGGTCGCGCGAGAAGCGCGCCGGAGCGGAAAGACCCGACAAGCTGGAACAGCAGATAGCTGCCAGCCCGGACCGGATGCTCCCAATCAGGCTACCGAAATGGGAAGGCGGGATTTATCCCGCCTTTTTATTTGTCTGGGGCTCAGAGCTGTGTTGCCGCTTTCGCCAATGGCCTGCCTTGCCTACCCCACCCACTCGATCGGCACATGCCGCGGGTCCGCCTCCACGCGGCCCAGCCAGGCGACCACCGACGGATAGGCGTCGAGCTGGAAGCCGCCCTGCTCCGCCGTGTGGGTATAAGCATAGAGCGCGATGTCGGCGATGCTGAATGTGCGGCCGGCGAAGAAGTCGTTGTTTTCGAGATATGTGTTCATGACGCCGAGCGCCTTGTTGCCGCGCTCCAGCGTCGCCGCCAGCCGCTCCGGCGTGGCATCCGCGGCCCGCTCCGGAAAGGTCAGCAGCGCCTTGCGCACGGCGATATAGGGCTCGTGGCTGTATTGTTCGAAGAACAGCCACTGATAAGCGAGCCCGCGCTCATACTTGTCCGCGGGCAGCAAGCGTGTGCCTTCGGCGAGATAGAGCAGGATGGCGTTGGATTCTGCCAGCCGCCGGCCGTCGTCCAGTTCCAGCAATGGCACCATGGCGTTCGGGTTCTTGGCGACGAAATCGGCCTTGCGCGTATCGCCGGTATGCGAACTCACCTCGACAGTGGTGAAGGCAAGGCCGAGCTTGGCCATCAGCAAACGCGGCTTGTAGCAATTGCCGCTATCGATCATGCTGTAAAGTATCATCATGGTTCCCCGGAGCGCTGCTTCTGCGAGCCGATTATCGCAGCGGCATCATCCTCAACCAATGATTTGTTTTGGCGCGACCATCAACGCCGCTTATGCAATGGTACGACCTTGTTGTCGAANTATCGATCATGCTGTAAAGTATCATCATGGTTCCCCGGAGCGCTGCTTCTGCGAGCCGATTATCGCAGCGGCACCATCCTCAACCAATGATTTGTTTTGGCGCGACCATCAACGCCGCTTATGCAATGGTACGACCTTGTTGTCGAAGCCCAGCAGCGCATCGACGGCAAGCGGCTCTTCGTTGAAGATGGTGCCGGCCAGCGCCGGACGCCCGAGCAGAAAGCCCTGCAGCAAATCGACCCCGCCTTCGAGCGCGACACGCAAATGGGTGGGCTGCTCGATACCCTCGACCAGCACCTTGGCACCGCGATCGTGGAGGCTGGACACCAGCGGGCGGAAGAAGCGTTCGGCGGCGGCGTGGCGGCAGAATTCCGCGAACCAGCCGCCATCGATCTTGACGATGTCGGGCTGAAGCAGGCTCACCCGCTCCACGGTCGAATGGCCGGTGCCGAAATCGTCAATGGCGATGCGGATGCCGTCGCGCCGCATTTCACGCACCAGCCGGGCCAGCAGCGCATCGTCCGCCGCCTGCTCGGTGATTTCACACACCAGCATGGCTGGCGCCAGGCCGAGTTCGTCGAGGTGCCGGCTCATTAGCCGGATCTCGGCCAGCGCCCGCCCAGCATGGTCGTTGACCAGAGGATTGTAGTTGAAGAACAGGTCGAGCCCGTCGACCCCGATATTATGGAAATTTCTCAGATGCAGCACCCGGCACATTGTTTCGACGTACAGCCGCTCCGGAGCCGCGATGCTGTCGAAGAACATCCGAGGCGACACTGGCCGGCCGGCACGGTGCGGTTCGATCAGGCCCTCTACGGCCACCGGATGCAAGCTGCCGCCGCGCGGGGCGTAGATTGGCTGGTAGGCGCTGCGCAGGCGGAAGTCGCCATGGATCCCACATTCGATGCCGATCTCGTCGATGAAGATCGCATCGCCGACGGTGCGCCGCCGCTCGCGGCTCATCGCGCCACCTTGCGCCCGAAGGCTTTTGCGGGCCGCCCGGTTCGCGGCGCGACGGCGGCGGCAGCGGACGCATGGCTCGAGGGAGGAGCCGGCTCGGGACTGCCCTGGCCGAAAGCGCGGAAACTCGTCGGCGCCAGTTCTGGGCGGGCCAGCACATAGCCCTGGACCATCGAGGCGCCGGATCGTTCGGCCAGCTCCAGTTGCCAGCCTTCCTCGATGCCTTCGAACCCGGTGCGGATGCCCTGGTCCTCGAAGCTCCTCACCATGGATGTCAGCAGCGCGAAACCGGCGCCCGATTCCATCAGTTGCGTGATCCAGTGAGCATCGAACTTGACGATGTCGGGGCGCAATTCCTTGACGCGGGTGATGTCGGAATCGTCGGCGCCATAGTCGTCGACGGCGATCCGGAAGCCGTTGGCCCTGAGCGCGGCGACGAAGCCGTGCAGGGTCTCCTGCGATGCCGATCTCTGCTCCGTCACCTCGCAAACGACGCGGCCCGGATCGATGCCGGCTTCGTGCAGCACCAGCCGCATGTCACGCAAGGCACTGTCGGCGACAGCGCGCTCGGTGAATACCGACGGGTCGAAATTGATGAAGATCGACGCCTCTTGCGGCAGGCAGACGCCGGCATTGAGCAGATGCAGCGTCCTGGTCAGCGCCTCGACATGCAGACGGTCGACCGCCGGACAGGTCGAAAAAAAGCTCATTGGCGATTGCGGCTCGCCGTCGCGAAACGGGCGGATCAGCCCTTCGAAGGCGGCAACCGAAAGCTTGCCCTCATTAAAGGCAAATATCGGCTGAAAAGCGCTTTGCAGGGTATAAATGCCCCAGACACCGCTCGAGGTGCCGTCATCATGACGGACGATTTGGGCAAGTCCGATGCTGCGTGACAAAGGTTCCTCGCTCCGCGACCTGGCGGAATTGAACCGCGATCCTGCCATGCAAGCCTCTACCGCCCGTTAATGAACTTTCCTCTGCCGATCACGCCTGATTGACCGCGCCGTCCCCACTTGGCCCAGCCGACAAGGCTTGCGCTGACGGGAATGTTGCGACATGAGAAGCGCCGCGGCCGCTCCTGGCCGCGCCGATCCTTTGGAGAGACAAAAGGTCATGGCCTTTCTTGCCGACACCCTTTCCCGCGTTAAGCCTTCCGCCACCATCGCGGTGACGCAGAAAGCGCGCGAGCTGAAAAATGCCGGGCGGGACATCATTGGCCTTGGCGCCGGCGAGCCCGATTTCGACACGCCCGACAACATCAAGAAAGCGGCGATCGAGGCCATTCGCCGTGGCGAGACCAAGTATCCGCCAGTTTCGGGCATCGTGCCGCTGCGCGAGGCGATCGCGAAAAAGTTCAAGCGCGAGAACAATCTCGACTACAAGCCCGAGCAGACCATCGTCGGCACCGGCGGCAAGCAGATCCTGTTCAACGCCTTCATGGCGACGCTGAACCCTGGCGACGAGGTCATCATCCCCCGCCCCTACTGGGTCAGCTATCCCGAAATGGTGGCGATCTGCGGCGGCACGTCGGTGTTTGCCGACACCTCGATCGACAATGGCTTCAAGCTGACGCCGGCAGCGCTGGAGAAGGCAATCACGCCAAAGACCAAATGGCTGCTGATGAACTCGCCGTCGAACCCTTCGGGCGCGGCCTATACCGAGGCCGAACTGCGGGCGCTCGCCGACGTGCTGTTGAAGCACCCGCAGGTCTGGACGCTGACCGACGACATGTACGAACACCTGACCTATGGCGACTTCGTCTTCAAGACCATCGCCGAGGTCGAGCCGAAGCTCTACGAGCGCACGCTGACCATGAATGGCGTCTCGAAAGCCTATGCCATGACCGGCTGGCGCATCGGCTACGCCGCCGGTCCCGTCCAGCTGATCAAGGCGATGGACATGATTCAGGGCCAGCAGACCTCCGGCGCCTGCACCATTGCGCAATGGGCTTCGGTCGAGGCGTTGAATGGCCCGCAGGATTTCATCGCCAAGAACAAGGCGATCTTTCAAGGCAGGCGGGACCTCGTCGTCTCGATGCTCAACCAGGCGCGTGGCATCACCTGCCCGTCGCCGGAAGGCGCCTTCTATGTCTATCCGTCGTGCGCCCAGCTGATCGGGAAGAAAACCAGGGCCGGCAAGGTGATCGACACCGACGAGGCCTTCTGTTCGGAACTGCTCGAGGCCGAGGGCGTCGCGGTGGTGTTCGGCTCGGCCTTCGGCCTTGGCCCCAACTTCCGCATCTCCTACGCCACCTCGGATGCACTGCTGGAGGAAGCCTGCACGCGCATCCAGCGCTTCACGGCATCGCTGACCTGATCGAGTAGATCCGAAACAACCCGGCGTCACCGCTGTCGGGCGTTTCCGCCGGGTTTTGTGGATACGGCACTCAGCCGCTATATTGGGCCGCAGTCACTTCTTCCAGCCAGTCGGCATGGACGCCGTCGAGCGCCTCCTGCATAGCGATGTGCGTCATTGCCGATTTCGGCGCCGCGCCATGCCAATGCTTCTCGCCGGGCGCGAAGGAGATGACGTCACCGGCCCTTATTTCCTGGATTGGCCCGTCCCATGTCTGTACCAGGCCGGCGCCCGCGGTGACATAAAGCGTCTGGCCAAGCGGATGCGTGTGCCAGTGGGTGCGCGCGCCGGGCTCGAAACTGACCAGCGTGGCCCGGAGCCGCGCCGGCGGCTCCTTCTCGATGATTGGCGTCTGCAGAACCCGGCCGGTGAAGTATTTTTCCGGCGCTATAACGGTCGGCACACTGCCGCAAGCAATGATCTTCATCGTCTGTCCCTAAGGCTGTTGGGAGTTGGCGAGACGCCGACCCTTGAAGTCAACACATTCTCGACCCGGATAGGCCCGGACGCAACCAGCCGTGTGTCAGCCCGCTCCGACAAAGCCTGATTTTTGATCATGAACCTTGCCCTCATGGGACGCTCGCGCATCTTGGCGGGCGCTGGGGCGAACCGCTCGCGCTCGGCGCCCGAGACGACCGCCGGTGCCTGCTTCTATTTTTCTTGCCCTGCCGGCAAACAAGTGGGACGATAATCGCGGGCAGGTCGACACAGACCGCCCGCGACGGTCGAACAGGCCGGCCGCCGCTCAGGACCGATTGACCCTGGCCTGAACCATGAACGCCAGTCGGTCCCCAGGAAACGCCTGAGTGGAGGTCAGTCATGGGTACTCGCGCCGGAGGACGACGCACGGGACCGAAATGCATTGCCATAGTCGGTCCCTTCGCAAGCGGTAAGACGACACTTCTGGAAGCCATATTGGCGCGTACCGGGGCCATCCCCCGCCAGAACCCAGTTTCCTCTGGCAACACCGTTTCAGATCATTCGCCCGAGGCCCGCGCCCACGCCATGAGCGTCGAGGCGTCGATCGCCACCACCGAGTTCATGGGCGAGCAGTTCACCTTCATCGACTGCCCCGGATCGATCGAATTCTCCTTCGAGGCCGAACCGGTGCTCGCCGCCTGCGACGTCGCGGTGGTCGTGGCCGAGGCCGACGAAAAGAAGATCCCCGCCTTGCAGCTTATCATGCGCAAGCTCGACGATCTCGGCGTGCCGCGCATCCTGTTCCTCAACAAGGTCGACAAGGCGATCGCGGGCGTGCGCGATACGCTGAAGATGCTTCAGCCGACAAGCGCGGCGCCGCTGCTTCTGCGCCAGATTCCGCTGCGCAAGGACGGCGTCGTCATCGGCTCGATCGATCTGGCGCTGGAGCGCGCCTACATCTACCGCGAATATGCCGAGAGCGAGGTGGCCGAGATACCGGGTGACGACAAGGCGCGCGAACTGCAGGCGCGCTTCTCCATGCTGGAGACGCTGGCCGATCATGACGATGAGTTGATGGAGCAACTCCTGGAAGAGATAGAGCCACCGAAGGACGCGATCTTCGACGACCTCGCCGCCGATCTGCGCGAAGGCGCGGTGACGCCGGTGCTGATCGGCACCGCCGAGAAAGGCAATGGCGTGCTGCGCCTCTTGAAGACGATCCGCCACGATGCGCCCGACATCGAGGCGACCCGCAAGCGGCTCGGCGCCCCGGACGGCAATGCGACGGTGGTCCAGGTGATGAAGACCATCCACACGCCGCATGGCGGCAAGCTGTCGGTGTCGCGCATCCTGTCCGGCCAGGTCACCGACGGCTCGGAACTGTGGCTGCCCGGCGGCGACACCGCCAAGGTTTCCGGAATCTACAGGATGCTGGGCAAGGATCAGGTCAAGCTGACCGCCGCCAGGACCGGCGACACCGTGGCGCTCGGCAAACTGGACGCGGTCAAGACTGGCCAGACGCTCACCTCGGCCAAAGGCGGAGCCAAACAGCTCTTCGATGTCGAGCCGCCGCAGCCGGTCTTCGCCTTCGCGCTGCGCCCCAGGGAGCGCAAGGACGAGGTCAAGATGTCGGCCGCCATCCAGCGCCTGGCCGAGGAGGATCCCTCGCTCAGCCTGCGCCACAACCAGGATTCGGCCGAGACCGTGCTGTCAGGGCATGGCGAGATGCATCTGCGCGTCGTGCGCGAGCGGCTGGAGGGCAAGAACCAGATACCGGTGGAAGGCCATGCGCCGGCGGTGCCCTATCGCGAGACGATCCGAAAGCCGGTGCAGCAGCGCGGCCGCCACAAGAAGCAGTCGGGCGGCCACGGCCAGTTCGGCGATGTGGTGATCGAGATCAAGCCGCTGCCGCGCGGCTCCGGCTTCCAGTTCACCGACACCATCACGGGCGGCGTCGTGCCCAAGACCTACATCCAGTCGGTCGAGACAGGCATACGCGATTACCTCAAGTCCGGCCCGCTCGGCTTCCCCGTGGTCGACGTCGCGGTCAACCTGTCGGACGGCTCGTACCATGCGGTCGATTCCTCCGACATGGCCTTCCAGATGGCGGCCAAGCTCGCCATGAAGGAAGGCATGGCCGCCTGCTCGCCGGTGCTTCTGGAACCGGTGATGAAGGTCGAGATCGTCACGCCGTCGGACGCGACGTCGAAGATCATCGCGCTGATCCCGCAGCGGCGCGGCCAGATCCTCGGCTATGACGCGCGGCCCGACTGGCCGGGATGGGATGTCGTCGAGGCGACCATGCCGCAGGCCGAGATCGGCGATCTGATCATCGAGCTGCGCTCGGCCACCTCAGGCGTTGCCAGCTACCGCGCCGTTTTCGATCACATGGCCGAGCTGACTGGCCGTCTCGCCGACGAAGCAATGAACGCCAACGGCAAGGCTGCCTGATTTCGTCCGGCGCCCGATCGAACGATCGGGGGGCAAAAACCAAAAACGACGCCCGGGGGGCCGGACGTCGTTTTGTTTTGCGGACCGTTTTCTCGGGAGGAAAAACGGCAGGTCCGCCGCATGTCAAGGTCGCCGCGCTTCGGCGGAAAAGGTTCGGACGCGGTAGCCGCCTGAGCCCGGGCCGTACGAGTGATGCCCCCATCTCCCGTCCGAACCACACCGCGTCCTATCATTCACTTAGCAGATGGAGGGTGTCCTTGTCATGTTACCAGAGGTTACATGACACTGTTACGCGGCAATTCTGGTGAATTTTTCAGCCATCCCAGTGGCATGCAGGCAACAAAAAAGCCGGATCAATGAAGATCCGGCTGAGTTTGATTGGAAGTGCCTGTTAAGGCTAACCTCCAGAGGGGAACACTCGAGGACGCTAATGGGAGGAGAACGCGTCCAGGAGATGATCTAAATATGTGCTCTTCATGCCCAAGAAACAAGCATCTATTTTGCAACACACACATGCAAAAAGGCACAGGCTGTGGTCCAACCCGTTCCGGAAGCCAATAGGACCAGCAGAATCGTGAAAATGAGCCGCGATTTCGGGTCATTGTCGTCTCGAAAACGCCAATCCCGACCGATTTTGCTCCCGAACGTCCAAAAACACTGATGATGTTGAATGAGGCAGCGGCGGTTCAATTCCAAGGCATTCAAGCGAGGATCGACCATTGCGCAGGTTTTCGGCGATCGCCGGCAGCGGCATTTTCCTGATTGCGGCTCCCGGCGTTGTCGCCGGGCTGATTCCCTGGCTGCTCAGCGATAGCTGGGGCCTGCCATGGTCGCCCCTGCCCTTGTTTGCTCTCACGGGCGGCGTGCTCGTCATTGCCGCGGCCGCAGTGTTGCTGCATGCCTTCGCCCGCTTCGCGCTGGAGGGGCTGGGCACACCCGCCCCCGTCGCGCCGACCGAAAGGCTGGTGATCGGCGGCATCTACCGCCATGTCCGCAACCCCATGTATGTTGCCGTGCTGTCGATCATTCTGGGCCAGGCGCTGCTGTTCTCAAGCTGGTCGATCGCTGCCTACGCGGCAATCGCGGCGGCTGCCATGGTGACCTTCGTCAAGCTCTACGAGGAGCCGACGCTCGCCGACCGCTATGGCGCCGAATACGAGGCCTACCGCCGCAACGTACCGGGCTGGCTGCCGCGGATGACACCTTGGAAGGGATAGGCTCGCGGACCCGACTTGGATCAGAACGACCAGCTTCTGGCCTTGGCGATGATGAAGTCGCGAAACACGTGCAGCTTGGCCTGGTTCTTCATCGCGTCGGGATAGGCGAAATAGGTGTCGAAGGACGGCACTTCGGTCTCCGGCAGCAGCTGCACCAGGCCGGAATCCTTGCTGATCACATAGTCCGGCAGCATGGCGATGCCGGCGCCGCCCTGCACGGCGCGCTTGATCGATAGGATGTCGTTGATCTGCAGCGACGGCACGCGCTGGCCGCTCTCGAAATCGCCGACCGTCTCCAGCCAGTTCAACTCCGACAGATGCGACGGCACGGGCAGGCCGAAGGTGACGATGCGATGGGTTCTCAGCTCCGCGACCGAGCTCGGCTTGCCGTGCTTGGCGACATAAGAGGGGGCTGCGTAGAGGTGGAAATGCACGGTGAACAGGCGGCGCTGGATCAGGTCCGGCTGTTGCGGCTGGCGTAGCCGGATGGCGCAATCGGCCTGGCGCATGGTGAGGTCGAGTTCCTCGTTGGCGAGGATCAGCTGCAAGCTGATTTCGGGATAGAGTTCGATGAACTCCTGCACCCGCTCGGTCAACCAGCCGGCGCCGAGGCCAACGGTCGTCGTTACCCTGAGCACGCCGGACGGCCGGTCCTTGGTCTCGGTCAGCCGCGACTTGATGGTCTCGAGCTTCATCAGCACGTCATGCGCCGTGCGGAACAGCATCTCGCCCTGTTCGGTCAGCACCAGGCCGCGTGCATGACGGTTGAACAGCGGCACGCCGACATCGTGTTCCAGCGCGCTGACCTGCCTCGAGATCGCCGATTGCGACAGATGCAGCGTCTCGGCCGCATGCGTGAACGACCCCGCTTCCGCCGCAGCGTGAAACACGCGTAGCTTGTCCCAGTCCAACGCCATGATTTCCCCTCGTTTCGGTTGGCGTCTGAATGAAAAATCAGGCTTTTACACGGCGTTTCTAAGCCGTTTTTTACAGTCTGCGGCGGCCCTATTCCGCCGCTTCGCGATGGACTTCGATGCTGGCCAGATACTTTTCCGCTTCGAGCGCGGCCATGCAGCCCAGCCCCGCCGCAGTCACGGCCTGCCGATAGATATCGTCGGTCACGTCGCCGGCGGCGAACACGCCGGGCACGTCGGTGCGCGTCGAATCCGGCGCTGTCCACAGATAGCCGTTCGGCTTCTGCTTCAGCTTGCCGGCGAACAGCTCGACCGCGGGCGCATGGCCAATGGCCACGAAGACGCCGTCGATCTTGAGGTGGCTCTCGGCGCCGGTCACGGCATGCCTGAGCTTCAGCCCTTCGACCGAAGGCGGCAGCGGTGCCTTGCCGGGGCGGCCGGTGATCTCATCGACGATCGTGTCCCAGATGACGCGGACATTGTCCTTCTTCAACAACCGTTCGCGCAGGATGCGTTCGGCACGGAAGTCCGAGCGTCTGTGGATGACGGTGACGCTCTTGGCGAGGTTGGACAGATAGAGCGCCTCCTCCACCGCCGAATTGCCACCGCCGACCACAGCGACATCCTTGCCGCGATAGAAGAAGCCGTCGCAGGTGGCGCAGGCGGAAACGCCGAACCCCATGAAGTCCTGCTCGGTCGGGATGCCCAGCCATTTGGCTTGCGCGCCGGTAGCGATGATCAGCGCATCGGCCGTGTAGGTCGTGCCGGAATCGCCCATGGCGCGGAACGGTCGCACGTTGAGGTCAACCTCGGTGATGATGTCGTTGATGATGTCGGTGCCGACATGCTCGGCCTGCTTGAGCATCTGCTCCATCAGCCACGGCCCCTGGATCGGATCGGCGAAACCGGGGTAGTTCTCGACATCGGTGGTGATCATCAATTGGCCGCCCTGTTGCAGACCGGCGACCAGCATCGGCTTCAGCATGGCGCGCGCGGCATAGACCGCCGCCGTGTAGCCGGCCGGACCGGAACCGATGATGAGGACGGGCGCGTGCTTGGTGGTCATTTGGAGCCTCTGCGGGGCGGACAGCGAGTGTGCCTTGGAAAAAAGACGTGGAATATCGCGCTTAATGTAAGGGCTGCCAACCACGCCAGCAAGACGAACGGACCGTCGTCCCCGGAAAGCTTCGGCCCATAAGGATATTCGCGCGATGGCCGCTTTCGTTACCTGTCCACAATCGCGTAGACGAGGGCTGGCTTCGACGCAAAAGTCGTTTAATTACAAAATAGCGAAAGATTCTTGCGCCACACTGATCATCGAGAACCCTGATGCCCCTCAAGGCCGATCTTGACGCCATCGACTGGAAGATCCTGCGCGAGCTTCAGTCGGACGGGCGCATGACCAATGTCGAGCTCTCGAACCGCGTCGGCATTTCGGCACCGCCCTGCCTGCGCCGGGTCAAGCGGCTGGAGGAAGCCGGCATCATTCGCGGCTACCGCGCGCTGCTCAACGCCCCGGCGCTGGGCCTCGATGTCGTTGCCTTCTGCCTGGTCGGACTGCATCACCAGGCTGATGCCGAACTGCGCATCTTCGCCGAGCGCACGCGCGGCTGGCCGATCGTGCGCGATGCCTGGATGGTGTCGGGCGAATCCGACTTTCTGCTGCATTGCGTGGCGAGCGACCTCGGCGCCTTCCAGACCTTCGTCATCGAGGAGCTGACCTCGACGCCGAACGTCGACACGGTGCGCACCGCGCTCACCATCCGCCGCGTCAAGGATGAGGGCCTGGTATCGTTCGAGCGATCCTGAGCCAGGCGAAAACCTGCGCGATGGGCAGATTCCCGACATTCGCCCCACCGGTGCCGCGTTGGTATTCGAAAGACGCTGATGTACAAGGCTGGACGGCTCTGCCGGATTCGCCGCTCAACTGACGCTTCATTGGTTTTTCAAGCAATTCCAGCAAAAATGTGTAACGGTTTTTCCGCCCGGAATTGCTTGAGAACAGATGCCGCCAGCAGCGTATATTCCGGGAAGAATCCGCCATGGGAAGGGGACCATGACCCGTTTTGCAAGCCCGGTCTCGGCGCTGATCATCTGCGTGAACGAGGCCGATATGATCGGCCCGTGCCTGGAAAGCATCGATTTCTGTGCCGAGATCATCATCGTCGATTCCGGCTCGACGGATGGCACCGTCGAATGCGTTGAAAGCTACATCGCCAAGGGCTATCCGATAACGCTGCTGCACAATGACTGGCCGGGCTTCCCCCGCCAGCGGCAATTCGCGCTCGACCACGCCAACCAGCCCTGGTGCCTTTCGATCGACCCGGACGAGCGCGTCGACGACCGGTTGCGGCAGTCGATCGTGGCTATCGCCGGGGCGGCCGGCGGCAAGGCCAGCGGATGGTACATGCGCCGCCGCGACTGGCTGAAGGGCTACGGTTACGCCCATCGCTGGGTGCTGCACAACAGGCTGCTCAGGCTTTTCCGTAGGGAAGGCGCCAGCATGGATCTAACGGCGCGGGTGCATGAATCCATTCACGTGCCGGGCGAGACCGACACGATCGAAGAGGGTNAACACCTATTCCAGCCTCAAGGCGGTGACGCTGGTCGAGAGAGGCAAGAAGCCCGGCCTGGTGCGGCTGGTGCTGTCGCCGTTCGGCAACTTCCTCAAATTCTACCTGGCCAAGCGCTACTTCCTGTGCGGCCGGCACGGCTTCGTCTACTCAATGTCGGTGATGATCTATTCCTTCGCCACCGAAGCCAAGCTCTACGAAGCCTTGCAGCAAAACGACAAGGCGTAGGCCCTACGATCCGAGCGCGTCGATGGCGGCAAGCAGCCCGCCGAGATCGTGGTCGTCATGCAAGCGCCTGATGGCGAAACCAGGCTGAAGCGCCGCCTCACCGTCGACCAGCCAGCCCTGTGCCAGCCCTGCGCGTTGGGCCGCCTGTATGTCGGCCAGCTTGTCGCCCACCATCAGCGAGCGCTGGAGGTCAAGATCAAGGCGCCTGCCCGCCTCGATCAGCATGCCCGGATTGGGCTTGCGCATCGGATGGTCCGTTATGGCGAGCAGCCCGACGCCCGCCTCGTGATAGNACCATCAGCGAGCGCTGGAGGTCAAGATCAAGGCGCCTGCCCGCCTCGATCAGCATGCCCGGATTGGGCTTGCGCATCGGATGGTCCGTTATGGCGAGCGGCCCGACGCCCGCCTCGTGATAGGCGCAGGCCAGCACCATGTCGACGAACGCGCCCTGCCTGTCCAGCAAATGGAGCACGCGGCCGTTTACCGCGGCAAAGACGCCCCAGTCGAAATAGCCGCGCGCGATGCCGGACTGATTGGTGACCACGACCACCGGAATGCCGATCCGGTTGGCGGCGGCGATCGCCGGCAGCATCCGCGGCCTGAGTTCTATCTCGCCCGGATCGCTGGGATAGTCGGTGTCGACATTGATGGTGCCGTCACGGTCCAGGAACAGCGCCGGCGAGCGCGCGGGGAAAACCCGCCCGCCGACCTGCTCCACCCACAGGCCCGGTTCGGTCAGCTGGTGCGGCTTCCCGATCCTGTCACCCATTCGACAGGCGCGCTTCGACCACCTCGCACAGATAGTGATAGAGGCACAGATGGCCCTGCTGGATGATCGGCGTCGAGGTCGAGGGGACGTTGAGCAGGATGTCGGTGAGCGGCTTGAGCTTGCCGCCGGTATCGCCGGTCAGGCTGATTACCGTCATGTCCATCATGCGCGCCTGTTCGGCAGCGGCGAGAATGCTCGGCGAATTGCCGCTGGTCGAGATCGCCAAAAGCACGCCGCCCGCGGCACCATGCGCTTCGACCTGGCGCGAAAACACCGTGTCGAAGCCGTAATCATTGCCCCAGGCGGTCAGCATCCCGGCGTTGGCCGGCAGCGCAATCACATTGTAGGCCTTGCGCTCCTTCAGGAAGCGGCCGACCAGTTCGGTGGCGATATGTATGGCGTCGCTGGCCGAGCCGCCATTGCCGCAGACCAGCAAGGCCTTTCCCTGGGAAAGCGCCGCCACGACAGCACTCACCGCACGATCCATTTCGCCGGTCAGATCTCGCTCGACCGTGGCAGTGATGGCCGCCGCCGAGCGGACCAGATAGTCGTTCAATTCGGACATGAATTCTCTCAGTTGGTGGCGCCGCCGGCGCGCAGTTTGCCGATGGTGCCAGTGGTGCTCTTGCCGGCGACGAGATCGACCAGAACGACACGCCCGCCCGCCTTCCGCACCACATCGGCGCCGACCACGGTGTCGATCGTGTAGTCGGCGCCCTTCACCAGAATGTCGGGAAGCAGCGCCTCGATCAGAGCCAGCGGCGTATCCTCATCGAAGACAATGACGGCATCGACCGAAGCGAGGGCCGCGAGCACGCAGGCGCGATCGTGCTGGTCGTTGACCGGGCGGCCCGGTCCCTTCAGCCGTCGCACCGAGGCATCGCTGTTGAGGCCGAGCACCAGCCGGTCGCACTGGCTGCGCGCCGCGTGCAGCAGGCTGACATGGCCGGCATGCAGGATGTCGAAACAGCCATTGGTGAAGCCGACGCTCAGGCCCTCCGCCTTCCATCCCGCCACCATGCGCGCGGCCGAAGTGGCGTCCAGGATGGCGTCCTTGTGCGCGGTGGGTCCGTGCGAGCGGAACAGTGCGCCGGTGAGTTCCTCGACGCTCAGCCGCGCGGTGCCGCGTTTTCCAACCACGACGCCGCCGGCGGCATTGGCGATGGAGGCAGCGGCGACGGGATCGGCACCGGCGGCAAGCGCAAGCGCGAAGGTCGCGATCACCGTATCGCCGGCGCCCGAGACGTCGAACACCTCGCGCGCCTGGGTGGCGATGTGGCTCGCCTCTTCGGGACCGACCACGCTCATGCCTTTCTCGCTGCGCGTGGCGAGGACGAAATCGAAGCCGTGCGCCACAATCAGTTCCCGTGCCGCCGCAACGATCTCGTCATCGGCGTACACCGCATGGCCAACGGCCTCGCCAAGCTCCTTGCGGTTGGGGGTGACGGCGGTCGCGCCGGCGTAGCGCGCGTAGTCGCGGCCCTTCGGGTCGACCAGCACCGGCTTGCCCGCCTCGCGGCAGATGGCAATCAGCTCGGCGGCGACGCCGTCCAGCAATATGCCCTTGCCGTAATCGGACAGGATGACGATGTCGACATGTTGCAATGCATCCCGGAAACGGCGGATCAGCTCCGCCCGTTCCGCCTCGCCGAGCGGCTTGATCTCTTCCTCGTCGAAACGCAGCACCTGTTGGTTGAGCGCGCTGAAGCGGCTCTTCGACGAGGTCATCCGGCCGCGCTGCTGTGAAAGGCCCACTGTCTCGGCGCCAAGCTCGCCCAGCATCCGTACCAGACTGTCGCCGGCGGGATCAGTGCCGATCACCGAGACCGGAATGGCGCGCGCGCCAAGCGAGACGATGTTGGCCACGACGTTGCCGGCGCCGCCCATCGCCGCGCTTTCGCCACGCCCATGCAGCACCGGGATCGGCGCTTCCGGCGAGATCCGCTCGATGACGCCATTGACGAAGCGGTCGAGGATGATGTCGCCGACCACCAGCACGGCGACGTCGCCGAAGCGCGCAATGGCGCGGTGCAGGGGCTCGGGTGAAGGCGGATTGTGCTTGATCATGTCATCTGCCACGCGCGGGAAACGCCGATCTCAGATAGGTCGAAACACCAGATTTGCGAGGCCGGCCGGTCATGCCTGCCGATATACCGCAATTGGGCACAGCGCAACGCCGGGCGGAGGCAAACCGGACAGGTCAGGCCTTCTGCAAGGCGACGTGGACGCCCAGCCCGACCAGCACCGCGCCGCCTGCCCTCTGCATCAGCCGCTGCGCACGGCTCGAACGCCGCAGCCGGCCGATCACCAGGCCGGCCAGGAACACGCACACCACATCGGCCGATGAGAACATCAGGTTGACGACGGTGCCCAGCACCACGAATTGCACCCAGACCGGGAACCCCGCCGAGGCATCGATGAACTGCGGCAGGAAGGCCATGAAGAAGATCGCGGTCTTGGGATTGAGCACCTCGACGGTGATGCTCTCGAAGAACGCGCGCCGCGCCGACTTCCGCTCGATCGCGGGCAGCGCCACGTCGCCCTCCACGCGCTTGCGAAACAGCGAGATACCCAACCAGATCAGGTACAGCGCGCCCACCAGCTTGACGGCCATGTAGAGCGGCGGCACGGCGTGGAACAGCACCGACAGGCCAGCGGCGGCGGCAAAGACATGGACATAGCCGCCCAGATGAATACCGAGTGCCGCCGTCAGCCCCGACCAGCGCCCCCGCGCCATGGTCTGCGCGGCGGCATAAAGCATGGCGGGGCCCGGAATGTAGGCGAAGATCGCCGTGGTGGCGAAAAACGCGATCAGCAGTTCGGTCGGCGGCATTTCTTGTCCCTCATGATCCTGCCCTGCCCGATTGCAGGGCTTTCAGTCAGCCCGTGGGATGGCTTTGGGTTGGCCCGCGCGAACAGTTGCCATGGAAGCCGACATGACTTTTTGTGGAATGACGGACTGAATGCGCCGATACGTGCACCCGGTTCGAATAAGCCGACCATTCCAGAATATCGTGGTTGTACTCGTCGACTATGACCCAAAGCGGGGTAGGGTCAAGGCCGGCGCGGCGGCGTTCAATTTCCGGAACGCCAACTGCGACGCGATCACGGCCCGGCTGGGTGGAGGTGATTGCAAGGATGAAACGGTTCGTGCCTCCGGCTTTTCCGGGAAGAACGGCAACGAAGGCGCCAGGCCTAGCCTTGCGGCCTTCGGTCTCGCCGTCTCCATGTCGGCGATGCCACAGATATGGATATCGCCAGACGTCCGCGGCCACGGGTTTAATCACCGTGCAATTCCGCGGCGTACTGCTCCAGCATCTCGACATGTTGCAGCGGTGCGTCCTCGGCCGCGTAGACGCGACAGCTATCGTTGCCGAAGCGCGCTTCGTAGGCCTCGATGCTCATCAGGACGTATCTCGGCCTGTTGTGGCGAGTGATGGAGACCGGCTGCTGGCTGGCAGCCGCGAGCACATGGATAGTGTTTCATTGGAAACTTGTTTGCCCCATAATAGACAAAATGGACAAAACAGAAAGCCTGAGCAGGCGAGCCCCGAGCGGCCACCTGCTTTGTCGACAGCCCGGCCAGCCTCCCTTATAAGGACCGGAATCGCACGCAACCAGAGGCCTTCATGATCATCGTCACGGGCGGCGCCGGCATGATCGGCTCCAACATCGTCGCCGCGCTCAATGCGGAAGGCCATGACGACATACTGGTCGTCGATGACCTCACCGACGGCCACAAGATCGCCAACCTGGCCGATTTGACGATAGCCGACTATCTCGACAAGGATGATTTCCTGTCGCCCATGGAGGCCGGCACTCTTGGCCGTGTCGAGGCCGTTTTCCATCAGGGGGCCTGCTCGACCACCACTGAGTGGAACGGCAAGTTCATGATGGAGGTGAATTACGCCTATTCGAAACGGCTGCTGCATGCCTGCCAAGCACTGCGCGTGCCCTTCCTCTACGCCTCCTCCGNCGGCCGCTCAACGTCTACGCCTATTCCAAGAAGCTCTTCGACGACTATGTCAGGCGCACGGTCTTCGACAGTGATCATTCGCAGGTCGCCGGCTTGCGCTACTTCAATGTCTATGGCCCGCGCGAGGCGCATAAGGGCTCCATGGCCTCGGTCGCCTTCCATCTGTTCAACCAGGTCCAGCGCGGTGAAAACCCGAAGCTATTCGGCGCCTATGACGGCTTTGGTCCCGGCGAACAGAGCCGCGACTTCATCCATGTCGGCGATGTCGCCGACGTCAATCTGTGGCTGTGGAAGCGCGGCGCCAGCGGCATCTTCAACTGTGGCACCGGTCGCGCCCAGCCGTTCCGCGCGATCGCCGAAACGGTCATCGACACGCTGGGCAAGGGCGAGATCGAGTTCATCCCCTTCCCCGACCACCTCAAGGGCAGCTACCAGAGTTTTACCCAGGCTGATATGTCCCGCTTGCGCGCGGCCGGCTATAACGGGCAATTCCGCACTGTAGAAACCGGCGTCAGAGACTATGTCGAATGGCTGAAAGCCCAACGATCCTCGTGATCGGCCCACGCTGGGTGGGCGATATGGTGATGGCGCAGTGCCTGTTCTCGGCGCTGAAGGAACTCCATCCCGATGCCGCGATCGATGTGCTGGCGCCCGCCTGGGCGGCACCTCTGGTCAAGCGCATGCCCGAAATCCGACAGCAGATCGATTTTCCGCTGAAGCCTGGCGCACTCGAATTCAGCCATCGCCGCCGTTTCGGCCGTCTGCTGCGCGGCCGCTACGACATGGCCTATGTCCTGCCGGGCAGCTGGAAGTCGGCGCTGATCCCGTTCTTTGCCCGCATTCCGCGCCGTATCGGCCATCTGCGCGAAATGCGCTACGGGCTCCTGACCGACATCGTGCCGCTGCCCGACACCATGAAACGACGCACCGCGCAGGCCTATTTCGGCCTCGCCCAGGGTGGCGGTTTCCGCGCACCCCGGCTCACCGTCGACGCGAAAAACCAGGCCGCCCTGCTCGATCGTTTCGGCTTGGCGCCGCGGAAATTCGTAGCCCTGATGCCCGGGGCCGAGTTCGGCCCGGCCAAGCGCTGGCCAAGCGAAAGCTATGCCGGCCTTGCCCGCGAATTCATGGCCAAGGGCCTCGAGGTCGCTCTGTTTGGCTCGAAGAACGACCGCGACGTGACGGCGGAGATCGCAGCCCTTGCACCCGGCGTCGTCGACCTTGCCGGCCAGACGCGGCTGGAGGACGCCATCGACCTGATCGCGGCGGCCAGGCTCGCGGTCTCCAACGATAGCGGGCTGATGCATGTCGCGGCCGCCGTCGGTACACCCATCGTTGCCGTCTATGGCTCGACCTCCCCTGAAAACACGCCGCCGCTGGCGGAGCGTCGCGAACTGGTCTGGCTCGGCCTGTCCTGCTCGCCCTGCCACCGGAAAATCTGTCCGCTCGGTCATCTCAACTGCCTGAAGACATTGGAAGTCGGGCAGGTCGCCGCGGCAGCGGACCGCCTGCTGAAAGTGTCGGCCGCGGCATGAAGGTGCTGATCGTCAAGACTTCGTCGATGGGCGATGTCATCCACACTTTTCCGGCACTTCAAGATGCCTGCCGCGCACGGCCCGATATCGCTTTCGACTGGTGCGTGGAGGAGGCGTTTGCCGGCATCCTGACGCTGCATCCGGCGATCCGCACCATCCACACTGTGGCGATAAGGCGCTGGCGAAAGAACCTCTTCGACACGAACACCTGGCGCGAGGCGGCGGCCTTGCGCCGAACCTTGCGCGAATGCCGCTACGACCTCGTCATCGATGCGCAAGGCCTGCTGAAGTCGGCCCTGGTGGCACGCCAGACGCGCGCGCCGATCGCCGGCTTCGACCGGTCGAGCGTTCGCGAGCCCTCGGCGACGCTGTTCTATGATATCACCTTTGCGGTGCCGCGCGACCTGCACGCCATCGAGCGGACACGGCGGCTGTTCGGGCTGGCGCTCGGCTATCGGCCGGACCTTTTGACGCTCGACTCCGGCATCGTGGCGCCGATCAGCATGGTCGACGGCATCGACGGCAGGACCGCGTTCCTGCTGCACGGCACTAGCCGCGAGGACAAGAAATGGCCGCTCGAGGACTGGATCGGAACCGCCCGCTTGCTGGTCGAGCGTGGCATGACGCCGCTCACAACCTGGTCGAACGAACGGGAGAAGGCGGTGGCCGAAGCGATCGCCAAGGCCGTGCCATCCACGGTCGTGGTGCCGAAGTCACCGCTGGCCGACATTGCCGCCATCCTCGGCGGCTCGACCCTGGTCATCGGCGCCGACACCGGGCTGACCCATCTCGCCAGCGCCTTCGACCTGCCGACGGTCGCCGTGTTCCTGGCGACGGAGCCGGGTCTGACCGGACCGCGCGGGCCGTATGCGTCGACGTTGCTGGCCGTGCCCGGGACGCATGTGACGCCGGCTGAGGTGGTTGCGGAAGTGGAGAGGTTGTTGATGCTTCGCCAGACCGGTCCCGGCGGAAATTGATTTATTCAATCAATTCGATCCGAAGGGCGCCGCCGCCCCTCATTGCCCTGCCGGGCATTTCTCCCCTTAAACGGGGAGAAAGAAGCTGGCCCGCAACGCCGGCGATTGGCGAAACCCTAAATGACAGCGTCCTTCTCCCCGTTTACGGGGAGAAGATGGCGGCAGCCAGATGAGGGGCCGGCGCGCCATTTGGCAATCGAGCAGAGGCAGAAAAGGCGGCGTGCCCTCGTCTTCGGTTTTTAAATGAACTGCACCTGGACGATCTCATACCCCCTGGCGCCGCCCGGCGCATTCACCTCGATGGCGTCGCCGACTTCCTTGCCGATGAGCGCGCGAGCGATGGGCGAGGNAGTTCAGACGTGTGCTCTTCCGATCTCGTTGACGCGGCCTTCATTGAGGCTCTGCGCCTCTTTGGCGGCATGGTATTCGGCATTTTCGGACAGGTCGCCATGCGAGCGCGCCTCGGAGATCGCCTCGATGATGCGCGGCCGCTCTTCCTGCTGGCGCCAACGCAGTTCTTCCTTCAATGACGCGAACCCCTCGCCTGTCATCGGGACCTTGTTCATAGTGCCTGACCTTTCCTGCCGCCGCCCCCGCATTCGGGGGAAGCCTTGTCGTTGGGGTACAAAAAGAAAACGGTCCGGCAGCCTCGGGCTAACGGAACCGTTTCACCGCAATTTCCCTGAATATAGCAATCTTTGCGGGCTTTTCACGCCCAAAAATCGGTTTTGTAAAAATCATCCCTTCTTTTGTAGCGAGGGCGGCCGTGGGACGGAGCCGAACAAAAACGGCCGCGATCGCTCGCGGCCGCTTTGAGAAATCATGAGGGCCCGATCAGCTCCTCATGAAATGCTCGATCTGCTCGGACAGCATGCCGTATTCGCGCGAACCCTTGCCGGTGCGCTTTTCGATTTCCATCAGCTGCTGCTGGGCGCCGGCCAGGTCGCCGATCTGCAGATGCGCCTCGCCGAGATATTCGCGCACCAGCGTGTAATCGGGATCGATGCGCAGCGCTTCCTCGTAATAGCCGAGGCCGACGGTGACGCGGCCGGAATGGCGGTGCGAGTAGCCGAGATAGTTGAGGATGCGCGGATCCTGCTTGTTGGCGGCGAGGCTGAGCACGGCGATCGCCTCGTCATAGCGGCCGGCCATCGCCAGGTCATGCCCGGCATAGTAAATGCTGTCGTCGTCCAGCATGCCTTCCTGGGGTGCGACGCACTTGTTCTTCTTCTTGTCCCAGACCATGCCTTTCTTGCATTGGGTGGTCGTATTGGTGTCGCCGCCACTGCCCGCCGCAAAAACGGGAACGGCAAGGAACTGCAGAGCGATAAGCGCGCTCGCCGCGTGGATCAGCACTCTTTTATGCATGGAAACCTCCTGAGGGTGTGACAATGCAACACTAACGCCGAGCGGTCCGCGTTTCATCCCCGAAAAGATAACCTGTAGAACATGAGGTGACGGATGCCGCAAATCCGGTATCATCCGGCAAAAGACTGACGGAGAGGGCCCGTGCAGCGACGGCTCGAAAAGGACTGGGATCTCACGATCGGCCCCGATACCGTGCGGCTGTTCATTCTCAAGGCCAAGGCGCTGAGCGCGGCCGTCAACGAGGACTATGCCGACGGCGCCGAACACGAGGTCGAGTTCGACGGCGACACGCATGACAACCACCACCACGACGGGCTCGCCGAGGAAAGCTCGGAAAACCTTACCGAGGAAGAGCTGCGCGAGCTGATCAACGACCTCAATATCGACGAGGCCGCCGAGCTGATCGCGCTGGCCTGGGTGGGCCGCGGCGACTACGACGCCTCGGAATGGGCCGACGCCGTAACCGCGGCACGCGAGCGCGCCAACAAGCGCACCGCAAAATACCTGCTCGGCATGCCGCTGCTCGCCGACTGGCTGGAAGAGGGGCTGGAAGCGATCGGCGCGTAACGCGGAGGTAACCGATTGTGATCGGGTCTAAGCGCCTGTCCAGGCAACTTCAGCCGGCCGGCGCCGTTTTGTGGAGAATGGCAAAGCTGAGCTTTTCTCGAAGGTACAGGATTGCATTGGCCTTAGCCGTCACGGCTCTGCTGGTCATGCCGGCCGACGCCAAACATCGTCACAAACACCATGGGCCGCTGAGCCCGCGCGTGGGGCAACCGCTGACACAGCGGGCCGATCAGCCGCTGAAGCCGCGAGGCAAGCGGCAGTCGAGAGCGCGAGCCAGGCAGCATCTTGCGCCCAATCCGGCACCGCTGGCAACGCAGGATGCTCGGCCGTCCGCCGATGTTCCGGTGCCCGAGCCACGTCCGGTGGACACTCCGAAGGCGGACACCCCAAAGTCGCAAGACCAAAACGCTGAAAATCCAAAGAGCGGCGCGGCGCCCAATCTGCCGAAGGACGAAGAGTCACGTCAGAAAAGCCCGAAACCACCGGAACCACCAGCCGAAACGGAAAGCGAGCCGGAGCCGCCTGCCGTGGCGCCGACGCCGACGCCGAAGCCCGCCACCACGACGCCCGAACCTCAACCGCCGGCCGTCGCCCCGCAGCCAACGCCAAAGCCGGCGGAAGCAGGTGGCGAGGAGAAGATGCTGCCCGATCCACGCTCGGCCGATTTTCCCGCCGACAAGATGCCGGCTGAGGAAGTCGCCTGCCGCGAGCGCCTGAACACGCTCGGCGTCGAATTCGAGGAGCGCAAGGCCGAAAGCAACCCCGAAATCGGCTGCTCGATCCCCTACCCCATCGTGCTGAAGTCGCTTGGCAAATCGATCGCGATTGGTCCGGGCACCGAGCTCAACTGCCCTATGGCCGAGGCGGCGGCGCGTTTTGCCGCCGACGTCATCCAGCCGGCGGCTAAAGCCGAATTCGGCGCCGACCTGAAATCGATCGGCCAGGCGTCGGCCTTCGTCTGCCGGCCGCGCAATGGCACGCGCAAACTGTCGGAACATGCTTTCGGCAACGCGCTCGACATTGCCAGCTTTACGCTATCCGACGGCAAGACGATCGAGGTCGGGCCGGCGCCTCCGGAAAAAGACGGCAAATTCCTCGACGCCGTACGCAAGGCCGCCTGCGGCCCGTTCAAGACCGTGCTCGGCCCGGGCGCCGACGCCGACCACGCGCTGCACTTCCATCTCGACCTTGAGCCCCGGCGGCATGGCGGCACGTTCTGCCAATAAACGCGGTCGACGCAGGATCACCGCCGCAATTCCGCCCCAGGCATGAACGCGGACGCTGAGTTTTCCTTTACCCTTGATCGTTAGAATGCCGGATATGCAGAAGTAGGATTCCGCCAATGGCCGGCAAATTTCGCGCCGTTTTCCTCGCCGCCGCGCACCAACTGAAACCTGCGGCGCTTATGGCCGCCGGTCTTGCATTGGCCGCGGTTTCCGCCTGCAACACCGGCAGCGTGCTGTCGCTGCAGCCTGCCGTCGATGTCGGCTCGCAGACCGCGGCCGTGCCGCAATATCAGGGCATGCAGAAGCTTGTTCCGTCCAATCCTTACATGACGCAGGCCGCCTATCCGCGCATGGACGAGCCGATGTCGCCGGTCGAGCAGATTCCAGCCAGCGAAACCGATTGCCGCCAGCAGCTGAGGCGCCTCGATGTCGCCTACACCGACCTGGCACCGATCCATGAAGGCCAGTGCGGCATCGACTATCCGGTCAAGGTCACGGCTATCGGCAGCATCCAGATGAAACCCGCGGCGACCCTGACCTGCGACATGGCCGCCACCTTCGCCGCCTGGACCAAGAACGAACTCGTTCCCTCCGCTCGCTGGCGCTATTTCTCCGGCGTCAGGACCATCCACCAGGGCTCAAGCTATTCCTGCCGCAACATTGCCGGCGAAGGCGTGCTGTCGGAGCACGGCAAGGGCAACGCGCTCGACGTCATGAGCATCGAACTCAACAATGGCGACGACATCGACGTGCGCAAACCAGGCCTGTTCGCCTTCCGCACCCGCGGCTTCCTCAACAATGTGCGCGCCGACGGCTGCCAGTATTTCACCACCGTGCTCGGCCCCGGCTACAATTACGACCACCGCAACCATTTCCATTTCGACATCAAGAACCGCAGGAACGGTTATCGCGCCTGCCGGTAGGAACAGATCATGCGTCACCGGTGGACGCGATAATTTGCCGAGCCACGAGATCCTGGATGCGCCAGAGATTCTTATCGCGAATACCGCTTTCTTCCAGCTTGCTGACGGTCCGGAACAGATACTGCGCCGACGACCCCCAGTGTCCGGCGGCTCGCGCCAGCGTGTCCGCAACCTGCTCCAACGGCAACCGTCCGGCATAGGCCTTGCCATCCGGCGCGGCGACGAAAGCCAGAGCGCGTAGCGGACCCTCCGTGGTCTTGACCTTGATCCAGCAGGGCACGTTGGTTGGCGGGTTAGCATCGATTTCCCGGCGCATCAGTTGGCCGAGCTGCCCGAAATGATCTTCATCGGGCAGCCGGTAGACGATCCCGTTGCAGCTGCCGCCCCGGTCCAGCGCCAGCATCAGGGCAGGCAATTCGCGCGTCCCCCGCCAACGCGTCAGCTTCAGGCAGAACGAGCGGTGCCATCCAGGCGCCGTCGCCCGGCGCTGCTCGACAGGAACGAATTCGGGATTCCAGATCAACGAACCATAGGCGAAGACCCACAGCATTTCGGGCCGATATTCGGCAAGCAGTCGAGCGACCAACTCATCGAACTCCGCGTTGGTGTGCTCGGCCGTTCCAGGCTCGGGCCCGGGATCCGGTTCGACGCGCTCGACCCGGGCGACAAGATCCGCGGTCAACGCCATCGTTCTCAGGCCCGTCGGCTTCCGCTTCATTCCCGCCCCCACGAAAAAATGATGGCTGACGATAAACCGTCTGCTCATCTCTGGCCATTGATTTCCAGGAACCGTCAGGCAACAGATACCGCTCGGATCGAGCCGCGTTTATGAGCCAACGAAGCCTCCAGCGACGCATCGCGATCTGGGCAGCGGCCGTGCTGGGTGCCTGGCTGGCGCTCGCCTATGTCGCGGCGCCGGAATTCTGGACGTTCCGTGATCGCGGCTTTGGCGATCGGCATTTCGAGATGGTCACCCACACGCCGCAAGGCATTCCCGGTGACCCCATCAATGTCGGCCTGATCGGCACGGAGAAGGAGTTGGTCCACGCTTTCGCCGTTGCCGGCTGGGACACCGCCGACGCCGTCACCTTGAGAACCGCCATCGACATCGGTGAAAGTGTCCTGTTTTCCCGCCCCTATCCCGACGCACCGATAAGCCGTCTGCTGTTCGAAGGCCGCGCCCAGCAACTCGCTTTCGAAAAGCCGGTCGGCGACAGTGCCGACCGGCGCCATCACGTCCGTTTTTGGCGGACGGATACGGTCGGCGACGATGGCAGGCCGCTCTGGCTGGGTGCCGCCAGCTTCGATCGCGGCGTCGGTCTGAGCCATGACACGGGCGCCATCACCCATCACATCGGTCCCGACCTCGATGCCGAGCGCGACTTTATGATCGGCGATCTCAACGCGGCCGGCTTGTTGGCTTCGACCAGCGGCCTGGCAGGCATCGGCCCCACCCGGAGCGGCCGCAATGGCGGCGGCGACCCTTATTTCACCGACGGCAAGGCGATTGTCGGCGTGCTGAAGCAGTTGCCGTGACGGCAGGTCAGGTCGTGGCCCGCATCCGCTGTCATCTTTCTAAAATGGCTTCCGACTATTTTCGAAAGCCGTGCTGCAATGCTATTGAGCCCTCATGCTATACGTTGAAATCGCCACCGTGGTCGTCCTCATCTGTGTGAACGGCCTTCTGTCGATGTCCGAACTCGCCATCGTCTCATCGCGGCCGGCTCGCCTGAAGGCGATGATCGACCGCAACGTCAAGGGTGCCGGCCGCGCTTTGGCGCTTGGCTCCAATCCCGGCAAATTCCTGTCCTCCGTGCAGATCGGCATCACGCTGGTCGGCGTGCTTTCGGGCGCCTTTTCCGGCGCCACGCTAGGCCAGAGACTGGCGCAATATCTGGCTACGGCAGGCATCCGCGAGAACATAGCCGACCCGCTCGGCGTCGGCATCGTCGTGGCCATCATCACCTATGCCTCGCTGATTGTCGGCGAACTCGTGCCCAAGCAGATCGCGTTGCGCGATCCCGAGCGGGTCGCGGCACGGGCGGCGCCGGCAATGACCATCCTGGCCACCATCTCGGCCCCCCTGGTCTTTCTGCTCGATATTTCGGGCCGTGCCGTGCTCTGGCTGCTCGGCCAGCGCGGCGAAAGCGAGGAAAAGGTCACCGACGAGGAGATCAAGATGCTGGTCGCCGAGGCCGAGCATCACGGCACCATCGAATCCGACGAGCGGCGCATGATCGCCGGCGTCATGCGGCTTGGCGACCGCGCGGTGCGTGCCGTCATGTCACCGCGCACCGATGTCGACTGGATCAACCTGCAGTCCGATGATGCCACGATCCGCAAGCTTCTGATGGACACCCAGCATTCGCGCCTGCCCGCCGGCGACGGCGGGGTGGACGCCATGATCGGCGTCATCCAGACGCGCGACGTGCTGGCCGCACTGCTCGGTGGCCGCGCGCTCGACCCGCGCAAATATGTGCGCACGGCACCGATCGTGCACGACCAGGCCGATGCGCTTGATGTGTTGCAGAAGCTGAAGGAGAGCGACGTGCCGATGGCGCTGGTGCATGACGAATACGGCCACTTCGAAGGCATCGTCACCCCCGCCGACATCCTCGAAGCCATCACCGGTGTCTTCCGCTCGGACCTTGAGGCCGGCGAGGAAGAAAACGCAGTCCAGCGCGACGACGGCTCATGGCTTCTCGCCGGCTACATGCAGGCCGACGAGATGGCCGAGGTGCTCGGCATCGACCTGCCGGAGAACCGCGACTACGAGACCGTTGCCGGCTATGTGCTGTCGCACATGCACCATCTGCCGGCGACCGGCGAATGTGTCGACGCGCAGGGCTGGCGCTTCGAGGTCGTCGACCTCGACGGCCGCCGCATCGACAAGCTGATCGCCACCCGCCTGCCCAGCGGCCACCGCGAGATGGTGCGCTGACGGCATATGCCTGGTTTTCGGCCCGGCGGTTCTCGACCAATATATTGCGCGGACGGCGAGCTCTACCGCTCGGTGAAGGCGCGGGCGAAGGAATCGAGCATCGGCCGTGCCAGATACTCCAGGAAAGTCCGGTCGCCGGTGTTGATGAACGCCTCGACCGGCGTCCCGGGATAAAGCTGCTCGGGCTTCACGCCGGACGGCAGGTCGGCCGCGATCCTCAGCTTGGCGCGGAAATAGGGCTCATGCGTTGCCTCGTCGATGAGCCGGTCCGCGGAAATTTGCGCCACCGTGGCTGAAACCTCGGGAGTGAGCCGCGCGTTCAAGGCCGACAGTCGCAGTTTCGCCGGCTGGCCGACACGGACCTGATCGAGGTCTTTCGGCCGCAGCCTTGCATCGACGACGAGGCCCGATGCCGTGGGCAGGATTTCCATGATCTTTTCACCGGGGGCAATCACGCTTCCCTTGGAATTATATGCCGACGACACCACGATGCCTGCCGCCGGCGCCTTGATCGTCGTACGCCGCAGCACCGCCTCCGCCGCCATGGTCTGCTCCTCGACGTCGGCCAGATTGGCGCGAACGTCGTCCAGCTTCGTCAGCGCCTCCTCGACGCGTTGCGTGGTCTGGCGCTCGATCTGCTCCTGGGCTTCGACGATCTGGGTGTTGGCCGTCGCCAGATTGGCCTCCAGCGCCCCGGCCTGCCCGACGAGATCGGCCTCGCTGCGCAACAGCTGGGAGTACTCGGTGCGGTTGGTGAGGCCCTTGTCCAGCAGGCCGGTCTTGATGCCGAGTTCGTTCTTCACGACGTCGGCTTGCTGCTGAATGGCCTGTTGCTGGGCCTGCAACCCCACCACCGATTGTCGATGCATGGCGACGCGTTGTGCCAGGATCGATTTTTCCGACCGGAACCGCGCGAGCCTGGCGTCGAATTCCTTTTGCTGTTCGCGAACCAGGATCTCGAAATCGTGCTGGAAAGGTGCCGGCGCCGCTTCGGTGATGGGTGCCATCCTGTCCAATCCGTCGCGTTCCGCCTCCAGCCGCGCCGCACTTGCCCTGAGCGCGATCGACTGCCTCACCAGCCGGTTGAGCTCGGCCTGCGCGGCCGTTGGGTCCAGCACGACCAGGTCCTGACCCTGTTGCACGCGATCGCCCTCATGGACCGGTAATTCCCTGATGATACCGCCCTCGCGATGCTGGATGCGGATGTTTCCGCCGGTCGCCGAGATCGTGCCTTGCGTGATCACCGCTCCCGACAAGGGAGCGCTGACGGCCCAATAGCCGAAGCCGCCCGCCAGCACAGCTATGGCGACGTAGCCGGTGAGGGCCACGCGTCTTATGTCGGTGCGCGGCTGGCGGTCCCAGGCGAGGCTCTGTGTCGTCATCTCACGATCCGAAACCGCCACCCGCGCGGATTGTCGGGACGAATGACCCGGTCACCACCGTGCTCTGCTGGGGGGCCTTGCCGATTACCGAGCGCCGCAGCACCTCGTCGCCAGGGCCGAAGGCTTCGACCATGCCGCCGCGCAAAAGCATCACGCGGTCGCAAGCGGCGGCGATCGCAGGGCGATGGGTGATCACGACGACCGTGACGCCCGCCGCGCGCGCGGCCGAAAGCACCGCCTCGAGCGCGGCCTCGCCGCTGCCGTCGAGATGGGAGCTGGGCTCATCGAGCACCAGGAGCCGCGGATTGCCGTAGAAGGCGCGCGCCAGGCCGATCCGTTGGCGCTCGCCCCCCGAAAGGGCCCTGTCCGACGGGCCAATCATGGTCTGGTAGCCGTCGCGCTGCGCCAGGATAAGCTCGTGCACCTGGGCGCGCCTTGCCGCCTCGACGATCGCGGCGTCGTCCGCTTGCGGGTCGAAGCGGGCGACGTTTTGCGCGATCGATCCAGGAAAGAGCTCAACCTCCTGCGCGAGGTAGCCGACATGCTTTCCGAGCTGGCCTTCGTCCCAGGTCCTGAGGTCGGCGCCGTCGATCCTGATTGAGCCGCCGGTCGGTTGGGCGGCACCCACGAGCAACCGCGCCAGTGTCGATTTGCCGGCCCCACTCGGGCCGACGATGGCCAACGCTTCGCCCGCGCCGATCGCAAAGTTGAGCCGCTTGAGGATGGGTTCCGTGCCGGGTTTGGCGTTCGGTGCCATGAAGAAGACGTCCTGCACGGAAATCGCGCCAGCCGGATCGGGCAGGATCAGTTTTCGCGGCTCGGCCGGACGCATTGCGAGCGCTTTTTCCAGCCGCGTCCACGCCCGCCGCGCGTCGGCGATCTGCCGCCAGGCGCCGATCAGCTGGTCGAGGGGCTGCAGCGCGCGCGACGACACCAGCGAGGAGGCGAAGATCATGCCGGCCGTCATCTGCCCCTGCAGCACCAGCCATGCGCCGGCGCCGAGGATCGCCAGCTGCAGCACCATGCGCAACGCCCGCGAGGCGCCGCTGAAGATCGCATTGGCGCTCGAGGAACGGTCATGGAAGGTAAGCGCCGCCGCCACGTGCCGTCCCCAGACCAGGGAGGCATTCCGCACCATGCCCATGGCGCGCAGCGTCTCGGCATTGCGGGCAAAGGCCTGTTCCGCCTGGCTGGCCAACGCCGAACGCTCCGCGGACAAGGCATCGTTCCTGCCGATCGCAAGCTGGTTGGCAACGACCAGGAAGAGCAAAAGCACCGCGCCGGCGACCGTCACCCAGAACAGCACCGGATGGATGAGATAGAGCAAGGCGAGGAAGACAGGGGCGAAAGGCAGGTCGAACAGCACCGCCACGCCGCGTGACCTGATGAAGGCGCAGACCGAAGCGAGATCGCGCAGCGGCGACAGGCCGCCGGCATATCTCGCGCCGAGCGAAATGGCGAAGGTGCTGGCACCCAGCTTGCGGTCGACTGTCGCCGCGACGCGCTGCGTGTAAACGGCGCGGATCGCGTCAAGCAGCCCGAGAAAGGCGAGCGCGAGCACCGCGATAGCTGAAAGATAGACGAGCGTCTCGACGCTGGAGGACGGCAGCACGCGGTCATAGACCTGCAGCAGGTAGAGCGGAATCACCAATAGCAGAATGTTGATCAGCAGCGAGAAGACGCCGACATCGGCGATGGCGCGCAGGAAGACCGGACGCAGGCCGGACGGTCCAGTCATTTCCGCATTTCCCGTCGCTGCATGATCCCGGGACCTTACGCGTGGCCCCCGAATTCGGAACCGCCGTGCAGCGTGCTGCTGGCGATGCTATGCGTGGCGGTGCTGGTGGCGGTGTGCAAGGCGCTCGCCGGCGCGTTGTCCAGCGTATAGGCGCGGATATAGTCGATCTTCATCTCGGCAGGCGTCGCCAGATGATCGGGAGGCGCGCCGGCAAGGCCGCCGACCGCGAGATCGGCCAGCATGTACATGGGCTTGTGCATATCGGATGGCGTCGCCGCTTCAGCGACCTGGACACCGTCATAGGTCCAGACGAGCTTGTCCGGGGTCCACAGCAGCCCATAGGTGTGGAAGCCGGCGGTATCCATGGTGTTCACCATCGACGTCACCTTGGTGTGGGTTCCCGTTTCATTCGAATGCGCCGTCATGATCAACGAGTTCGGGTCCTGCCCGCGCGTTTCGATCACATCCAGTTCCGGCGGCCACGAGCCGTCTGCCGGGAGCAGCCAGAAGGCCGGCCACGCGCCGGCGTTCTCGGGCAGGTCGGCGCGCATTTCGAAATAGCCGTAGGTTTGTGAGAAGGTGCTGTGCGTATTGAGGATACCTGACGTGTATTCGTAGTTGTTGATCAGGGGCTTGATGTCGGCTGGCGCCTGCGCGGCGGTGATGGTGAGGACGCCGTTGTTCACGCTGAACGGGTGGATGGAACTCGTAGGCCCGTAATTGGCGTCGATGTACCATTGCAGCTCGCCATTGCTGGTCAATGTGCTGCCGTTCGGCGCTCCCCATGAGAAATTGGTATCCCACGTGCCGCCCTGGGCGTTGTGAAGATTGAGCGTGTTGAAATCGTCGCTGAAGGACAGCTTCATGCCGGACAAGTCGATCGGCAATTCGAACTGGTTGGGCTGCAGCTTGTCGACGGTCGTGTCCTTGAACTCGAGGATCTCGCCGGATCCGAGGTTCAGCAGCACGTTCGATCCCGCCTGGATCAGGTGCGAGTGAACGGCATCGAACGACGTGAACCCATAGCCATTGAGGCGGACGGCGTCGGTGGCGGCAAAATTGGCGATCAGGTCGCTGCCGTTGCCTTTCGAGATGACGAACGTGTCGTAGCCGCCGCCGCCATCGATCAGCACGTCGTTTCCCGCGCCGCCGTCCAGCGTCTGGTGCCCGGCCTTGGCGGTGATGATGTTGTCCAAACCGTTTCCGAAAGCGTAGTTATTGGGGTTTGTGACGATGAGGTTCTCGACATTGGCGGGGAGCTTGTAGCTCATCCACGTGCTGATCGTGTCGATGCCTGCACCGGCGCCCTCGGCCACCTTGTTGCCCGCCCCATAGAGGTAATAGATGTCATCGCCCGTGCCGCCATGCATGGTGACGTTGAGATTGCCCGCTCCGTAAAACGAGTCATTTCCCGCGCTGCCGTACAAGTCGGGCCCGGCCCCAGGCGCCGAGAACCAGTGGTTGGACGTGCCGCTATAGGAAAGAGGAACACCCACGGCGTTGACGAAGAAGCTCATCGGATACATCCTCCTCGTGAGGCCTGGCCGCCTCGAACCGTCGCTTAAAATTTCCGGATGGCCACGTAGGACCAATGCTGAAAGGAACGATTTTCGTTCCAGGGAATCATTACACAATCCACCATATCATCGATCTTTCGGAAGACATATACTTATTATTCGGGGAAAGAGCGTCGCTTAAGCAAGGCTATTTAGTAAAATGGTGTATAAACTCTAAATTGCAAAGGATCTACTTAGATGAATGATCTACTTAGATGACCGCTATCCTCCTCCGGGCTCATCAGCCTTCCTCTTAGGCGCATGGCGGGCGGGAAGCTTACGCCATCAGAGAGCAGCTTCGATCGGCTCGGCAAGCCTGGGATTTGAGCGTGCCGCGATCAGGCAACTGGTGACGATGAGACCCGCTCCCGCCAGCGTGGTCCAGGTCACCGCCTCGTCGAAGAAAAGCCAGCCAAGGGCGATCGCCCAGATGAAGGCGGAGTATTCCGTCGGAATCAGATACTGCGCTTCGGCCCGCGCATAGGCCCAGCTCATCAGGAATTGGCCGGCGAGCGACAGCGCCGTCACCCCGGCGAGCGGAAGCCAGAGCTCACGCGGCAGGGCAATGGCCAGCCAGGGTGACGCGAGACCAAGGAAGACCGCCACGCAAAGGTTCTGGAACAGCATGATCTCGATCGGCTTGGCCACCAGCGCCTGCTGCCGCGCAAGGATCAGATTGTAGGCATAGAATCCCGTCGACACCAGCACCGCCGCCGTGCCGAGCAAGGCATCCCTGGCATGGCTTGTCTGCCCGAACTGTCCGCCGACGATGATTATGACGCCCGCAATGCCGGCCAGCGAGGCCCAGATCGCCTGACGCTGTATTCGTTCGCCGAGCAGCAGCGCCGCGAGCAGCAGGGCAAACAGCGGCGCCACGAAACTGAGTCCGATCGCCTCCGCCAGCGGCAGCCGGGCAAGCCCCCAGAAGAAGGACAGCAGGACAAAGCCGACGACCGCGGCACGCAGCGCATGCAGCCTGAGCACGGAAGGCGCGGGTAGCGTGCGCGGTCCCGCCGACCAGCCGGCGCCGGCAACCACGGTCGCCAGCATGCTGCGCCACAGCACCGTGTTGTAGACGCCGACGGCAAGGACCAGGACCTTCATCGCCGCGTCCATCCCTGACAGAAGGAAGATGCCTAGGGCGCAGACAAGCACCGGCATCGTGGGAGAAACGGCGCCTGCAAGGCTGGAAGACTTCACGAGGCCCCCTCATGTGGTGGATCGCAGCTGGATATATCAGGGCGGACCGGCGGGGCCAGGTGGCAGCCCCGCCGATATGGCGGTCCACGTTGCTGCCGGAGTGATCGGGGCCTGAATTTTCTTCGCGCTGTCGATTCCGCCGTTGCCCGTTCGTCATATGATCGAACCAACCCAAACAAGGAGAAAGACATGCGATTCATGATGCTGATGATCCCCGCCGGCTACGCGCAGGCGACGCCCGATGTCAGGCCCGGCGCCGAGGCCGTGGAAGGGATGATGAGATACAATCACGAGCTGAAGAAAGCCGGCGTGCTGCTGGCGCTCGACGGGCTGCATCCGCCATCCTCCGGAGCGCGGGTCAGCTACAAGGGCGGCAAGCCTGTGGTCGTCGACGGCCCCTTCGCCGAGGTCAAGGAGGTTCTTGGCGGTTATTGGGTGATCGACGTGCGCTCGCGCGACGAAGCCATCGAATGGGCGCGCCGCTGTCCCGCCGGGGAGAATGACGTGATCGAAATCCGCCAGGTTTTCGAAATGAGCGAATTTCCCGAGGACGTCCAGAAGGTGGCGGAAGGCTTTGGCGAGTTGAAGGCTTGACGGCCAGCGCAACCATCGAAGCCGTCTGGCGGATCGAGCAGCCAAAGCTCACCGCCAGACTGGCACGCACCCTCAGGGATGTCGGACTGGCCGAGGAAATCGCGCAGGACGCCTTCCTGCTGGCGTTGGAGCGCTGGCCTCGCGACGGCATTCCGCGCAATCCGGCCGCCTGGTTGACGCAGGTCGCCAGGAACCGGGCGCTCGACCGGCTGCGCCGCACCACCATGATCGACGGCAAGCATCGCCAACTCGCTGTCGACTTGACCGAGCTGGAGCGCGAGATGCCCGACATCGAGGCAGCGCTCGACGAGGATATCGACGACGACCTTTTGCGGCTGATCTTCACCGCTTGCCATCCCGTCCTGCCCGCCGAGCAGCGTGCCGCGCTTGCCTTGCGGCTCTTGGGCGGGCTGTCGACGCCGGAGATCGCCCGCGCCTTCCTGGTGTCCGAAGCCACCGCCGCCCAACGCATCGTGCGCGCCAAGCGAGGCCTTCGCGATGCCGCCGTCCCGTTCGAGACCCCGCGCGCGGAAGAGCGCCGCGAACGCCTCACGACTGTGCTGGAGGTGGTTTATCTCATCTTCAACGAGGGCTATGTGGCCACCGCGGGACCGGACTGGCTGCGTGCCGATCTATGCGGCGAGGCGCTGCGCCTCGGCCGCTCGCTGGCGGCGCTGGTACCTGATGAGCCCGAGGTGCAAGGGCTGGTGTCGCTGATGGAGTTCAATGCCTCGCGCTTCGCCGCCCGCACCGACAAGGCGGGCGACCCGATCCTGCTGCTCGACCAGGACCGCGGCCGGTGGGACTGGTCGCTCATGCGGAGCGGCCTCGACGGCCTGAACCGCGCCATGGCCCTGACATCGGCGCCCGGCCCCTATCTGCTGCAGGCGATGATCGCGGCTTGCCATGCGCGCGCGGTCACCGCCGCGGACACCGACTGGATCGCGATATCCGCCTACTATCAGGCGCTTGCGCTCTCGGCCCCTCGCCCATCGTCGAAATCAACCGCGCCGTGGCGGTCGGCATGGCGTTCGGCCCGGCGCAAGGGCTCGCCATCGCCGAGGCGCTGAACGACGAGCCGCGCCTGAAGGACTCGCATCTCTTGCCCACGGTGCGCGGCGATCTCCTCGAGAAGCTCGGCCATGGGGCGGAAGCCAGTGCCGCGTTCCGCCACGCCGCTGAATTGACCGGCAATCACAGGGAACGCGCCCTGCTGCTTGCCCGCGCCACGGCGGCCGCCGGTCGGGACCTTTAGTTGGCACTCCGCCGCCAACTTCTTTGCAAGAACGCAGCCAACGAAAAAAGGGCGACGCAAGCGCCGCCCGTATCCCTTGGGAGGATAATCCCGTCCGGCGGATCAGGCCGCCTGGGCTTCTCCGGCGATGGCGTCGGCGGCGCGGGCGGCCTTCAGCACCTTGGCCCACCACGCGACGTCGTTGACCAGCGCGGTGGCGGCCTGGTTCAGATGCTCGAGATCTTCGAGCTTCTTCTCGCCCTGGCGCACGGCGAGGAAATCGCCCCAGGCGATATGGACTGCGGACTTGACCGGCGCCATCTGCAATTCGACGGCATGGAGACGAAGCTGTTCGACGGCGCGGGCGCCACCGACGCTGCCATAGCCGACAAATCCGGCCGGCTTCTTGTTCCACTCGTTGGCGGCGTAGTCGATAGCATTCTTCAGCACGGCCGTCGGACCGTGATTGTATTCGGCGGCGGTGAAGATGAAGCCGTCCAATCCTGCGACCTTCTTCTGCCAGCGCTGTGCGACTTCGTTCTGCGACGGCGCCCAGGCGGAGGACGCGACCTCATCGAAGAAGGGCAGCGGAAAGTCGCGCAGATCGACAATTTCGACATCGATGTCGGCATGTGCCTTGGCGATCTTGGCGATCCACTGCGTCGGCACGTCGGCGAAGCGGGCGGCGCGCGTCGAACCGACGACAATAGCAATTTTGGGCTTGGACATAAGGGGCTCTCCTTGCGGGAATCTTTGGTATCATTTGGATACCGGCGCTATATGTGATACTGATAATTTGATGCGCAAGGAGGCACGTTTTTGTTACTGAGGCACCCGCATAACACCGAGGACTGCCGCGCAGTATCGGAAATCCTGCAGCGCGTCGGCGACAAATGGACCGTGCTCGTGGTCGGCAAGCTAGGTGGCGGACCGCTGCGCTTCAACGAGTTGCGCGCCGCCGTCGGCGGCATCTCGCAGAAGATGCTGACCACCACGTTGCGCGGCCTGGAGCGCGACGGCTTCGTCACCCGCAAAGTGTTTCCGACCATTCCACCGCGCGTCGACTACGAGCTGACGGAGCTCGGTCACGAGTTGCTGGTGCCCGTCGGCGCGCTTGGCGAATGGGCACGCAAGAACACCCAGCGCGTTCAGTCGGCGCGCGCTAGGTTCGACGACATGCATGCCTGAAACCCTTGCGCGGCAAGGGGTCCAAATTCGCACCGACCGGCACTAGCTGCTGCTGCCGGAGTAAAGGTTCCCTGAAAGCGACTTGGGGATTTTGTCTATGGCGCTCGATGCCGGTCCAACGCCCCGGTACCCTCGACGGACCGCATTCCAACGGCAGCCAGTCAGGCACTTCGCACCAACGCTCCGCAAGGCGTCTGGCTGCAGAGCGTGCACGTCGCTAACAGCTGCTTAGCATCCGTCGTGTCATGCAGGCAGGCGGTGCGCCCAAGGTCCTGTTTGACTTCGGCGTAAGCGGTTATGCCGAGCAGGCAGACCAGGGCCACGAGAGCTGCCGCAAGCCAGCCGTTCAACAGGTGTTGACGCATTGTCTTTCTCCGGTGCCCCGCAGAATTGCGCGTGAAGGGCAACGGCAGGATGTCGCTGAACGCATCGCTTCGCTCCGGCGATGTTACAAATGCCCCGGCTTGGCGGTGTGGAATCAGCTCTCGGCGGGAACCGCCTTCGGCTTGCCCTCGCCGTCGAGCGCCACCATGACGAAGTCGGCGTGCGTCACCTTTTCCATCAGGTCGGAAAGATAGCGCTGCGCCCAGGCCTCGACCTTGAGCGTCATCGAGGTGCGGCCGACGCGTTCGACATGGGTGTAGATGCACAGCGTGTCGCCGATCTTCATCGGCTTGGCGAAGGACATTTCCTTGACCGCCGCCGTCACCACGCGGCCGCTGGCGCGCTCTGCGGCGCGGATGCCGCAGGCAAGATCCATCTGCGCCATCACCCAACCGCCGAAAATGTCGCCGGCGGCATTGGCGTCCGAAGGCATGGCCAGGGTGCGCAGGGTCAGGTCTCCGATCGGCCGTCCGTCCGCGTACTGCACCATGGGAGCATCCTTAAGCAGTGATGGTCATCAATCCCGTATCGCCGCCATGGGACTAGGTCAACGCGCGGCGGCCGCTGTTTCCTCGCCCCAAGGCCATAGGCTAACCTGGCATTCGCCCGGTTGTGCCTGGTTTTCAGCGGCTTCGGGTGTCAGGGAGGATTTCTCCCAATCGCCGAGGAATGCAGTTCCTGGAGATCGCACCTCTCTCAAAAATAACGTGCAAGGTTAGCGCGGATGCGGTCGAGAACAGTGTCGCCGAAAATGTCGGGAACGAATGCCTTGGCGGTGATCGCCTCGTAAGCCTGGGCATACACCTTGGAGGCCTGGTCGACGATCTCGTCCGGAATCCTCGGGATCGGGTCCTTGTAGGGATCGCAGCGCGCCGTCACCCATGAGCGGATGAAATCCTTGTCGAAGCTCTCCGGCCGCGTGCCATCAGCCAGCGCCTGCTCATAGCTCGCCGCGATCCAGTAGCGGCTGCTGTCGGGCGTGTGGATTTCGTCGGCGAGAATGACCGTCCCGTCCTTGTCTGTGCCGAATTCGTATTTCGTGTCGGCGAGAATCAGGCCGCGTTCGGCCGCGCGCGCCTGGCCACGGGCGAACAGCTTCAGGGCATAATCCGAAACCGTGTCCCACTGCTCCTGCGTGAGCAGGCCCTGCTCCAGGATCTCGTCCCTGGCCAGCGGCTCGTCATGTCCGCCGCCGGCCGCCTTGCTGGTTGGCGTGATAATGGGTTCGGCCAGCTTCTCATTGTCGCGCAGGCCACCTGGCAGGCGCATTCCATACATGTCCCGTTCGCCGCGTCGGTAGCGGGTCAGGATCGAAGTGCTGGTGGTCCCCGCCAGATAGCCGCGCACGACGATCTCGACCGGCAGTATGTCGAGCCTTGTGCCGACGACGACGTTGGGGTCGGGGTATTCCAACACATGGTTGGGACAGATGTCGGCCGTTTCCTCGAACCAGTACCGCGCCGTCCGGGTCAGGATCTCTCCCTTGAACGGGATCGAGGTCAGGATAATGTCGAAGGCGCTGAGACGGTCGGTAGCGATGATGATACGCCTGCCGTCGGCCAGGTCGTAGTTCTCCCGGACCTTGCCTTTGTAATAGCCCGGCAGTTCGGGAATGAAAGCATCCGACAGGACACGCATGGGTTCTCCTGCCTTGCGCAGAGTGGGCAGAGCATGATTCCAAAAAGTTGCAGATTCTTCGACAAATCATGCGCCAAGTAAGATCACCGCATAGTCCGTCGACCCCATGCATATCAAGTGCGATTGTCGGCATTCCCCGAAAGCGGCCCGGGATACCAGTCGCTTTTTTCACAACCGATGCCGGAAGGCGCGGCGACGCGGCGAACCCATGGCGTCTAGGCTGCGCCAGATTTCCGGAGCCGCCATTTTCATCATGCAGACCCATGACTTCATCATCGTCGGCTCCGGCTCGGCCGGCTCGGTTCTGGCCGACAAATTGTCGGCCTCGGGCCGCTTCTCGGTGCTGGTGCTGGAAGCCGGCGGCAGCGACCGGCGTTTCTACGTGCAGATGCCGCTCGGCTATGGCAAGACCTTCTTCGATCCCGCGGTGAACTGGAACTACAAGACCGAGCCGGATCCCGGCCTCGGCGGCAATGTCGACCACTGGCCGCGCGGCAAGCTGCTTGGCGGGTCGAGCTCGATCAACGCCATGGTCTGGATCCGCGGCGCCCGCGAGGACTTCGATAACTGGCGCGCCGCCGGCAATCCCGGCTGGGGCTATGACGATCTGTTGCCGGCCTTCAAGGCGCTCGAGGACAATGAAGCCGGTGCCGACGCATGGCGCGGCAGCGGCGGTCCCCTGCATATCAGCGACACAACTGATGCCGTCCACCCGCTGACGAAGCGCTATCTCACCGCCGGCCAGCAGGCCGGCCTGCCGCTCAACCCCGATTTCAATGGTGCTGCCCAGGAAGGCGTCGGCATCTACCAGATTTCGACCAAGAACGGCCGCCGCATGTCGGCCGCCCGTGCCTTCCTGCGCCCGGCGATGAAGCGCGCCAACGTGCGCGTGGAGACCAACGCGCTGGCAAGCCGCATCCTGTTCGAAGGCAAGCGCGCCGTCGGCATCGAGTATTTGCAGAACGGCCAGACCAAGACGGCCCGCGCCGGCCTCGAAATCATCCTGTCCGCGGGCTCGATCAACTCGCCGCAGATCATGCAGCTCTCCGGGGTAGGCCCGGCGGCGCTGCTCAAAGGCTTGGGCATCCCGGTCGTGCACGGCAACGAGAATGTCGGCGCCAATCTGCAGGACCATGTCGGCATCAACTACACCTTCAAGGGCAAGCTGCCGACGCTCAACCAGATCCTGCGTCCCTGGTGGGGCAAGCTGTTGGTCGGCATGCAATATATCCTGACCCGCTCCGGCCCGCTGTCGCTGTCGATGAACCATGGCGGCGGCTTCTTCCGCACCGATCCGGCATTCTCCCGGCCCAACATGCAGCTCTACTTCCAGGCCTTCTCGACCCTCATCCCGAAGAACGGCGAGCGTCCGATCCTGACGCCGGACCCGTGGCCGGGATTCTCCATCGGCCTGTCCAACTGCCGGCCATCGAGCCGGGGCCAGATCATGATCCGCTCCAGCAATCCCCTCGACTATCCCAAGATCGTCGCCAACGCCTATTCCACCAATGCGGACGTGACCGAGATGCTCGACGCGGTGAAGTTCGTGCGCAAGATCGCCTCGATGCCCGCCATGGCCGAGATCATCGCCGAAGAGGTGCTGCCCGGCCCGTCGATCCGGTCCGACGCCGACCTGATCACCGATTTCAGAAAACGCTCCGGCACCGTCTATCACCCGGTTTCGACCTGCCGCATGGGACCCGACCCCTCGCGCGCCGTCGTCGATCCGCGCCTCAAGGTGCACGGGCTCGAAGGCTTGCGCATCATCGACGCCTCGATCTTTCCCGACAACATCACCGGCAACACCAACGCCGCCTCGGTTATGACCGGGTGGAAGGGCGCCGAACTGGTTCTGGAGGACCACACATGAAGATCACCGACGTCAAGACATGGGTTGTCGGCAACCCGCCACCCGGCATTGGCGGCAAGTATTTCATCTTCGTCAAGCTCACCACCGATGGCGGCGTGGTCGGTTATGGCGAAGCCTACAACGCCACCTTCTCCGCCCATGTCACGGCCAAGCTCGTCGAGGACATGGCCGAGCGCTATCTGATCGGCCACGATCCGCACGACATCGAGAACTTCTTCCGCCGCGCCTATTCCTCCGGTTTCACCCAGCGCCCCGACGTGACCGGCATGGGTTGTTTTTCCGCACTCGAAATGGCCTGCTGGGACATCATCGGCAAGGAGGCCAACAAGCCGGTCTACAAGCTGCTCGGCGGCCAGGTGCACGAGACGCTTCGCTCCTACACCTATCTCTATCCGCACACCGGCAGCGTCCATTCCGAGGACGCGCCGGACGGCAGGAATGTTTACAACGACCCGGAGATGGCGGCGGCCTGCGCGCTCGAATATGTCGAGCAGGGATTCAATGCCGTCAAGCTCGACCCGGCCGGCCCCTACACCGCCTTCGACGGCCACCAGCCGCGCCTCGTCGATATCGATGTCTCCACCCGCATGATCAAGGCCATCCGCGAGGCGGTCGGTATCCGCGCCGATATCCTGTTCGGCACGCACGGCCAGTTCACCGCATCGGGCGCGCTGCGCATGGCGCGCGCCATCGAGCCCTATGATCCGCTGTGGTTCGAGGAGCCGGTGCCGCCCGACATGCCCGAAGTGATGGCGCAGGTCGCCCGCGCGACCTCGATCCCGATCGCCACCGGCGAGCGGCTGACGACCAAATCCGAATTTGCCCGTGTCATCGAGAACCGCGCCGCCACCATCCTGCAGCCGGACCTCGGCCGCTCCGGCGGCATTCTGGAAACCAAGAAGATCGCGGCAATGGCCGAGGCCTATCACATCCAGGTCGCGCCGCATTGCTATTGCGGGCCGATTGTCGGCGCCGCCAACATCCAGCTCGCGGTGACGCTGCCCAACTTCCTCATCCTCGAATCGCTGAAGCAGTGGGACGGTTTCCACGCCACGCTGTTGAAGAAGAAGATCGAGTGGCAGGACGGCAATGTCATCCCGTCGAAGGAGCCGGGCCTCGGCGTCGAGCTCAACGAGGCGGTCTGCGACGCCCATCCCTACACCGGCAAGGACCTGCATCTGCAGATGATGCAGACGCCGCTGATGCCGTGAGCGAGAGCTACGCCTTCATTGGCCTTGGCCATCTCGGCGGCAACCTTGCCGCCAGCCTGATCCGCAACGGCTTTGCCGTCACCGTCGTCGACCGCGACCCCGCAGCCGTCGAGCGCCTTGTCGCGCTCGGCGCGACGGCCGCCAACAAACCGGCCGAAGCTGCGGCGCGGGCCGGCAATGCCATCACGTGCCTGCCTTCGCCAAAAGTCAGCGAGGCGGTGCTGGCCGGCCCGGGCGGATTGCTGGAAGGGCTGCCCAGGGGCGGCATATGGATCGAGATGTCGACCAACGGCCGTGACGAGATTTTGCGGCTGGCCGCCCTCGCTTCGGCCAAGGGGATCGAGACGTTGGAATGCCCGGTCACCGGCGGTGTGCATCTGGCGGCCGTCGGCAAGATCACCGCGCTGGTCGGCGGTCACGCCACCCTCTACGAGCGTCACCGTCCGGCCATCGAAGCGATGTGCGCCAAGTCGTTCCTGATGGGCCCGATCGGCTCCGCGGCGGTAATCAAGGTCATCACCAACATGCTGGCCTTCATCCATCTGGTCGCCGCCGGCGAGGCGCTGATGCTGGCCAAGCAAGGCGGGCTCGACCTTGCGCAATCCTACCACGCCATCGTCGCGTCTTCAGGCAACAGCTTCGTCCACGAGACCGAAAGCCAACTGGTGCTGAACGGCTCCTACGATATCGGCTTCACCATGGACCTGGCGCTGAAGGACCTTGGCTTCGCGCTGACCATGGCCGAACAATCCGGCGTGCCGCTCGATCTGGCGTCACGCGTCAATGCGATTTTCGAGCAGGGCAAGGCGGCTTATGGCGGCGACGCCTGGTCGACCCAGATCGTTAAATTGCTTGAGGATACCGTCGGCACCGACCTGCGCGCGCCGGGTTTTCCGGCCAGGCTGGAAGTCGATCGGTGATCCGAAGACTACGCAGTTTCCTCCACTTGAATAGATAACCGGATTCAGTTCCGGAAAGACTTGAACCAGACCCTCAACGCCTTGATTCAATATCTCACCATCAACGCACCAGGCAGGATCTCGAAGGTCGCGGGTATGCGTCCGGGCGACTCGCCGTCTATGTCGACCAGCGCGCCATTCTTCTCGACGTCGCCGAGCGGTTCGACTACCACTTTCCTGCCGCGCAGGATGGTAATCGCTGGATGATTGCGGTGCCGCCCGCCATAGAGAAGGCGGATGTCCCAGATCAGCTTCAGCTTGCCCGCCGCGCGCAGGATGACGATGTCGAACTGTCCATCGGTCAGTTCCGCATCGGGCGCGATCATCATGCCGCCGCCGAAGAATTTGCCGTTGGCCACCGCCACCAGCGCCATGCGCGCCTCGACCGGCGTGCCGTCATCGACGGTGATCCGCACGTCCTGGAAGCGGTAGCGGATGAACTCGACCACGGTGCGCCACAGGAACAGCGCCTTGGCCGACATCCTGCCCTTGCGCTTGTCGGCATTGACGGCGCGGTCGGTGGCGCCCGACAAGCCAAGGCTGGCGATGTTGATGAAGTGGCGGCTGGCCAGCGCGCCATGGTCGTCGATATAGCAGATGCGGCCGGCATCCACCGCCCTGGCCTTCGCCTCGGCAATCCGTTTCAGCGTCGCGCCGATCTCTTTCGGCAGGCCGAGGCCGCGCGCGAAATCGATGCCGGTGCCGCAAGGCAGGAGGCCGAGCTCGGTTGTCCTGCCGCCCTCCTCTCGGGCCTGGAGCAAGCCGTCGGCCACCTCGCTCGCCGTGCCGTCGCCGCCGGCCGCGATCACCAGGTCGAAGCCGTTTGCCGCGAGATCGAGCGCCAGCCGCTCGGCGTCGCCTTCGGCCTGCGTCTCGCGCAGTTCGAAATCGCCGAAGTGCTTTTTCAGCGCGGCGGCGACGTCAGGCCAATGCCGTTTCAGCCGGCCGCCACCAGCAATCGGATTGAGCACCACCCCGACCTTCAAGTTTCGCCCTCCCCGGCGCCGGACATGGATGCCCGATCCTTTGCCGGCATTCAAACTCGTACCGGGCGGCGGAGCAAGGGCGCGTTCGGCCATGAATGCCAAAAAGCGCGGGGCAGGCTGTCCAAGGCGTTCGCGCTTGAACTTCCCTGGCTTCTGGCATTGGTCCCCGATAATCCCGCTATCCACAGGGGTCCGGCCATTCCCCAAACCCCTTACCCGGCGTAAGTTCAACCCATCTCAGGCGGCTACCGATCATCAAGCCGAAAGGCGAAGTGAAAGGCGGATTTCCTGAGGCCCGTACGGCCCGAAACGAGAGCAGGCTTGCTTGTTCAAGGGACGGAAGCCGAGACCTACGGGGCCGCGGAAAGCGTGCCAACGCCGACGGCGGACCGATGCTGCCATGAAGGACGGCAAAAACCTTCGATGGCACGCAGGGCAAAGCCCGCCAGGGCCAAGACCGGCGTGGTCTGGAACGGATGCTGCTCTCGGGTGGCTTCTGGCAGGACCGTCAAAATCAAGGCCGGCATGGCGCGACGACTTTACGGAAGTTGCTGCCGCGACCGTGTCCTGATCTGACAGGGAGGCGCTGGGAGAAATCCCGGCGCCGACTGTCTTTTAATTCCCTCAACGTTCTTTCCCGGCGAAGTTGCGGGCGCCGCTTCACCGTGCGCTAAAATCGGTTAGTATCGCCTTTCAGAGTCCGTTCGGTGACGTGCTCTAGACTGTTTCGAACTCGCTCTGGCGAGTCATATGGTGGTGGTTTCGAGAACCGGAGCGCAGCGGACATATGGGTCCGTGAGCTAAGGTCTACTGCGACGCAGTAGAACGCGGAAGCGCGGAAAACGCCATCAGATGGCCGCCGGAGCAGAGTTTCCAAACAGCCTGCTTGAAGGGGGATACTTTATGACGCTGATCCAGAAGCTTGCCGTCGCCTACGCGTTCCTGTTCTTCGGCGTCGTGGCCATCGGTTACATTCCGGCCTTCAACGACGCCGACGGCAATCTGTTCGGCCTGTTCTCATTGCAATGGTACGACGACCTGCTGCACGCCTTCTCCGGCGTCTGGGCGTTGGCTGCCGCCTTCATCTCGCATCGCCAGTCGGTGTTCTATTTCAAGCTGTTCGGCTCGGTCTACCTGTTCGACGGCGTGCTCGGGCTGATCACCGGCTCCGGCTGCCTCGATGCCGGTATCTTCATCAACGGCTTCCGCTCCCTCAACGACATCGAATTCCCTGCCCGCTTCTTCGCCAACCTGCCGCACATCGTCATTGGCGGCATCGCCGTCTATATCGGCTTCTGGCTGTCGAAGCGCATCTACGACCACTTCGCCACGGCCTGACGGGTCATGGTCCTGTTCCGCTTGATAAAGCGCATCATCAAGGCGATCCTCTGGCTGGTCGTGATCGTCATCCTGATCCCGATCGCCGGCCTCGCCTATGGCTTCCTGACGACGCCGGCGCTCGACAGGACGCCGCTGCCCGGCATTGCCGACGGCGCGCCGCCCAAGGCGCTGGCCGACAAGGTGCGCGCCGAAATCCCCGGCTACCAGCGGCCGGAGGAGTCGACCTTTCTCACCTACCCGGAATGGGCGATCGTCTACGCCGCGCGCGAATATGCCGGTTTCGTCGCCAAGGACCAGCCGAGCGGCTTTCCCTATTGGTCCTATGTCGGCCGCTTCTGGCAAGACTATGCCACGGTGATCCGCGCCAGCTCTCCCTACAAGTTCAACTACGCCAACCACCAGATGCTGGTCATCATCGGCACTAGCCATTCGATCGAGCATATCCTGCAATGGACCTATGAGAACACGGTCGGTCGTATCACCGAGGCGACGTCGGCCAAGCGCACGGCGGCCGACATCTACCAGGCCAAGGTGGCCGCGGAGTATGCCTCTTTCCTCGACCAGGTGCCGTGGTACCAGTTCCCCTATGCCGAGAAGCGCGCCGGGCTGTTCGCGGTGCAGCCGGCGCCTGGTGACAGTTCCATCCGCACCAGCGAACGCAAGCTGGCCTTCGGTCTCGCCGACACCATCAAGCAAGGCTATGCCGACCTGATCACCAAGGCGCTTGCGGCGACCGCCGACCCGGCCGTCCTCAACGTCCATGTTTGGGCCAAGGGGCCGGTCGGCGAAGCCACCCGCAACGAGCCCGACACCTTGCTGGAACGCGATTATGGCGTGGACGGCACCGTCTTCGTCACCAAGCGCTACCAGGTGTTCACCGACATGATCCCGCGGCTCATCGACAAGGGTGTCTCCTTTGTCGAGATCGGCGGCAATGACGAGATCATGGTCACGGTGCTGTCGACCGATTCCATCGCCATTCCCGAAGGCATGCGCATCCTGTTCAGCTATCCGCTTCCCGCGGATCCCTCGACACGCCGCACCGGTATGGTCGTGGCCGTGCGCAAGCTGCATCTGGTGCTGCCGTCGCTGATCAAGGCCGGCGCCAGGCTCGAACACGTCTACGATTATTGAGACCTTTCGGCCACGCTCGGCCGAGATCGGAGACTTGCCACGCTCATTCCATAATCGCGGCCAAATCCAGCCTTGTTCGCGCGCGATGGAATGAGGCAGTATCCTGAATGGGCTGCCGGGGGGTATCTCGAAGGGACGAGACCCGTGATCAAGACCGCCCTTGTCGCCATGACCATCGTCGGCTGCGACTGCGACGCCAAGCTGTGCGAATATATCGGCGAGACGCCGGCCAAATGGTCGACCATCGCCGAGTGCGAAGCCGCGATGAAAAGCCAGATTCTGCACGAGCGCAATTTCAACTATCCGCTGGTGTCCGGCATCTGCCGCGCCAAAGGCTCGGCGTCCTCCTCGCACCTTGCCGCGATCGCCTCGGGCCCGGAACTGAAGCCCGCCAGCCGGGCCGTCAGGACGGAAAGCCCGCTGCCGCCGGAGCTCAGCCATCGGCCGAGTGTCCCGGTCGGTTCGCCGACGACGGCTCTGGACGCGGCCGCTGCCCGGCCCGTCGCCTATGAACAGGTGGTCGATGGCGGAACCGGCGTGCTCTATCGCACGAAGAACGGCTACGCCGTGGTCAAGACCGATCTCGGCCGCGCCGCTTCGGCAACCGCCGACGCGGCAAAGCGCTCCGTGAACTGGCTGGCCGGCCTGATGCCGACCGGGCTGTAATCGCGCTAGCGTCTCGGCCGCTGGCCGGTTCTATCCAGCGGTGATAAGCCGCCCACTCTCCGTTTGGTCAATTCGACTTGATACATGCTTCGCGGATGCCGTCTCAGTCGCCATGCGTTGAGAGACATGATCAGCGCCAAATATCCGAACAGCGCAAAGAGGCCCCAAAAAAATCCAAACATGCTGATTGCGATAGAAATCACAAATCCAACTGCAACCACGACATAATATAAGATCGAGGCCCAGACATATTTCTCCATTTGGGAGCTACTCATCTATCTGTGGGTCCGGTTTGGCCATTCGCTTCATAGCTCACCAATGCTGAGCAATTCGTTCTTGAGAATATGTCAATGGAGCGGGGCGTCTTCAACCCACAGCCGAAATCAAAACTGAGACACTACCCCGCCGCTACATCTTTTACCTTCAGGCTCTCCAGAACTTGTCGATCAACGGCTGTTCGGTGCCCTGGTCCTCGCTGCCGACGCGCGTGATGAACAACGGCCCCCCTGATCGGCGAAGCCATAGCCGACGATCTCGAAATACGCGGTATCGGTGCGCGTCTTCACCTCGGCGCGGATGCCGGTCAGTTCCTTGCCGTCGGGAAGCTTGCGTGTCGTCGGCTGCTGCGTCAGTTCGGCGCCGGCCTGCACCGATTCCCCGGTCATCTCCTGCAGCATCAGCTGGTTGAGCGCCACCGGGTTCATCTTGCCGTATTCCTACACCACGACGATCGTGCCCAGCGCCGAAGCCATCAGATATTGCGTGATGTTTCGCCAAGATCGGTCTTGGTCGCCGACATGGTGCTTGGATGGTTGAAGGAGAAACTGCCGCCCGAAAAGGTGGCGAAATCGTTGCGTTCGAGCGTCACCTTGCTCTTCTTGCCGCCGGGCAGCGTCACGTCGGCGCTCTCGCCGGGATCGATATTGACCGCCACCCCGTCGATGGTCAAAGCCTTGAGGTCCCTCGGCGCCCGCCGGTCCAGCGCACAGCGCGATGAGGGTGAGTGCCGCCGCTGATACGTCTCCTAGCGTCAACCCCGCTCAGCGCCTTGATGGCCCGGTAGAAGGTCGAGGAAAACAATTCCGCCGGGTCGTAGTGCCGCTTTGCCGTTAGGAAGGCCGGAAGTTCGGGATAGGACGCCAGCAATTCCTTGGCCGTATAGTGCAGTTGGTAGGGCAGGAAGAACCGCCCGCCATGGTTGATCGTCACGTCGATCAGCGCGCGCGTCAGCGCCCGCATCTTGGCATTGCCATCGGCGTCGGCCGGCTGGTTGATATAGAGCACCAGCGAATAGGCCGGCTCCGGCGCATAGGTCAGCGCCACGTCCTCCTTGTGGACGATCCGCACCGAGGCGTTGAGCACCGGCAGGTCCTGGTTGCGCAGGATTTCGCGCGCTTCCGCGACGAATGGATTATAGCTCGCGCGAGGAATAAAATATTCGTGCAGTATGTCGGTCTCGCCCATGAGGTCGTTGAACAGATACGGCACCGAATCGTGCATCGGGTTGTTGCGGGTGACGAGACAGGCCTCGCCCTGGGCAAGCGCCGAGCTACGCGGCACCGTGCAGCTTTCGAATTTCGGCTCCAGCGTCTTTTCGGTGAACCATTTCAGTTCCTGGAACGCGCTGCCCCATTTGGCCATGTTCATGATCACCCGCTTCAGGCCAACGCCATCGGGTTCGCCGAGCGCCGGCTGGTCGGTTGGCGGCTGCTCCGCCACCTTATCGTAACGGTAGACGATCATGTCCTCGAGGAAATTACCCGGCGCCGTCGACAGATGCCCGTAGAACAGGCCGATGTCCTTGTTCGGCTCCAGCACCTCGGCGAAGAATTTCGGGAAATCGTCGGATTTGATGATCTCGCGCGAGGTGCGGTAGACGGCATTGTCGACGATGTCGAGCGTCGCCTCCAGCACCACGCCGAACAGACCGTAGCCACCGACGACATGTCGGAACAGCTCGATGTTTTCGGTTGGGGAGCAGATGGTCACCGACCCGTCTGCCATCATGACCCGCATCGAGCGGATGGAGCCGGCCACCGAGCCGGCCTGATGGTCCATGCCATGCGCGTTCACCGAGAGCGAGCCGCCGACCGAAAAAATGTCGGTCGACTGCATCGCCTTAACCGCGAAGCGCGGATGCAGCATGATCTGGATGTCGTGCCAGCACGCGCCCGGCTGCAAGGTCATGGTTTTGGCCACGGCGTCCACCGTAACCTTGTTGAACCTTCTCAGATCCAGAACCAGCGCATTGTCGTCGAAAGCATGCCCGCCCATTGAATGGCGGATGGCCGCCAGCGACACTTTCAGCCCGTTGGCGCGCGCGAAGGCGAGCGCCTTGGCGATATGCTCGTCCTCGCTGACCTCGACGACGCCATAGACCGGCGTCCTCGACAGGCCGCTGGCATCGTTGATGTCACCGCCTTTGGCCAGCCAGGGCAGCGACGGATCGAAGGCGGGCGGGCTCGCGATCGGCTTCAGCGGCAGCGCGATGCCGTCTACATCGGCGATACGTCCGGTGTTCTTCGGCCCTGACGGGCCGCGCGCAAGCCTCGCCACGGTGGCGCCGCCCCACAGCACGGCGCCGCCGAAGACGGCCGCGCCCAGCAGCAGCCGCCGCGACAGGCGAAATCCCTTTTGTTCCTCGGCCATGCAGATCCCCCGGCAGCCAAGGAATAGCGCGGCCTTTTGGCGAAAACCATAGCGTCGCTGCCGCAACGGCGTTCCGCCACCGTCGTCGCCTTGCGGTAAGTGTCCAAGCTAATGAAAATGGCCGGTTCCCCAAGGAACCGGCCAGATTGGAGCAGGGTCTCAGAGTCCGATCGGCAGTCTCTACGAGGCCTTCTTGATCGACGTCACCATGCCGGTCTTGTCGTCGACGGTCACCGCCACCTTGGCGCCGACCTTCAGTTTCCCGACCGACGCATCGGGCGAGAGCTGGTAGATCTTGCCGTCGTCGAGGGTGACCGACTTGGTTGTCGGATCGACCGCCTGGATTGTGCCCTGAACGGTCGCGGCATAGGCCGTGCCTAGGAAGGCGAGCAGAGCGGCGGTGGTTGCGAGGGTCTTCTTCATGGATAGCACTCCGTGCTGTTTCGGTTTTCCGGTACCGCTTGGGAGAGGGCAGCACCGAACGGCCGGAGACTGGAGCGGAAAGAGCACTGTCCGCAAATCACGTTGGATGTATTTTCGCAAGGAAATCATCGGCTTAATCCCGACACAATAGCCTCCTAGCCGCCGATGTCGACAGCTTACGCGCCCTTATGGAAGGCTCTTCCCCGCGCAAAAAGAGTCGTTTGCCGAATTGCGGCCGGCGCCATCGGCGATCACGTGGCCGCCGCAATCCCTTCCCGGCCGCATCACGAAACAGGACTTCGATTTTTTCATCGATACACGTTTTATGTCGCGAGCCGGCGCGATCCTCCTACCCGGCAAACACGAATCTGGCGCTCAGGTTGCAAACTCCAAGCGAACGCGAATTGGTGTCGCGCGTTGTCATAAAAGGGGACTTCCACGAAAATGGCCGTCCGGACCACGCTGTCCCCGATGCTGGCGACAACCCAGCCTGGCTGGCGCGCAAGGCGCCGAACCGGGCGATGACAAGACGCTGATCTTTGCTCCAGCGATCCCGAGATGACGGAGGCGATGCAAAGGCCCTTGCCAGCCTCGACGAGTTCCTGGCCTTGTCCGAAGCCCCTGCCTCCGCCGTCTGCGTGATGTAGGTCGACTATATGCGCGACGTGTACGGCTTCGACTGCTGACGACGCCGCCAGCTAAGCTTCGTCCTTCGCGCCGATCTTGCGCACAAGTGCCGCGGTTGCCAGCATCGCACCCAGGTCCGAAATCATCGGTGCGACATGGCTGGCATAGTCGAGCGGCACAGAAATATCAGGCAGTTCGAAGAAGTTCTTCGGTTGCGGCAGGAGCAGAAAACCGTCGCTGCCGTTGAGCGCGACACGCGCGGGTTCGTCCGGCCAGGTTTCGCCGAGCCATTTCAGCGCTTGCGCCAGGCGGCCGGTCACCAGCGGCCGCGCCGCCTCGACATTGTTGGTGCGGAACTCGTAGGCGGCGTCGAGCTCCGGCACGCCGGACGGCAGTTCCTGCATCTTGGCCGCGAACATGCCGCGGAAAAAGCCGATCACGCCACTTGCACGTCGCGCGGCGACCAATATTCCTGGAAACGGCTCGATGGTTTCGAAGGCTACGACGACGCCCTTGAACGTGGTGGCCTTGTTCTTGGTGGCGCCCCCGTCCCATAGGTCGGCTTCGTACAGTNCGTCGTCGAGCTCCGGCACGCCGGACGGCAGTTCCTGCATCTTGGCCGCGAACATGCCGCGGAAAAAGCCGATCACGCCGCTGGCACGTCGCGCGGCGACCAATATTCCTGGAAACGGCTCGATGGTTTCGAAGGCAACGACGACGCCCTTGAACGTGGTGGCCTTGTTCTTGGTGGCGCCCCCGTCCCATAGGTCGGCTTCGTACAGTTCAAACGCAAATCCGTCATAGCGTCCGGAGATGATATCGTCGAAGCGGCTCATGGTGAAACCGCCGACGGTCTCGCGCGGCAGTCGGTCGAAGGAATGCGGCGTCACGTCATGCTGGTAGCGCATATCCCCAATGAAGCCGAAGATGATCGGCATCAGCGTCTGGCGAAACGATTGCTGCAGCCTCGCCGCCGGCCTGATCGCCCGGAAATAGAGCACGATCGCCACCACGAAGCCGATGACGTAGAGAAATACGTGCGGCGTCGAGAACCATTGCTCGTTGGGATCGGCGACCTTGTTGAACAGCCAGGCAATGAGCGCCACGAAGACGACCACCAGGCCAACGAACAAGGGTACGCGCCACTTGGCCGCGCGTGCCACCGAGGCCCTTTTCGCTTCGTGGATCTCGATGTCTTTCTTGATGGCTGCGATAGCAGCCGCGTCCGGCATGAAATCCGCTGTTTCCATCGCCATCCCCCGCCGCCAGTATTGCGGCATGATATCCGTTTTTGCGGGAAAGTCGCCAACGCATGCTCCTTTCCGCCCGTCGGGCCTGTCGCCAGTCAGGGCCACACGTCCACAAGGGAAGAAGGGAAAACCGCTCCCAGCCGGCCCTCGATTTTTTGCCGCATGGGCACGTCCAATGCTTCTACCGGCACCAGACGCTCGTGGTCTCCCGCACGCAGGCGGACAAACGGATAGAACCAGTAAGACGCAACAGTCCCGCGCGTTTGCGGATCGGCGCTGACGTCAACGATGAAAATCCCGCCGATCCGCCCCGGCCATGGTTGGCGGGCAAAGGCGGTGCCGAGGAAATCGCCGAGCCCATAGGCAACCACCGCCCCGCCGATCCGCTCCACCGGCTGCACGACATGGGCGTGATGGCCGGCGATCAGACCGACGCCCTGCCCGGCCAGCCGCCGAGCCAGCGCCCGTGTTGCAGCACGCGGAAAATGCCGGAACTCCCAATCCCAGTGCGGCACGGCACAGAGGAGATCGAGCCCAGCACTCGTCTCGCGCGGCCAGCGCGCCGGATCGCCTTCCATCGAGACGCGGCCGGCAAACAGGCGCTCGTCGGCGTTGCGCCAGAGCGTGAAAGCGGCGAAGCCGAGAGCGAGCGGCCCGGCAGCGAAGCGTTCGACCGGTCCCTTGGCGGCGAGGCCGATGGTGCCGATGCCGAGCCGCTTCAACGCCGCGACCGTCGCGTCGAAACCAGCGGCGCCCTGGTCGAACACATGATTGTTGGCCAGCGACAGGACCAGTTTTTCGCGCCCAATGCCGACCGCCGCGAGTGCCTCGGCCAGAAAGCGTTCGCTCATCGCATGATGCGTACCGAGCTTTGTCCCCAGCACGGCGCTCGGCCTGTCGACGACAGGGCTTTCGCAATTGCCGATCACCAGGTCGGCCGTGCCCAGCAGCGCCTTGATCGCCGGATCGCAGTCCGGCGCGCTCCGGTTGGCTACCGCCGAGATGTCGCCGATGAAGGCCAGCCGCATCGTCTGTCTCGGTGGCGGCTCCATCAGCGTCCCCGATGCCGGCGCGAACCCGTTGACGTCGCCCTCGAGCGACGGTTTCAGGAACCTCGGTAGCCAGGACAGTTTGTAGGAGAGCGGATAGTTCGACACGACACGCCTCATCATTGGCCTTCTGTAGACCGTCCGCCGGACCGGTTGAAGCGTGCCCGGCGACAATCATGCAACGATGTGGACGGCGTGCCGGCATCGACAGGCGCGGCGTCGTAAATCTGTGTATGGTCGCCGGCGACAAATGGGAGGGAAAAGATGACACGAATAGCAAGCCTGCTGGCATCGGCTTTCATTCTGGTCGTGCCGCTGTCCTCCGCATCGGCGGCCATGCCCGAAGCGGCAACGGCTTTGTTCGAGGCGAGGACCGTGGCCGCGCGCGACGGCGCGCTGTCTACCTTGGAAGCGGCCGCGCCGAAAGATCCAGCGTCAGCCTATGCCGCAGGCGCCGGCGAGTTCTTCACCGCGCTGGAACTGCTGGCCAGCGGCCTGCATCGCCATGGGTTCGAGAGCCCGCAATCCTTCATGCTGCCGCTGATGCAGTTGCCGGTACCGGCGAACCCCAATCCCGAGCCGCTGACCTATGAAGAGTTCCGCGCCATACTGGTCGCCTTCCGTGACCGGCTCGCAAAGTCCGCCACCACCCTTGGTTCGGTGCCGGCCGATGCCGCTATCGGCATGATCATCGACCTCACCCATGTCGGCATCGATCTCAACGACGACGGCACGATCGCGCCCGATGAAAGCATGGCGGCGATCATGGTGGCGCTGTCGCGCGGGGGCATGGCGCCGGACGGTGGTGCCCCCGCGCTCACGTTCCGCTTCGACCGCGCCGACGGCTATTGGCTGCAAGGCTATGCGGAATTCCTGATGGCGCAGGCCGATTTCTGGCTGGCGCATGATTTCAAGGGCACGTTCGATGGCTCGTTCCACATGCTGTTTCCGCGCGCCAAGCTGCCGTTGCAGGACATCCTCGTGCCGCCGCCAAGCGAGATGGGCTCGAGCATCTTCTCCTCGGAATGGCGCATCGCCGATTTCATCTCGATGGTGCACATGATCAACTGGCCGGTTGTCGAGCCGGAACGCCGCAAGGCGGCGCGCCAGGAGCTGCTCGAAATGATCCGGCTGTCGCGCGAGGACTGGAAGGCGATCCGGGCCGAGACCGACAATGACCGCGAATGGCTGCCCGGCCCACAGCAAAAGGGCGAGAACCCGCTCACCGGCCTCCAGGTCGGCGAGGAACAGGTCCGGGCCTGGCTCGCCACCCTGGCGATGGCCGAGGACTTGCTCGAAGGCCGCGCGCTGCTGCCGCACTTCCGCATCACCGACAAAGGCATCAACATGAAGCGCTTCTTCGACGAGCCGAAACCCTTCGACCTCGTACTCTCGATCACCGGCCCCGGAATCGCGCCTTACCTCGAAACCGGCAAGATCCTGACCAGCGAGGATTTCGACCAGATCCAGCGCCAGTTCGGCGGCGGCGGGTTTTTGACGTTCGCGCTGTGGTTCAACTGAGCGGTGCGGACGCTACGCGTCGGCCGAACTCCGACGTATCCGAAAGTAGGGAACCGTGGACATCGGCGTTGGAGCCGTAGAAGCCCACCACAACCCCTGCTATGAGCCCCGAGAGCTGACCCTTTTTGGCCGAAGAATTGTGGCAGGACGGCAACAATATCTGTTGGCACCCGGGCGGCTCGGCCGACAGGCATTTGGCGTGCCTCACTGTCCCGGAAGCGCCGAACCGCCTTTTTGCGTGGTTGGCAAAGACTGTTCTGCTTGACTCGGCAGATAAAAACATGCAGCAAAAAAGCCTTGGAAGGGCTGCAATACCGCGTGCATGGTCGTGGACGAGCCTTTTTCGGCACAAAGTCCACGTCTCTCGATTGGTTTTGAGAGGGATTGGTTAACCAACTTTGTCCATATTTTGAAGCAATCGGCAACTAACGACAGGCGCGGCAAACGCGTCGGGGACCACCTGGGATCACTCACAGAATGGTCGTCGCGGCTATCACGGCCGCGGACGTGGGAGCCGATTGGAGCAAGATTGGTTGCATGGCGTTGTTGAGTCGTAAAATTGTCGGGGACAGGCGTTGCAGCGGCGAGACCGCCTTCGAAGCGCCACGTGCCTCATCCTTCACCCCTGAACGGGTTGTCCGCTGGATCGCGGTGCCGGGCGTCAGCGCCGCCGTCGGCCTATGGCTGATCGGCACCATGGCCGGCCTTAGCTCTGTCGGCGCCTCGCTTTCGGTAACGTCGGCCGGCCTGCCGCAGACGCTGTCCATGCCGGGCACGCTCGCTCTCGCCGATCCGCTGAAGCAGCATTTCCTCAGCTCTTCCGCGCCCTTCATGACGGCCAATGCCCATGGCGGCTCACAGGCGCTGCACGACCATGCCGTACAGTGCGGTGCCAGTTGCTTCAAGCTGGCCGCGATAACCTCCAAGGCGGAGAAATCCGGGCGCCTGGTGGCGCAGGCCAAGCCAACCCCGGCGAAGTCGAAATCGCAGCAGCGCTTCGAACTGATGGAAGCGTCGCTGTCGCCGACAAAGCTTGCCGCTGCCTTCGCCGGCGCGGGCAAATCGGCGACCGCGGCCAGCACACATCCCGTGATTTCCAGCGCCGCTCCACGGGTCACCGAGGCATCCCTCGTGCCGTCCGTCCAGGTCATGGCCAGCCTGTCCAACGACATGCCGGCTCCGGCGGCGGAACGCTTCGCCCGCGCCGAAACGGGTTCCGTCGTGCAGACCGCGCCGGCGCCGATGGGCTTTGCTCAGTCGGAAACGCCCGATAACGCGCAGCTGGCGCTTGCCCTGGTCGAGTCGATGCCGGTCGAGGACGAAGCCTTCGCCTCGCCGCTGCCGATGACCGAATCCTCGCCCGATGTCGCGGTTGCGCCGGTCGAGACCCAGCAGGAACAGCCGGGCGACGCCGCTTCGCTGCCGGATGCGCTCACCGACGACGTGCCGCTGCCGACCCGCCGCCCGCAATATGACGCGCCTCGGCAACCCCGGGCCGTGGAAGAGGACAAGCCGGCCACACAGCCCAGGGCCTTGGAGCAGAAGCCGGCGCTCCAGCCGAAGCCCGTCCTGCAAGCCAGGCAGCAGCCGGCCCGGCAAGGCCGGACCCGTGATGGTGGCGACGTGCTGGCCTATGCCAAGCCGGATACGCCTTCGGGCGGCCTCGGCCAGGCGTTCAGGAACCTGTTCAACGGCCCGAGCGCCGGAAGCGGCGCCGGCCATGGCGTCGCCGTCTACGACATCAGCGCCAAGACCGTCTACATGCCCGACGGCCAACGGCTCGAGGCGCATTCCGGCCTCGGCGCAATGGTCGACCAGCCGCGCTATGTCCATGTCAAGGATCGTGGCCCGACGCCGCCCAACACCTACAATCTGTCGCTGCGCGAATCTCGCTTCCACGGCGTCGAGGCCATCCGCCTGACCCCGACGAGCGGCGGCAACAAGTACAACCGCAACGGCCTGCTCGCGCACACCTACATGCTGCGCGGCGGTCGCGCCGAATCCAATGGCTGCGTGGTCTTCAGGGACTATGCCCGCTTCCTCGCCGCCTTCAAGAAGGGCAAGGTCAACCGCCTCGTCGTGGTGGATCGCCTGAACGGATCGGCGACCCGGGTCGCGTCGAACGGAAGCGGCGCTTGAGATAAGGCGAAACCCTCCGCCACCTCCTGACAGCCTTCTGTCAGGAGCCTGACGCGGCCGTCGGCCCGTCCTCATCGCGCTCTTTCCATTTTGGCCGAGAAATCCCATATTCGGGACATGGCCAAATCCCCAGATAAAAGAACGCCGCCGACGGCGGATGAGGACCGCGCCGCGCCGAAGCGGCGCAGCCCGCTGACCGATTTCCTCGACGCCTCGGAACCGCTGCAAAAGGGCGGCTTCGCCGAGATGCCGCAGGCCGAATTGTCGGGCACGCCGCTGACCGGCTCGATCTCCGATTGGGCCGAGCAGATCGAGCAGGAGGCTGAACGGGAAGGACGCGCCGCGGGCAAAGGCGGCGGCGCCAAGTCGCCGAAGAAGATTCCCGAGCGCTCCGCCGCGCCGGGCCGCACCGCGCGCGGCACCTCGATGGGCGGGGCCGCGTCGGCCCGCGAACGCACTGCCGCCGGCCTCAATCCGGTCGCCGGGCTCGACATCTCGCTGGAAGAAGCCGAGACGATGTCGTCCAGTGGCGTCACCGCCACGGTGGCCGCTCTCTCGGCGCTGATCGAATCCGGCAATCCGTTGCACAAGGACGGCGTGCTGTGGACGCCGCACCGCCCTGCCCGGCCGGAAAAATCCGAAGGCGGCATCGCCATCAAGATGGTGTCGGACTTCGAGCCCGCAGGCGACCAGCCGACCGCCATCAAGGATCTGGTCGAAGGCGTCGACAACAACGACCGCACCCAGGTGCTGCTCGGCGTCACCGGCTCCGGAAAAACCTTCACCATGGCCAAGGTGATCGAGGAGACGCAGCGCCCCGCTCTGATCCTGGCGCCCAACAAGACGCTGGCCGCGCAGCTCTATTCCGAGTTCAAGAAATTCTTCCCCGACAACGCGGTGGAGTATTTTGTCTCCTATTACGACTATTACCAGCCGGAAGCCTATGTTCCGCGCACCGACACCTTTATCGAGAAGGAATCCTCGATCAACGAGCAGATCGACCGCATGCGCCATTCGGCGACGCGTTCGCTGCTCGAGCGCGACGACGTCATCATCGTCGCCTCGGTGTCCTGCATCTACGGTATCGGTTCGGTCGAGACCTACACGGCGATGACCTTCCAGATGCAGATCGGCGACCGGCTCGACCAGCGCGCTTTGCTCGCCGACCTCGTTGCCCAGCAGTACAAGCGCCAGGACATCAATTTCGTGCGCGGCTCGTTCCGCGTGCGCGGCGACACGATCGAGATCTTCCCGGCCCACCTTGAGGACCGCGCCTGGCGCATCTCGATGTTCGGCGACGAGATCGAGGCGATCACCGAGTTCGACCCGTTGACCGGCCAGAAGACCGGCGAGCTGAAGAGCGTCAAGATCTACGCCAACTCGCACTATGTGACGCCACGCCCGACGCTCAACCAGGCGATCAAGTCAATCAAGGAAGAGCTCAAGCACCGGCTGGTGGAACTCGAGCGCGCCGGCCGCCTGCTCGAGGCGCAACGGCTGGAGCAGCGTTGCCGCTTCGACCTCGAAATGCTGGAAGCCACCGGCTCCTGCGCCGGCATCGAGAACTATTCGCGCTACCTCACCGGTCGCCAACCCGGCGATCCGCCGCCGACGCTGTTCGAGTACATTCCCGACAACGCGCTGGTCTTCATCGACGAGAGCCACGTCACCGTGCCGCAGATCGGCGGCATGTATCGCGGCGACTTCCGGCGCAAGGCGACGCTGGCCGAATATGGCTTCCGCCTGCCCTCCTGCATGGACAACCGGCCGCTGCGCTTCGAGGAATGGGACGCCATGCGGCCGCTCTCGGTTGCCGTTTCGGCGACGCCGGGCGGCTGGGAGATGGAACAGGCCGGCGGCGTCTTCGCCGAACAGGTCATCCGCCCGACCGGCCTGATCGATCCGCCGGTCGAGGTGCGCCCGGCCAAGAGCCAGGTCGACGACGTCGTCGGTGAGATCCGCGACACCACCAAGGCGGGATATCGCACGCTGGTGACGGTGCTGACCAAGCGCATGGCCGAGGATCTGACCGAATACCTGCACGAGCAGGGCGTGCGCGTGCGTTACATGCACTCCGACATCGACACGCTGGAGCGCATCGAGATCCTGCGCGACCTGCGCCTCGGCGCCTTCGACGTGCTGGTCGGCATCAACCTTTTGCGCGAAGGCCTCGACATTCCCGAATGCGGCTTCGTCGCCATTCTCGACGCCGACAAGGAAGGTTTCCTGCGTTCGGAAACGTCGCTGATCCAGACCATCGGCCGTGCCGCCCGCAATGTCGACGGCAAGGTCATCCTCTACGCGGACCAGGTCACCGGTTCCATGGAGCGGGCGATGGCCGAGACCAACCGGCGCCGCGAGAAGCAGATGGAGTGGAACGCCGCCAACGGCATCACGCCGGAATCGGTCAAGTCGCGCATCTCCGATATTCTCGACTCGGTCTACGAGAAGGACCATGTCCGCGCCGACATCTCGCGGTTCACCGACAGCGCCGGCGCCATGATGGGCAACAATTTCAAGGCCCATCTCGACGCGCTGGACAAGCAGATGCGCGACGCCGCCGCCAATCTCGACTTCGAGAAGGCGGCCCGCATCCGCGACGAGATCAAGCGGCTGCACGAGATGGAATTGTCGATCTCCGACGATCCGCTGGCGCGCGAAGTGGAAGGCCAAAGTCCCGCGTCAGGCCGCGAAAAGGGCAAGCACAACAAGGGCGTGGCCAAGCATCGGACATTGGAGGAACAGGAACGGTTCCGCAGGCTCGACCAGGCACGCGCGGCCGAAGAGGCGGCCAAGGCCGCCAGGCCCAACCTGTTCCGCAAGCCCGATCTCGACGAGATGGGCGCCGACCGCGCCGTGCCGGTGAAGAAGCCGCTGTTCGCCAAGCCGTCACTGGACGATATGGGCCCTGGTACCGACATGCCGACGCCGTCAGGCGCGGTGTCGCGGTCGCTGTTCAAGAAGCAGTCGGCGGAAGAAGCGCACGGCTCCGATTTCGGCATTCCCGGCGACGCCACCAAGCCGTTGTTCAAGAAGAATTCGCTCGACGAGATGACGGTGCGGCGGACCGAAAAACCGGTAGAGGGAAAAGTGCCGGCGAAGCCACAGCCAACCTCTCCCCAAGTGGGGGCCGGCAGGACAGAGGGGGGCGCGAAGGATCGCGGCGATGCCAACAAGCCTATCGTCCGTCAGCGCTCCGGTATCGGCTCCTACGAGGACCAAGGAGACGCCCGCCGAGAAAAGCGCCGGCCGGGGAAGACGGGCAGACCGGGACGGTAGCAATCCTTCGCGCCCCCTCTGTCCCTCCATTATAGATCAGCTCTTCTTGCCACCTTGCCAGTCGTGGGACGAACCTATACGGGCCTTGCAATTCTGCTCTTCCGCTCCGAAACCATCAGCCAGCTCCCATGAAACCCAGAGACATCGCCGCCTACGTCTTCCTGGCTGTCACCTGGGGACTGTCGTTCCTGGTGCTGCTCAAGGTGGTGCATGCCTTTGGCTGGGTCGGCGCGGTCACCTTGCGCGCGCTGATCGCCGGCATCACGCTCTTTCTGCTTGCCGCCGTGACGCGGCGACGGCTGGATTTCAGCGCCGGCTGGTGGCACTTCGCCATGGTCGGCGCGACGACGGTGGCGGCGCAGCTGATCGGCCTGTCCTATGCCACGCCCCGCATCGGCACGGCGATGGCGGCCATCCTGGTTGCCGCCATCCCGCTGTTCTCGATGATCATCGGCCAGCTCTGGGGGCTTGAGCGCATCGCAGTTCGCGGCCTTGCCGGACTGCTGCTCGGCGCTGCCGGCATCATCGTCCTGGTCGGTTTCCCCGCCGTTCCGGTCACCGCATCCTTTGCGATCGGCTGTGCCGCCTCGCTGTTCAGTTCCTTCTCGGCGGCATTCGGCAGCAACTACGCCAATCGCCATTTGCGCTCGGCCCGCTCGCTGGAACTCACCAGCGCCGCGTTCCTGTTCGGCGGCCTGATGACGCTGCCGCTGCTGCTCGCCGTGCCGGTGCCGGCCATGCCGCGCTCTGTCGACTTCCTCTACCTGGCCATACTGGCCTGCGTGATGAGCGCATTGACCTATGTCGTGTATTTCCGGCTGGTGGCCAGCATCGGAGCGACCAGGACCATCAGCGTCGAATTCGCTGTGACCACGATCGCGGTGCTGGCCGGAACGATTGTGCTCGGCGAGTCGCTGACCTTGATCCAGGGCTTCGGCGCGGTGGCAATCATCGGCGGCTGCATACTGGTGCTGGACCCCTTCCCGCGCAGCCTGAAAGCGGCGGCCTTGCCATCAGCCTCGCCTTTGGTGTAGCCAGTCGTCACACTCGAACGTCTCGAAAGGAGGGCTCACGTGTTTACGTTTTTTCGTCACCATCGTCAGCGTGGCCCGATTTCTGCCCTGCGAGCCAGCTTGCAGGGCTGACCAGGGACGGTCCGGGTTTTTTCCCGCTTCGATTTTTTGGTCTGCCCTTCGTGGTATGCAACGCCTGGCCTGATGGCCGGCACGCGCACCGTCAAAGTGCACCCGGAGTTGTTTCCGGCAAGAGCGCATGACCCCGAAAGCCGGATGTTTCGGAAAGGATCATGCGCCAACCAAAAAAGCGAAATCAAAATGGCCCTGATCAGCCTCAAATCCCTCGGCGTCACCATGAGTGCGCCGCTCTTTTCCAATCTCGACCTCACCATCGCCAACGGCGACCGGCTCGGCATCGTCGCCGCCAACGGCCGCGGCAAGTCGACCTTGCTCAAATGCCTGACCGGCGAACTGGAGCCGACAACCGGCGACATCACCCGCACGCGCGGTCTGCGTGTCGGCCATGTCCAGCAATCCGTAGCCTCTGCCCTGCTTGGCCGCACTTTCCACGAGGTTGTGGCCGAGGCGTTACCGCCCGAACAGGCCGACAGCGAGATGTGGCGCGTCGATGTGGCTCTCGATTCCCTTGACGTGCCCGAGCCGATGCGCGGGCGAAAAATGCAGGCACTGAGCGGCGGCTGGCAGCGGCTGGCGCTGATCGCCCGCGTATGGGCCACCGATCCCGACGTGCTTTTGCTCGACGAGCCGACCAACCATCTCGACCTCGCCAGGATCAGCCAGTTGGAAACCTGGCTCAACGCGCTGCCGCGAGAGATGCCTGTCATCATCGCCAGCCATGACCGCGCCTTCCTCGACGCCACCACCAACCGGACGCTGTTCCTGCGCCCGGAACAGTCGCCGGCGTTTTCCCTTCCCTATTCCCGCGCCAGGGAGGCGCTGGACGAGGTTGACGCGTCGACCGAACGGAAGTTCCAGCGCGACATGAAGGTGGCTCAGCAATTGCGCCGGCAGGCGGCCAAGCTCAACAATATCGGCATCAATTCCGGCAGCGACCTGCTGACGGTCAAGACCAAGCAACTCAACCAGCGCGCGGAAAAATTGGAAGAGGCCGCCTATCCGGCGCACCGCGAGAAATCGGCGGGCGCGATCAAACTCGCCAATCGCGGCACCCACGCCAAGGTGCTGATCACGCTCGACGACGCGGCGGTCGAAACGCCCGACGGCACGCTGCTGTTCAGGACCGGCAAGCGCCACATCTGCCAGGGCGACCGTATCGTGCTGCTCGGCCGCAACGGCGTCGGCAAGTCGCGCTTCGTCACCTTGATCCGCAACGCCATCCTCGAACCGGACACGGTGCGCAATGTGAAGGTGACGCCGTCGACGGTGCTCGGCTTCAGCGACCAGGCACTGTCGGGCATCAGCGGCGATGACACGCCGCTGGCGATGGTCTCGCGCCGTTACGATGTCGGCGAACAGCGCGCCCGCTCGCTGCTCGCCGGCGCCGGCGTGGTCATCGAGATGCAGGAGAAAAAGATCGGTGTGCTGTCGGGCGGCCAGAAGGCACGGCTGATGATGCTGGCGCTCAGGCTCGCGAATCCCAATTTCTATCTGCTCGACGAGCCCACCAACCATCTCGACATAGATGGCCAGGAAGCGCTGGAGGAGGAGTTGCTGAAGCAGCAGGCTAGCTGTCTGCTCGCCTCGCACGACCGCTCCTTCATCCGCGGCATCGGCAACCGCTTCTGGCTGATCGAGAAGGGGAAGCTGACCGAAGTCGAGGATCCGGAAAGCTTCTTCCGCGAGGTGGCTGAGGGAACCGGCTGAGCGGCGGGCGATCGGCATGCCTGTAACTTATTTGCTTACAGGCTCTTAAAGCCGGTGTCCCCGGCAGTGGCCGCTCGACTTGGGAAGCTGTTCGGCGACTGCGCCGCGATCTGGCTTCGGATGCAGGCGGCTTTCGATGCCTGGCACGCCGAGCGTGAGGTCGATGTTTCGGCCATTCCCACGCTCAAGGTCGCATAGGTTCTCCTCGGCTGCGCCTGAACGAGATCTAAACGCCGACAAAAAATTCTCCGGGCAATCTGTCGGATCGCCCGTTGCTGCCTCGTCCTTGGGATGCCGACACGATGATGCCGGCGCCAACCCAAGGGAGAAGTCACCATGTCCGTCCTGTCATCCATCGGTCGCATCGCAACCCGGTATGCCGCCGCGCGCGCCCGTCACCGCAGCGAACGCATCCTGCTGTCGCTGCCGGCCGAACTGCGCAAGGATATCGGCTTTCCGGAAATCTTCGACGCCCGCGACAGCCGCCGCGCCGCAACGTCCTCGGCCAAGGTCATATGACCATGGCCCGCCGCCAGTGCGAAGCCCTCAAAAGCTGGCCTGTCGCCCGATGAACCGGGCCAGCCGAAAAATTTTCAACGTCCTGTAGGATTGCCGTCATCTCATCCGTCCTATGGTCCGCAAGACCAAACAAACGTGAAGAGGAACATGCAATGACCGACCAGACCCCACCCCGGCCAAAAGTGCTTGGCGGATTGACCCCCTATCTTGAGGTCGACGGTGCCATCAAGGCGGCCGAGTTCTACAAGAAGGCTTTCGGGGCCGAGGAAGTCTTTGCCTACCCGGCGGATGAAAAAGGCCGCACCATGCATATCCATCTCTATATCAACGGCTCGACACTGATGCTGGGCGACGCCTATCCGGAACACGGCCATCCGCACCAGGCGGCGCAGGGCTATACGCTGCAGCTCCATCTCGGCAAGGATGATATCGACGCTTGGTGGAAGCGCGCCGTCGACGCCGGCTGCGAGGCCGTCACGCCGCTGCAGGTGATGTTCTGGGGCGACCGCTGGGGCCAGGTGAAGGACCCCTTCGGCGTCGCCTGGGCAATGAACGCACCGACGGAATAGGCTTTAGCGAGCGCGCCCCGTCGCCGAGGGGATGCGCCAAACCGCGCCGGGTCTTTTCCCCGCTGACCCGGCGTTCGAATTCAGCAAAGAGGAGACCACCATGTCGTATGTCGATGGCTTCGTGCTTGCCGTGCCGAAGGCAAATCTCGATGACTATAAAAAGCTCGCCAACCTCGCAGGCCCCATATGGATGGAACACGGCGCGCTCGCCTATGTCGAATGCATCGGCGACGATGTACCCTATGGCGAGCTGACCTCGTTTCCGCGTGCCGTTCAGGCCAAGGACGATGAGATCGTCGTTTTCTCCTGGGCCGTATACAAATCCAGGCAAGATCGCGATGCGGTAATGGCCAAGGTGATGGCCGACCCTCGTCTGCAGCGCGATATGGCCACGATGCCGTTCGACGGCAAGCGCATGATCTTCGGCGGCTTCCAGCCCTTCCTGGAACTTTGAGACAGCTCGACCCCGGGGTCCGGAACCGAGCGTACATTTGAATACGTGAGTACCGGAAGCGCGGGAAACCGCCGTTCGCAGGCCGGCCTTACCGCGATATTGGCCTATCCGAGCTTATCCAGCAGTGGTTTCAGCCGGTCGCCATAGCGCTTCCACAGATCGACCGATCCCTGGTACATGGGCTGGCGCACCTGCGCGGCCGACGCCGTGCGCACCGGCCTGTCGGTCTGGTGGAACGACAGCACGGCATCGTGCCATGGCAGGCCGAGATAGTCGATCAGCGCCCGGCTCTGCCCATCCTGGTCGGCGACGAAATCCTCGTAGCGCACATCGTGCACGACGCCGGGCAGCACCTTGTGCCAATGCGCCATGATGTCGGTGTAGAGATTGTGGAAATCGGCGAGCTCACCGAGGTCATAGCCATAGCGGTGGCTGTCGCCGCGGAAATGCACCTTGTAGATCGACAGGCATGTCGCCGCCGCATCGCGGGCGCAATGGATGATCCTGGCCTTCGGCAGCATCATGTGGATGAAGCCGACAAGCAGGAAGTTGCCCGGCATCTTGTCGGTGACGTGGCGCATATGCGGATAGCGGGCATGCAGCATGTCCAGATAGGCCTGCCCCGCCTCGGCGAAATCCCTATCGTCCGTGTCGGCCACGCCCCACGGGAAGCCGCCCGGCATGTTCGACGGGAACTGCTTGCCGACCGCCGTCTTCAGGATGCTGAGCTCGCCCGCGCCAAAGACCTGGGGGTGACTGGCGATGATCTGTTCGACCAGCGTCGTACCCGAACGCGGCATGCCGACGACGAAGATCGGCGCGTCGTCGGCAATCGGGCTCGGCCTGTGCTTTTCGAAGAAGCCGGCATCGAACACTGTCTTCATTGCCTCGAACTCGGCGCGCGTCTTCACCGGGTCGTAGTCGATGCCCTTGCGGCGGATGGCATTGCCCTCGGCGAAATAGCCGAAGGCTCTGTCATAGTCCTTGAGATCGTCATTGGCCTTGCCGAGGCCAAACGACAGCTGCATGCGTGCCAGGCTGTCCTGAGGCGCCTTGGCGTGCTGCGCCTCCATGCCGGCCATTTCAACATCGCGCTCCTTCTGGCGCTTGACTTGCGTCAGCATCAGCCACGCGCGGGCCATGCCGGGCTGGATCGCCACCGCCTGCCGGAACAGGTCGGTCGCCTCGTCGAGCTTGCCCTTTTCCATCAGCCCGACACCCAGTCCGTGCAGCAGGTCGGCATCCCTAGGCCGGATGGTCAGTGCCTCCTGGAAGACAGCCAGCGCCTCGTCGAGGCGTCCGGCTTCCTGCAGGGTTTCGGCAAGCCCGATACGGGCGCGCACGTGGAATGGATTGCGCTGCACCGTGCCGCGATAGATGTCCTCGGCCTCGTCGAACCGGCCGATCTGCTTCAGCGATGAGCCGAGATTGTCGCGCGCCGCGAGCTGCTCCGGCCGCAGGTCCACCGCGCCGCGGAAGAAATCGATCGCCGCCGCGACACGGCCCAGATCGCGCATCACCGTGCCGAGATTGTTGAGGAAGTCGGGATTGGTCGGCTGCAGCTGAACCGACTGTTCGAGGAAATCCATGCCTTCTTCGCTGCGCCCAGTCTGGTGCAGCAGCAACCCCAGGAAATGCGCCGCGGCCGCGTGTTTGGGCTGACGCGTCAGCACCTGGCGGTAGATCGCCTCGGCTTCCTGCCGGCGCCCAGCCTGGTGCATTTGCAATGCCTGCTGCACATACTGGTCGAGGCCCAGCGGCGGCTGTCCTCCCCCGCCAGACTTAGCCGTGCCAGGCTTGGTTCCCGCACCCGCCGCTCTTCTCTGATCTCTGTTGATGGGACACCTACCGTGTTCGTGCGCCTGCCGCGATCTAGGCCATCGGCGTTACAGGTTCAAGGCTTTGCTTGATTCTGCGCCTCACGTCGCGGCGAAAGCGATCAAATCAGGCGATTGGTCTCGGCAACCTGCCTGGCCCGCCTCACAGTTCCATCGGTATCGGAGATCGTTCGCCTTGCCGCCTCGTCGCTTCTGATGGTCAGCCGCGCCGACTGGACGGCCATCGGCTTTCCGGCAGCGCCAATGGCGTACGTGGCGATTGGCCTGACGATCGGATTGATCGCCACGNCGGCCATCGGCTTTCCGGCAGCGCCAATGGCGTACGTGGCGATTGGCCTGACGATCGGATTGATCGCCACGCTCTTCCCTTTCGAAGTTCTGACTGAATCCATGGCTTTATCCCTTTCAGAAAAAATAAAAGTATAGACGCCGAGGAAAAACTCGGCACGCCTCCAAGAAATTTTCGAAGATATCTGCAGCCATAGCAGATTTATTCCAAAAATTATATCCATCTATTTTTCTGATCGAAGCGAGGAGTTCGGATCTTATTCTTGAATAGAGCGCCGAATTGAGCTACATAGGAAATATGGTTTGGGCCACATTTGTCATCTCGCGGTGTCGGAGGTTCTCGATCCGCCAATCTCATTCCAATTGTTAGTACCGGATGCGCGTGGATTACAGTCGTCGTGTCCCCGCCTTTTTTGCGCTCAGGGCGCTGTTCACGTGACGCCGCGAGGCGGGATATCAAGGCCAGGACAATGCCGGACCGCACCACCCGTTCCATCGCCCATTTCACCGCGCCATTCGTGCTCGGTGGCCTGGAAGGACAACTGCCGGCCGGCGACTACGACATCGATCACGACGAGGAGTTGATCGAGGGCATGTCGCGGCTTGCCTGGCGCCGCGTCGCCACCTTCATCCACCTGCCGGCAAAGGCGGTGAACAACCCGCTCACCAGCCAGCTTGTCGCCATCGACCACCTGGACCTCGAAACCGCGCTGGTGCGCGACCGGGAGAATGCAGCATGATCCGTTTTCAACAGAATGCGCGACCGCGCACCGATACCCCCTCGCATCTCTTCGCCATCGGTCAGACCGTGCGGATGAAAAGCAGGACCGGCTTGGTCAACAAGACCGTGGAACTGTTCGAGATCAAGAGCAGGCTGCCGGTCAAGGACGGTTCCCCGCAATATCGCATCCGCAGCGACCAAGAGACCCACGAGCGGGTCACCACGGAAGACAATCTCGAATGGCCGACAATCCGGCCAGCTGAGCGGAGGCCAGCCGACACGCCGCGCAACCGCAAACGCCTCGCGGCGTTGAGCCTGCACACCCAGATGCAGGAGTTTCGCGATGTCCCTCACCGCCTTTGCCCTCAACTGTTCGCTGAAAGCTTCCGGCGACAAGGAAAAATCGTCCACCGACAAGATCATCGCCGATCTGCTGGCGGCGCTCAAGCCGCATGGCGTGGAAGGCAAGGTCGTGCGCGCGCTCGATCATGACATCAAGCCCGGCGTGCTCTCCGACATGGGCAAAGGCGACGACTGGCCCGGCCTGCGCGAAAAGATCCTCGCCGCAGATATCTTCATTCTCGGCTTGCCGATCTGGTTGGGCCAGCCATCGAGCGTCGCCAAGCGCGTCTTGGAGCGGATGGACGCCTTTCTCGAGGAGACCGACGACAAGGGCCGCATGCCGGCCGCCGGCAAGGTGGCCCTGGTGGCGATCGTCGGCAACGAGGACGGCGCGCATCACTGCCACGCGGAGTGCTTCCAGGCGCTGAACGATGTCGGCTTCACCATCCCCGCCAATGGCGGCGTCTACTGGGTCGGTGAAGCCATGCAAGACGTCAATTACGTCGACCTGCCGAAAAACCCCGACAAGGTTACCGAGGCCATCGAAATGGCGGCCTCAAACGCTGCTCATCTGGCCGGCCTGCTCAAGAGCAGAGCTTATATTGGCGTGGAAAAATAATGAGCCGCCTTGCCTTCCCCCCTCGCGGGAGAGGGCAGAATCTCAGCACGGCCCCTCGCCGACGACGCGATAGTCCGAGGCACGCGCCTCGCAGGCATTGGGAATGGTGCGCATCTCGCCATGCCGGCGGGCGCACACCGGCGCGTATTCACGGTTGCAGAACGTCTGCTCGCCATCACCGCCGCCGCCACCGCGACAGGACCCGTCACGCACGACGCGGTAACCCGCCCGATCGGCCAGACAGGCATTGGCGAAGGTCTGGCGATCTCCGCCGCGCCGGGCTGCAGATCGGTTCGTATTTGGTGCAGAATTGCGGTTCAGGGCGGCGGAGGCGGTCGCGGCCCAGGTCCGTCCATCGACGACCACCGTGCAGGCGGCAAGAATTGCCTACAGGAAAAGGATGGCAAAAACCTGCCGTGAAAAGATCGCCGCAAGAACCTCAAGATCGTCTCTCACTTGATCCGCGTACCGGTCCGTACCACCCAAGCCCGCGTGGCGGTACGTTGGTAATTATATCGACCAAAACAAGATTTAGATCAGTCGCCCACGGCGTGACCCTCGTCATTCCACTGCCAATTGCAACCCTTGTTTGCGGCTTCTGTAGGAGAACGACACCCGAACCGGTAGGCCTCGGCCGCATCGCCGGCAATCGTCGTATCTGGCCCATCCATGACCGGCGCTGTGGGCCGATGACCCCTCCGCCAACGAAGCCTATTTGCGGCCGGTCGCCGCTTTGATCGGCCGATTTTTGCGTCGGGATGCGCCAAGGGCGGCGACCCGCGGCGCTATCTTGCAACCTTCACGTTTCCGTGCGATAAATTCTGTGTTCGGGCATTTGCGACCCGGAGAGCGGAACGTTTTGGACGACCTTTCCCCGATACTGTGAATCTCTGACGGCCCCGTTTTTCGGCGGGGGGTTTGACCATGCGCCAATGCATGACTGCCGAAAGCAACCACCAGGAACTGCCCTCGACGCCAGGTGGCGGGCAGGACCACCAAGACTGAACGGGTGAAGGAGTTTCCCCAATGGCCCAGACCGGCACCGTTAAATTCTTCAATGCGACCAAAGGCTTCGGTTTCATCACGCCCGACGGCGGCGCCAAGGACGTGTTCGTCCACATTTCAGCGATCGAGGCTTCGGGCCTGCGCACGCTCGTCGATGGCCAGAAGGTCACTTTCGACGTCGAGCCGGACCGCATGGGCAAGGGCCCGAAGGCGGTCAACCTGCGCGCAGCCTGAGCGATCGGCGCGCACATCCCAGGCGGATGGGCCAACGAGGAGCTTGACCAGGACCTGGGCAGGCAGACGGATTTTTGAAAGGCGCGGCGGTTTTCGCCGCGCCTTTTGCATGTCCGCCGCGCAGCATAGACTCATCTCATCCGGAAGTTCATCCCAGGTCCGGGCCAATGACGCGCATCATAACAAGCACTTAAAGCGACGTGCTTTAAGTGCCTGCAAAACTTTCTCTTGCCGATAGCGCTAAAATAAAGGACAAATTTCCATTCGGGCATTTGCCGGCCCGAGACTGGAATTTATGGGATCAAAGGAGCTTCCCATGCCGCAGACCGGCACCGTCAAATTCTTCAACCATGCCAAAGGCTTCGGCTTCATCACACCGGATGATGGCGCGAAGGATGTCTTCGTCCATATTTCGGCCGTGCAGGCGTCGGGTCTCCCCGGTCTCGAAGATGGGCAGAAAGTGACATTCGACACCGAGCCGGACAAGCGCGGCAAGGGACCCAAGGCCGTCAACCTGTCGGTCGGCTGAGCCGGCTTCGGACCGGCTCCGGCAGTCAGGTCCGCGCCGAAGGTGCGGTTTTGAGGGCGTCAAAGAATGCGTGCGGCCAAATTTTCGTTCAGCCCCCGTTCAGCCACGGTCCCATATTAGTCATCGGTAAAGCCGGACTGCATCCCCTGCAAGAAACTGCACGGTCCGGTACGAAGGAGACCAAGATGAACCGCATTTTCAAGACAGCCGTGCTGTCCGCAGCCGTGGTCGCCACCACGCTGGGGACCTTTTCGGCGGCCAATGCCGATGACTGGCGCCGTTGGCACCATCACGGCCATGGCCATGGCAATGGCGACGCTGTAGCAGCCGGCGTTCTCGGCCTTGCCGCCGGCGCATTGATCGGTGGCGCATTGGCCAATGACAGGCCACCACCCGATTCCGACCGCTATTACGATGACGGTTACTACGATCGTGAGGTGCGGGTGCGCCCTGCCCCGGTCCGCCGCTACTACGCGGAACCGCAGGTGGTCTATGCCGACCGTTACGCCGAGCCGTGGACGCGCGGCTGGTACGAGTACTGCTCGGACCGCTACCGCACCTTCAATTCCCGTACCGGCACCTTCACCGGCAGCGATGGTGAACAGCATTTCTGCACCGCCAACTGAGCTTCCCTGCCCCAAACAAAAAAGCGCTGACCGCAAGGCCAGCGCTTTTTTGTTGTGAGCTAGTTGGGCTTCCGGCAGCGGTCCCTGTCTCATTCAGGTCAAAAACGGATTGGTTCGCCGTTCCTCGCCAAAACGCCCGCCGGGGCCATGGCCGCAGATGAACCCGATGTCGTCGCCGAGCGGCAACAGCTTGTCCTTGATCGAGGCGATGAGGGCCGCATGGTCGCCGCCCGGCAGATCGGTGCGGCCGACCGAACCGCGAAACAAAACGTCGCCGACATGGGCGAATTTGGCGGCGCGGTTATAATAGACGACATGGCCCGGCGCGTGGCCGGGGCAATGCAGCACCTCGAACACATGGCCGCCGAACGACACCGTCTCGCCCTCGGTGAGGAACCGGTCGGGCACGCAGTTTCGCACACCGCCGATGCCGTAGCGCCTGCCCTGGTTTTCCAGATTGTCGAGCAGCATCTTGTCGGCTTCATGCGGGCCGATGATCTCGACGCCGAGTGCTTCCTTCAGTTCCATGGCGCCGCCGGCATGATCGATATGGCCGTGCGTGATCCAGATCGCCTCGGCCGTGATCGCGTTGTCCTTCAACGTTGCCAGCACCTTGTCGATGTCGCCACCCGGATCCACGACGACGCCATGCTTGTCGTCCATGTCGAACAGGATGGTGCAGTTCTGCTGGAACGGTGTGACCGGCACGATGCCGGCATTGAGCTGACCCATGATCGTCCTTTCGCTGTGTCAGCGATCATGTAGAGGCATCGGTCAAAACCGTCCACAGCCGAAGGCCAAACAGTGCGTCTCCAAAAGAATGGGCGGCCGAAGCCGCCCATTCTGCGAAGCCCGAGATCGGCGGGCTTATTTCTTCATGGCGCCCATGACCGCGCCGAGAATGCCGGTCAGGATCGCGCCACCGCCGGCGCCACCGAGGATGTTCTGCAGGTTGAGCGCGCTGCCCAGGCCGCTGGTCGCCGCCGCGGCCGCGTCAGGACTGATCGTACCGCCGCCAAGCAGGCTGCCGAGGATCGCCGCGCCGCCGACACCGCCGATGGCTCCGCCCAGGATCTTGGTAAGCTGGCCCATTGCCGCCGTCTTGATCGCCACACTGACCGCCTGACCACCAATAATGCCTGTAATAATCTGAATAATGATCGGAAGAAGCGTGTTCATGTCCATATGATTAGTCCCTCCATAGCTGCCAGCCTCCCGGGCCGACACCATGATGAGACGCCGAATTGGATGAAAGTCAAATGCAGAAACGCTGAAATAAAAGGGGCGGCCCGAAAACCGCCCCTGCTTGCACGAAAAGCTGTGACTATCGTTATTCTGCGGCGATAGCATGCTTGGGTTGAACGGCGATAGAATAGTCGTTCATGAGATTCTTGGCGATCTCGCCGACTTCGAATCGGTAAGGGCCGATCTCCGAAACCGGAGTTACTTCCGCTGCCGTTCCGGTCAGGAAGCACTGCTCGAACCCTTCCAATTCTTCCGGCAGGATGGCGCGTTCGATGATCTCCAGGCCGCGATCCCTGGCGAGACCGATGACCGTGCGGCGGGTAATGCCGTCGAGGAAGCAATCGGGCTTGGGAGTGTGGATCTTGCCGTCCTTGACGAAAAAGATGTTGGCGCCGGTTGCTTCGGCGACCTGGCCCCGCCAGTCGAGCATCATGGCGTCGGCAAAGCCCTTGGCCTCGGCGGCATGCTTGGACATGGTGCAGATCATGTAGAGGCCGGCGGCCTTAGACCGCGACGGCGCCGTGCGCGGATCGGGCCGGCGCCATTCCGCCACATCGAGACGGATGCCCTTCAGCTTCTGCGCCGGGTCGAAATAGCTCGGCCATTGCCAGATGGCGATGGCGACGTTGATGCGGTTGTTTTGCGCCGAAACACCCATCTGCTCGCTGCCGCGCCAGGCGATCGGCCTGACATAGGCGTCCTGGAAGCCCTGCTTCTTCAGGAGCGTGGTCGACGCGTCGTTGAGCTCGACCACCGAATAGGGAATCTTGAAGCCGAGCAGGCGCGCCGATTCATGCAGGCGTTCCGTATGCTCGTTGAGCTTGAAGATCTCGCCGCCATAGGCGCGCTCACCCTCGAAGACCGCGCTGGCGTAATGCAGGCCGTGGGTCAGCACATGAATCTTGGCGTCCCCCCACGGGACGATCTCGCCATTCATCCAGATGAAGCCGTCCAGTTGATCGAAGGGAACGGATGCCATGGTAACCTCCCGCGGGTCGCGACCCGCATATCCTAGTGTCGTTGCGTGTTCTTTTTTGGCAGCGCCATGTGGTTGGAGACGCCGGCCGGTGTCTGGAAGCGTAAGCGGATATTCGCGCCCTGGCAAACTCAGGAAGTTCCGGAAAAACCGGCCTGCCTCGCCTTTTCGTTCGCAATCCGCTCAAAAGCTTGTCAAAAATTACCATTGCAGGGAAATTACGTCAATAGTACTGACATAATCTCCCGTTCCCATGGAGAAATGATGACGGATAAAAGCCCAGCTGCCGGAAAACCGATCAGGACCGCGATCACCAGCGAGGACGGCATCGACTTCGCCCTCATCGAACTCTTCTTCTTCGCCTATCGCGACTTCACCTCCGATCCCGATCAGATCCTGGCCGACTACGGCTTCGGCCGCGCCCACCACCGCGTGCTGCACTTCGTCAACCGCCGGCCGGGCCTGACCGTCGCCGAACTGCTCGACGTGCTGAAGATAACCAAGCAGAGCCTGGCGCGTGTGCTGAAGCAATTGATCGACACCGATCACGTCGTGCAGTTGCAAGGCCCGCGCGACCGTCGCCAGCGCGAACTCTATCCGACGGCCAAGGGCCGGGCGCTGGCGCTGGCGCTGGCGCGGCCACAGTCACGCCGCATCCGTGCTGCATTGGAAGATTCCGGCGCCACCGAACGGACCTTGGTGGAACGCTTCCTCGAAGCGATGGTCAATCCGGAACTGAGAGCTCAGATCGACGTTGGGTCCGCAAAAATGTCAGGGAAAAGCCATGGAGAGCACTGAGAGGGTCGACACCGCGGCCGCACCGGATGACGACGCACCGCATCTGCTCGTGGTCGACGACGACACCCGCATTCGCAATCTTCTCAAGCAGTATCTGACCGAAAACGGCTTTCGCGTCACCGTCGCCGGCAATGCCGGCGAGGCCCGCCGCAAGCTCGCCGGCCTCGATTTCGACCTGCTCGTGCTCGACGTGATGATGCCGGGAGAAAGCGGCGTCGATCTCACCAAGGCTCTGCGCGCCGAGAAGAACGTGCCGATCCTGATGCTGACGGCCTTGTCGGAAACCGACAGCCGCATCTCGGGGCTCGAAGCCGGCGCCGACGACTACCTGCCAAAACCCTTCGACCCGCGCGAGCTGATCCTGCGTATCAACAACATCCTGCGCCGGGGCGGCCCGGCGGCGACGCCCAAGGTCGAGCAGCTGGTGTTCGGCCCCTACACCTTCCAGATCGCCAGGCGCGAACTGAAGCGCGGCGGCGAGGCGCTGAAGCTGACCGACCGCGAACAGGAGATCCTGGCGATCTTCGCAGCGCGCGCCGGCGAAACCATCCCCCGCCACGAACTGGTCGGCGATGATTCGGAAGTCGGCGAGCGCACCATCGACGTCCAGATCAACCGGCTGCGCCGCAAGATCGAGCGCGATCCGTCCAATCCGGTCTGGCTGCAGACCGTGCGCGGTATTGGGTATCGGCTCAGCGTGGAATAGCTAGTTCTACAGCGAGAACCGGCAACGGAGTTGACCCAGGTATTCGTCTTGCTTACTCGATGCCGGCGAGCCACCGCACCATGTTCGCCATCATTTTGCCGTAGAGCGGCCACCGAGAAAATCCTGCGACAGCCAATGCGGCCCGATGTCGGTCGCCCAGGCGAGCGTGCGGGCGCGACCGGGGTTGCGAACCGCTAGCAGCGGCCAGTCCGTGCCCCCGATAGTAGCAGGTCGCAAGCAGACGGGATGAACAGTCATTCCTGAAATCCAGCTTGTTCATGCCCAGGATGGGCGGCAACGGCCCCTCCACGCCGGCAAAGATCGGGTGGACGACTGCAGGATGGAGGCGTTGAGGCACGGTGATGCCCTCGGCGGCCAGCGCGGCGTTGAAGGCCGTTGCGCCATTGGTCGAGGTCGCACTTGTCAGCGCGTCGCCGCCAACGGCGTCCAACGTCGTCGCTACGAAGGTTTCACCTGCAAGCAACAGTTTCATTGCCGCTCACACTGTTCGATCAAGAGTTGGGAAAAGAGGCGCCGGTTTCAGCCGGCACCCGCCGTGTCTAGACCTGGAGGATCAGAACTTGAACTCGGCCAGGTTTTCAGGGGTCACGATTTTCGCCGGCCCAAGGATCAATTCGCCGCTGGCCCCGATCGTGTATTCGCCGAGCCTGCCTGCCGTGAACTTCTCACCTTCCTTGCCGGTGATCTTGCATTGCGCAAGCGCCTGGGCTGCTTGATAGGCAAGATAGCCAAGATCGGTGACATTCCACCAGATATCCTGCGCGGCGCCGTCCTTGATGTACTTCGAGATCAGAGTGGCCGGCGCGAGACCGGTCAGCTTGACCTTGCCGATCATGCCGGCTTCCTCGAGTGCACGCGCGGCCGCCGGAAGGCCAATGCCTGCCGGAACGATGATCACCTTGAGATCCGGAAACGCCTGGACCAACGCCAACGCCTGTTGCTGGTTGACCTGTTCGCTCTCTTCGCCATAGGCGACCTGCACCAACTTCATCTTGGCGAACTTCGGCTCGGCCGCCATCTTCGCTTTGATGAAGTCGATCCAGGCGTTCTGGTTGGTCGCCGTGGGTGTCGACGATAGGATTGCGAATTCGCCTTCACCGCCGCTGAGATCGAATGCACTTTCCAGCATCATCTCGGCGAGACTGTCGCCCTTCACCTGGTTCACGAATACCGCGCGGGCATCGGCCGCCACGTCGGAGTCATACGAGATCACCCTGACGCCCTGCTGAACGGCGCGCTTCAGAGCAGGCGCAACGGCATTGGCGTCGTTGCCGGCAATTGCGATGACCCCGACCTTCTGCGACACGAGGCTGTTGATGAATTCGATCTGCGCCTCGGCCGTCGCCTGCGATGGGGCGACCTGGGTAGCAGTGCCGCCAATTTCCTTCGCCGCCTCTTCGGCGCCTCCAAAGGCCACCTTGAAGTAGGGGTCTGTGTCGAGCTTGGGCAGGAAGCCGACCGTCACGGGTTCCTTGGCGCATTCCTGGCTGAAGGCCAGCGAGGCCGGCGCGAGCAGAACCGCGGATGCGATCAGGGCTAATCTAAACGCTTTCATTGTGACTCCTCCGTCAAAAACATCGGGCTTGAAGGAAGGGGCTCGAGATCACCCCTTGGTCTCGCGCAAGACGCGCGATCTGCTGAGCCTCTCCTGTGCGGAGCGCCAGTAATTGCCGACCAGCAGCGAGCCGATCAGAAGCAGGCCGATGATCATACCCTGCGCGTCGCCGCCGACCTGGTTGAGCGCCAGCACGTTTCGGATCACGGCGATCAGGAGCAGTGCCAGCATGACACCGGTCAGGCGGCCCTTGCCGCCAAACACGCTAACGCCGCCGAGCAGCACGATGGTGATGACGTCGAGTTCCATGCCGAGCGCGTTGTTGGCGCGGGCGTTGGAGAGCCGCGCGGTATAGACGATGCCGGCGATGGCCGCGACCACGCCCGAGACGATGAATAGATTCAGGATCATCCGGCGCGTGTTGATGCCGGAATAGCGCGCCACTTCGGGGCTGCCGCCGAGCGCATGGATGCGCTTGCCGCTCGGCGTCTTCTGAAGGATGACGGCAAACACTGGCGCCAGCACCAGGAAAGGCACGATGGTCCACGGTATCTCAGTGCCCGGCAGGTTGTTGATCCCGAAATCGACGACGGCTGGCGGCAGTATGTTGACCGAACCGGTGCCGAGCAGGATGTAGCCAATACCGCGATAGAGCGCCATGGTGCCGAGCGTCACCACCAGCGACTGCAGTCCCAGGCCCGAGACCAGATAGCCGTTGAAGGCGCCGAGCAGGCCGCCGGCCAAGAGCGTCAGCGGGATTGCCGCCAGCGTAGGCACGCCCGCTTGGACGAGCAGGCCGAACACCACGGACGTCAGCGCCAGCACCGAGGCAATCGACAGGTCGATCTCGCGGATGATGATGAGCAGCGTCATCGGCAGGATCAGCAACGCCTTTTCCGAGGCACTCGCCGCCAGCTGCGAGAGATTGAAGCCAGAGACGAAATTCGGCACGAAGATCGCCGCGTAGAGGAAGGCGGCCAGACAAGAGGTCGCCAGCAGCAGGTCCCAGAAATCGATCGAGCGCAGGAACTTGTTCATCGCGCCCTTGCCTGTCTTGCCTGCTCCGCGCGCCGCACGATGAAGGTATCGATGCCGATGGCGACCAGGATCACCAGCCCGTAGACGCCTTGCAGCCACAGCGGGTCGACGCGCACAAGGGTCAGCCCGTTCTTGATGACCAAAAGGGTGAGCGCGCCGAGGATGATGCCGAGCAGTGTGCCCGAACCACCGCGGATGGCGACCCCGCCGACCACCGCCGAAGCGATCACGGAGTTCGAAGCCAAGCGCGACGCGGGCATCGATGGTGGCATAGCGGGAGGCCCACAGCGCCCCGCAAAGGCCACCGAGCAAGCCCGCCATGCCAAAGGCAAGCAGGATGCGGCGGTCGACCGGGATGCCGATGAGCCGCGCGCCGTCGGGGTTGGAGCCGGTAGCAAACAGTTCGCGCCCGACGGAAGTGCGATAGAGCAGGACGTAGCCAGCGCATAAGATGAGAATAGCGATGACGACGATCAGCGGCACGCCGGCGATCTTCAGGCCGGTCATGTCGAGCCAGGCCTGCGTGACCTCGTCCGCACTGACCTGGTCGCCGGCCGCCCAGATCGAGTTGAACCCGCGAAAGATCGACATCGAGGCCAGCGTGACGACGATGGCCGGGATCCTTCCCCGGGTGACGACAAGGCCGTTGATCAGACCGGCGATGCCGCCGACCGCGCATGCGGTCACCAGGCCGATGCCGATGTCGAGCCCGGGATAGGCCTGAACCATGCTGGCGGCCATATAGGCGGAAAGACCGATCACCGCGGCGATCGAAAGGTCGATATTGCGGGTAATCAGCACCAGCATCTGGGCGAGTGCGGCGACGACCAGCAGTGCCGCGTCCATCGACACGGCGGTCAGGTTTGCCGCGCTTACCATGCGCGGGTTGATGATGGTGACCGGAATGGCGACCGCTAGCATCGCGGCGAGCAGCCCGAACTCTCGCCGCTTCAGGAAATCGAGCGTTCCTTTTCTCTTATCCTTGAAGGCGGCACGCTCAGCCTGCGCTGCCGGATCGACGCGCTCGCTGGTCTTCGTCGCCGCTTCCAGCACCCTTTTCTGGGTGGCTTCGCCGCGTGCGAATTCGGCCGTTTGGTGACCTTCGCGCAGGACGACGATGCGGTCGCACATGCCGATCAGTTCGGGCATCTCGGAAGAAATCAGGAGGATCGCCATGCCTTGTGCGGCAAGGGCGGCGATCATGGCATGCACTTCCGCCTTGGTGCCAACATCGATGCCTTGCGTCGGCTCGTCGAGGATGAGTACGCGCGGCTCGGTGCGCAGCCATTTGGCCAGCACCACCTTCTGCTGGTTCCCACCGGACAATTCCTTGACCGGCTGCCCGTAACTGGAGAAGCGCAGCTTCATGCGTTTCAGCCAGTCCGCAACCAGATCGATCGCACGATCCGTGCCGTAAAAACCGGCCGGCGCGGCCTTGTCGAGGACCGGCAGCACCGCATTGTCGAGGATCGAGAAATCCATCACCAAGCTCTGGCCCATACGGTCTTCCGAGACATAGGCGATGTGCGCATCCATGGCGTCACGCGCCGAGGCGAAGCGCACGACTAGGTCGTCGATCAGGATTTCGCCAGCGTCAGGCTGGTCGATGCCGAACAACACGCGCGCGATCTCGGTTCGCCCGCTGCCCACAAGGCCGCCAAGTCCAAGCACCTCCCCGGCGCGGAGCTTCAAATCAATGTTGGAGAAGCCGCCGGCGCGCGAAAGCCCCCTCGCCTCCAGCACCAATGCGCCGGTGGCGTGGTTTCGTTCCGGGTAGAGGTCGGTCACTTCGCGGCCGACCATCATGCTGATGGCCGCGGCGCGACCAAGCTCAGCCTTCGGCTTGACGCCGATAAGGCGTCCGTCCCGCAGCACCGCGATGCGGTCGGCGATGCGGAAGATTTCGTCCATGCGGTGACCTACGAACATCATCGCCACGCCGTGCAGCCTGAGATCGGCAACGACAGTGAACAGCCGCTCGACTTCGCGCTGCGATAGGGCCGCCGTGGGCTCGTCCATGATCAGCACGCGCGCGTCGAGCGATAGCGCGCGGGCGATCTCGACCAATTGCTGCTCGGAGGTGCGCAGCGCGCCTAACCGCATTTCGGCCGGCACGTCGAGACCGACCGTCGCCAACACCTTGCGCGCGCCGGCTATCATGGCGGCGTTGTCGATGCCACCAAAACGGTCGCGCGGCATGTGGCCGAGATAAATGTTTTCCGCGACCGGTAGATCGGGGAACAGGCCGGGATGCTGGTGCATAACCGCGATGCCGGCAGCCTGGGCGTCCTGTGGCGAATGCAGAACAACAGGCTTGCCATCGATCTCGACATGGCCGCCGGTTGGGGCATGCACACCGGCCAGCAGCTTCACGCACGTGCTCTTGCCGGCGCCGTTTTCGCCAAGCAATGCCAGCACCTCGCCGGAGCGCAATTCGAAGGACGCATCCTTGAGGGCGATCGTGCCACCAAAGGCCTTTGTCGCCTGAACCAGGGCGATGGGGACAGCCACGTTCCCATTTGCCGTAGCATCGGCTTGGCCATGTATGCCTGAGTGCAGCACCTCTCCTCCCCAGCAGCTGTTATTTTTTCAATTTGCTATATTAAATGCGCCACGCCCGCAACCAGAAAATTGACTTCCGTTGCCCTGGGAGCCACTGTCGCGTTGCGCACGGGTGCGGATGGGGTGCCACGATCGCAGCAGATTGGGAGCTGCAGGCGGCCAGAGTGGCTTCGCAAGAGATGAATGGAGGCGTCGGTTTTGTCTGGAAAAGGCAGTAATTCCGTCAAGGTTCGGCATTACAACGAGCGATTCGTGCTTGATGCCATTCGCCGACTGAAGGAGGCTTCCAAGTCTGACTTGGCGCGCGCGGCAAACCTGACACCGGCCGCTGTGGCAACCATTGTCGACGGGTTGGAGTCGTCTGGTTTCGTAAAGCAAGTGGGAAAAAGGTTCGGACAGCGCGGTTCTCCTTCCACACTCTACAGGCTTACGCCGGAGCGCATCTACAGCGTCGGCATCAAGATCGGCCGGCGTGCGCTGGAGGCCGTGCTTGTCGACTTTGCCGGCGAGGTCCGCGCGCGCGAGTCGCACGAATACCGGCTTCCGGATCCGGATCTGGTGCTCAGAGCCGGAAATATGTCGCTTGCCAGTTTCGACAAGGTGGTCGCCGGGCTTGGCGATGCCAGCATTGTCGGCGTCGGAATCGCTTCGCCTTATTTCCTCGGCGGCTGGAGCGAGGAGCTAGGCTTTCCCGACGACCTTGGCAGCCGGTGGGAGGCAATCGACCTGACGACATTCTTCGCCTCGAGGCCCAAGACGCCAGTCTTCGTGGAAAACGACGCGTCGTCGGCAGCGTTGGCCGAACTCATCCAGGGGGCCGGCGCGCGGTTCCGCGACTTCATGCATATCTCGATCGACACTTTCGTAGGCGGCGGGCTTGTGCAAGGCGGCAAGGTCCATACCGGCCCGCATGGCAACACGGCTGCGCTTGGCCCGTTGCCGGTCTCTCCTTCAGGCCTCGATTCGGTGGCGGCCAAGCCGGCGCGCTACCAGAGTCTGCTGCACCGCGCCTCCATCTATGTGCTGGTCAATCATCTCAAGTCTCGCGGCATCGAGATCAATCGCGTGCGGGAACTGGATCCGCTGCCGCCTGGGGCGCGCGAGCCGTTGTTCGAATGGGTCGAAGATTGCGCCAACGCGCTGGTTGAGGCGATCATCGCCATCACCTCCGTCATCGACATCGAGGCGATCGTTCTCGACAGCATCCTGCCGCGGCCTATCCATCTCGAGCTACTGGCGAGGGTGCAGACCCAGTTTAACCGGACTAGCGCCCTCGGCATCGTGGCGCCGGAAATCGTGTCGGGACAATTCGGCCCTGAGGCGTCACCGATCGGCGCGGCCATGTTGCCGTTCTCCGCGCTGCTGGCCCCTGACAGCGGCGTGCTGATGATCGGCAAGGACAGAATAATGTTGCTGGGTAGCCTCTCGAGGCTTGCCGCCCAAAGGTAACGAGCAAAATGCTCAGCGGTCTTGTGCGCGAGCTAAATGGACTGGACTGTATGATCGTCACTCCCCATGGTGGTCGCCCGCGGTTCGTCCTGCATGGCCCTGGACGGCGCCAAGCGTCCTGCCGGCCTCGCCACACTTTACGCGGTGCCGAACGTCACCGTCGGGGAGCCAACTCAGCCCTAGTGAGTTTGATAGAATGGCTTATATGAGGTCAAATACCTACCAAACGAAGCGGCGCCGCGCCCAAAGGCATACGCTCCCGCGGTTTGACAATTTAGGGATAGAGCCTTTGTTATCAACGAGCGATGAGCACACGTTTGACAGCCTAACCAGTTGAACTCAAGCGGCTGTTCCAGAACGGCTCAGCGTGGAATAGAATGCCGGCGGCCCAAATGCATGATCCCGAAAAGTGGGAACCGGTTTCGGAAAAGATCATGCTCCAACAAAGAGTTGGATCAGGATGACGATTCAGCCAAACGTCGTCCTGATCCAATACCGCCGAGATGAAAAGAGCCAATGGCGACCACGGAACTGGAACAGCCGGACAATGACGGCTTGAGTGCACGCGCCACACGGTCGCTCAAGGCGGTGCCGCGCATCTGGAACCGGTTCTGGCGCCTCGTTTCGCTTTACATGCCCAAGCGCCTCTATGCGCGCTCGCTGATCATCGTCATCGCGCCGATGATCCTTTTGCAGTCGGTCGTCGCCTTCGATTTCATGGAGCGCCACTGGGCAACCGTGACGCAACGCCTGTCGCAGGCCACGGTGCGCGACATCGCCGCCATGATCGACCTGATCGAGACTTACCCGCACGACGCCGACTACGCCAACATCATCCGCACCGCGCAGGATCGCATGCAGCTGAAGGTCGATCTTCTGCCGCCCGATCCGCTGCCGCCGCCCGGTCCAAAGCCGTTCTTCTCGATCCTCGACGATGTTCTCTCCGCCGAGATTACCCGGCAGATCAACCGCCCGTTCTGGATCGACACTGTCGGCAATTCCAACATCATCGAAGTGCGCGTCCAGCTCGAGAACAAGGTGCTGCGCGTCTTCGTGCGCCGCAGCCAGGCCTATGCCTCCAACACCCACATTTTCCTCATCTGGATGGTCGGCACCTCGCTGGTGCTCCTGATGATCGCCATCCCCTTCCTGCGCAACCAGATCCGGCCGATCCTGGCGCTTGCCGAGGCAGCCGAAAGCTTCGGCAAGGGGCGGCCGATGCCGCGCGATTTCCGCCCGCGGGGGGCCGAAGAGGTTCGCCGCGCCGGCTTTGCCTTCATCCAGATGCGCGAGCGCATCGAGCGCCAAATCGAGCAGCGCACGGCCATGCTGACCGGTGTCAGCCATGATCTCAGGACCATCCTCACCCGCTTCAAGCTGCAGCTGGCGCTGGCCGGCGGCAAGGCCGAGACCAAGGCGGCTCTCGACCAGGACATCGAGGACATGCAGTCGATGCTGGAAGGCTATCTAGCCTTTGCCAAGGGCGAGGCCTCGGAGGACCCGGGACGTTTCGATCTCGAAGCCTATTTTCAGAAGCTTGGCGAAGAAGCGAACTTGCGCAAATGCAGACTGTCGACGACGCTTTTCGGCGATCCGACCGTGCATGTCAGGCCGAACGCCTTTGCGCGGCTGCTGTCCAACGTTATCGGCAATGCCTTCCGCTATGCCCGCACCGTCGAGGTCACCGCCGACCATGGCCGCGGCTCGCTTCTGGTCACCATCGACGATGATGGGCCAGGCATTCCGGCCGACAGGCGCGAAGACGTGTTCAAGCCCTTCGTGCGGCTCGACGAGGCGCGAAACCTCGACGCCAGCGGCACCGGGCTCGGCCTGTCGATCGCCCGCGACATCGCCCGCAGCCATGGCGGCGACATCACGCTCGACAACAGTCCGATGGGTGGCCTGCGCGCGGTGATCAAGGTTCCGGCCTGATTTCTATTTGGCATGATCTTGCCTGAAAACCGCTTTCGACTTTTTGGGATCACGGTCTGCTTCATCCGCCCGTCATGAAACCATGGTCAAGAGCGCGCATGAAGCGCGCGACCGCACTTGATTCGTCCTTGCCGCCTCACTTCCACCCCGTGCCCGTCAGGGTGCGCTGGAGCGAAGCGAGGGCGGCCGCATGGTCGCCGTTCCGGCATCGTTTCAAGGCAACCGCCGACCTCCGGAGCAAAGGGCCGCCATGCGCATAGTGATGGTCACCGACGCCTGGCGCCCGCAGGTTAACGGCGTCGTTCACACGCTGGAGCGGCTCACCGAGACCCTGAAATCCTTCGACGTCGCGGTCGAATTCCTGACCCCCAACATCTTTCGCACCCTGCCCTTGCCGACCTACCCCGACATCCGCCTGGCGCTGACCACGCCCGGCCATGTCGCGCGCCTGATCGACGGCTACAAGGCCGACCACATCCACATCGTCACCGAGGGACCGCTAGGCATCATGGCGCGGCGCCATTGCCGCAATGCCGGCCGGCCGTTCACCACCAGCTACCACACCCGCTTTCCCGAATATCTCAGCGCCCGCCTGCCGGTGCCGGAGAGCTGGGCCTATCGCTGGCTGCGCGATTTCCACAATTCGGGCCAAGGCACGCTGGTCGCCACCCAGTCGCTCGCCGACGATCTCACGGCGCGCGGCTTCAACAAGCTGAGGCCCTGGACGCGCGGCGTCGACACCGAGCATTTCCGGCCCGACAAGCGCAAGGACCTTGGCTTCCCCGGCCCGGTCTTCCTGTGTGTCGGCCGCGTCGCCATCGAAAAGAACCTGCCGGCCTTCCTTGACCTCGACCTGCCCGGCAGCAAGGTGATCGTCGGTGAAGGGCCCGAGCTTGCCAAGCTGAAGGCGAAATATCCGAAGGCGCATTTCCTCGGCCATCGCCCCAATGACGAACTGGCCGAAATCTATGCCTCTGCCGATGTCTTCGTCTTCCCCAGCCGCACCGACACTTTCGGTAATGTCATCATCGAGGCGCTGGCCAGTGGCACGCCGGTCGCCGCCTATCCGGTAACCGGACCCATCGACATCGTTGGTGATGGTGTCGGCGGTGCTGTTTCCACCGATTTGCGCGAGGCCGCGCTTGCCGCGCTCGACGTCAGCCGCGACCAGGCCCGCGAGCGTGCCATGCGCTACAGCTGGAAGGCCTGCGCGGAAATGTTCCTCGACGCGGTCGAGGGAGCACTGGGAACGACGCGCAAGCTGGCGGCTTGATCCGATAGGCCGGCGGCAGTGCCAAGGAACGAGGCGGTATTCTGTTTGGCCTCGGAACGCCTAGAACAGCCTGCCGCCATCCGGCACCTTGCGTTCGATGGCGCCCAACACCACGGCGCCCTCTTCATCAGGAAAGCCGAGCGTCAGCACTTCCGACATGAACGGCCCGATTTGGCGAGGCGGAAAATTGACCACCGCGAACACCTGGCGGCCGATCAAGGTCTCGGGCGTATAATATTTAGTGATCTGCGCCGAGGACTTTTTCACTCCGATCCCAGGCCCAAAATCGATCTTCAGCTTGAAGGCCGGCTTGCGCGCCTCCGGAAACGGTTCGGCCTCGACGATCGTGCCGGCACGGATGTCGACACGAACGGAATCGGCGAAGCTGATTTCAGGCTTGCGCTCGTTGTTTGAACTCATGTCGAACGCTTCTGCTCAGGCGTTGCCGAAGGTCTCGAACAGCACGCCGGCCAGCGCGTCCTTGGCCGAGGTTCCCGACCAGACGACGAATTGGAAAGCCTGGAAATAGCACTCGCAGGCTTCCAGCGCCGAGGACAACAGCACTTCGACCTGCTGGCTCGATGGTTCGACCCCGCCGGCGAGCAGCAGCGACTGGCGGAACATGATCGCGCCTTCTTGCTCCCAGAGGTCGAAATGGCCGAACAGCATCTGTTCGTTGATCAGCGACAACAGCCGCATCACTTCCAGCGTGCGGGCTTCCGGCACCTTGATGTCGAAGGCGCAGGCAAGGTGCAGCGCTTCGAAATCCTCCATCCACGAGAAGGAGACGTGATAGTCGGTCCAGCTGCCGGCAACCGAGATCGAGATTTCGTCATCGCCGGCCCGTTCGAAGGACCAGTCATTGTTGTGGGCCACCTGCTCAATCACATCCACCGGATGGATTTCGCGGGAAAATTCGAGTTCGAGAAGTTCCATGGAATGCTTCCTGTGTTCAGGGGGAGCGCCACACGCTCCGCGGGGCACACACGACGAACAATCTTGTCTAGAACTCGGACGGCCGGGACTTATCAACGCAAAGACCCCAGACCGAACCCCACCGCCCGGTTGCATAACCCTGCTCCGAATCATGCAACAAATTCAGTCTATTGATCGGGAGTCGCGTGAACAGCCCAATTTTTCGCACTGCGTCATTCGCATGTGGAAAGGTGCCTGTCACAAAGAGTCACGCAATGCCGGTAAGCGATTCACGGCAAAGCGATTTTCAGGCTGGTGCTTTGTGGAAAAGTTTAACGAATTATTTTTTCGGCTTGGGCTTCGCCGGAGCCGCGGGTGTGGCCTGACCGGTCAGCTCGGCGATCCTGGCCTCGAGCGTCTCGATGCGCGAGGCGAGCCTGCCGTTTTCTTCCCTCGCCTTGGCGGCCATCTCGCGCGCGGCCTCGAACTCCTCGCGCTGCACGACATCCATGGAGTTGAGGATGCGTTCCGCCTGGCCCTTGAAGGCCGTCTCCACCTCGCGCCGCACACCTTGAGCGGCACCGGCGGCATCGGTCATCAGCTTGGCGAATTCGTCGAGAATGCGGTTCGGTCCGGTCGACATGGCAAATCCTCGCTTGCTTGATTTGAATTAGTGACGTGGCGCGACGAATGCAAGAACGTTGGGGCCCGATGCGGCCTCCGCGTTGCTATGGCGCACCGCCCGCATGATGGGCGCGGGTCCTGCAGGAGCCTCTCCAACGGCTCCGAAGCTGTACTTGATGGTGGCAAGTCGCCTATTGTAAGGCCCTCGTCTCCCTTCAGGCACGTTTCAATCAGGATAAGCAATGGCAACGCCCCCGCGCAGACCGACAAATCCGATGGAAGCCGCCGAAGCTGTGTTCAAGCCGATCAAGAAACCGGCAGCGACCCCGCCTCGCGAACCCTCCACCGCCCCGAATGTCCGCGAGCTTGTCTCGATCAGGATCGACCGGGCCGTGCTTGATCATTTCCAGGAAGATGGTCCCGGCTGGCAAGACAGGATCAACGACGCCTTGCGCGAAGTGGTGGCCGCCAAGCCCAGGGGGTGAGCACGCCCAACCCCGGCGACGAAGCTGGACCCGAATCTGTTCCCGGACCCGAATCTGTTCCCGGACCATTGACGTCCGTGACCTTGCCTTGACCCTGCCAAAACCCTGCCGCATGGTCCGCGCCGATCGCAACCGAGAGCTCCCCGTTGAACGAATATTTCCTGCTGCCGCTGGCTTCGCTGCCTTTTCCCAATATCAACCCGATTCTCGTCCAGATCGGGCCGCTGGCGGTGCACTGGTACGGCATCGGTTACATCGTCGGCATCCTGTTTGCCTGGTGGTATGCCAAGCGGCTCTCCGCCAATCCTAAACTCTGGCCCGACGGCGTCCTGCCGATGAAGCCTGAGGATCTCGACGATTTCATCGTCTGGGCGGCCATTGGCGTGGTTCTGGGCGGCCGCACCGGTTATGTCCTGTTCTACGACCTGGCGCGCTACATCGCCCATCCGCTCGACATCTTCGCCGTCTGGCAAGGCGGCATGTCCTTCCATGGCGGCCTGCTCGGCGTCATCCTCGCCATGACGCTGTTTTCCATAAAGCGCGGCATCCGCACATGGTCGCTGTTCGATGTCGTGGCAGCTGGCGTGCCGGTCGGTCTCGGTCTCGTGCGCGTCGCCAACTTCATCAACTCCGAGCTCTGGGGGCGGCCCACCGATGTGCCCTGGGCGATCGAATTCCCCAATGGCGGTCCGTTCACCCGCCATCCGACCCAGCTCTACGAGGCTTTGCTCGAAGGGCTGGTGCTGTTTGTCGTGCTGCGCATTCTTACCCATTCGCGCTTCAAGCTGAAGACACCGCGCTTTGTCGGCGGCGCCTTCATCTGCGGCTACGGCCTGTCACGAATTTTCGTGGAGTTCTTCCGCGAGCCCGACCAGCAGCTCGGCTATCTCCTCGGCACCAACTGGCTGACCATGGGCATGATCCTGTCGACGCCGATGGTGCTGGCCGGCATCTGGGCGATGGCGACGGCCAAGCCGGTGACGCAAGCGCAGCCGCGGGCGACATGACGCGGCTGAAGGCTCGTATCGTCAAGCTGATCGAGGCGGTGGGTCCGATGCCCGTCAACGAATACATGGCGCTGTGCCTGTTCGATCCGCGCGATGGCTATTACACGACACGCGAGCCGTTCGGCGCGGCCGGCGATTTTATCACCGCACCGGAGATCAGCCAGATGTTCGGCGAGCTCGTCGCCGTCTGGCTTTACCAGGCTTGGGCAGCGATCGGCCGGCCGATGCCGGTCACTGTCGCCGAGATCGGCCCCGGCCGTGGCACTTTGATGAAGGACATGCTGCGCACTCTGTCGCGGCTCGATCCGGCCTTGGCCAATGGCGCCGTCTTCGCCATGATCGAGAGCAGTCCGCGCTTGACCGATATCCAGAAGCAGACGCTTGGAGCGACACCCTTCGTGATAGGCTGGCATGAAACGATCGAGACCCTGCCCCGTCAACCGCTGTTGATCGTCGGCAACGAATTGTTCGATGCCCTGCCCATCCGCCAGTTCGTCCGCGCCGGCGCCGAGTGGCGCGAGCGCATGGTCGGCCTGGACGACGCGGCCAATCTTTGCTTCTTCGCCGGCGCCGGCTCGGTCGACCCGACGCTGCTGCCCAGGGATGCGGCCGACGCGCCGCAAGGCGCGATCGTCGAAATCGCACCTGCCCGCACCGCCCTGATGGCGGCGATCGCCGAGCGCATGGCCGCTCATGGCGGCGCCGGGCTATTCCTCGACTACGGCCATCTGCGGCCCGGTGTCGGCGACACGCTGCAGGCCCTGCGCCGGCACAATCACGAAGGTGTGCTGGCCAATCCTGGCGAGGCCGACCTTACCTCCCATGTCGATTTCGCCGCTCTTGCAGCGATTGCGCGCGCGCATGGTTTCGATGCCCATCTGTCGACGCAGGGCAATTTCCTGCTCGGCATGGGCATTCTGGAGCGCGCCGGCCAGCTGGGCGCCGATGCCGGCCAGGCGGCACGCGACAAGATATCGGATGCCGTCGAACGGCTCGCCGGGCCGCAAGCGATGGGCGAACTCTTCAAGGTCCTCGCCGTCGTCCCACGCGCCGTCCCCGTCAGGCCCTTCGCCACGGCGGATTGACTTTTCGTCGCTACCCCTCCCAATCTCCCGTCCGGTAAAAGAGCCGCCGGACTGCCGGCGCTTTTCCTTGACGAAACCGCCCACACGGACAACAACGCCCGCATGCTCAATCAGACCAAACCGGATCCCGTTCGGTCGCCGCTGCTGGACAAGGCGCAGGCACAAGGCATCCGCCACGGCTATTTCACCCGCATCGGCGGCGTCTCCGCGGGCATCTACCGCGGCCTCAACATCGGCACCGGGTCGGATGACGACCAGGCTCTGGTGACCGAGAACCGCGCCCGTGTCGCCGCCTGGATGGGGGTGCCCGCAAATCATCTGCTGACCGCCTGGCAGGTCCATTCGCCCGACGTCATTGTCGCCAGGGAACCCTTTGCCGGCGAGCGGCCGAAGGCCGACGCCATTGTCACGGACCGGCCGGGCATTGCCATCGGCGCCTCGACCGCCGATTGCGGTCCGGTTCTGTTCGCGGATGCCGGCGCGCGCATCATCGGCGCGGCGCATGCCGGCTGGAAAGGCGCTTTCACCGGCGTGCTCGAAAACACCATTGCCGCCATGGAGAGCCTCGGCGCCCGGCGCGAAAACATCGTCGCCGTGCTTGGCCCTTCGATTGGTCCCGCAAATTACGAGGTCGGGCCCGAATTCGTCGCCCGCTTCGTCGGGGCCGATGCGGAAAATATCGGTTATTTCGTACCTTCGGCCCATGCCGGCCACGCCATGTTCGACCTCAACCGCTACACGATCGACAGGCTGGCCAGGGCCGGCGTGACGGCCGATGGCCTTGGCCGCTGCACCTATGCCGAGGAAGATCTGTTTTACTCNAATATCGGTTATTTCGTACCTTCGGCCCATGCCGGCCACGCCATGTTCGACCTCAACCGCTACACGATCGACCGGCTGGCCAGGGCCGGCGTGACGGCCGATGGCCTTGGCCGCTGCACCTATGCCGAGGAAGATCTGTTTTACTCCTACCGGCGCACCACGCACCGCGGGGAGCCCGATTATGGCCGGCAGGTTTCGGCAATCGTTTTGGAGAAGGTATAATGGCGCTGCATTTTGAACGATCCGAATTCGACGCGCGGCGCGACCGGCTGATGATCGAGATGGCCGAGAAGAAGCTCGACGCCATCCTGCTGTTCGCCCAGGAAAGCATGTACTGGCTCACCGGCTACGACACGTTCGGCTTCTGCTTCTTCCAGTGCCTGGTGGTCAAGGCCGACGGCTCGATGGTGCTGCTGACCCGTTCGGCCGATCTGCGCCAGGCGCGCCAAACCTCGATCATCGACAACATCGTGCTGTGGACCGACCGCGACGGCGCCAATCCCGCGGTCGACCTGCGCAACCTGCTCAACGAACTCGACCTGCTCGGCGCCCGCATCGGGGTCGAATACGACACTCACGGCCTGACCGCCTATAATGGCCGCCGCCTGGACGAGCAGTTGCAGACCTTCGGCCAGATCGCCGATGCCTCCGGCATCGTCGGGAGGCTGCGCCTGTTCAAGAGCCCGGCCGAGGTCGCCAAGGCTGAAAAGGCGGCCAATCTCTCCGACGACGCGCTGGACGCGGCCCTGCCGTTGATCAAGCAGGGCGGCGACGAGGCGCTGATCCTGGCCGCCATGCAGGGCGCGGTCTTCGCCGGCGGCGGCGACTATCCGGCCAACGAATTCATCATCGGCTCCGGCGTCGATGCGCTGCTGTGCCGCTACAAGGCCGGCCGCCGCAAGCTCACCAAGAACGACCAGTTGACGCTCGAATGGGCCGGCGTCTTCCATCACTATCATGCGCCGATGATGCGCACGGTGCTGACCGGCAAGGTCTCCAAGCGTCATCAGGAACTGTTCGACGCCGCACGCGCGGCACTTCTGGCCGTCGAAAAGGCGATGACGCCCGCAAACACCTTCGGCGACGTGTTCGATGCCCACGCCCGCACCATGGAAGCGCACGGGCTGACCAAGCACCGGCTGAACGCCTGCGGCTATTCGGTCGGCGCCCGCTTCACGCCGTCCTGGATGGACATGCCGATGTTCTACCAGGGCAATCCCGAGCCGATCGCGCCGAACATGACGCTGTTTGCCCACATGATCATCATGGACTCCGAGACCGAGACGGCAATGACGCTTGGCCGCACCTACCTGACCACCGAATCCCAGCCGAAGCCGCTGTCCCGCCATGATCTCGACTTGATCGTGCAGTGAATCCATAATGGAGGCGTTCTTCGCCAAGGAGTTAGAAGGCAAATGAGACGATCGCATGTGACGACCGTGTCATTGCTTGTGGCATTGGCTTTGACCGCCTGCACCAACGCAAAGGACGTCCTCGAACCTTCCGCCATCACCCCGCCGGCCGCATCGGCGCAGCCCGCACCGGCCACGCAAGGCAGCGCTGCTGCCACCGTTCCCGCCCCGGCGCCATCCACGGCCGCGACGGCCACCACGACAGCGGGTGCGCCCGCGCCCGTCACTTCGGCCCAGGCCGCCGCCATCCTGTCGAAGACCCGACTGCAGATCGCGCCGATCGTCGGCGCTTCGGTGGAAGCCGCCACGCCGCTGACGGCGGAACTGCAGACACGCGCCAGGCAGCGCGGCATCACGCTGGCCGGCAGCCAGGACCAGACCGCGACCCATGTGCTCAAGGGCTACTTCTCGGCGATGACGGAGGGCAAGGACACCACGGTCATCTATGTCTGGGATGTCTACGACCCCTCCGGCAACCGGCTGCACCGCATCAACGGCCAGATGAAAGCGCCTTCCGCCGGTTCCGGCGACAGCGCGGGCGCCGACAGCTGGAAGTCGGTCTCGCCAGCCACCATGCGGGCGATCGCCGACCAGACGATCGATCAATTTGCGGCCTTTCTCAGCGGCAAGGGGAGCTGAGGTGTTGCCAGCCGGTGATGGCGAACAGCTTTCTTAGGCTTAGCCGGCGGATTCACGATGTCGGCGCTTGCAATAGCCGCGCGGGCCGCTAAAAGCCCGGTTAAAAGGTGCGGGAGAGTCCGTCAGGCCTCTCCGTCCTCCACCAGGAACGGTGCATGAAACTCTTCGCGGGCAATTCCAACAGGGTGCTGGCCGAAGCGGTCGCCCGCTATCTCAACGTCCCGCTGGGCAAGGCCAGTGTCAGGCGCTTCGCCGACCAGGAAATCTTCGTCGAGATCCAGGAAAATGTGCGCGGCGAGGATGTGTTCATCCTGCAGTCGACCTCGTTCCCGACCAACGATCACTTGATGGAACTGCTCATCATGATCGACGCCTTCATGCGCTCATCGGCCAAGCGCATCACGGCGGTTATTCCCTATTTCGGCTACGCCAGGCAGGATCGCCGCGCTTCCGGGCGCACGCCGATTTCTGCCAAGCTGGTCGCCAACATGATCACCCGTGCAGGTGTCGACCGGGTTTTGACGCTGGATCTCCATGCCGGCCAGATCCAGGGCTTTTTCGACATCCCCACCGACAATCTGTTCTCGGTGCCGGTGATGGCCCGCGACGTCAAGGCGAAGTACAAGCAACTCGGCAATGTCGTCGTCGTGTCGCCCGATATTGGTGGCGTGGTGCGTGCGCGTGCGCTTGCCAAGCGCTTCGACGCGCAACTCGCCATTGTCGATAAGCGCCGTGAGCGTCCCGGCGAATCGGAAGTCATGAACATCATCGGCGCGGTCGCCGGCAAGGATTGTCTTTTGATCGACGACATCGTCGATTCCGGCGGCACGCTGTGCAACGCCGCCGACGCGCTGCTGGCCAACGGCGCGACCAGCGTCACCGCCTATATCACCCACGGCGTGCTGTCGGGCGGCGCGGTCGCTCGCATCAGCAGCTCGAAGCTGCAGGAACTGGTGATCACCGATTCCATCCAGCCCACGCAAGGCGTGCTCGACGCGCCCAACATCCGCGTCATTTCGATCGCCGACCTGATGGGCGAAGCCATTTCGCGCACAGCGACCGAGGAATCGGTCTCGAGCCTGTTCGACTGAAATCCAGTTACCCCTGCGGCCGGGCTACTCCCGCGGCACGGCCGATGGCGTCGGCGCCTCCAACCGGGCCGGGGCTCGGCGCATGCCTTCGCCGGCATCACGCGCGCCGCGCATATAGCCGCGCGGCGAGGAGCCGAGCATGCGCTTGAACATCGTGATGAAGGCCGGCACGCTGTCATAGCCGAGATCGAGCGCCACCCGCGTGATCGGCTCCCCCCCCCCCCCCCCCCCCCCNCTCGCCATCGGCGAGCCTCGGCAGCGCCGCGAACAGGCAGGCCTGCTGGCGCCATGTCGACAGGGACAGGCCGGTCTGCCGCTGGAAGGCGCGCGTGAAGGAGCGCCGGCTCATGCCGACGGTATCGGCCCATTCATCGATCGTCGCATGCGGTGAGGGTGCGGCGACGAAACGCCGGCAGAGCGCCGCCAGTTTGGGATCCGACGGGAACGGCAGGCCGAGCGGCCGCTCCGGCAATTGCGGGATCTCGTGCAGGAGCAGGTTCATGATCAGGCCACCGCGCCCTTCCAGTTCGCCGCCTTGCGGCAGCTTCTCGGATTCCACGATAAGACTGTGCATCAGGTCGGTGACGCCGACGACGCGCATGCCCTCCGGCAAGCCTGGAATCGCCTTCGGCATGACATAGACCGAGCGCATCGAGACGTCGCCGAGCATCTCGACGGAATGTTCGATGCCGGCCGGAATCCACATCGCATGGTCCGGCGGCACCATCCAGCGCCCATGCCGCGTCGTCACCAGCACGACGCCGACCAGCGCATGCAGCAACTGGCTGCGGCTGTGGTGGTGGTGAGGCACGTGGTAGCCATCCGGATATTCGGTCGGCAACACCACCGCCGGCCCGACCGCCTGCTCGAGCCACTGCCAGCGCAGCCCGTGCAATTGCTCGAGGTCGGTGTGGCCGGCGCCGAAAATTTCCCTGGTTTTTGGCATTCGGTATGGCCCACTTGCGAAACTATTGGACCAAACCACGAAAGAAGTCGCCTGGCAACCGGACTATAAGGCTGCCTGCGGGAAGCGCCCGCCACGTCGCCTGTGGGAACGACCCGCCAAAAAGACTACGGAGCCTATCTTGACCGATACGACAGCCACCAGGGTCGCGCCGCCTGCGACCGCCAGTCACGCGTCAGCCCAGGCGACGGCCTTCACCGTCATCCTGGCGGTGAGCCTCTGCCACTCCATCAACGACATCATGCAGTCGCTGCTATCGGCCATCTATCCGCTTCTGAAAGACAATTACGGCCTCGACTTCTGGCAGATCGGGCTGTTGACCTTCACCTTCCAGGTAACGGCATCCCTGCTGCAGCCGATCATCGGCGCGGTCACCGACAAGCGGCCGATGCCTTACTCGCTGCCCTGGGGCATGGCATCCTCGCTGATCGGCCTGGTCGTGCTGGCTTATGCCGGGCACTACTACCTGCTGCTGATCAGATCGGAAGAGCACACGTCTGAACNATCGGCATCGGTTCGGCGATCTTCCATCCGGAATCCTCGCGCATCGCCCGCTTCGCATCCGGCGGCCGGTTTGGCCTGGCGCAGTCGCTGTTCCAGGTCGGCGGCAATTTCGGTCAGTCCATGGGTCCTTTGCTGGCCGCCTTCATCGTCGTGCCCTTCGGCCAGACCAGCATCGCCTGGTTCGCCGTCGGCTCGCTGATCGGCATCGTCATCCTGTGGCAGGTCGGTGGCTGGTACAGCCGCCTGCGCGCCGCGCAAGGCAATCGCAAGGCGGCAAGCTTCGTGTCGCCCTTCCCACGCCGCAAGGTGATGTGGGCCCTGGCGGTACTGACCTTGCTGGTGCTGACCAAGAACGCCTACATCGCCAGCCTGGCCAGCTACTACACCTTCTATTCCATCCATAAGTTCGGCGTTTCGGTGCAGATGTCGCAGGTCATGCTGTTCCTATTCCTCGGCTCTTCGGCGTTGGGCATCCTGCTCGGCGGTCCGTTCGGCGACCGCTATGGACAAAAGGCGATGATCTGGTTTTCGATCGTCGGCGTCCTGCCCTTCACGCTGGCGCTGCCTTACGCCAATATGGAATGGACGATGGTGCTGACCGTGCTGATCGGCCTCATCCTCTCGTCGGCCTTCTCCAACATCGTCGTCTTCGCGCAGGAACTGGTGCCGGGCCGCGTCGGCACGATCGCCGGCATCTTCTTCGGTTTCGCCTTCGGAGTGGGCGGCATCGCGGCCGCGGTGCTTGGTGTCGTCGCCGACATGAAAGGCATCGACTTCGTCTTCCAGATCTGCTCGTACCTGCCGTTCCTGGGGCTGCTGACGGTGTTCCTGCCCAACATGAGGGACGCGCGCAAGGCGCAGGCCGCCGCTTGAATCATCTGTATCCCGGCAAAAGGCACCCGCCATATGGCGGGTGTCTTTTGCCATTCCGGTGGGAGGGCTTCAGGCCTTGAAGAAGGCCAGAAGGTCGGCGTTGATGATGTCGGCGTGGGTCGTGGCCATGCCGTGCGGAAAGCCTTTATAGACCTTGAGCTCGCCCTTCTTGAGCAGCTTGATGCTCAGCAGCGCCGAGTCAGCAATGGGAACGATCTGGTCGTCGTCGCCATGCATGACCAGCACCGGCACGTCGATCGTCTTGAGATCTTCGGTGAAGTCGGTCTCCGAGAAGGCCTTGATGCAGTCGTAATGCGCCTTGGTGCCGCCCATCATGCCCTGGCGGTACCAGTTGTCGATAACGCCCTGCGAGACCACGGCGCCCGGACGGTTGAACCCGTAGAACGGGCCAGCGGGAACATCCACGTAAAGCTGCGCGCGGTTGGCGGCCACGCCCGAGCGGAACCCGTCGAAGACCTCGATCGGCAGGCCGCCGGGATTGGCTGGGGTCTTTAGCATGATCGGCGGCACCGCGCCGAGCAACGCTGCCTTGGCGACACGGCCGCCCGCCCCATACTGGGCGACATAGCGCGCCACCTCGCCGCCACCCGTCGAATGGCCGACATGGATGGCGTCGCTGAGGTCGAGATGGGCGACAAGTTCAGCCACATCGGCTGCATAGGTGTCCATCTCGTTGCCGATATCCGTCTGCGTCGAACGGCCGTGGCCGCGACGGTCATGGGCGATGACGCGGTAGCCTTGGCCCAGGAAGAACAGCATCTGCGCATCCCAGTCATCGCTGCTCAGCGGCCAGCCGTGATGGAACACAATGGGCTGACCGGTTCCCCAGTCCTTGTAATATATCTGCGTGCCGTCCTTGGTGGTGATCGTGCCGCTGCCTGAGCCTGGTTTGGTCTGCGAGGTCATCTCAATCTCCATCTGATTTCTGTCGCGATAAACAATATCGCGATATCAATGTCGTTAACCCAGATCGAGGTTCTTGTCCATAGAAATATGTATCGCGATATTTTTTTTCGTGGTACATAATGCGGCACTTAATCGGCAAAGGAATCCACCGTGCCTCTCCCGCTGGACAATCAGCTCTGCTTCACGCTCTACGCCACCAGCATGGCAATCAATCGCACCTACAAGCCGATGTTGGACAAGATGGGGATCACCTATCCGCAATATCTCGTACTCAACGCGCTGGGCGAGGCCGACGGCATGTCTATCGGCACGATCGCGCACAGGCTCGCCCTGGAATCGAGCACGGTCACGCCGCTGGTAAAGCGGATGGAGCAGGCCGGCCTGGTTACCCGCCAGCGCAGCCAGACCGACGAGCGGCAGGTCCAGGTCGACCTGACACCGGCCGGCCGCAAGCTGCTCGTCCAGTGCAACTGCTTGAACGAGACCCTGGTCGAACGCTCGGGCATGACGCTGGCCGAACTGGACAGGCTGAACCGGCAGGTCCAGGCGTTGCGCGATGCGTTGAGCGGCGACCGGTAGCTTCCCACCGCCGCTTGCACGCCTGCCCGCCTTCCGCTATAGAGCCGCCACCCGCGTAGACACCCTTGGAGGCAACGCGGCGGAAGGCTGCCTTCCCCTTGTGGTCCCGAACAAAGATCCGCTCGCTGCGGTTTCCGGCATTCGGACATCGAGGTCTGGCGGCTTTCGACGTTTACGGCCTGGCACATTGCCAACCGTAGGCGCTCCATAACACGCGAAAAGGAAAAGCCATGAGCCACGATACTTACGAGCTCAAGGCCGAAGCGCGCGAACAGGTCGGTAAGGGGTCCGCCCGTGCAGTTCGCCGCAACGGTAAAGTGCCTGCGGTAATTTATGGTGACAGACAGCCTCCCCTGGCGATCGCGCTCACCTACAAGGACATCTACTACAAGATCCATGGCGGCGGGTTCCTGACCACGATCGCCACGATCGATGTCGACGGCAAGAAGATCCAGGTCCTGCCGAAGGACTTCCAGCTCGACCCGGTCAAGGATTTCCCTGTCCATGTCGACTTCTTGCGCATCGGCAAGGACACCGAAGTCAACGTCGATGTTCCCGTGCACTTCATCAATGAAGACAAGTCGCCCGGTATCAAGCGCGGCGGCGTGCTCAACATCGTGCGTCACGAAGTCGAGTTCCACTGCCCGGCCAATGCGATCCCGGAATTCATCACCGTCGATCTCACCGGCGCCGACATCGGCGATTCGATCCACATCTCGGCGGTCAAGTTGCCGGCCGGCGTCAAGCCGGTCATCTCCGACCGCGACTTCACCATCGCGACCGTTGCCGGTTCGTCGGCGATGAAGCCGGAGACGGAAGAGACAGCTGAGGCCGCGGCTCCCGAAGCGGCTCCCGCCGCCGAAGAGAAGTAACTCTTTTCACGCCCGGAGGCGACGATGCCAGAAAAGACAGCGCTTGTCTTTGCCGGCCTCGGCAATCCGGGCGCGAAATACGCTGAAAACCGACACAATGTCGGCTTCATGGCGGCGGACGCTATCGCCCGCCGCCATTCCTTTTCGCCCTGGTCGAAGAAGTTCCAGGGCCTGGTTTCCGAAGGCACGCTCGGTGGCGAAAAGATCATCCTGATCAAGCCGCGGACCTTCATGAACCTGTCCGGCCAGTCGGTCGGCGAAGCGCTGCGCTTCTACAAGCTCGATCTTTCCGCCCTCACCGTCTTCTATGACGAGATCGACCTTGCCGAAGGCAAGCTGCGCATCAAGACCGGCGGTGGGGCCGGCGGCCATAACGGCATCCGCTCGATCGACGGCCATGTCGGCAATGCGTATCGCCGCGTGCGCATCGGCGTCGGCCATCCCGGCGTCAAGGAAATGGTCCAGCATCATGTGCTGGGCGATTTCGCCAAGGCCGACCGCGACTGGCTCGACCCGCTGCTCGACGCGATCGCCGACAATGCGGCTATGCTCGTCAAGGGCGACGAATCCGGTTTCATGAACAAGGCCGCCCTCGCCGTCCAGGGCAAGACGGGCGCAGAACCGGAAAACCCTGCGCGGAAGCAGTCGAGCCCGAAACAGCAAAGCCCAAAACAACAAAGTCATGTCCGCCAGGCCCGCCCTCAGCAGCCGGTCGCCAAGCTGCCGGAAAGCGGCCCGATGGCCGCCATGCTGAAGAAACTCTTCGGCAACAAGGACTGAGGCGTAGCCTCATGCGGCGTCACGGGGCTTGACGTTCCCAACCCCTATCGCCCATAGCCTCATCAAATTTCGCTTTTCCCGANCGCTCTTCCGATCTAAAACAACAAAGTCATGTCCGCCAGGCCCGCCCTCAGCAGCCGGTCGCCAAGCTGCCGGAAAGCGGCCCCATGGCCGCCATGCTGAAGAAACTCTTCGGCAACAAGGACTGAGGCGTAGGCTCATGCGGCGTCACGGGGCTTGACGTTCCCAACCCCTATCGCCCATAGCCTCATCAAATTTCGCTTTTCCCGAGGACTTGATAAAATGGGTTTCAAATGCGGCATCGTTGGCTTGCCCAACGTCGGCAAGTCGACGCTCTTCAACGCGCTGACGAGGACGGCCGCCGCGCAGGCCGCCAACTATCCCTTCTGCACCATCGAACCGAACACCGGCGAGGTGGCGGTGCCCGATCCGCGCCTGCGGAAGATCGCCGAAATCGCCAAGTCGAAGGAGATTATCCCGACCCGGATCTCCTTCGTCGACATCGCCGGCCTGGTGCGCGGCGCCTCCAAGGGCGAAGGCCTGGGCAACCAGTTCCTCGCCAACATCCGCGAGGTCGACGCCATCGTGCATGTGCTGCGCTGCTTCGAGGATGACGACATCACCCATGTCGAGGGCCGCATCGACCCCGTCGCCGACGCCGAGACGGTCGAGACCGAGCTGATGCTCGCCGACCTCGACAGCCTCGAGCGCCGCATCGTCCAGTTCCGCAAGCGCGCCGCCAGCAAGGACAAGGAAGCGACGACCGTACTGCCGATGATGGAGGCCGCGCTCGAGCTGCTGCAGGAGGGCCGCCCGACCCGCATCCTGCTCAAGGGCATTTCGGAGATCGGAAGAGCACACGTCTGNTGATCTCGGCCGCGATCGAGGCCGAAGTCGCCCAGCTCTCGGACGAGGAAGAGATGGAATTCCTGTCCTCGCTTGGGTTAGACGAGCCGGGCCTCAACAAGGTCATCCGCGCCGGCTACGACCTGTTGCATCTGATCACCTATTTCACCGCCGGTCCGAAGGAAACGCGCGCCTGGACCATCCACAAGGGCGACAAGGCCCCGCAGGCCGCCGGCGTCATCCACACCGATTTCGAGCGCGGCTTCATCCGCGCCCAGACCATCGCCTACAACGATTTCGTCACGCTCGGCGGCGAAGTGGCCGCCAAGGAAGCCGGCAAGGCACGCGACGAAGGCAAGGAGTACGTCGTCCAGGACGGCGACGTCATGCTGTTCAAATTCAACACCTGATGTGACGGAAATCGCGCTGTCCACGGTGCCGTGAAGTTCGCTCTCTCTGTGCGGCCACAAGCCGGTTCAGCTACCGGCCACCATCCGACCATTCACCCACACCTTGGCAATATTGGACCGTACCGCATTGAGCACGATCTTCTGAAAGACGTCGTCGAGCGCATCGTTGGCGGCGTTGACATGGATGTTCGAGGCGCTCGCTTTGGTGTCGATCAGCAGCGCGTCGAATTCGTATCCGACACGAAAACTGCCGGCGCCACGGGCGAAGGCTTTGGCTGTCTGATCAGCGCGCTGCTGTGCAGCACGCCGGTCACCGGCTATTCGTCGAACGCTGGTATCATCGCCATCACCGGCATCGCCAGCCGTGCCGCCTTTGGAGCGGCCGGCATCTTCCTGGTGCTGTTCGGGCTGGTCGGCAAGCTTTCGGCGGTCATCGCCTCAATCCCCGGGCCGGTCATCGGCGGCGTCTTCGGTGTGCTGTGCGTCATCATCGCCATGAACGGTTTTCGGGTGGTGCGCGCGACGCCGCTGACCGAACGCAACATGCTGGTCATCGGCCTGCCCATCCTGATGGCGCTGTTCGCCACGCTGGTACCGCCGGATTTCGTCAAGACGCTGCCCGATATCGTGCAGTACATTCTGGGCTCATCCATCGCCTTCGGCGCCGTCTGGGCGATCGTCCTGCACCAGATCCTGCCGAACGCCCGTTAGGCGATCGGAGGCGCCGCGGCTGGCCCCTACGGCCGCCGCGGGCCCGATCGCGCCGGCTGGCTCACCAGAAAGGACTTGACCAAATCGCGCGCTCCCTGCATCCGGGTTCGCCGATCCATGCGGATCGCGCGTTCTGCAGGGATGCCAGACCATGACCGGCAAGACATGGGCCTATGAGGACTTCGTCGAGGGTGCCTCGTTCGATCTCGGCACCAAACAGGTGAGCGCGGCCGAAATCATCGAGTTCGCCAGCGAGTTCGACGCCCAGCCGATGCACCTCGACGAGGCGGCCGGCAAGGCCAGCATCCTGGGCGGCCTGTCGGCCTCGGGCTGGCACACCTGCGCCATGTTCATGCGCATGCTGTGCGATGCCTTCCTGCTGGACTCCACCTGCCAGGGCGCACCAGGAGTCGATCAGGTCAAATGGAAGAAGCCGGTGCTCGCCGGTGATACGCTGCGGGGCAGTCTGGTGGTTGTGGCCAGGCGCTTGTCGAAATCGAAGCCGCAACTCGGCTTCGTGACCATGCGCAGCGAACTGGTCAACCAACGCGGCGAAAGCGTCTTCGAGCTCGAGAACTCAGTCATGTTCCTGACGCGCGATGTCGGGGGGAACTTCCCATGACACTGGATGAATTCTTCCGCATCGGCACCACGGTGACGCTGGGCTCGCACAGATTCGAGCCCGAGGCGATCAAGGCGTTCGCCCGCAAATACGACCCGCAGATCTTTCACATCGACGAAGAGGCCGCGAAGAAGAGCGTGCTCGGCGGCCTCTGCGCCTCCGGCTGGCATACCGCCGCCACCTGGATGAAGCTGAACCTGGAAACCCGCCTGGACGCCGAAGGCTGGGATGGCCCGGTGCCCGAATTCGGCCCCTCGCCCGGATTCAAAAACCTGAAGTGGCTGAAGCCCGTCTTTGCCGGGCAAACCATCACCTTCACGCGCACGGCGCTGTCCCATCGCCCCGTCGCGTCCCGCCCCGGCTGGCGGTTGCTGGCGCTGCTCTGCGAGGCCACCGATTCGACCGGCGGCAAGGTGCTGGAGTTCGAAAGCGCGGTGCTGGTGAAGGTGGAGTAGGTTTCTTCCTTCTCCCCGTTTACGGGGAGAAGGTGCCCGAAGGGCGGATGAGGGGCGGCGCCGGCGATGGTGTTCTCGCGTTGCCTCCCGGCTCTTCGCCATCGCTCCGGGCGTTCGAGCCCTTTGAAAGGTCCACTGGACCTTTCAATTTGCTTCGGCAAACCGGTCTCAAACCCCCTCGAACCCGATCAGCGTTCGCACCGGCACGCCGAGCGCTTCGAGCTTGGCGCGCCCGCCCAAATCCGGCAGGTCGATGACGAAACAGGCGGCGAGAATGTCGGCGCCGATCTGGCGCAGCAGCTTGACCGCCGCCTCCGCCGTGCCGCCGGTGGCGATCAGATCGTCGACCAGGATCACCTTCTCGCCGGGCGCGACGCCGTCCTTGTGCATCTCCATCTCGTCCAACCCGTATTCCAGGCTGTAGGCGACGCGCACGGTCTCATAAGGCAGCTTGCCCTTCTTGCGGATCGGCACGAATCCGGCCGAGAGCTGGTGGGCGACGGCGCCGCCCAGGATGAAGCCGCGCGCTTCGATGCCGGCGATCTTGTCGATCTTCTGCCCGGCATAGGGATGCACGAGCTCGTCGATGGCGCGTCGGAAGGCGCGCGCATTGCCGAGCAGCGTGGTGATGTCGCGAAACAGGATGCCGGGCTTGGGATAGTCCGGGATGGTACGGATCGATGCCAGCAGCGTGTCTTCGAGAGAGGATTTCATGGTTTGCGCTCCACGCTTGCGTCTGCTGTCTTGCCGCGAAGAGCCAGACCAACTGCCTTGTCGATGGCCGGACATCGGCCAGCTTCCCAGAAGACTATCTGAAACGGAGATTTTGGCGCGTCAATTGTTCTATCGAGGTGCAGCCCATCAGCTTCATGCCGCGTTCGATCTCGATGCGCATCTGTTCAAGTGCCCGTTCGACGCCCGCCTGTCCGGCCGCCGCCAGCGGGAACAGGTAGTAGCGCCCGACACCGACCGCCTTGGCGCCGAGCGACAGCGCCTTCAGCACATGCGTGCCACGCTGCACGCCGCCATCCATGACCACGTCGATCCGATCGCCGACGGCATCGACGATCTCGGCAAGCTGGTCGAAGGCCGCCCGCGAGCCATCCAGTTGGCGCCCGCCATGGTTCGACAGGATGATGCCCTTGCAGCCGATCTCGACGGCGCGTTTGGCATCTTCCACCGACATGATGCCCTTGAGGCAGAACGGCCCCGGCCACAGCTTGACCATCTCGGCGACGTCGTCCCATGTCATCGACGGATCGAGCATCTCGGTGAAGTAGCGGCTGATCGACATGGTGCCGCCACCCATGTCGACATGCTCGTCGAGCTGCGGCAGCTTGAACCCCTCATGGGTAAAGTAGTTGATCGCCCAGGCCGGCTTGAGTGCGAACTGCATCATCCCGGCAAGGTTGAGCTTGAAGGGGATGGCAAAGCCGGTGCGCTTGTCACGCTCGCGGTTGCCGCCCGTGATGCTGTCGACGGTCAGCATCATCACCTCGACGCCGATATCCCTGGCGCGTTGCATCATCGCCCGGTTGAGACCACGATCGCGATGGAAATAGAACTGGTAGACTTGAGGGCTGCTGCTGATTGCCCGCGCCTCCTCGAGGCTGACGGTGCCGAGCGAGGAGACGCCGAACATGGTGCCATATTTGGCCGCCGCCTTGGCGACGGCCCGCTCGCCCTGATGGTGAAACAGTCGCTGCAAGGCGGTCGGCGAGCAATAGAACGGCATCGCCAGCTTCTGGCCCATCACCGTCACCGACATGTCGACCTCGCTCACGCCCCGCAGGACGTTCGGGACCAGGTCGCAACGCTCGAAGGCTTCCGTGTTGCGGCGATAGGTGACTTCATCGTCCGCCGCGCCGTCGATATAATTGAAGATCGGCCCCGGCAGGCGGCGCTGCGCCATGCGGCGGAAATCGGAAAAGTTATGACAGTCCTGCAGCCGCATCATAGAATTCCAAACACTGTATCGGGACGGGCCTCGCCGCCGTTCAGGCGTCGAATATCAATCCGGTGCCCCCATGCCAACGGGCTAATTGCGGCTCGCGCGCCCAGCGGAGGCAGTCCGCATGAAAAAGGGGCGCATCGAGCGCCCCTTCCGTTNGGCTAATTGCGGCTCGCGCGCCCAGCGGAGGCAGTCCGCATGAAAAAGGGGCGCATCGAGCGCCCCTTCCGTTACAGCCGATTTCCCGCGGAACGCTACATGCCGAGATCGGAACGAAGCTCCGCCCTGGCCACGTCGTATTCGGCCTTGAAGTCATCCCGGTTGAGCAGGACGGCGGCGATGACGCTGCCGGAAATCTTGCCCATCTCGACGTCGGACGGATAGTGTATACCGCCGACGATGCGGTTGTGGCCGAACTCGGCCGCGCGCGCCATGATCTCAGCACGCCTTTCCGGAACCATGTCGGACAGGATGATGCCCATCATCGTGCCGACGGTCGCATGGCCGGACGGCCAGGAACCGGAGCTCGACAGCTTGACCACCGGCTTGACGAGATCGCTGAGCTGGTGCGGACGCGGGCGCTTCCAGACATCCTTGGCCGGATCGACGACGGCGCCTTCGGTCTCCACCACGCGATCGAAGAAGGCGCTGAATTTCGGCAGCTTGTCCTTGTTGAAATTCGGTCCCATGACATCGGCGAAACGCCAGACGTTTTCCTCGGCGTCGGCGATGGCGCGGGCTTCCATCTCGGGCGTGCGCGTGACCTGCACGGTCAGCACCTCGCCAAGCTCGGCCTTGGTCTCAGCCGAATCATTGGCCGGCGGCGGCGGCAGGATCATCGTCAGGTCGACATCCTTGTTCGTGATGAATGGTTTTGCGTCTTCGGCGCGGGCCGTGGAACCAACGACGAGCAGCAGCAGGCCTGCCGCAAGCGATGCGTATCTTTTCATGGGCGTGATCCTTTGATGAGAGCGCCGCAGGATCGCGATGTGTGGTGACGGCCATGTGACACCGCCGCGACGTGGAGGGCGCAATCCACTCAAAAAGCAGAAAGGGCACCTCGCGGCGCCCTTTTGCGAATTCCAGAATGCGGCATCGCTTAGTGCGCGACGGCTTCCCACACCTTGCGCTTGGTTAGGTAGACCAGGGCGCCGAACAGAAGCAGGAACACCAGCACGCGGAAGCCCATCTTCTTGCGGTCTTCCATGTGCGGCTCGGCAGCCCATGTCAGGAAGGCAGCCACGTCGCGGGAATACTGGTCGATGGTCTGCGGCGAACCGTCGTCATAGGTGACCTGGCCGTCGGAGAGCGGCTTGGGCATCTTCAGCGACACGCCGGACATGAAGTACGGGTTGTAGTGCGTGCCTTCGGGGATGACCATGCCGGCGGGCGGCGTCTGGTCGTAGCCGGTCAAGAGCGAATGGATGTAGTCGGGACCACCCGCATCATACTGGGTGAAGATATCGAAAACGAACTGCGGGAAGCCGCGCTCGACGCCGCGCGCCTTGGCCAGCAACGACATATCCGGCGGCGCCGCACCACCATTGGAGGCAGCGGCGGCTTCCTCATTGGCGAATGGTGCCGGGAAATGGTCGGACGGCTTGCCGGGACGGTCGAACATGTCGCCGGCATCGTTGGGGCCGTCATGGATCGTGTATTCGGCTGACAGCGTCTTGATCTGCGCGTCGCTGTAGCCGAGGTCCGAAAGCGTGCGGAACGCCACCAGGTTCATCGAATGGCAGGCCGAGCAGACTTCCTTGTAGACCTTCAGCCCGCGCTGCAGCTGCGCCTTGTCATAGGTGCCGAACGGGCCGGTGAAGCTCCAGCTTATTTCCTTCGGCTCGTTGATCGGGAAATGCGTCGGCGCCGCCGCGTTATGCGCCTCTTCGGCCGCGAACGCCCACGTGCCTGCAACTCCGGTGCAGGCGGCCACGAGGCCGATCAGCGCAAGCGAGGTGAGAATCTTTTTCATGCCAAATCCCCTTAGATTCTCTACCGCTCAGCCCTTGGTCTCAGGTGCTGCCGTGGCGCCCGCCGGATGCCCGCTGCCACCCTTGTTCTTTTCGAGCACCGCCTCAGTGATCGAGTTCGGCAGCCTGCGGGGTGTCTCGATCAAGCCGAGCACCGGCAGCGCGATCAGGAAGAAGGCGAAGTAGAACAGCGTCGCCATCTGCGCCATGAACACATAGCTGCCTTCCGCCGGCTGCGAGCCCAGCCAGCCCAGCAGGATGGCATCGGCCACGAACAGCCAGAAAAACAGCTTGTACCAGGGCCGGTAGACCGCCGAGCGCACCTTGGAGGTGTCGAGCCACGGCACCAGGAACAGCATGACGATGGCGCCGAACATGCACAGCACGCCGCCGAGCTTGGAATTGATCGGCCCGATGTTGAAGGTGATGGCGCGCAGGATCGCGTAGAACGGCAGGAAGTACCATTCCGGGACGATATGGGCCGGCGTCTTAAGCGGGTTGGCGACCGTGTAGTTGTCCGGATGGCCGAGATAGTTCGGCAGGTAGAAGACGAAGTAGGCGAAGACGAACAGGAATACGATCATGCCGAACGCGTCCTTGATGGTCGCGTAGGGCGTGAAGGCCACGGTATCTGTCTTCGACTTGACCTCGATGCCGGTAGGGTTCGACTGGCCGACGACGTGCAGCGCCCAGACATGCAGCACGACGACGCCTGCAATCATGAACGGCAGCAGGTAATGCAGCGCGAAGAAGCGGNCCGAGCAGGAGCTGCTGGATCCAGTCGCCAACCAGCGGAATGGCGCTGAAGAAGCCGGTGATGACAGTGGCGCCCCAGAAGCTCATCTGCCCCCATGGCAGCACATAGCCCATGAAACCGGTCGCCATCATCAGCAGGTAGATGATGCAGCCGAGGATCCACAGCAGCTCGCGCGGCGCCTTGTAGGAGCCGTAATAAAGACCGCGGAAGATGTGCAGGTAGACGGCGATGAAGAAGAACGAGGCGCCGTTGGCGTGCATGTAGCGCAGCAGCCATCCGGAATTCACGTCGCGCATGATCTTTTCGACCGAACCGAAGGCGAGATTGGTGTCGGCCGTATAGTGCATGGCCAGCACGATGCCGGTCAGGATCTGCGCCACCAGCATGATCGCCAGGATGCCGCCGAAGGTCCACATATAGTTCAGGTTGCGCGGCACCGGATAGGCGATGAAGCTGTCATAGACCATCCTGGGCAGCGGCATGCGGGCGTCGAACCAGCGTTCGATACCGGTCTTCGGCGTGTAGGTCGAGTGTCCCTCGCTCATCGAAATATCCCCTGCCTCAACCGATAAGGAGTTTGGTGTCGGAAATGAATTTGAATACCGGAATCGCCATGTTCTCGGGCGCCGGGCCTTTGCGGATGCGGCCGGCCGTGTCGTATTGCGAGCCGTGGCACGGGCAGAACCAGCCGCCGAAATCGCCTTCCTGGCCGAGCGGGATGCAGCCCAGATGGGTGCAAACCTGAACCATGACCATCCAGGCCTCCTTGCCGGGCGTGGTGCGGTTGGCGTCGGTCGCCGGCGCATCGGACGCCAAATTGGCGTTGCGGGCGATCGGATCCTTGAGATCGGAGAGGCTGACGGCCTCGCCGTCTTTCATTTCCTTCTCGGTGCGGTTGCGCACCACGACCGGCTTGCCGCGCCACTTGACGATCAGCGAGCTTCCAGGCGTCAGCGAGGAGACGTCGACCTCGACCGAAGCGAGCGCCAGCGTCGAGGCGTCGGGGCGCATCTGGTCGATGAACGGCCAGGCCACGGCACCGGCGCCGACCACCGCGGCCATGCCGGTGGCGACATAGAGAAAATCTCGACGATTGGGATCGTGGATGTCGGTTGCGCTCACGGGTGCCTGATCCTTTCGCCTCTTCCGCGCCGGGGGCCGAGCCTTGTTCCCCGCTCAATCACGCCAACCCGACAGCGCATGGCGAACAGGCTAGCGAATTCCTCCGGCATTTGGACTTCGGTTTATGCGTGAAGCCCGTTTTTGTCCAGACGGGTGAAGGCACAAGGGCAGATTGTCGCGGGGACAAAATCCCCTAGTATCCGGCGGGACGGCGAATGGCTGCAACAGGCGGCTAAACAACCGGGAAATATCAGCAAAATCCCAGGCTCCAGCTTGCCTCGACACAGGGCGCCGGTGTGATCTATCCTCCTTCGCATGGCGCACGTCATCGATCGCGAGCAATGGGCTGTTCGTTCCGACCACTGGAAGGGCGAACTGCAGTGCGGTGCCTACGGCTCAAACTCCTGCCTGATCTTCAATCACTTGCCCGACGTCGGCGGCGGCCCGCCGCTGCACGCCCATCCCTATGCGGAGATCTTCATCATCCGCCAGGGAACCGGCCTCTTCACGGTCGGCGACCAGGAAATCGAGGCTTCGGCGGGACAGATCCTGATCGTGCCGCCCAACACGCCGCACAAATTCACCAATCTCGGTCCGGGTCCGCTGGAAACGACCGATATTCACGAAAACGGCAGCTTCATCACCGAGTGGCTGGAGTGATTCCTGAAAACTGAATTACGCGGCGCCGAGCCTGACCAGCACGGCTTTCGGAATATTGTATTCCCGGATGACGGCGTCATGCTTGCGAAGGCCGCACAGTTCGCGCTGGATGAAATAGGCGTGAACGGCCACGGCAGCATCCTTGAGCAGACGGTGGCGCAACTCATCGTCCCCGTTGTCGCGCAACCGGGCCAAGGTTTCTTCCACGCGCTGTCCGGCGCGGCCGAGCGCCGCCGCCTTCTCGGCCAGTACTTCATGGCCGAGTGCGTCGAAGGCCGCGTCGGCAGCCGACGTGCCGGCAAGATGGGATGGCGGACGCAAGGACATTTCAGTTCCCTTTCCCGAACACCATGCGATGGGTGACGAATTCTTCGTCCTCCACGCGCTGAAAACCAAGCCGTTCATAGAAACCGAAAGCTTCCGGCGGCGCGCGGGTGTTCAACACGGTGAAATACCGGCGGGCTCGGTCGATCACGGTCTCGACCAGCGTTCGGCCAAGGCCGGCGCGACGGTGACGCCCGCTGACGAACAGGTGGCGGACCCGGCCGTGGTCCCTGCCCTCGAAATAGGGATCGATATTCAACCCGCAGACACCGGCGAGCTCCGCGCCGTGCCATGCTCCGAACAGCGCCTCGCCCCGCTTCAGGAACTTGTTGCGGCCGCTTGCCCAGCCATCGCCCAGGCGCACCAGCATCCAGTAACCTTCCAGCCGGCTCTCGTCCTTCAGCATGTCGAAAGCCGGCGTGACTGGCCGGAGCCGCTTGATCCCATAGTCGATCTTTGCCGATCCACCCATGCGCCTACTCCGCCGGCCGCGTCTCTTCCAGCACGCTCTCATCGTGATAGAGGAAGCCGCCGGACTGGCGCTTCCACAGCCGGGCATAGAGCCCGTCTAGCGCCACCAGTTCGTCATGCGTGCCTTGCTCGACGATGCGGCCGCCGTCGAGCACCACCAGGCGGTCAAGTGCCGCGATCGTCGACAGCCGGTGCGCTATCGCGATCACGGTCTTGTTCTCCATCAGCCGTGTCAGATTCTCCTGGATCGCCGCCTCGATGTCGGAATCGAGCGCCGACGTCGCCTCGTCGAGGATCAGGATAGGCGCGTCCTTGAGGAAGACGCGGGCAATCGCCACGCGCTGGCGCTGGCCGCCCGACAGTTTCACGCCGCGCTCGCCGACGAAGGCTTCGTAGCCCTGGCGGTCCCTATTGTCGCGCAAGGTCAAGATGAATTCGTGGGCCTCGGCTTTTTTCGCCGCCGCGATGACCTGCGCGTTGGTTGCGTCGGGCATGCCGAGCTTGATGTTGTCGCGCAGCGAACGGTGGAACAGGGCCGTGTCCTGGCTGACGACGCCGATATTGGCGCGCAGCGAATCCTGCCTTACACCTGAGACGTCCTGACCGTCGATGGTGATCTGGCCGCTTTCGAGATCGTAGAGGCGCAGGATAAGGTTGGCCAGCGTCGTCTTGCCGGCGCCCGAAGGCCCGACCAGCCCGACCTTCTCGCCCGGCTTGACGACAAGGTTGATGCCGTTCAGCACCCCAAACCCCTTGCCGTAGTGGAAGTCGACATTTTTAACGTCGATGCGCCCGCCCGCCACGTCCAGTTCCTTTGCGTCCGGTGCATCCGTCAGGCCGAGCGGCTGCGAGATCAGCGCCTTGGAGTTCTCCAGCACGCCGAGATTCCGCAAGATACTGTTCATCTGCATCATCAGCCGGCCGAGCAGCATGTTGAGCCGCAGCACCAGGCTGAGCGTGAAGGCGACCGCCCCGACCGTGATCGAGCCCTCGACCCAGAGATAAACTGCAAAGCAGCCGATCGCCGAGATCATGATGCCCGACAGCGTCGTCAGCGCCATGCGCACGCCGGTCAGTCTTCGCGTGAAGGGCCGCAATGCGTCGAGATAGATGTCGAAGCCGTTCCTGATGTAACGATCGTCGCCGTCAGCCGCGAACAGTTTCAGCGTCTGCACGTTGGAGTAGGAATCGACAATGCGGCCATTGATCATGGAGCCCGCCTCCGCCGTCGCTTCGGCGTGCTTGCGGATTGCCGGCAAATAGAGTTTCGCCAGAAAGCCGAAGGCGGTGATCCAGACCACCACGAGTGCCGCCAGCCTGAGGTCAAGCCGGGCGACCAGCGCCAGCGTCGTCACGGTATAGACGACCATGAACCAGACGACCTCGATGAAGCTTTCCATCAGGTCGCCCGTCGCCTGCCCGGCCTGCCAGACTTTCGTCGCGATGCGGCCGGCAAAATCGTTCTGGAAGAAGGCGTAGGACTGGCGCGAGACGTGCCGGTGCGCCTGCCAGCGCACCAGATTGTAGAAGCCGGGCGTGATCGTCTGTTCGTCGACCAGCGCCGACAAGGCGACGACCACCGTGCGGATGACCAGCACCACCGCGACCATGAACACCAGTTCGGGGCCGGCGGCGGTCCACAGCGCGTGCCAGCTCCGTTCGCCGGGCAATTGGTCGAGAATATCGACCAGCCGTCCGACGAAATAGAACAGGCCGGCCTCGACCAGCGGTGCGATGCCGCCGATGACCAGCATGGCGAAGAAGGCGAACTTCGCTTGCCCAACATAGTGCCAGAGGAAGCCCGTGACGCTGGCCGGTGGCCGAAGATTCGCCGGCTCCCTGAACGGGTAGACCCAGGTCTCGAACCAGCGGTAGACGGCTGTCATCATGCGGCGGCGATCATTCTGCGGCTTGCCCCTTTGCTATTGTGTCATTGGCGGCTTCGACTGGGACGTCATCGAGCAGGAATCCACCCGACTGGCGCTGCCAGAGCTGCGCGTAGAGTCCGCCTCTGGCGACCAGTTCCTCGTGCGAGCCCTCCTCGATGACGCGACCCTGGTCCATCACGACGAGCCTGTCCATCGCCGCGATGGTCGACAGCCGGTGCGCGATGGCGATGACGGTCTTGCCTTGCATGAGCTTGTAGAGGTTCTCCTGGATGGCGGCTTCCGCCTCGGAATCGAGCGCCGACGTCGCCTCGTCAAGGATAAGTATGGGCGCGTCCTTCAACATAACGCGAGCAATGGCGATGCGTTGCCGTTGACCGCCGGACAGTTTGACGCCGCGGTCGCCCACATAGGCGTCGAACCCCTTGCGTCCATGATGGTCCGAAAGTCCTGATATGAAATCCATCGCCTCGGCCCGCCGCGCCGCCTCGAGCAGCATCTCGTCGGTGGCATCGGGCCGGCCATAGAGAATATTTTCGCGCACCGAACGATGCAGCAGCGAGGTATCCTGCGTGACCATCCCGATCTGCGCGCGCAGCGAATCCTGTTTCACGCCGGCGATCTCCTGGCCGTCGATCAGGATCCGGCCGCTTTCCAGGTCGTAGAAGCGCAGGAGGAGATTGACCAGCGTCGACTTGCCGGCGCCCGAACGGCCGACAATGCCGACCTTCTCGCCCGGCTTGACCACCAGCGACAGGTTTTCGATGACGCCCTTCTGCTTGCCGTAATGGAAGCGGATATCCTCGAAGCGGATATCGCCATTGGAAACGATGATCTCCTTGGCATCCGGCCTGTCCTCGACAAGGCGCGGCAACGAAATCGAGGCAATGCCGTCCTGCACCGTGCCGATATTCTCGAACAGGCTCGACATTTCCCACATGATCCACTGCGACATGCCCCACATCCGGAGCACCAGACCGATGACCACGGCGACCGCACCGATCGTCACCACTTGCCCCATCCACAGCCACAACGAGATGGCGGTGACCGAGAACAGCAGCAGCGCGTTCAGTATGTAGAGCGAGCCGAACAGCAACGTCACCAGCCGCATCGACCGGTAGACCGTATCGAGGAAGCCCATCATGCCTTCCCTGGCGAAGGCGGCCTCGCGGCGTGAATGGGAAAACAGCTTGACCGTCTGGATGTTGGTGTAGCTGTCGACGACGCGGCCGGTCATGGTCGAGCGCGCATTCGCCTGCTCCTCCCCGACCTTGCCCAGTCGCGGGATGAAGAAGCGCAGCAACAGGATATATCCGACCATCCAGACGCCAAGCGGCGCCGCCAGCCGCCAGTCGGCCGAACCGACAATCAACAGCATGCCGAGGAAATAGACGACGACGTAGTTCAGGACGTCGATCACCTTGATGACGCATTCGCGCACGGCAAGCGCGGTCTGCATCAGCTTGGTGGCGATGCGGCCGGCGAACTCGTCCTGGTAGAAGCTCATCGATTGCTTGAGCAGGTAGCGGTGCACCTGCCAGCGGATGCGCATGGGGTAATTGCCCATCAGCGTCTGCTGGTTGAGCAGCGAATGCAGCCAAACCGTGCCGGGCAGCGCAAACAATACGATGAAGGCCATGCCGGCGAGCTTCCAGCCTTCCGTCTGCAGGAAGGTCTCGCGGTTCTGCCCCGACAGCCAGTCGACGATGCGGCCGAGGAAGCCGAACATCCACACTTCCGCGATGGCGATGGCCGCGACCAGCACCGCATCGACAAGAATATAGGGCCATGCCCCGCGCGTATAATGCAGGCAGAAGGCAACCAGCGTCCTGGGCGGCTCGACCGGTTCCGCTACCGGAAACGGATCGAGCCTTCTTTCAAACCAACTAAACAACAACATAGGTCATGCCTGTGAAATCTGTTTTCCGCTTACGCGGCTTGGCGGTGTACGAAGTCCTCGGACCGCATGGCATCGAGGGCCGACGCTCCGGAATCATCCGGAGCGTCGGCCCTGCTTCGCGCTATATAGGAGTTCGCCGGCTTTTCGCCGACAGGCATNGGAATCATCCGGAGCGTCGGCCCTGCTTCGCGCTATATAGGAGTTCGCCGGCTTTTCGCCGACAGGCATCTTTGTCGATCCTGACGACACGACGCCACCGGTCCGGTTTTTCGCGCCCGGCCGGATCAGCCGGATGATCCGGCGCACCAGCGACGGACGGCTCGGATCGGGTACCGCGCGCGAGAAATCAACGTCCGGCAGCATGCCGCGATGTGGACGCCGGCGTACTTCGGCATGAACCGCCGACGAATAGGTGTCGCCGATCAACAGCGCCCAGGTCGGCAGCCGGTGAATATGCAGGCTCCTCGAGCCGGGTATTCTATAGGGATCGAACATCGGTCCGTCCTCCGTGTTGAAATAGAGATAAAAAGGATGATCGACATCGTGCCGCGGGATCGGCGGCGGATCAGTCGGAACGCGTTGGGACGGGGCCATCGGCCCCTTCGGCAGCTTGAAAAACATCGCAGGATTCCTTCGAAGACCCGGGTAAGGTTTCGGCGGAAAATCGGTGCGGAAGTGTCTAAAAGATCAGGAGAAACGTCGTACCGAAACCGCCAGGGCNTCGGCGGCGGATCAGTCGGAACGCGTTGGGACGGGGCCATCGGCCCCTTCGGCAGCTTGAAAAACATCGCGAGATTCCTTCGAAGACCAGGGTATGGTTTCGGCGGAAAATCGGTGCGGAAGTGTCTAAAAGATCAGGAGAAACGTCGTACCGAAACCGCCAGGGCGCAAATAAGCCCACAGGTGGGGCGCTGGATGTACATGGCCATCATGAATTACCCCTCCATCGGTTCGGGTTGACAATGTTGTTCGTATACCCGACTTCCAAAAAAATGGCCACCCGCAGGTCCAGGAATTTCCAAAACCAGGAAGCTGCTGTGGCCGATCTGCCACTTATTAGAAGGACGCGGAAGTGAACCCTGGTCTCCGCATCGCGCTCTACCAACCTGACATTGCCGGCAATACCGGGACAATCCTGCGCTTCGCCGCTTGCCTCGGCCTCGACGTCGACATCATCGAGCCGGCCGGCTTTCCGCTCTCCGACAAAGCGCTCAAGCGCGCCGGCATGGACTACCTCGTAATGGCTGCCCTGACCCGGCATGTCGACTGGCACGCCTTCGAGGAGTGGCGCAAGGCCCGCGCGGATCGGCTGGTGTTGCTGTCGACCAAGGCTGCGACCCCCTACACCGACTTTAGCTTCACCAAGCGCGACATCCTCCTGTTCGGCCGCGAATCCGCGGGCGTGCCGGATCCAGTCCATCAAGCGGCGGATGCGCGCCTGACCATCCCGATGCAGCCCGGCGCGCGCAGCATCAACGTCGCCCTTTCCGTGGCCATGGTGGCGGGCGAAGCCGTCCGGCAACTCCGATAGGGGATCGCCGGCAGCGCCGTCCGCGGTGATTTTTGCCCAGGCGCACATCCGCCTTCTCCTTGGTTTGCACAGTCAGGCTTTCTTGGCTACAAGCTCAACTTAACTTGAGGTCAAGCGGAAAGTTCAAAAATGCCGCCGGTAACGGAATTGACGGTCGGCCAGGTGGCCGCGCGCAGCGGCGTGGCTGTGTCGGCACTGCATTTCTACGAGGCCCGCGGTCTGATCCGCAGCCATCGCACGGCAGGCAACCAGCGGCGCTACGGCCGTGACGTGCTGCGCCGGGTGGCCATAATCCGGATTGCGCAGGAGGTCGGCATCTCGCTCGCGGAAATCGGTGCCGCGCTTGAATCATTACCTGAAGGCCGCACGCCGACGCGCGAGGATTGGAATCTGCTTTCAACGGCTTGGCGCGATAGCCTCGATCAGAAAATCAGCCAGCTAAAGAAGCTGCGCGACGGCCTGACCGACTGCATAGGCTGCGGCTGCATGTCGATCGACAAATGCCCGCTTCGCAATAAGGGGGATCGGCTGGCAAGGGAGGGAACGGGCGCGAGGCGCCTGTTGGTCGAGCGCTAATCCGCAGCCGGCAGCCGCCTTATCGTGAACTCGATCAGATCGCCCGGGCGTTCGAACCAGCTTTCGATTTCGGTCCAGTAGGCCTGCTTGGGGAAGCGCTCGAACCATTCCTTGGCCTTGAGACGGGCGTCCGAGCGCGGCAGGACGAAGGTCTCGCGCAAAAAGCCGTCGCGCGGCATGCGTGCGCGCTCGGCCCGGCTTTGATCGAGCCTTTTCTTCAGGCCATCCAGCGGCGGTCTTGCCGGGGTGCGCACGAACCAACTCCTTGCACCTGGCGCATGACCCCGAAATCGGAATCGGGTTTCGGAAAGGATCATGCGCGAAACCAAAGTGACTTGACCCTGTCCCTTAAGAGATTAGGGATCGCGCCCGGAAAAGACGAGTCTTTTGTCGACTCACCGCCCCGCAACCGGAGACGGCACTTGGAACGACCTGAAATACCGGCGGGGCTGCCCGCCGACATCGAAGAAAAGAAGATGAAGGCCCGGCTTTGGTTCGAGGCGCTGCGCGAGCGCATCTGTGGCGCTTTCGAGCATATCGAGCAGGATCTCGGCGGGCCGCTGGCTTCGTGGTCACCGGGCCGTTTCGAAAAGACGCCCTGGGAGCGCGATCACGGCAAGGGCGGCGGCGGCACCATGTCGATGATGCACGGCCGCGTCTTCGAGAAGGTCGGCGTCCACACTTCGACCGTTTATGGCGAGTTCTCGCCCGAGTTCAGGAAGCAGATGCCCGGCGCCGAGGAAGACCCGCGCTTCTGGGCATCGGGCATTTCACTGATCGCGCACCCATGGAACCCCAACGTTCCGGCCGTGCATATGAACACCCGCATGGTGGTGACCTCGCGCCAGTGGTTCGGCGGCGGCGCCGACCTGACGCCGGTGCTCGACCGCCGCCGCACGCAGGACGATCCCGACACGATAGCCTTCCAGCGTGCCATGCAATTCGCTTGCGAAAAGAATGCCGCCGTCGCCGACTATCCGACATTCAAGGCCTGGTGCGACGAGTACTTCTTCCTGCCGCACCGCAACGAGCCGCGCGGCACAGGCGGCATCTTCTTCGACTACCTGCATCCGGAAGAAGAGAAGGGTGGCTGGAATGCCAATTTCAACTTCGTCCAGGATGTCGGGCGTTCTTTTCTCGTGGTCTACGGTCACCTCGTGCGCGCCAACTTCAACGAGAACTGGACCGATGGCGACCGCGACGAACAGCTCGTTCGACGCGGCCGCTATGTCGAATTCAACCTTCTTCACGATCGCGGCACCATCTTCGGGCTCAAGACCGGCGGCAATGTCGCCTCGATCCTGTCCAGCCTGCCGCCCGAGGTGCGTTGGCCATAAAAAAATTGTGAGCGCGATGTGAGGCCGCATTGATGTCCCATTGTTCGAATCTGGGCGCGGAATGTGACACAATGAATATCTTTTTCGTCTAATATCCATCTGAAAAAACTGGGTTATTTGTCGCATTCGGGTCGGGAAGCGCCGGTGGTTTGCCTGAGGGCAATTCCAGGAAAATGCGGTTTTCCCTTCGGAATTGCGTCGGAACAGGCGAACCGCGACTCGACGCGACCGGACGGCCCGAAGACGATGCGGATCATCTTCGTCAAAGGATGGCCGCTTTCCCAGGAGTATATCAGCATGAGAAAGATCATTGTTTCCGCTGCCGCGGCTGCCCTTCTTGCTTCCGGTTCGGTGGCGTTCGCCGCCGTCAAGCACACCACCGGAACGGTCAAGAGCTTCGATGCGACGGCCAAGAGCCTGGTTCTCGACAATGGATCGTCTTTTACGCTTCCCCAAACCTTCAAGGATCCTGGCCTGAAGGTCGGCGAGAAGGTCAGAATTTCTTGGGACATGAGCGGCAAGGACAAAGTTGCCGAGGCAGTCAAGATCGTGAAGTGACGGCCTGCCCGCTGGGCTAGCGTAAGAGGGCGGAGCAGTGCTGCTCCGCCTTTTCACCGTTGACCGCAACCAATATCCCACCATCTGTGTTATGGTTTTCACCCCGCCCATGATCGGAAAAGTCGGATCATGGGCCAAAAAAGTACCGGGGCCTCGCAGGCTCCACGGAGGAAAAGGAGAAATCCGATGAAGGAATTTCACTGCGGGTCGCTGGTTCCCGGCTGTGAGTGGCATACCCGTGCCGGTGAGGAGGCCGAAGTGATGCGCCGTGCCGTCGAGCATATGCGCGAGACACATGGCGAAACGACCATCCGCGAGACGATGATCGAGGCTATCCGCTCCCGAATTGAGAAGGCCCGCGACGCGGCGTAGGGCGCGCGCGCGGGCTGTCGATATCAGCAAAAGAACCGCGGTGGCACGCGGGTAACGCGCGTCGTACCTGGCTTATTTCGACACATGCGGCCCGCGCCTCAAAAAATCATATTTGCTTCAGCTAAATAAACTGTGCGGTAACCGAACCCGTGCGATCGTCAGATTGATATCCAGACTACAGGGGCTGCCAGAGAAGCCCGTCGCCGTCAGGCACTGGTCCGGACTCGATAGGGCGAGGTGTTTCGCGGATGCGCGAAAAGTCCGGCAATCGCGCGAGTTTGTGCGCAACGGCGCTCCTGCCGTGGGCGCTCCTCGGCGCGCCACAGGCGGTTGCCCAGGAAATGACGACATCGTTCATCGACATCCACCAAGGCTCGCCGCTCAGCGACAAGGCAAGAGGCCTGAGTGACGGCGGATATGAGTTGCAGTCCGGAAGCCGGGTATCGTTCAACCGGTGGTATCAAACAAACTGGGTCGACACGCATGTGGACCTAATGACGCAGATCACGGAGGACACCGGTATCCTTTGGGGGTTCGGCACCGGGGAACAAGGCGAGAAGTATCGGATCGAGCCCAGCCTCAAGCTTGGTTTCCTCACACAGATACATCCGAGTGCGAACAGCATACTGTCCCTGTCGTTCACCACTACTTTCGGCGGTAAGCTCACCGAAAAGCCCTGCCAGGCCGATTATGGCGATCTGGGCACCTACGGCGTCAATTGCCGGCTCGCCGCCGGCGAGATGGCGCCCGAGGAAACCTTGAAATTTCTGGTTAACGCTAAACCGGAGAGCCAGCATCTCTGGCTGAATTACCGTGTTACTTTCTGATCGCGAGGGCGAGGCACGAGATGTGGCGTTGCCTTCGGAGACTCGCGGTCGTCCATCCTAGCTTCTGTTTGAACCGGGGTAAGATCATGTCAAATGCACGTTGGAAGTTCGGTATCGCCACGGCCCTCGCCATTCTGCCGGCTTCCATGGCGGCGGCTCAAGAAGCTGGCGGTCCGGATCCGCTATCCGCGCTCTGCAGGGGCGGTCAGTCGAACGCTTCCATATGCTTGAGCGCAACCTTGCCGGCGGCCACATTGCAGACCTTGCAGAGTTGGATGAGCCCGGATGTCGGAGCCGCATGGCGTGCGGGTTACAAGGGCCAAGGCGTCACCATCACGATCGTGGACGATTTCTCCAGCACATCGAAGTTCAGCGGCAATTTCGGCATCGGCACGCAGACCCAGCGCCACGGCGAATGGACCCGCGAAGAAGCCAGCATGGTTGCGCCCTTGGCAACCATCAGATCGAAAGACTTTTCCACCAGTTCATCGGTCGCGCTGTCGCCGGGCCTGAACGTGCTCAATCNGGCAACCATCAGATCGAAAGACTTTTCCACCAGTTCATCGGTCGCGCTGTCGCCGGGCCTGAACGTGCTCAATCTGAGCTATGGCATGTACGCCAACGCGGGTTATAGCCCCAACCAGATCGGATGGAGCGCCGAGGAAGCCTCCATCATCTCCTATGCCACCAGGGGAACGGCCGTGGTTTCGAAGGCTGCCGGCAACGACGCGGTTGCCGTGGGCGGCGTCACCAGCGGCCAGCAGGATTACCTTGACCTTGCCCTGGTCGGAAAGGCATCCGCGATTTTCGTCGGCGCGCTCAACAGCAACGGCACGCCGTCGAACAAGGCCAGCATGGCCTGGTACTCCAACATCGCCGGCTCCAACCAGGCTGTGCAGAGCCATTTCCTGGTCGTGGGTGTCACCGGGGACAAGACCGGCCTTTACGGCACCTCTTTCGCCGCGCCGATCGTTGCCGGCTACGCTGCCATCGTGGGCAGCAAGTTCACCAAGGCAACGCCGACTCAGATCACCAACCAGTTGTTGAATACGGCCCGTACCGACACGCTGGCCAACTATAGCGCCTCGGTCTATGGCAAGGGCGAGGCAAGCCTTTCGCGTGCCCTCGCTCCGCTGTCGATCAAGTAGCGGCACGGCCCGCCGGGCAACACCGGCGACGAAGACCAGCAGTTCTGGCCTACGTTTCAAGTGCCTCCGCGGCGCGCTTGATCAGTGCGTCGCGATCGGGCGTAAAACTCGCATCGACCCATTCCGCTTCCAGGTTCTTGAGGATTTCGCCGAGCTTCGGCCCTGGCGTTGCGCCGAGCGCGGTCAGATCGGCGCCTCGCAAGGGAAATTCGGGCTTTTTCCATTTGAGCACAAAGGAAAGCAGGCGCGAAAAACCGCCAGCTTCTAGCAGCGCTTCATTGTCCTCGACGGCCCGCACCCGCGCCGCGGCAAGCGCAAGCCGCAGGCGGTCGACAAATCCTTGGCGGTCACCGCGATAGAGCCTCTTCGCCAATTCGCCCTCGGTCGTCTTCGGCTCGACTGCCGTTGCCATCGACCAATGGCGCAGGCGATCCGCTTCAGCGGTCGAGAATTTCAGCCGCTCCGCAAGCGCCTTCATGCGGGCCGTATCCGGCGGCACCATCGCCTCCAGCCGCAGCATCGGATCCACTACCCAGCCGAGGTCCTTCTCGGCCCTGGTCAATCCGTGGATCGCATCGATGCCCCATTTGTCGCTTTCCGACAGCGCGGCGGTCAAGACACCAGCCTGCCGCATCCAGAGCAGCGCCCGCGAGGGATCGGGTGCGGACAAAAGCTTTTTCAGTTCGGACCAGATGCGCTCCGCCGAGAGTTGGGCGAGGCCTTCCTTCAGCCGGGCGCAGGCCTTCAGCCCCTCGGCGTCGGGCCGGCCTTCGCCATACCAGGCGAAGAAGCGGAAGAAGCGCAGGATGCGCAGATAATCCTCGCGGATGCGCGCCTCCGGGTCGCCGATGAAGCGCAGCCGGTGTGCCTCGATGTCGGCGATGCCGCCGACAAGGTCGACAACGCGGCCATCGGCCTCCGCGTAAAGCGCGTTGATGGTGAAGTCGCGCCGCTCGGCGTCGAGCTTCCAGTCGCGCCCGAACGACACCTTGGCGCGACGGCCATCGGTCTCGACATCGGCGCGCAAGGTGGTGATTTCATAGGGTTTACCATCGGCAACCACGGTGATGGTGCCATGCTCGATACCGGTCGGCACCGCTTTGAACCCTTCCGCCTCGGCGCGGCGGATGGTTTCCCGCGGCAGGCAAGAGGTTGCTATGTCGATGTCGGTGACAGGCTGGCCCATCAGCACGTTGCGTACGGCGCCGCCGGCGATGCGCGCCTCTTCACCGCCTTCGGTGAGCGCGCCAAGCAGGCGCTGCAGATGCTTGTCGAAGAGCCAGTCCGCCCTGCCCGCGATCGAAACACTCACGCATAGAGCCTTTCATACAGCGTACGGATGATCCCGGCGGTGACACCCCAGATGCGCCGGTCGCCATAGGGCATGTCATAGAAGAACCATTCGAGATCGTTCCACATGCGGCTGTCGCGCTTGTGGTTGGCCGCGTCCATCAGGAAGCGCAGCGGCACTTCAAAGGCGGCGTCGACCTCATCGGCGTTCAGGGTGAGCTGGAAATGTGGGCGCACGATGCCAAGCACCGGCGCGATGCGATAGCCGCTGCCGGCGACGTAATCGGGCATCCGGCCGATGATCTCGATGCGATCCTTGCCAAGGCCGATCTCCTCGAAGGTCTCGCGCAGCGCCGCCGCCTCCGGGCTTGCGTCGGTCGCATCGATCGTGCCGCCCGGGAAAGCCACTTGCCCGGAATGATTGCGGAGTTTTTCGGCTCGTTTGGTCAGCAGAACCGTCGCCTCGCCGTCATGGTCGACCACCGGAACCAGCACGGCAGCGTTGCGCAGCGGCTTGCCAGGGTTAAGGCGCGGATGGCCGGGATTGAAGCGGTGATCGCCATAGTCGCCCCCGGCATGCGCCTCCGGCTGCGCGGCAAAGCGCGCGCGAAAATCCGCCGACGAAAACGGCGCCGGAGAGACCTGGTCCATCATGCGCTCAACCGCTTCAACTGATCGGCCGGCATGATCGGAAACACGGCGTTCTTGGAGCGCACCGAAAACATCGTCCTGCCGTCGATTTCGATCTCCTCGCCATGCCCGACCAACTCGTACATGACCGGCCGCGCCACAAGCGCCTCCAGCCTGCCGCGCACCAGCACATAGGGCTTCAAACCGCCGGTCCCGTTCTCGTCGACGAAGCGCAGCGGCCGCTCCGGTCCGGCCTCGATCACGTCGCCGACATTGGTGCGAAAGGTGATGACCTGATCCTCGCCTTCGCCCGAAACATCGATCTCGACGGCGACGAAAGGCGCATCGGCGACGCGGATGCCGACTTTTTCTACCGGCGTCACCAGATAGGTCCTGCCGTCGGCGTCCTTGCGCAGCACGGAGGAGAAAAGCTGCACCAGCGGCATCCGGCCGATCGGCGTGCCCAGGTAAAACCAGGTGCCGTCGGCCTTGATTTCCATGTCGAGATCGCCGCAAAAGTCGGGATTCCAGCGCTCGACCGGCGCCGCGCCCTTGCCGGCGCGGGCCGCGCGCGAGATCAACGCCTCGAGGCCCCGAGCCTCGGTGGCCTGCGTAAGGCTTTGTTGGCGATGTTCGTGGTGTTCGCTCATCGTCACGAAATAGTCACTGTTGTTCCGCTTGTCAGCCTAAGTCTGTGATTTAAGTTCAACCATAGGCGCCCCGCGAGGCCGAATCGCGGCAGCCTATGGTATGGTGCGGGCCAGCATTTCCAAACCATGGCATTTCCAACCGAAGGGATCGATGCGGCATGAGCGTGATGGTCAAGGAAAGCCCGATCAGCGAAACGGACATGGTCGCCGAGGCCGAGAAGGCGCTTGCCGACATCTCCAGGATCCGCGACGGGGTTGGCCGGGTGATCTTTGGCCAGGAGAACGTCGTCGAGCGTACGCTGGTGGCGCTGCTGGCCGGCGGCCATGCGCTTCTGGTCGGTGTGCCGGGCCTCGCCAAGACCAAGCTGGTGGAGACGCTGGGCGTCGTGCTCGGGCTCGATTCGCGCCGCATCCAGTTCACGCCCGACCTGATGCCGTCCGACATCCTCGGCTCCGAGGTCATGGAGCAGGACGAGACCGGCAAGCGCTCGTTCCGCTTCATTTCCGGGCCGATCTTCGCCCAGCTGCTGATGGCGGACGAGATCAACCGCGCCTCGCCCCGCACGCAGTCGGCGCTGCTGCAGGCGATGCAGGAATATCATGTCACCATTGCCGGCGCGCGCTACGACCTGCCTTCCCCCTTCCATGTGCTTGCGACGCAGAACCCGCTGGAGCAGGAAGGCACCTACCCGCTGCCCGAAGCCCAGCTCGACCGCTTCCTGATGCAGGTCGACATCCTCTACCCCGAAATCGAGGCGGAGCGCCGTATCCTGCTGGAAACCACCGGCGTCGAGGACGCGAAAGCCCAGAACGTGCTGCAGCCAGCGCGGCTGAAGGAGATCCAGACGCTGATCCGCCGCATGCCGGTACCCGAAAGCGTCGTCGAGGCGATCCTTACCCTGGTGCGCTCGGCGCGTCCGGGCCAGGGCAATGCCGACACAGACAAGCATGTCGCCTGGGGCCCGGGCCCGCGCGCCAGCCAGGCCCTGATGCTGTGCACCAGGGCCCGCGCGCTCTACGACGGACGACTGGCCCCCTCGGTCGACGATGTCAGGGCGCTGGCCGAACCGGTGCTGCAGCATCGCATGGCGCTGACCTTCGCCGCCCGCGCGGAGGGCACCAGCGTGCGCGACGTGGTGGCAAAGCTTGTGAAAGGCATTTGATGGCGCCTATCGGCGAAGTCCAGGCCCCGGCAGCGACGCGCGATGCGCTCGCCCGAGGCCGGTTGCGGGCTTCGCTGGTTCCCGACCTGCTGGTCGAGGCACGCCGTATCGTCAACACCGTGATCGCCGGCTGGCATGGCCGCCGCAAGCGCGGCATCGGCGAGAATTTCTGGCAGTTCCGGCCCTATGTCGAAGGCGACGCCTCGCGCATCGACTGGCGCCGCTCGGCCCGCGACGACCACACCTATGTGCGCGACCGCGAATGGGAAGCCGCCCACACCGTCTGGCTGTGGGCCGACCCCTCGCCGTCCATGCTCTACAAATCGACGGGAGCCGGCGTTTCCAAGCAATCGCGCGCGCTGGTGCTGACCTTGGCCATGGCCGAGCTTTTGTCACGCAGCGGCGAACGCATCGCCTGGCCTGATCTGACCGATCCATTCACCGCCCGCAACGGCGCCGAGCGCATCGCCGCCCAGCTCATGCATGCCGGCGAACTGCCGGCAAAACCCGATCTCTCCGACATCAGGCGCTTCTGCGACATCGTCATCGCCAGCGATTTCCTCGACCCTGTCGAGGAAACCATGGCCTGGCTCGACGTGCTCGCCCGCCATGGCGTGCGCGCCCATCTGATCGAAGTCGCCGACCCTGCCGAGGAAACCTTCCCCTATGCCGGCCGCACCGAGTTCACCGATCCCGAGACCGGCGACAAGCTGACCGCCGGCCGCGCCGAGATGTTGGCCGATGAATACCGCCTGCTCTATACCGCTCGCCGCCAGGAGCTGGCCGGCTGGTGCAAGCGGCTTGGCTGGAGCTTTACCGTCAACCACACCGACCGACTCGCGTCCGACGCGTTGGTGCGCCTGCACATGGCGATGACCGCCGATGGCGGGCATACCGGGATGATTGCCGGCGATCAGCCCAGGCTGATCGCCAAGGGCGATCAGCCTGGAAAGGCGGTCGCATGAGCTGGCTGCCGCTCTCCTTCGGCGCCCCCATGGTGCTGTGGGGCCTGCTGGCGCTGCCGGTGATCTGGTGGCTGCTGAGGCTCACCCCGCCAAAGCCGCGGACCGAGGTGTTCCCGCCGCTCAAGATCCTGGCCCGTGTGCTCAGGCGTGAGGAAACCCCGCGGCGCAGCCCCTGGTGGCTGACGCTGCTCAGGCTGCTGATGGCCGCCCTCGTCGTCGCGGCATTGGCCGAACCGGTGTTCAACCCGCGCGAAAAGCTGCCGGCCGAGGGTGCCGCCCTTGCCCTGGTCATCGACAATGATTGGGCAAGCGCCGCCGACTGGAACAAGCGCGTCGCCACCGCCGAGCGGCTGATCAACGACGCCGGCTCGAACGGCGTGCCTGTTGTCGTCGCCTTCACCGCCGAAAAGCCCAATGCCGAGATCGGCCCCTTCGATGCCGCCGCCGCGCTCGACCGGCTGCGCGCCGCCAAGCCGCGGCCGATCCCCACCGACCGGCCCGCCGTCTATGCCCGCGTCGCCGGCATGCTGGAAACCATGCCCGGCGCCAGCGTCGCCGTGCTGGCCGATGGCCTAGCGGCAAAGGGCGACGAGGCCGCCTTCAACACGCTGTTGTCGAAAAATGCCGCCCGCATCGTCTGGGCGGTGGCCGACCGGCTGTCGCTGACTGGCCTGACATTAGCCGAAAACCAGGTTGATGGCTTTGGTTTGACCGCTATCCGCGCGCCCGGCGATCCCGCCCCGGCGCAGGTCACCGCCGGCGCATTCGACGACAAGGGCCGCCGCATCGCCGATGCGACCCTGACCTTCGCGCCGGGCGAAGCCACGGCCACCGGCACCATGGCGGTGCCGTTCGAATTGCGCAACGACTTCGCCTCGATCGCGCTCGATGGCGAACGGCATGCGGGTGCCGTGCGCGTGCTCGACGAAAGCTCCAAACGCCGCCGCGTCGGGCTGTTGTCGCAAGCCGAAGCCGACCAGGCGCAGCCACTTCTGTCGCCGCTCTACTACATCAAGCGCGCGCTGCAGCCCTTCGCCGATCTGGTCGAGCCCTCCAGCGCCGATCTCGCCGACGCCATCCCGCAGATCCTCGACCAGAAGCCGGCGATGATCGTCATGGCCGATATCGGCACCATTCCCGCACAGGTCCGGCAAAGACTGGTCGACTGGGTCGACAATGGCGGCACGCTCGTGCGTTTCGCCGGCTCGCGGCTGGCCGCCGCCGGCAATGACGACGATTTGCTGCCGGTCCGCCTGCGCACCGGCGAGCGTTCGCTCGGCGGCGCGCTGTCATGGACCTCGCCGCAGCCAGTCACCGAATTTCCCAAGGCCGGCCCCTTCGCCGACCTGGCGCCGCCGACCGAGGTCACGGTGACCAGGCAGGTGCTGGCCGAACCGACACCCGACATCGTTGAGCGCACCTGGGCGGCCCTTGCCGACGGCACGCCACTGGTGACCGGGCTGAAGAAGGGCAAGGGCACGCTGGTGCTGTTCCATGTCACGCCCGAGGCGACGTGGTCGAACCTGCCGATCTCGGGCAGCTTCGTGGAGATGCTGCGCCGCATCGTGCAATTGTCGCGCAACCAGGGCGCGGCGATCGCCAATGCCGAAGCCGCCGCGACGTCGCTGGCACCCTATCGGATGATCGCGGCCGACGGCTCGCTGGTGCCGCCGACACCGGATGCAAGGCCGCTGGTGCCGGGCGCGGGACCACTGCCGGTCACCTTCGAGAACCCGCCTGGCCTCTATGGCTCGGAGACCGGCGTCTTCGCCCACAATCTGCTCGACGCCTCAAGCACCTTCGCCCCGCTGGCGCGCCCGCAAGTGACGGTGCCTGTTACCACCGTCCAGTACGCCTTCGATGAATCGCGCAACCTGAAGGGCGCGCTGGTCGCGGCGGCTCTGTTGCTGATGCTGCTCGACACGCTGGCGGTGTTGTGGATGGGCGGCCTGTTTTCGCGCCGGCCGCGCCGTGCCGGTGCGGCCGCGACCACGGCCGCCGTGCTGATCGCGCTTGGCGCATTGTTCGGCCATGCCGATATCGCGCGCGCCGATGATGCCAAGCCGGGCGATCAGGTTGCTATCGAGGCGATTTCAAAAACCCGCATCGCCTATGTGCTGACCGGCGTCCCGGGTGTCGATTCGATCAGCCGCGCCGGGCTCGAGGGTCTGACCCGCTTCCTTATCGAGAAGACGGCACTCGAACCGGGCGCACCGGCCGGCGTCGACATTTCGAAGGACGAACTGTCCTTCTATCCCCTGATCTATTGGCCCGTCGATCCGGCGGCACCGATGCCGAGCCCGGCCGCGATCGCCCGCATCGACGCCTATATGCAGCAGGGCGGCACCGTGCTGTTCGACACCCGCGACCAGTTCGCCAACGGCATCGGCGCCGATTCCACCAGCCCGGCGACCGAGCGGCTGCGCGACATCCTCGGCAACCTCAACGTGCCGCCACTGGAGCCGGTGCCGTCGGACCATGTGCTGACCAAATCCTTCTTCATCCTGCCCGAGTTTCCCGGCCGCTTCGCCGGCAGCCCGCTCTGGGTCGAGGCATCGCTCGATGCCAGCAATGCCGACAACCGGCCGGTGCGCACCGGCGACGGCGTATCGCCGATCATGATCACCGCCAATGATTTCGCCGGTGCCTGGGCGGTCGACGAGAATGGCGACCCGCTGCTGCCGACCATACCGAACGATCCGATGCAGCGGGTCTACGCGCTGCGCGCCGGCGTCAACATCATGATGTACATGCTGACCGGCAACTACAAATCCGACCAGGTGCATGTTCCCATCCTGCTCGAACGGCTGGGGCAGTAGGATGACGTTCTTGCCCCCCACGGCGGTCAACTCTCTCCACAACGGAGGGGATGAAGCATGAACTGGTCGATCTCCTTCGAACCGCTTCTATCCTGGCCGCTGCTGGCCCTGGTGCTGGTACCCTTGGCGCTGCTGGCGCTCGTCGGCCTGTGGTTTCGCCAGCGCGGCGCGGTCCTGCGCCTGGTTGCCCTGCTGGCGCTCGCCGCCGCCCTCTTCAACCCCGTATTCCTCAACGAGGAGCGCGAGCCGCTGAGAAGCGTCGTCGCGCTGGTCGTCGACCGCAGCCAGAGCCAGGACATTGGCGACCGCACCAGGCAGACCGACGAGGCCGTGGCCGGGCTGCAGCAGCGTCTTGGCCGCTTCAAGCAGTTCGACGTCCGTGTCGTCGAGGCCGGCAAATCCGACGCCGCCGAGGAGCGCACGGAAACGCGGCTGTTCGGCGCGCTGGAAGGCGCCTTCCGCGACGTGCCGCCCTCGCGCATTGGCGGCGCTATCATGATCACCGACGGCGAGGTGCATGACACGCCGTCGGGCACGCCCGAGTTCAACGCCCCGCTGCATGCCCTGATCACCGGCAACGACCATGAGAAGGACCGCCGCATACGTTTCGAGAACGCGCCGCGTTTCGGCCTTGTCGGCAAGCCGCTCGACATGAGCTATCGCGTCATCTCGACCGAAAACGAGACCGGACCGGTCGATGTGCGCGTCTCGGTCAATGGCGAGCAGGTTTCGGTCGAGCATGCCACGGTCGGCCAGGCCATGCCGCTGCAGGTGACCATCCCGGGTGCTGGGCGCAATATCGTCGAACTGGCCATCGACCGCGAACCGGGCGAACTGACCGACACCAACAACCGCGCCATCGCGCTGGTCGACGGCATCCGCGAGAACCTGCGCGTTCTGCTCGTTTCGGGCGAACCGCACGCGGGCGAGCGCACCTGGCGCAATCTGTTGAAATCCGACGCCTCGGTCGATCTCGTCCATTTCACCATCCTGCGGCCGCCGGAGAAGCAGGACGGCACGCCGATCAACGAATTGTCGCTGATTGCCTTCCCGACCCGCGAGCTGTTCGTCGAAAAGATCAAGGATTTCGACCTGATTATCTTCGACCGCTACCAGCACCGCGACGTGCTGCCGATCCTCTATTACGACTACATCTCCGAATATGTCGAAAAGGGCGGCGCGCTGCTGATCGCCGCCGGTCCCGAATATGCCGGCGAGGCTTCGATCGCACGCACGCCGCTAATGTCGGCGCTGCCGGCCATGCCGACCGGCGAGGTTGTCGACAAGGCCTTTTATCCCCGCCTCACCGAACTCGGTCAGCGTCACCCGGTGACGCGTGGCCTCGACGGTTCGGCCACCGAGCCGCCGCACTGGAGCCGCTGGTTCCGCACCATCGGCGTGCAGAATCCGCAGGGCGAAGTGGTGATGAAGGGCGCCGATAACCGGCCGCTGCTTTTGCTCGACCGCAAGGGTGAAGGCCGCGTCGGCATGCTTCTGTCCGACCAGGGCTGGCTGTGGGCGCGCGGCTTCGAGGGCGGTGGCCCGCATGTCCAGCTCTACCGGCGCATCGCCCACTGGCTGATGAAGGAGCCCGAGCTCGAGGAAGAGCGGCTGACCGCCGAAGGACGCGGCATGGTGCTGGAGATCCGCCGCCAAACCATGGCCGACGATCCGGGCCCGGCGCAGATCATCACCCCCTCCGGCAAGACGCTCACCGTCAAGCTCGACAGGTCCGAGCCCGGCGTCTTCCTCGGCAGCGTCCAGACCAGCGAGATCGGCCTCTTCCAGGTTGCCAATGGCGATCTCACCGCGCTTGCCCATGTCGGACCGGTCAACGCTCCGGAATTCGCCGACGTCGTCTCCACGCAGGAGCGGCTGAAGGCGCCGGCGGAAGCCACCGGCGGCAGCGTGCGCCGGCTGGCGTCCGCCACGGCCAGCGACGTGACGCTGCCTTCCATCGTGCCGGTGCGCTCGGCCGGCGAGGCGTCGGGCAGCGACTGGATCGGCCTGCGCACCACCGACGACAGTGTGCTCAAGGCCGTGTCGCGCGTGCCGCTGTTCGGCGGCTTCCTCGGCCTCGGCCTGTTGCTCCTGGCGATGGGTTCGATGTGGTACCGCGAGGGACGGTAGAGCGGTGCGCTCTTTCTTTCTCCCCGTATACGGTGAGAAAGACGCTGTCGCGAATGGTTTCGCCAATTGTCGAAACCAGACTATGACGAGCCCCTCCTCACTCCTCTGGTTCCGTCGTGAACAGCAGTGGGTAGCCCTTGGCCTTGCCGGCGTCGGTGGCCCGCGTCGCCTTGGTCTCGGCGACATCCCTGGTGAAGACCGCGACCACGCAGACGCCACGCTGGTGCGCGGTGATCATGACCCGGTGCGCCTGGTCCTCTGAGAGCTTGAACTCGCCTTTCAGCACCGTCACCACGAATTCGCGCGGCGTGAAATCGTCATTGACGAGAATGACCTTGTAGAGCTTCGGCCGCTCTGTCCGTGGCTTGACCTTGGTGCGCGGTTTTGTGGTGATTTCAGGCATTCGAACCGACTGTTTTCGCGATCAGCTTAAGTCCGCATTTTTCCGCGGGCGGCAGTGATCGTCCATTTACTGACCGTCGGCGGGCGGGCCCGGTCCTCCCAGGATCATGTGGGGAATTGTCGGTCGCGGTTCAACGGCCCTGACGGCCGAAGACGCGGCGCGTTTCGTCCCCATCGGCCCGGCGTTCCAGCCATGCCGCGATCGGCCATCCGGCAACGCAGATCAGCGTCACGCCGGCGAGCACGATCAAAAGCCAGGCCTGCACCGGCGTGATGTAATCCCAGTTGCTGGAAATCGCCGGTGCGAACAGCGAAGGCTCGGTGCGCCCGCTTGCAGGGTCCGGCACGGGGCTGGCGGTGAGCAGAATCAGCACCCTGGCGACGCCGGTGGCAACCAGGCCGCCGATCACCATGGAGCGAAAAATGGACGAAAGCCGCTTCTTCATGCGGATTGGTCCTACAGGGCCGGCATTGCAAACGGGTTAAGCACGATCGAGATACGTGGCTGGAAGCCGCCGGCGTCAGCTCATCGACCGACCGTGCCCTTGGCAGAAGGCCGCCCCAGCCGGTTTGCGGCTGGGGCGGCCTTGCTAGAACTAACCTCGAAGCTGATCAGGGCTTCTTGGCAGCAGCCTTCGCGGGGGCCGCCTTCGCGGGAGCCGCCATCGCGGGGGCCTTCTTGACCGGGCACTTGTGCTTCTTGGTCACCTTGCAGACGGTCTTCTTGGCGACCTTCTTCGGAGCAGCCATGGCCGGAGCGGTGGTCGTCGCGGCAGCAGCCGGAGCGGTGGTCGTGGTGGCAGCGGCCGGGGCAGCGGTCGTGGTCGCGGCAGCGTTGCCGAGAACGGGCATCGAGAAGGCGAGAGCGACGGCGAGACCAAGGGCGGACAGGAGGGATTTCTTCATGGCTTCGTTTTCCTTTTTTGTACGGGTCGTTTTGAGTGTCACTGGACCGGGTCGTTCGGTGTCACTCCAAGCAGCTTCAAAGCATTGGCGAGCATCCGGATGCCCTGCGCCTGTTTCTTGGCGGCGCAGTACCGGTTACCCTTTCTCTGAAGTGCCTTTGCCGCGGTGACCTGCGTTGCCGTGGCATGGGTTGCGAGGGCTTCATCAAATTGGTGGCTGAGATTGGCGCACCGTTCGCTCCGGGTCAGCGGCGCCTTTGCATCGGATTGGCCGACAGCGGCAGTGAGCAGGCCAAGGCCCAGCAAAACTCCCAACGAACTGATCGACAATCTTGGCATCGGTTTATCCGTTAACCCGGAGACTAGCGTCGCAGCCGATGACCTGACCGCCACGGCACCGTTATGCCGGCCTACCTTTTCAGGAGTTTTTCCGGATTGTAGAATTTTGTTTCTGGATTGTGTCTGGCCAGGCCACTCCAATCTGGCCGTTGCTTCATGTGGAGAAGGCGGTATTCATTTTTCCTTGAAAAGCAAGGCACTGGCCAACATACGGCCCGAATTCTATCGTGTGGCTCACCAGCCAAGGATGGCGTGGCCGGCAAACCAGACAGGGCAGCTGTGAAATCCGAGACACACATACTCATCGTCGACGACGACAAGGGCATCCGCGACCTGCTTCAGGAGTTCTTCCAGAAGCGGGGCCTGCACACCTCGGTTGCCGCCGACGGCACCGAGATGGAAACCATCCTGCGCCGCACGCAGGTGGATCTGATCGTGCTCGACGTGATGCTGCCCGGCAGGAGCGGGCTGGAACTGTGCCGCGACATCCGCGCCCAGTATTCGACGCCGATCATCATGCTGACCGCCGTCACCGAGACGACTGACCGCGTCGTCGGGCTCGAGATGGGCGCCGACGACTATGTGCCCAAACCCTTCGACCCGCGCGAATTGCTGGCCCGCATCCGCGCCGTGCTGCGGCGCAATGGCGCCGCCGAGCCCAAGCGCGCCACCACCAAGCAGATTTACCACTTCGCCGGCTGGACGATGGACTGCTCGCGGCGGCGGCTGACCGCGCCTGACGACGTCAGGGTCGAACTGACCATGGCTGAGTTCAACCTCCTGCAGACCTTCGTCAAGAGCGCCCAGCGCGTGCTGACCCGCGATCAGCTCATTGAACTCTCCGGCGGCGACAGTGACTATTCCTTCGATCGCAGCATCGACATCCTTGTCTCCAGGCTGCGGCGCAAGATGGAAGATGATCCCAAGACGCCCAAACTGATCCTCACCGTGCGCAGCGGCGGCTATCAGTTCCTGCCCGAGACGACCTCCGAATGAGACGTTTCCTGCCGCAGACCTTGCCTGTCTGGGTGCTGCTGATCGTCATTGCCGGCCTGTTGATCAGTCAGGTCGCGACGCTGTATATCGTATCGCGCGACCGCGCCGCCGCCAATGACGTGGTCGACCTTTACCGCCTCAACGACCGCGCCTTCTCGCTCGTGCAGCTGATGCACGACGCCACGCCGGACGAGCGCAAGGCGACGGCGACCGGGCTTTTCAACTCCACCTACGCGCTCACCGTCTCGGACACGCCCGCCGTCACCTCCTCGATCGCCGGCGACGACGAACTGGCCGAACTCGAAGACATCCTCGTCGGCCGACTGTCCAAGTTCGGCATCACCGACGCGCGCGTGCGGCGCGATCCGGCGACGCGCGAAGCCGACGATGCCGGCGGCGTGGCGCCGGGACCCGAGATCGGCCAGGTCGAGCGGGATCTTCTGGTGCTGGCCGCCGATTTCGCCCAGAGCGACAAGCTGACGGCTTCGCTGCGCTTCGCCGACGGCCAATGGCTGAATTTCACCGAACCGATCACGCCCGTCGGCCCGATCCTGAGCGTCGATAGCCTGCCGCTCTATTCGCTGATCGCGGGGCTGGTGGTGATCATGTCGATCTGGTCGCTGCGCCGGCTGACCGCGCCCTACCGGATGATGGAAACCGCCGTCAACCGGATCGGCAACGACCTCAAGAGCCCGCCGATCGCCGAGAGCGGCAGCCGCGAGGTGCGCGCCGCCGCCAAGGCGATCAACGCCATGCAGGGGAGGCTGCGCGAATATGTCGAGGATCGTGAGCACCTGGCGGCGGCCCTCGCGCACGACCTGCGCACGCCGATGACCAGGATGCGGCTGCGCCTGGAGCTGTTGCGCAGATCACCGGCGCGCCAGGCCCTCGCCCACGATCTCGCCGACATCGAAAGCATCGCGAGTTCGGTGATAGACTTCGCCAAATTCGAGGTCACGGAAGAGAAGGCCGAACGGATCGATTTCTGGTCGCTCGTTGAATCGGTCGCCGACAGCTACGAGACGGTGTCCTTCGACAATGACGACATCCGCCCGCGCGGCCTGATCTGCATGGCGCGGCCTGTGGCGCTCAAGCGCTGTGTCACCAATCTGGTGCAGAATGCCGTCACCTACGGCAAGCAGGCGCATCTCAGCCTCAGCCGCTTGGACCGCACGATCACGCTCGCCATCCGTGACGAGGGACCGGGCATTCCCCAGGCCCAGATCGACGCCGTCTTCGGCTCCTTCGTCCGCCTCGAACAGTCCCGCAACCGCCAGACCGGCGGCCTCGGGCTTGGGCTGACCATTGCCCGCAACATCGCGCGCGCGGCGGGCGGTGAAGTGCGCCTGTCCAACCATCCGGACGGCGGCCTGCTGACGGAGTTGCGCCTGCCGATGGCGGTTTAGGACATAGCCGCCTAAGCGCATCGCGCCGAAGCGGATCAGGCGACGCGCTTTAGTCTTTGTTTTTGTGCATGTCTTCCCAAACCGAGGTCACGGTTGGGCGACATGCATCAGCGCCGCAGCACCGCGCTCAGCACATCGCGAATGCCGATCGCGCCGACGAAGCGCGACTGGTCGTCGAACAGCGCCACGGGTGCGGTCTGCGACCGGTGCATGGCCAGCATCACGGTCTTGAGCGAGGTGCCGGGATTGGCCCAGAACACCTGCGCCAACTCCTCCGGCTGGCTCTCGACATCGGCGCAGGACACCCACACGGCCGGCTTGCCATCGCGCTCGGCCGCCGCCACCAGCCCGTGCTCGTCGATCTTGAAGCGCGTCGTCTTGCGCCGGTCGAGCCACACCCAGCCGTCCTTGCCCTGTTCGAGATCGCGGCGGTCGCGCATCACGTTCCAGGCGGTCAGCACCGAGAGCGGGTTCACATTGGCGATAAAGTCGCGGACATAGTCGTTGGCTGGGCGCAGCACGATGTCTTCCGGTGCGCCGGTCTGGACAATACGGCCGCCCTCCATGATGGTGATGTGGCTGCCGATCTTCAGCGCCTCCTCGAGATCGTGGCTGACGAAGATGATGGTCTTCTTCAATTCCGCCTGCAGCTGCAAGAGTTCGTCCTGCAGCTTGGTGCGGATCAGCGGGTCGAGGGCCGAGAACGGCTCGTCCATCAACAGGATAGGCGCCTCGGTGGCGAAGGCACGTGCCAGGCCGACGCGCTGCTGCATGCCGCCCGACAGCTCATGGGCGTATTTGTTCGACCATTGGTCGAGATTGACCAGCTTGAGCTGGCGATGCACCCGCTCCTTGCGCTCTGCATCCGGCACCCCGGCGAGTTCGAGGCCGAGGCCGACATTCTCCTCCACCGTGCGCCATGGCAGCAGGCCGAACTGCTGGAACACCATCGCCACCTGCTTCTGCCGCAGCCGCCGCAAGGTCGGCTCGTCGCAGGTGACGACATCGACCGTGCGGTCACCGTCCTTGACCAGCACCTGGCCGCGCGACACCACGTTGAGCCGGTTGACCGCGCGAAGCAGCGTCGACTTGCCCGAACCGGACAGGCCCATCAGCACCGAGATCTCGCCTTCATGCACGGTGAGGCTGGCGCCGGCGCAGCCGAGCACATTGCCAGTCTTCTCGAGTATTTCGGCCCGGGTGGCGCCGTTGTCGATCATCGCCAGCGAGCCGGCCTGGTCGGCGCCGAAGACGATATCGACATTCCTGAAATCGACGGCGACGGTCATTTCTTGCCTCCAACGCCAATGCGGGTCATCCGGTCGAGCACGATGGCGAGCACGACGATGGCGAGACCGGCCTCAAGGCCCAGATCGATGCGGCGCGAACCGAGCGCCCGGTTGATTTCCGTGCCGAGCCCGCCGGCGCCGATCAGGGCCGCGAACACTACCATCGACAGCGACAGCATGATCGACTGCGTCAAACCCGCCATGATGGTGGGCAGCGCCGAGGGCAGCTCGACCTTCCACAACAGCTGGCTCTTGGTGGCGCCGAAGGCCTCGCCGGCCTCGATGATCGACTTCGGTACCGAGACGACGCCGAGATGGGTGAGCCGGACCGCGGTCGGGATGACGAAGATGATGGTGACGATCAGGCCGGGCGCGTTGCCAAGACCGAACAGCGTCAGCACCGGGATCAGGTAGACGAAGGTCGGCAGCGTCTGCATCAGATCGAGCACCGGCAGCATGATGCGATAGACCTTCGGCTTGTGCGCGGCCCAGATGCCGAGCGGCACGCCGATCGCCATCGCCGCCGCCGCCGCCGCGACAACCAGCACCAGCGTCTGCACCGTCTGTTTCCAAAGGTTCTGGTTGATGATGAAGATCAGCCCGAGGAAAACGCCGATGGCTAGCGGCCGCGAACGCTGCAGCAGCCAGGCGATGACGGCAATCACCAAAGCGAGCACCACCGGCGGCACCATCAGCAGAATGTTGACCAGCCCGTCGAGCAGGAAATTGAGGCCATTCGAGAAAGCCCTGAAGACCGTGTCGAAATTGTCGGTAAGGAAGCCGAAGAACGCCTTTCCCCAGGCGCCGATCGGGATCTTGTGATCGACCATGAACTTGGAAATCGGATCCATCTCACCCCTCGTTTGCCAGAGCTCTGCCTTCGGCCCCGTACTGTCGCGACGTCATCTTGTCACAGGATACGAAAAAGGGCAGCCTTTTCCACAAAGGCTGCCCTCTGTTTCGGTCACGCCGAAATCAAAAGTCGGCTCAGCTTCCGAGCGCGGTCTTGACCGCCGCCGCCGCGTCGCCGCCGTCGAAGGTGGTCACGCCGGCGATCCAGGGCTTGACCGCATCCGGGTTTTTCTTCAACCAGTCGGTTGCAACCTTGTTGGCATCGCTGCCCTTCAGGATGGCGTCCATCATCTGGCCTTCCATATCCAGATTGAACTTCAGGTTGGCGATGAACTTGCCGACATTCGGGCACTCGGTCATGTAGCCCTTGCGCACATTGGTCGAGACGGTGGCCGCGCCGAAGCCGCTGTCGCCCATGCCGTCGAGATAGGTGATCTTCATGGCGCCCATCACCGGATGCGGCGTCCAGCCGAGGAAGGCGATCCACTCATTGCTCTTCATCGACTGCTCGGCCTGCGTCAGCATGCCGGCCTCCGAGGATTCGACCAGTTCGAACCCGTCGAGGTTGTCCTTCGGGTTCTTGATCATGTCGAGGATGATGCGATTGCCGTCATTGCCGGCCTCGATGCCGTAGATCTTGCCATTGAACTTGTCCTTGAACTTGCCGAGGTCGGTCAGCGACTTGACGCCGGCATCCGCGACATAGGTCGGCACGACGATGCCGTAACCGGCGCCGGCCAGGTTCTGGCTGACGGTCTCGACCGAACCGTCGGCCGTATAGTCCTTGATGTCATTGGTCATCGACGGCATCCAGTTGCCGAGGAAGACGTCGAGGTCCTTGTTCTTCAGCGACGCATAGGTCACCGGAACCGAGAGCTGGATCACCTGCGGCTCGTAGCCGAGCGCGGTGAGCAGCACCGAGGCCAGCCCGGTGGTGGCCTGGATGTCGGTCCAGCCGACATCGGAGAGGCGAACCGCCTTGCAGCTTGCCGGATCGCCCGCGAAGGCGGCGCTCGTGGACAGGTAAGCGGCCAAGCCTAGGCCGGCTACGAAGGAATTCATACGCGACATCTGTATTCTCCCATTTCGATTCTTTGGCGACGCGAAGTTACGTTTTTTGTGCCCGCCTTGTTTCGTCAGCCAAACACCATTCTGGAGTGGTTTCAAGCGCTAAGACAATCACGATCAACGGCGCTGGCTGGCCCATCAGCGACACCGCTGACGCTTTCCGTGCCGAGCCCAAGCCCAATCTGGCTCGGCAACGGCGGCTTTTTCAGGGGAATGCGGCGCCGGCCCCTCCCCGAGGCGTGGCAAGTCGGCTTAAAAGGGCGGCATGGCCAAGCTTTACTTCCACTACGCGACGATGAATGCCGGCAAGACGACCATGCTGTTGCAGGCGTCGTACAATTACCGCGAGCGCGGCATGACGACGATGCTGTTCGTCGCCGGCCACTACNCATCGGTCTGGAAACGGAAGCCGAGATGTTCCGCGACGGCGACGACCTGTTCGCCCGCGTCGCCGAGCATCACCAGCACACGGCGGTACATTGCGTCTTTGTCGACGAGGCGCAGTTCCTGGAGGAGGAGCAGGTCTGGCAGCTTGCCCGCATCGCCGACCGGCTCAACATCCCGGTCATGTGCTATGGCCTGCGCACCGATTTTCAGGGCAAGCTGTTTCCCGGCTCGCGCGCGCTGCTGGCGATCGCCGACGATCTGCGCGAAGTGCGCACCATCTGCCGCTGCGGCCGCAAGGCGACGATGGTCGTGCGCCTCGGTCCCGACGGCAAGGTGGCCCGGCAGGGCGAACAGGTGGCGATCGGCAAGGACGTCTACGTCTCGCTCTGCCGTCGGCATTGGGAAGAGGAAATGGGCCGCGCGGCCCCCGACGACTTCATCGGCTTTATCAGCCGCTGAAGTGGCTCGCTGGGGCGTCGGCGTCTGGTAGCCGGCTGCCACCCCTTGCAGTCGCGCCGTTCTATGGTGCCTTTGTTAAGGTCAGCGCCCTATTTTCCCGTCCTCAGTCAGAGCTTCCCGGGGTTAGCCATGCTTCGAGCCGTCTTGTCCGCCAGCCTTCTTCTGCTTGCCACCTCCGTTACCGCCCAGGCCGGGGGCGACCCTGTGCTGGGCAAACATGTTTTTAACCGATGCATGGCCTGCCATGAGGCGGCGACCGACCGCGACAAGGTCGGCCCGCATTTGATGGGCGTCGTCGGCCGCAAGGCGGGAACCGCCGAAAGCTTCCTCGGCCATTATTCGGACGCCATGAAAAGCGCGGGGGCTGCCGGTCTCGTCTGGGACGAGGCAAATCTTGCCGAATACCTCAGATCGCCAAAGCTGAAGGTGCCCGGCAACAGGATGGCCTTTGGCGGCCTCAACAATGACGACGACATCGCCAACGTCATCGCCTATCTGAAGGCCGACCCCAAGCCCTGAGCAGACGCCGTTCGTCGTCGGACGGGCGGACTTGCGCCGCCGTGTGGGGCTGCAAATGGCCAGTTGTTGTCGGGGTTAGGAGCCATTCGCTTCCGCGTGGACTGATTGCTTTGCCGGCATCAAAGTTCAAAATCAGCTGAACAAGGTTCGGCCTGCCAGTTGATCACGCCATGACCACGGCTCCATTGGCTTTCAAGGGTTCGGCCGGATATTTGTTTTCGCGTCGTGCACTGTCTTCACGTCTTTCAATCCCCGGATACCCCACATATATTCGCCGCTGTTCGCAACCAGCGAGCGGAAGCCGAAGCGGGAGGCGCCTATGGCGACATTGCAGAATTTCGATGCCGAAATTGCCAAGACCAAGCAGGTCGTCCAGGACATGCGCACCAAGATCGAGCAATCCGGAACCGTGCTCGACACGCTCGCAACCGCCGACAAGAAGATCGGCGACGCCAATTTCGACATCGAGAACGCCCGCATCGAGGATGTACTGAAACAGCAGAAGGTGATGGAAGGCAACATCGCCGACCTGATCATCGGGCTGGAGGACGCCACCAACGTCTTCGGCGCCGAGTTCGAGAGCATGAAGAACTATACCGGCTGGGAAAACTTCGTCGGCGTTTTTTCGGCGCAGCGCAAGCAGCGCATGCGCACCGATCGCGTCCGCAACATGTCGCTCGCCGGCAACCTGCAGGAGCTGCTGGCCAAGTCCGATACCATCGTCGGCATATTGAAGGCGCAGAAGGAAATTCTCGACCATCGCTACAAGACCTCCGAGGCCAGCCTGTCGCAGGTGATCGAGCGCCGCAAGACCACCATGACCAACCTCGAAACCGTGCAGAAGCGCATCGAGGAGCTCAATCCGATGCTGCTCGACATCGAAAACAGGATCGCCGCCTCGACCAGCCAGAAGGACCGCACGCAGCTCGAGGGCGAGCGTTCCAAGCTCGCCACCGAATACAATGAAAAGCAGGCCAAGGAACAGGAACTGCTGGCCGAAAGCCAGACGCTGGAGCGCTATACCTCGATGTTCCAGACCTTCGTGGATTCGCTCAACAACCAGATCGCCGCGCAGTCGACGCTGATCAACAAGCTGACCATCGATACCGAACAGCGCATCGTGCTCTACAAGGCGCTCGAGGACTCGCTGAAGACCGCCGCCCAGCAGGACGTTGCCCACAAGATCAACACGCTGGGCAGCCAGGTCGACAACACGGCCGAGGAAACCATGGCCGGCATCGGCGCCGCCTCGCAGAAGCACATCGGCGATCTCTTGGAGATGCACGAAAAGAACATGGTCGCCAGCGCCGACATCCAGCGCCGCAAGAAGCTGGCCGACGATGCCTTTGCCCGCCGCTTCGACGAGGTGCTGAAGAAGCACAATTCGGCCAACTACGTGCAGTCATAATTGCCGCGCGCACCGGTGCGACAATCCCAGGACTGATAGCATGACCCCCGAAAACGACGCCGCGGCCCGGTATTTCTCGGCAATCACGGCCGCGCTCAGCGGCCTTGAAGTGTTCATGCGCGACGACCGCTCGCCGCTTTACCGGCACGGCATCGTCGCCAAGATCGTTGCCGAGTACATCGCTCGGCTCGACAAGTCCTTTTCCTGCTGGCGCAACCGGCTGGGCTTCATGGACACATTCCGCATTTCGCGCGCCGAGAGCGGCTACCCGGTGTTCCAGAACCTGCTTGAACTGGAAAACGACCGCCTGCAGGCCGACGCGCGGCTCGCCAACATCCCCCAGGCCGGCGAGCTGCGTGAGGAGATGGCCGACTTCATCCTGCGCCACAAGGAGTTCCCCGAGGCGCTGCAGAAATCGATGGCCGAGCGACTCTATCTCGAAGACGTCAAGAGCGAGCAGACCTTCGGTCCGTTCACGCTGGCGCAGACGGCCAAGGTGTCGGTCAATCCGAAGACGGCGCGGCCTTATTATCTCGTCCACTGGGCAACCTTCGACGGCAGCGCCAATCTGCCGCTGGTCTACATGGTGACGGTGGAGGATTCCTCGGAAAGCATGGTCCGCCAGCTTGTCGACCGGAGCGGCAAGCTCAATGACAAGGTCGACATTCCGCTGCCCGTCGACGGCCTGCTCAACCCCGAGCTTGCCCACCGCTTCGACGATTTCACCGAGAAGAATTCGGCCTATACGTTGTCGCCGGCGACCATCGCGGTCAATCTCGACAAGGATTTCGAGCCATTGCACCCCAAGCAGCTGAGGCGGGTGGTACTTGGCCCCTTCTACTCGGCAGGCATCACCGACAACAATTCGACGGTGACGGAAGTGCTGGCCAAGGTGCGCAGGCCCGAAAATGCCTGGCTTTTGACCTGGACCATCCAGGAAGTCTATTCCAAGGGCGAGAAGCCCGGCCGCAAGGGCCTGTTCTCCAGCGAGAAGACGACGCAGGAATTCTTCATCAACACCGACGACCTGGAAGCCGCGCGCCAGGGCGTGTCGAGCTATGAAAACCACGCGCTGATCCCGCACGAAGCCTACCAGGCGCTTTACGCCGCCGGCGAAGCACAGAAGATCTTTGGCGGCTACAAGGTTCACATCCTGTCGAATGGGCAGGTCATCTCAGACGTCTGACCGTCACACCACGGAGCACCCTTCATGGACACCGGCCTGACCACTATCCCGGAAGCGGCTATCGAAAAACACCGCGCCACCGCGCAGAGCTTCATCACCCGCATCGTCGTGCTGGAGGATCCATCACGCGAATCCGGCACGGCATTGGCCGGCACCAACCGCCGCTTCGTCTCCACCGTTTCGGTCGGTTCGGTGCGCCGCACCCGCGAGGTCGAGCTGTCGAAGACGGTCGGCGCCGTTCATCCCGACGACCAGTTGCTGACCATCCCGCAGCACACGCTTTTGTTTCGCGCCAGGCGCGGCACGGCAATTGCGCTGGCGGTATCGGACGTCTTCGCCGAAGGCACCGATCTCGAAAGCCTTCAGGCCAGGAATGTCCGCGCGCCACTTGAGGGCGATGACGCGTCCACCTTCAAGAAGCTTCTGTCGGCTTCGGCTTACATCTCGGCCTTCAGCCTGGTGTCCTATCTGTTCCAGCTCATCGACAGCGATGGCGAGGCGCCCAACGACATCCCCGAGCCGGATTTTCTCTTCGACACGCCACAGGATGCGGTGAAGTCGATCCTGGCCGGTCTCGACAAGGCGGTTACCGGCGCATCCGACGACACCGACCTAATGACCAGGTCGCGCGCCTTCGCCCGCGTCGCCATCGACGGGCTTTTGGCGCGCAAAAGCCGCTTCGACGGCATCGGCCCATTCGAGAACGCCCATATCCGCATCGACGCCGACGACTTCACCCTCGACGGCTTCGACGTCGCGCCCGGCAAGCGCTCCAAGCCGCTGGTGATGACCTTCAAGAAGCCGGAAGAGGTCGTCGGCAACCACATCGCCAAATACCAGTCGGTCAAGCTCGCCAAGATGCTGATGGCCTATGATTTCGAGCGAGAACTGAACCCGTTTGTCGAGCTCGGCGGCTTCCTGTTCACCTTCATCGGCGACGGCGCGCCCGGCACCGGCAAGACGACGCTGATCCAGATGATCGCCGGCCTCGTCAACGGCTATTGCCAGGTCGCCGGCTACCCTTTTGCCTATGAAAATTTCGGCGTCGACCAGATTTCGTCCTACCAGGGCAAGTCGGGCCAGAACTGCCGCCAGTTCATCAACAATGTCCTGAACCCGCGCGTCATCGGCTTCGGTACCATCGATGACATCGACCAGGTGGCCGCCCGCCGTTCCGACGACCGCGCCTCGGCCGGCCAGCAGGAGATCACCGGCGTGCTGATGGACGCCTTCGCCGGTGCTGCCACCGTGGTGCGCGGCAATTGCTCGTTCGGCATGTTTTCCAACTATCCCGAGAATGTCGACGATGCCCTGCGCCAGCGCGCCGGCGCCCGCTGGCTGGTCGACGGGCCGCAGACCCGCGACGACTATATCGACATTTTTGTGCTGCTCGCCGGCAAGAATCACGAAATCCCCGTGGGCAAGCACGAGCTCTACGCCGCGCAGGAGATCCAGCGCGCCGTGACCGAGGCCTATGAAGAGCATGAAAAGCCGCGGGAGGACGGACTGGTGAGGGTCTACGAGCGCTATATGAAGGAAAATGGCGCGCCCAAGACCATGGCCGACATTGGCACCTACCTGCACCTGATCAAGGATGCCGAGCCGCGCTTCACCGGCCGCGCCATCAAGAACGTCACCGACGCCANGCCTTCATGCACAAGGGCTACGACGACAAGAAAGCGATGATCGAGGAATTGCGCGGGCCGTTCTCGATGGACATGGTCATGCAGGAGATCAACCGTTACGCCGATTCCGAGTTCCGCTATTCCGACAAGTCCGACGATGCCGCGGTGGAGAAGCTGCTGCGCGACGCAAGGCTGCGCGAACGCGCGGCGCGTGAGATGGAGGAGATGAAGAAGAAGGGTCTGTGGAATGCGTGAATTTGCTTCGTTGCCCACGGGTGCCGAAAACTGTGGCTCCAACGTCGATGCCCCCCTCTCCCCGTCCTTCACGGGGAGAGGGGGACGTCAACGTTGGCGCTTCGCCTTGTCAGGCAAAGCCTTTCGGATTCTTTGACATGACCGTCCGCAAACCCGACCTTCTCCGTGACAACGAGCTCATCTATGGGCGGCTGCTCACGGTCGACGAGCCGCATCTCATCCAGCGCTACAACAAGGCGCTGACGGCTTTCGGTCTCAAGCCGACAAAGTTGAAGAGCTTCCAGATCGACCGCACCGGCTTTTCTCCTGATGTTGCGGAGGAATGCGGCGACCACGATTACCTCGATCCCAACGAGGTCAACCGCCGCTTCATCATCCTGACGCCNTCTCAAGCCGACAAAGTTGAAGAGCTTCCAGATCGACCGCACCGGCTTTTCTCCTGAAGTTGCGGAGGAATGCGGCGACCACGATTACCTCGATCCCAACGAGGTCAACCGCCGCTTCATCATCCTGACGCCTTCGCAGATCGACCTGCCGGTGGTGCACACGGCCTTCTCGAACACCTCGCAGTTGATGTTCGAATTCATGTCCACGAACCAGCGCGCCATAGACGCGCTGACCATCAAGGACGTGATCTATGGCGAGATCGAGGATTCCGTTCCCAAGGTGAACGACATCGAGGACCTGCTGTCGATCAGCCAGGTCGAGTTCAAGGTGCTGTCGGCCGAGGACGTGTTGGGCAAGGCTGCTGAACTCGGCAAGCTCGTCGACCGGCTGAAGCAGGAGCCCGACGCCTGGCGCGACAATGCCATGCTGACCCGCATGGTGGAACTTGCCAAGATCTGCGGCGACATCAGAGAGAACGCGCTGGTGCCCGACCAGGTGATCTTCCGCCACAACGCCTACTGGACCAGCCATTTCGGCGGCCTCTACGTGTTCGTCGATCCCGACATGACGACGGTGATCAGCGATCCGGCCGCCCCCGGTTTCCGCCGCTCGCGGCCCTGGCAGGTGAGCTATCTCTCCATCAAGGACGCCGACAAGGTGTTCAAATTCCTCGCCGCCACCGGCCGCATCGAACTGCCGCGCGCCTCCTGGATCGAAACCTCGGGCTATCTTGAGCACCGCGCCGAAATGGTGGTGCGCGCGCTGATCCGCGACGCCGAGCCGAACCGCAATTTGACCGATGTCGACAAGGTCTGGCTGCAGACCTGGATCCAGAGCCATGCCGACCTGATCACCAGGGACGGCAATTTTCCCTTCCTCAACGCCGCCAAGCGCGAGATTGCCCAGCTCGGCCATCTCAAGATCGAGGACGTCTTCCCGCAACAGCGCTTCCTGGTGGTCCGCGCCAAGCCTGACCATCCCGACGCCTGGCTGACCAACCGGCTGATCTCGGATTTCGTGCCGTCGGACTTCGTGTCCCGCTATATCTTCAACAAGGACGGCTTCTACAAGGACTATGACGGCTTCAGCGACGCCTGGCGATCTCATGTTGTGGACGTTCTGAAAACCACATATTTGAAGGAAAAGGCGGCGTTTCGCACACGCCTCTACGGCCTGACCGACTAGAACGATATGAACCGTCATTCCGTTCTAACTTGTTGTTTTGGTGCATGATGTTATCCAAAAAGTCTGCAACTTTTTGGCATCGTGCCGAGGGGGTGATACAGCCATGCTCGACCCGATCGTGAACTTCTTCGTCAGGCTGTTCCAGTGGATCGGCCGCGGCATCGGCCTTCTGATCGGCGTGATCCTGTGGCCCTTCATGTGGGCCGGCCGCTGGTACACGCAACGCGGCTGGATCCTGAAGGCCGTGGTCGGGCTGGCTCTTTTGGTGCTGATCGGCCTTTACGCCAACTTCTTCTACGCCACCCAGTGGTGGAACAAGTTCAATCCGAACTATCCCGACACCTACACGTTCGAGAAGCGCAACGTTTCCGCCGGTGAGCAGGTGTCCGCCGGCGCCGGCACCGACACGGCCAAGACTTGCGGCAACTCCGGCATCGCCCAGGTGGCGGCGGACCTGACTGACTTCAACGTCAACCAGAATGCCTGGATCTCGTCGATGATCCTCTACAAGCTCGGCCTGTTCGGCATCGACTGGGACAACACCCCGTGGATGGACAACAAGGCCTCTTTCCAGCGCGGCATCAACCAGGCGGTGCGACGCACGGCGACCGAGCTTGCCGACAATCTCGGCCGCGTGCGCACCACCTCGCAGATCGATGCCGACCTGCAGGACGCGCGTGGCAATCTGCAGTTCGACGAGTATACCTGGTATTTCGGCGTGAGCCCGTTTGGACCGAAGACACCGACGCCGAGCTACTATCGCGACGCCGTGCGCAAGCTGCGTTCGTTCAATGCCCGGCTCGCCACCTGCCAGGCCACTTTCGATGCCCGCGCCGACAATCTGAAGCAGTATATCGATCGCATTGCCAGTGACATCGGCTCGACCTCCGCCATCCTCAAGGAGCGTGCCGAGAACCACAACAATGGCTGGTTCGATACTCGCGCCGACGACCGCTACTGGTTCGCCTATGGCCAGCTCTATGCCTATTACGGCCTGATGAAGGGTGCCCAGGCCGACTTCGAGGACGTCATCAAGGAAAAGCACCTGCAGAGCCTGTGGGACACGATGGACGCGCAGTTCGTGTCGGCCTTGCGCATCCAGCCCTTCATCATCGCCAATGGCCGCGAGGACGGCTGGCTGCTGCCCACCCATCTGACGACGATGGGCTTCTACGTGCTTCGGGTGCGCTCGAACATGGTCGAAATCAGCAACGTGCTGACGCAGTAGCGCTGTCCCACAGCACACTCGCGATGGCGGATTTGCGTCGTCGCGTCTGTCGCATTCCGTGCATTGTGCGGCTGTTTTGAGACGGCGGAAGCGCCCCTGCTCTGGCTTCTATACGGCGCGGCAAGCGGAGCCATAAAGAACCGGGAATAGGTCGGCCCGCCGCAGAGGAATTTTCTCTATAGGAAACATAGTTGCATGAAAGTTGACGCCGCCGCAGCGACAGGGTTAGATGCCCCGCGCGTCCGGCTCCAGCCTTCTTGCGAGTAAGATCAACCCCGTCCCCTCCACCGTCCAATCCAGAGGAACGCCGTCATGGCCGAAGTGAAGTCCGACATCGAGATCGCGCGTGGCGCCAGGAAAAAGCAGATCCAGGAGATCGGCCAGAAGATCGGCATCCCGACCGAACATCTGCTGCCCTACGGCCACGACAAGGCCAAGATTTCGGCCGAGTTCATCAAGTCGGTGAAGGGCAACAAGGACGGCAGGCTGATCCTCGTCACCGCCATCAACCCGACTCCGGCCGGCGAGGGCAAGACCACCACCACCGTCGGCCTCGGTGACGGCCTCAACCGCATCGGCAAGAAGGCGATCGTCTGCATCCGTGAAGCTTCGCTCGGCCCGAATTTCGGCGTCAAGGGCGGTGCCGCCGGCGGCGGTTACGCGCAGGTCGTGCCGATGGAGGACATGAACCTCCACTTCACCGGCGACTTCCACGCCATCACCACGGCGCACAACCTTTTGTCGGCTCTGATCGACAACCACATCTACTGGGGCAATGAACTCGGCATCGACACCCGCCGCGTGGTGTGGCGCCGCGTCATGGACATGAACGACCGGGCGCTGCGCGAGATCATCTGCTCGCTCGGCGGCGTTGCCAACGGCTTTCCGCGCGAAGCCGGCTTCGACATCACCGTCGCCTCGGAAGTGATGGCGATCCTCTGCCTCTCCACCGACCTGAAGGATCTGGAAAAGCGCCTCGGCGACATCATCGTCGCCTATCGCCGCGACAAGTCGGCGGTCTATGCCCGCGACCTCAAGGCCGACGGCGCCATGGCCGTCCTGCTCAAGGACGCCATGCAGCCCAATCTGGTGCAGACGCTGGAGAACAACCCGGCCTTCGTGCATGGCGGCCCGTTCGCCAACATCGCGCATGGCTGCAATTCGGTCGTCGCCACCACGACGGCGCTCAAGCTTGCCGACTACGTCGTCACCGAAGCCGGTTTTGGTGCTGATCTGGGTGCCGAAAAGTTCTTCGACATCAAGTGCCGCAAGGCCGGACTGAAGCCGGCCGCCACCGTCATCGTGGCCACCGTGCGCGCCATGAAGATGAATGGTGGCGTCAAGAAGGAAGACCTTGGCAAGGAGAATGTCGAAGCCGTCAGGAAGGGCTGCCCGAACCTTGGGCGCCACATCGAGAACATCAGGCAGTTCGGCGTCCCGGCGGTCGTTGCCATCAATCACTTCTATTCCGACACCGAGGCCGAGATCCAGGCGCTCAAGGACTATGTCGCCTCGATGGGCGAGGAAGCGATCCTGTGCAAGCACTGGGCCAACGGCTCCGCCGGCATCGAGGAGCTTGCCAAGAAGGTGGTGGCGCTCGCCGAATCCGGCGCCTCGCAGTTCGCGCCGCTCTATCCCGACTCCATGCCGCTGTTCGAGAAAATCAACACTATCGTTCAGCGCATCTATCGCGGCTCGGAAGCCATCGCCGACAAATCGGTGCGCGACCAGTTGAAGGCCTGGGAGGATGCCGGTTACGGTAACCTTCCGGTCTGCATGGCCAAGACACAGTACTCGTTCTCGACCGACCCGAACCTGCGCGGCGCGCCGACCGGCCACACCGTGCCGGTGCGCGAGGTCAGGCTGTCCGCCGGCGCCGGCTTCGTCGTCATCATCTGCGGCGAGGTCATGACCATGCCTGGCTTGCCGAGCAAGCCGTCGTCGGAAAAGATCTTCCTCAACGAGGCCGGCCAGATCGAAGGCCTGTTCTGATCTTTTATCTCGACAAAACAAGAAGGGCGCCGCACCGCTGCGGCGCCCTTTGCGCGGATCGTGCTACGCGGCGCTGCGCGACAGCGCCCGCTGGTTGGACGCATGGATCGTGTCGCGTTCCGGCAGCGCGCCGGTCTTCAGGCAGTCGATCCATTCGGCGGTCTTGAGCACCGCGGCGAAGCGCGACTGCAGGATAATGCTCACCACGCGATGGATCTCCTCCGCGGAGGCGTAGCCCGCGCTGTTGGCATAAGGCACCGAACCGGTCGCGTCGGACAGGAACTCGACCGCGAAGCCCATGTGCACGGCATGGATGATGGTCGACAGGTCGCAATTATGCGTCATGTAGCCGACGACCGCGATCGTATCGATGGCGTTGGCGCGCAACCAGTCCTCGAGGTCGGTGCCGGTGAACGCGCTCGGCAAATTCTTCTCGACATAATGGTTGCGGCCACGCCTGGCGATCTCGGGATGCAGTTCGCCTCCATGGCTGCCCAGGGCGAAGATCGGCGACATCTCGGGCGCCATCTGCTTGACGACCACGACCTTGATGCCTGCTGCCGATGCGGCATCCATGGCGCGCGTCACGTTGACGACGCTGTCGCGGAACGGCGGATGCTGGATGGCCAGGTTACCGCCGTCATAGTCATTCTGGACGTCGACGACGATCAGCGCGCGGCGTGCCGCGGTGTTGGCTGGGGCAGACATGATGTTTCCTTTCAGGCTTGAAGGCGATGGGCCGAAAATAGCTTGCTGGCCTAGGCGCCGACAGTGGCCCGATTGACATCATCCGAAAGAATTGGGACAATCCTCTTACACACTGGAAACGCCTCATGACCGCCCCCATCATCGCCGTCCTCGCCTTCGACGGCATCAGCCCGTTCCATCTCTCCGTCCCGTGCCTGGTGTTCGGCGCCGACCGCACCAGGCTCGGCCTGCCGCGCTTCGACTTCCGAGTCTGCGGGCTGGAAGAAGGGTTGATCCAGACCGACGCCGGATTGAGCGTCCTGGTCCCGCATGGGCTTGCCGCGCTCCAAGACGCCGATATCGTCATCATCCCGAGTTGGAAGGATCTCGGAGCGCCTCTTGCCAAACCGCTCGAGGATGCGCTCGGCCGAGCCCACCGGCGCGGCGCGCTGATCGTGGGGCTCTGCCTCGGCACCTTTGCCATCGCCGCCGCCGGCCTGCTTTCGGGACGGAAGGCGACCACGCATTGGGCCTATACGGATCAGCTACAGGCTCTCCATCCCGACATTTCGGTCGATGCGGACGTGCTCTACGTCGACGGCGGCGACATCATCACCTCCGCCGGCGTCGCCGCGGGGCTCGACTGCTGCCTGCACATCGTGCGCGCCCGCTATGGCGCCGAGGCGGCACTGCGGCTCGCCCGGCACATTGTGCTTTCACCGCACCGGCAGGGCGGGCAGGCGCAGTTCATCGAGCGCCCGGTGGCGCCGAGCCCGGCCGCCGACCGCTTTACCCAGGCTCTCGACAAGGTGCGCGCGACCCTCGACGAACCGCACGGTCTCGATAGCGTCGCTGACGCAGCCGGTCTCACCCGCCGTACCTTTACCCGCCGTTTCCAGAAGACGACAGGTACCAGCTTCGGCGACTGGCTGGCCGACCAGCGCATCACGCTGGCGCAGAGGCTGCTGGAGACGACGGACAAGCCGGTGGACATGGTCGCCTTCGAGGCCGGCTTCGGCAGCGCAACATCCTTGCGCCAACATTTCGCCGCGAGGCTAAGGACATCGCCGGTGCAATACAGGCGCGAGTTTTCCAGGCGGGCCGGTGTCGGCGAGCGCAGGGCGCGCCTGCCGGCTGAATCGATTGGGCACGCAAGCGCGCTCAGCCCCGGCTGACCACCCGCGCCGGATTGCCGACCGCGGTCGTGTGTGCCGCCACGTCGTGCGTCACCACCGCCCCGGCGCCGACGATGGCGCCCTCGCCGATGCTGACGCCGCCAAGGATGACCGCGCTGCCGCCGATCCAGGCATTGTCGCCGATCGTGACCGGCCTGGCGATCTCCAGTCCCGCCTGCCGCCCTGCCGCCTCCTTATGGTGCTCGGCGCAATAGATCTGCACATTGGGGCCAAGCAGCGTCCCCTTGCCGAGGCGCACCGGTGCGGTGTCAAGAATGATGCAGCCGGCATTGAGGAAGGTGCCGGGGCCGAGAAAGATGTTGAAGCCGTAGGCGCAATGGAACGGCGCCTCGATGCGGGCACCCTCGCCCACGCCGCCCAGCAGCGCCCGCAGGGCCGGCCCGAGGTTCCCGCGTTGACGAGGCGGCAGCGTATTGTGCTCGAACACCGCATCCGCTGCCACGCCGCGCAACGCGCCAAGATCGTCGTCCAGGCACGCATACCATTCACCATCAGCCATTTTAGCGCGTTCGCTTTGAACCATGGCAGTGCCTTCGTTTTTTACATCATTGCGAACAGCGCCAAGGCGAGGACTAACGTCAAATCCATAAACCAGGATACGCGGCCTTGCTGATTGGCGGCCATTCGCGATCTGCTCCAGCAATGAAAATAGTTCAAGACCGATGTCGATTTCCGGGAAGCTCATTCGTCCTCGGTAGGAAGCTGAAAGAAATTCGCCCACGCAAGGAACAAATGCGATGACAATCACCATCACGGCATTTGAACGATCGCCCGATGGCGGCAAGGGACTGGCCCGCGATACGCGTGTTCGCTGGGCGCTGGAAGAAGTGGGGCAGCCTTACGCGGTCCGTTTTGTTTCCTTCGCCGGCATGAAGGCGCCTGACCATCTGGCCATCCATCCTTTCGGCCAGATCCCCACCTATGAGGACGGTTCTCTCTCGCTGTTCGAGACCGGCTCGATCGTCTTTCACCTTGCCGAGCAGCATGCGGGCCTGCTGCCGAAGGAGCGCGACGCCCGCGCGCGAGCGATCACGTGGATGTTTGCCGCGCTGAACACCATCGAGCCGCCGATCCTCGAACTGACCACGGCAAGAATTTTCGAAGCCGACAAGCCCTGGAGCGAGGCGCGCTTGCCGTTGGTAAAGGATCGTGTTCGCGCCCGGCTCGACCGCCTCTCGGCTCATTTGGGCGTCGCGGATTGGCTCGATGATGCGTTCAGCGCCGGCGATCTGTTGATGGTGTCAGTGCTGCTGCGACTGAGAATGTCAGGCATTCTGGACGAATACAAAAACCTGGCCGCCTACGTGGCGCGCGGAGAAGCTCGGCCCGCTTATATCAGGGCTTTCGCCGCGCAATTCGCGATCAACGCTCCATCAGCCAACTGACTCGCCTCGATCCGCTGTGGCTGTGCGCTTGTGAGTCTGCGGCCTAGCCAAATATCCGGCCTATGGTAGCTTGCCGTTTCAAGGCTGTACCGGCCTTCGAGGGGGATCGACCATGCTCTACATTCTTGCACTTCTGATCGGCGTCATTGCCGGACTGCGCGCCATGACGGCACCTGCCGCCGTTGCCTGGGGCGCCTATCTCGGCTGGCTGCCGGTTGCTGGCACCTGGGCGAGCTTCATGAGCCATTGGGCGGCTGTCGGCATCTTCACCATCCTGGCCATCGTCGAACTGGTCACCGACCAGCTGCCGTCGACGCCAAGCCGCAAAGTGCCGCAGCAGTTCGGCGCCCGGATCCTGCTCGGCGCCTTCAGCGGCGCGGTGATCGGCGCGACCAGCGGCGCCACCATCGTGTGCCTGATCGCCGGAGCGATCGGCGCCGTCATCGGCACGCTGGGTGGTGCCGAAGCGCGAGGCCGGCTGGCGGCCGTTTTCGGTAAGGATCCGCCCGCGGCCTTCATCGAGGATGCGGTGGCGATCATCGGCGGCTTGCTGATCGTGGCGGCGGTCGTATGACGGCCCAGACCTTAAACGCAAAGACCATAAACGCAAAGACCTTCGACGCCATCATCATCGGCGCTGGCCAGGCGGGATCGCCCCTGGCGGGCCGCCTGACCGCCGCCGGCATGAGCGTGGCGCTGATCGAGCGCAAGCTGGTCGGCGGCACCTGCGTCAACACCGGCTGCATGCCGACCAAGACCATGGTCGCCAGCGCTTATGCCGCGCATCTGGCGCGGCGCGCCGCCGACTATGGCGTGACGTTCCCGGGCCCCGTCGGGGTCGATTATAGCAGGATCAAGGCGCGCAAGGACAAGGTCACCGACGACGCCCGTGGCAATCTGGAAACCTGGATCGCCGGAATGGAGCGCTGCACGCTCTATCGAGGACATGCGCGCTTCGAATCCGCCAACACGGTGCGTGTCGGCGACGACCTGTTGACCGCCGAAAAGATCTTCCTCAACACCGGCGGCCGCGCTTCGGTGCCGGACCTGCCCGGCATCCACGACATCGACTATCTGACCAATTCGTCGATGATGGATCTTGACGTTTTACCGCGCCACCTGATCGTCGTCGGCGGCAGCTACATCTCGCTCGAGTTCGCGCAGATGTTCCGCCGCTTCGGCTCGGAAGTCACCGTCATCGAAAAGAGCCCGCGCCTGACCGGCCGCGAGGACGAGGACGTCTCGGCCGCCATCCTCTCGATCCTGGAAAATGAAGGGATCGCCGTTCATGTCGGCGCCGATGATATCGGCTTCGCCAAGCAGGGTGGGGACATTGCCGTGAGTTTCTCCGCGGGCCAGCCGCCCGCGGTCGGCTCGCATGTGCTGTTGGCGCTGGGCCGAACGCTCAATACCGACGATCTCGGTCTCGACAAGGCGGGCGTCGAGGTCGACGGGCGCGGCGCGGTTGTCGTCGATGACCAGCTGCGCACCAGCGTGCCAGGCATCTGGGCGATGGGCGACTGCAACGGCAAGGGCGCCTTCACCCACACCTCCTACAACGACTATGAGATCGTCGCCGCCAATCTGCTCGACAAGGATACGCGCAGGATCAGCGACCGCATCGAGGCGTACGCGCTCTACATCGATCCGCCGCTCGGCCGCTGCGGCATGACCGAGACGGCGGTGAGGAAATCCGGACGTCGCGCCCTGGTCGGCCAGCGGCCGATGACCCGTGTCGGCCGCGCCATCGAGAAGGGCGAGACGCAGGGATTCATGAAGATCCTCGTCGATGCCGACACCAGGGAGATCCTCGGCTGCTCGGTGCTCGGTCCCGGCGGTGACGAGGCGGTGCATTGCGTGCTCGACCTGATGTACGCCAAGGCGCCGGTCGACACACTGGCGCGCGCCGTGCACATCCATCCCACCGTCTCGGAGCTTCTGCCCACCATCGCCCAGGAGTTGAAGCCGCTGGCGTGAGACTGTCAGCCGACTTCCTGCCTCTTCAGTCCTCGCCTATGCCTGCCGAAGGCACCGTGATTTCACAGTCGTCATCACGCGATTATCGCTGGGGCCTCGGCCGGCTTCAAGATATCGTGTCGGCAGCAAACGGAACTGAGACGAAGCGACATCGTTTCAGCCCTTGAAGGATCGGCCTGCGTCGGGCTGGTGTAAGAGGAGAAGAGCATGATGAAGAAGAACTGGACGAAGCCAACAATGTGCCAGGTCGCCGCGAGCTTCGAGATTTCGCGCTATCTGCCGGCTGAAATTACGCGCAAGAAGTAGTTCCCGAAGGTGCATGCCCTTGGCGACACCGGCATGCACCTTTGTCGATCAGGTGAAAGCCAGGGCCAAGCGTATGCCGCGTGGCTCGTTGTGAAGCGCCTTTGGAGCAGAAAGCGCCATGCGCTTGAAGATCATCGGATCGGCGGCGGGCGGCGGTTTTCCGCAGTGGAACTGCAATTATCGACTGAGCAGCGCCGCGCGGACACGATCAAGCGGTCTGCGACCTCGGACCCAGTCGAGCCTCGCGGTCTCGTCGGATGGGGTGGGTTGGATCCTTTTCAACGCTTCGCCCGACATTCGCCAGCAGATCGCGCAGACACCGGAGCTACAGCCACCGCCGGATGGACCCGTGCGCTGCACCCCTATCCGCGCCGTGGTGCTGACGAACGCCGATGTCGACCACATTGCGGGCTTGCTCAGCCTGCGCGAGCGACAGCCCTTTGCCCTCTATGCGACCAAGGAGGCATTGGCGACGCTGGAGGCGAATTCGATTTTCAACGTTCTGGATCCCGAGATCGTGCCGCGACGGACACTGCCTCTAGCAGGCGAAACGGAGATTTGCGACGCGCAGGGGCGAGAGGCCGGCGTGACAGTGGAGAATTTCCCAGTCCCCGGCAAAGTGGCACTGTACCTCGAGGACAAAAGCCGTCCGGAGGCCAATTTCGGCTCCGACAGAGGAGACACGATCGGCGTTCGCATCAGTGGGGCGACAGGCAAGTCGGTTTTCTACATCCCCGGTTGCGCACGGATCGATGCGCTGCTGCGCGCTCGTGTCGAGGGCGCCGACTGCCTCTTGTTCGACGGCACCGTCTACACCGATGACGAGATGATCGCCGCCGGCGTCGGTGAAAAGACCGGGGCGCGCATGGGTCATCTGGCGATCACCGGGGATGCGGGCTCGATCGCCGGCCTGGCGAACGCGAACATTGCCCGCCGCGTCTTCGTTCACATCAACAACACCAACCCGGTTCTTGACGAGAACTCGGCTGAACACGCTGAGGTCAGGGCAGCCGGTTGGGAAGTTGCCCATGACGGCATGGAGTTGGAACTTTGAGCACCTTCCGCGATGCGGCCAAGGACGGCCTCTCCAAAGGCGATCTCGAAGCGGTTTTGCGACAGGTCGGCGTGGAGCGCTACCATCACCTGCATCCCTATCACCACAGGATGGTCGAAGGGGCATTGTCGAAGACGGAAATGCAGGCGTGGGCGCTCAACCGCTATTGCTACCAGGCGATGGTGCCGCGCAAGGACGCCATGATCCTGGCGCGTGCAACCGACCCGGCGTTTCGCGCCGCGTGGCGAATGCGCATCGAGGACCATGACGGCGACGATGGCTGGAGCGGCGGCATTGCGCGCTGGCTGCACCTGGCAACGTCGCTCGGCCTCGATACGGACAGTGTGAAGAGCGAAAGGCTGGCGCTGCCAGCCACGCGTTTTGCCGTCGGTGCGTATCTCACCTTCTGTACCGACAAGACCTTGCTGGAAGCGGTCGCGTCCTCTCTGACCGAAATGTTCTCGCCCGTCATCATCGGCGAGCGCATGTCCGCGATGCTGGCCAGATACGTTTACGTCACCGAAGACACGCTGGCCTACTTCAAGCATCGCCCGAAACAAGCGTCGCGCGATGCCGATTTCGCCCTCGCCTATGTGCTCGACCACGCCGACACGGCTGAGCGACAGCAGGCTGCCATCGACGCGCTGGTGTTCAAGTGCGACATCCTGTGGACGATGCTCGACGTGCTTCAGCATGCCTATGGCGAGGATGGCAACATACCGCCCGGCGCTTTCCGGCCGGAGCACGTGCAATGACGGCGTTGCGCGAAAGGACGATCGTCTCGCCGCATTCGGTGCCTTCGCTGCCGAAGCACGTTCGCATCCAGTACGATCCCGTACGCCAGGCCTTTGCGGTGCTTTCTCCCGAAAAGATCTTCTGGCCAAACGAAATCAGTCTCGACATCTTGCGGCACTGCGACGGAAACTCGACGGTCGCCCAGATCATCGCCGGCCTCTCCGCCGAATATGATGCTGGTCCCGAGGCTATTGCCGGCGACGTCGTCTCCTTCCTGCAGGAATGGTCCGACAGGCTGCTGGTGAGGTCATGACCGTGCCGCATCTTCCACCGATCGGCATGCTGGCGGAACTCACCCATCGCTGCCCGCTGCAATGCCCCTATTGCTCCAACCCGCTCGCATTGCTGAAAGCCAATCGTGAGCTCGACACCCGGGCTTGGCTCGACCTGTTTGGTCAAGCCGCGGATCTTGGCGTGTTGCAGGTGCATTTGTCCGGCGGCGAGCCGACATTGCGCCGCGATCTCGAACAGCTGATTGCCGGACTGGCGGATCGCAATGTCTACACTAACCTGATCACGGCCGGCGTCGGCATCGCGGACGGCCGCATCGAGGCTTTCGCCGAAGCAGGGCTCGACCATCTGCAGCTGAGCTTTCAGGGCGCGCGAGCGGCGACCACGGAACTCATCGGCCATCACCGCGGCAGCCATGAACAGAAACTGGAAACGGCAAGACGCGCCCGGGCGGCAGGGCTACCGCTGACCATCAACGCGCCGATCCATCGCCACAACATCGCGGAGGTTCCGGAACTCATCGAGCTGGCACTTTCGCTGGGCGCGGAGCGGCTGGAAATTGCCAACGTACAATATGGCGGCTGGGCGTTGGCCAACCGGGACATGCTGATGCCCGACCGGTCGGCGGTCGACCGGCAGGCCGACATCGTCGAGGCGGCAAGCCAACGGCTGAAGGGAATCATGAACATCGATTTCGTCACGCCAGACTATTTCGCCCACTATCCGAAGCCGTGCATGGGCGGGTGGGCGCGTGACGCCTTCATGGTGGCGCCCGATGGCACGGTCCTGCCGTGCCACGCCGCGCAGACAATTTCCTCTCTCCGTTTCGAGCGGTTCGGCGAGCGCTCGCTTTCGGAAATCTGGACAGATTCGCCGTCATTCAATGCGTTCCGCGGCACGGACTGGATGCAGGAACCTTGCCGCGGCTGCGACCGGCGCGAGATCGACTGGGGCGGTTGCCGCTGCCAGGCCATGGCGATCGCGGGAGATGCCGCCGCCGCGGACCCCGCATGCGCGAAGTCGCCGGTTCATGATCGTATGGCGGCACTCATCGATGAGGCTCGCCACGCTGCCGCCTCTCCCGGTGGAGGAAACGCCTTCCTCTACCGCCGCATGGGTACCGCGCCAAAACCCGTCTGATGGCTGGTTCGACCGGCGGCCCCATCCGCGGCGGCCGTCATTGCTCCGCCTCTTGGCGTCCGCTCCACGCTTTCTGCATTGCTGCATTGCGGCAATGTCTGTTGCCCCCGGCAGGGNGTCCTTCTGCATCGGCACCACCGAATTCGTCATCATGGGCCTGCTGCCCGAGGTCGCCGCCGATCTCGGCGTGACGATCCCCGCCGCCGGCCTGCTGGTCACCGGCTATGCGCTGGGGGTCGTCTTCGGCGCGCCTGTCGTGGCCATGGCCACCGCGCATCTGCCGCGCAAGCCCGTGCTGGTGGGACTTGCGGCCCTGTTCGTCGTCGGCAACCTCTTCTGTGCCATCGCGCCCAATTACTGGCTGCTGATGGCCGCGCGCGTCTTCACCGCTTTCGGCCATGGCGCCTTCTTCGGCATCGGCTCGGTCGTCGCGGCAAGCCTTGTGCCGCGCAACAAGCGCGCCAGCGCCATCGCGCTGATGTTCGCGGGCCTGACGCTCGCCAACATCCTCGGGGTTCCCGCAGGCACCGCACTCGGCGAAGCCTTCGGCTGGCGCGCCACCTTTCTGGCCGTGGTCGGCATCGGCCTGATCTCGGTCGCGGCCATCGCGTGGCTGGTGCCGTCCGACGTCACGGAACCGAGCGGCGGCGGTCTGCGCGCCGAAGTCCGCGTGCTCGGCAAGCTGCAGGTATGGCTGGCGATGCTGATCGCGGCGCTGACCTCGGCCAGCCTGTTCGCCGTTTTCACATACATAAAGCCATACCTCACCGACGTGTCGGGTCTGTCGAGCGCGGCCGTCACCTGGGTGCTTTTGCTGTTCGGCGCCGGCATGACCATCGGCAACATCATCGGCGGCAGGCTTGCCGACTGGAAACTGATGCCGACAGTGATCGCCACCTTGCTGCTGATGGCCCTGCTGTTCGTCGGCTTCATGCAGTTCGGGGCGATCGCCAGCATTGCCATCGGCATCGTCTTTCTCTGGGGCCTGCTCATCTTCGTCGTCGTGCCACCTCTGCAGATCCGGGTCGTCGAGGCGGCTTCCGAGGGACCGAACCTTGCAGCCACGCTCAATCAGGGCGCCTTCAATGTCGGCAATGCCGGCGGCGCATGGATCGGCGGCGTGGCGCTGTCATCAGGCGTTTCCTATGCCGATTTGCCGCTCGTCGGCGCCGTGCTAGCCCTGGTGGCGGTCGCCGTTGCGGTAGTGTCGGCGGCGCTGGACAGGCGCGCGCCTGTCCCGCTTCACGCTGCCGCGGAATAGGCCCTTGCGCCCATAGCGCGGCGGGCTGGACCAATCGACATCGGCACCTTCCAATGGGCATGTCTTCTCGCATTCATGGAGAATGTCATGCAGAAATCGATCGAACGCATCGCCGGCGACAGCGACGGCGTTTCCTACGAATTCCCGGTGCTCCGCTTGGCCGGCGCCGACAAGACAGCGCCTTCGGCCTACCTGCAGGCGGCGCTCCATGCCGGCGAATTGCCTGGCGTCGTCGCCATCGATGCATTGATGCCGATGCTGAACAAGGCCGAGGCCGAGGGTCGCATCAGGGGCAACATCACCATCGTGCCCTGGGCCAACCCGATCGGCCGCGCGCAATACCATTTCGGCGAGCACCAGGGTCGCTTTCATCTGGGCACCCGCACCAACTTCAACCGCGGCTTTCCGCTGCTGGCCGCGCCCGACGCCAAGCTCTTGCCGGACGCCACCTTTGGTGGCGCCGACCAGCAGCTGAAGTCGCGCCTGGTGCAGCTTTCGCTCGGCCATGACATCGTGCTCGACCTGCACTGCGACGATGAGGGCCTTGCCTATCTCTACGTCCACACCAGCCTGTGGCCTGAGATGGCTGATTGCGCCGCCGCCATGGGCGTCGAGGCCGTGGTGCTGTGGAGCGAGGACACCGACGGCACCTTCGAGGGCGCTTCGATCATGCCTTACCAGAACGCATCGGCCGATGTGGCGAAGTTCGACAGGCGCGTCGCCACCACTGTCGAATATCGCGGCATTCTCGATGTCGACGGCGCGCTGGCCAAGTCCGACGCCGAAGGCCTTTACCGGCTGCTGGCGGCGCGCGGCGTGATATCCGACACCGACCTGCCCGCGCCCGGCCCCTTCAAGGGCGTCGCGGCACCTCTGGAAAACATCGACATGATGCCGGCGCCCCGCGGCGGTGCGGTCCTCTACGACGTCAAGCCCGGCGACCGCGTCACCAGGGGCGCGCGGCTCGCCACCATCGTCCACGCGCCAGGCGAAGTTGATGGCCGCACGGAAGTGTTCGCGCCGCAGGACGGCATCATCCTGACCCGTCGCTCGCGCCGCATCATCCGCTCCGGCGAAGACCTGTTGAAACTGGTCGGCGACAGCAAGAGCGCCGATGCAAGGTCGGGTACGCTGGAGGATTGAGCCTGCGTCGAATCCAGTTGCGCGGCCGCCCAATCGCCGCTAAGGGAATCGCCATGAACATGCGTTCGATCAAGACCATTTGGTGGTGGGCCTGCTGACAGCGGCCTGTTCGAACGCGTGTGCGTGAAAATAGTGGGTGGCCGCAACGGAATGTCCGGGCGGCCATTTGTTTTTTAAAGCCATTCCCGGGTCCGTTGCCCAAGTAGCTGATGGAGACGGCAATGACGTTGAAGGTTCTGGAAAACGGCGCTGAAAGCTTCGTGACGGCGGGTGGCATCACCATCACCCGCGAGCGCCACGACCGCCCCTATGAAGGCGCGATCGACGCTTATGTCGAGGGGCTGAACTCGCGCCGGGGCGCGGTATTTTCCTCGAACTACGAATATCCTGGCCGCTACACGCGCTGGGATACGGCCATCATCGATCCGCCGCTGGTCATCTCGGCACGCGGCCGCGCCATGCGTATCGAGGCGCTGAACAGCCGTGGCGAGGCGCTGTTGCCGGTCATCGGCAGGACATTGGGCGGCCTCACCGAGGTCACGATCGCCGAGACCTCGAAAAAGCTGATCCGTCTCGACGTCGCCCAGCCTGGAAGGGTCTTCACCGAGGAGGAACGCAGCCGCGTTCCCTCCGTCTTCACCGTGCTGCGCGCTATCACCGCCCTGTTCAAGACGGCCGAAGACGCCAATCTGGGCCTCTACGGCGCCTTCGGCTACGACCTTGCCTTCCAGTTCGACCCGGTCGACCACACGCTCGTGCGCAAGCAAAGCCAGCGCGACCTGGTGTTGTTCCTGCCCGACGAGATCCTGGTCGTCGACCACTACTCGGCCAAGGCCTGGACCGACCGCTACGACTATGCGGGCGAAGGTTTTTCGACCGAAGGCCTGCCACGCGACCAAATCGCCGAACCGTTCAAGACCGCCGACCGCATCCCGCCACGCGGTGACCATGAGCCCGGCGAATATGCCAATCTGGTGCGCCGCGCGATGGACTCGTTCAAGCGTGGCGACCTCTTCGAGGTTGTCCCCGGCCAGATGTTCTACGAGCGTTGCGAGACCCAGCCCTCCGAGATTTCGCGCAAGCTGAAGTCCATCAACCCGTCGCCCTATTCCTTCTTCATCAACCTGGGCGAGAACGAATACCTGATCGGTGCGTCACCGGAGATGTTCGTGCGCGTCAACGGCCGCCGCGTCGAGACCTGTCCGATCTCCGGCACCATCAAACGCGGCGACGACGCCATCTCAGATAGCGAGCAGATCCTGAAGCTGCTTAATTCGAAGAAGGACGAATCCGAGCTCACAATGTGCTCGGACGTCGATCGCAACGACAAGTCCAGGGTCTGCGAGCCGGGCTCCGTACGCGTCATCGGCCGCCGCCAGATCGAGATGTATTCGCGCCTGATCCACACCGTCGACCACATCGAGGGCCGCTTGCGTGAAGGCATGGACGCTTTCGACGCGTTTCTCTCGCACGCCTGGGCGGTCACCGTCACCGGCGCGCCGAAACTGTGGGCCATGCGCTTCATCGAGCAGAACGAGAAAAGTCCGCGCGCCTGGTATGGCGGCGCGATCGGCATGGTCAACTTCAACGGCGACATGAATACCGGCCTTACCTTGCGCACCATCCGCATCAAGGACGGCATCGCCGAGGTACGTGCCGGCGCTACATTGCTCTTCGACAGCATTCCAGAGGAAGAAGAAGCTGAAACCGAACTGAAGGCATCCGCCATGCTCTCCGCGATCCGCGACGCCAAGACGGGCAATTCGACCAGCACCGAGCGCACCACGGCGCGCGTCGGCGACGGCGTCAACATCCTTTTGGTCGACCACGAGGATTCCTTCGTCCACACGCTGGCCAACTACTTCCGCCAGACCGGCGCCAATGTCTCGACCGTGCGCTCGCCGGTGCCGGAGGAAGTCTTCGACCGGCTGAAGCCCGACCTCGTCGTGCTGTCACCCGGACCCGGCACGCCGAAGGACTTCGACTGCGCGGCGACCATCAAAAAGGCTCGCGCGCGCGACCTGCCGATCTTCGGCGTGTGCCTCGGCCTGCAGGCACTGGCGGAAGCCTATGGCGGAGAACTCAGGCAGTTGCACATTCCCATGCACGGCAAGCCATCGCGTATCCGCGTCTCGAAGCCGGGCATCATCTTCTCCGGCCTGCCCAAGGAAGTCACCGTCGGCCGCTACCACTCGATCTTCGCCGATCCGGTACGCCTGCCCGACGATTTCATGGTTACGGCCGAGACGGAAGACGGCGTCATCATGGCCTTCGAGCACCGCAAGGAGCCGATCGCCGCGGTGCAGTTCCACCCGGAATCGATCATGACGCTCGGCCACAATGCCGGCATGCGCATCATCGAGAACATCGTCGCGCATCTGCCGCGAAAGGCCAAGGAAAAGGCAGCCTGACGCCAATGGCCGAAGCCGAGAACACGATGGCGATCGCAGCCAGGGCGGCCGCGAAGCGCAAGGTCGCCAACCTTGCCTTCTGGTCGATCGTGGTCGCTTTTGTCGTGCTCGCGCTGAAAGCCGCCGCCTGGTACGTGACCGGTTCCGTCGCGCTCTATTCGGACGCGTTGGAATCGATCGTCAACGTCATCGCGTCGATTGCCGCTTTCTGGGCGATCCAGGTCAGCCACAAGCCGGCCGACCAGGATCACCCCTTCGGCCATCACAAGGCCGAGTATTTCTCCGCCGTGCTGGAAGGCGTGCTGATCGTGCTCGCCGCGCTTTTGATTCTGAACGAAGTCTGGCGCTCCTGGCAGGCCCCGGCGCCGCTCGAACAGCCTTGTAAAGGCCTTGCCGTCAACGGCGTCGCCACCGCCATCAACGCCTTCTGGGCCTGGATGCTGATCCGCACGGGCCGGGCCGAGAAATCGCCGGCGCTGGTCGCCGACGGCAATCACATCATGACCGATGTGGTGACCTCGATCGGCGTCTTCGGCGGCCTGGTCGGAGCGATCCTGACTGGCTGGCAGATCCTCGACCCGGCATTGGCTGTCATCGTCGCGCTCAACATCCTGTGGCAGGGCTGGCATGTGATCGGCTCGTCGATGAACGGCCTGATGGACCGGGCCGTCGACACGGCGGAGCACATGCGCATCCGCGACATCATCTCGGCCAATTGCAAGGGCGCCATGGAGGTGCACGATCTCAAGACCCGCATCGCCGGCCGCGCCACCTTCATCGAGTTCCATCTGGTCGTCGACGCCGACATGTCGGTCGGTGCCAGCCATGTCATCTGCGATCGCATCGAAGACGCGCTGAAGGCCGACCTCCCCTCGGTGCGGGTGACCATCCATGTCGAGCCCGACGACGAAGCTAAGCTGCCCAAGGGCACGACCGCGGTGCCGTTCGCCTGAGGCGGGTCACTGTCGCGACCTTGGAGAGCAACTCCAGGAAAAGCGTGAGCGTTTTTCCGTCCGGAATTGCTAAAACAAAGAGCTAACCGGAGTTTCTCGACTTCGTCATCCTTGGGCGAAGCAGGAGCGCAGCTCCGTAGCGGAGACCCAAGGATCGCCATGAAGTGTGGCGGAGCAGAACTTTGCACCGTCGCAGCGCCTCGAAGTCACGGCATGGATCCCATGGTCCGCGCTGCGTCGCTTCGCTCCTTGCTCCGCCCTGGGAGGAGACGAAANTGAAGTGTGGCGGAGCAGAACTTTGCACCGTCGCAGCGCCTCGAAGTCACGGCATGGATCCCATGGTCCGCGCTGCGTCGCTTCGCTCCTTGCTCCGCCATGGGAGGAGACGAAACGCTGCTCACGGCGCGCAGGCGGATTGTGGCATTGGCTCCAGCCGATAGACCTTGTCGTCGGACGTCGTCTTGCCGTCGGCCGCCTTCGAGCACAGGTCGGCGATCGCCAGGCTGCTGTTGGGGTTCGCAAGCGTGATGGCGCCGTTCGCACCACGCTTGAGGAAGATCTCCTTTTGCGCGATGTCGCAGGAATAATTGCTCGTCTTTGAACTCGCGGCACAACGCCACTGGTCGGCCTCGCCCTGGCACGAATAAGTCTGCGTGACCTTGGCCCCCTTCTGCCGCGTCGTGACCGAGACCACGATGTCGGCGCCGTCGGGCCAGTTCGCGTCGTCGCCTGCCGAGGCGAAGGACGCCAGTTCCACCGGTCCTCGAAACACCCGGATCGACTGCGTCAGTTGGTCGGGATGCGAACTCATATGCGCTGCGTCATAGTCGCGCCCGTAGCAGAAGGCCTGGTCGGGCTTCAGCCGCTCGCGCAGCGGCGGCCCGAGCGCCGGGTCGATCGGATCGATGCGCGCGAATTCCGCCTTGCAGGTCGCCGCCGGCATCGGATCGAGGCGGAAATTGTCGTCTTCCTTGCCAAGCGCCTGCCTGTCGTATTCAGCCGCGCCGAGTTCTTCTTCCGAACCGGCGTCGAGGTAGATATCGGACGACAGGTCCGACAGGATCAACCGGCCCTTGCCGTCGACCTTCAGCGACGCCAGGGTACGGTCGCAGTCCATGCCGCAACGGATCGGGCCCGATTTGCCATCCTCGGACTCGTGATTGCACCAGCCTCCGGCCCATTCCGGCGCCTTGGCGCCACGCACCGTGGTGGTGAGGAATCCATTGTAGGAAGTATCGGAATTCGCGTTCGGTTCCTCATTCGGGCGGCTGACCGGATCATGGCCGTAGTAGAAGAAAATCCGCGTCACCTTCTGCTTCGGATGTGCCTTGAGGTGCGCCGCGTCATAGACCCGGCCGAAACAGGCGTCCGCCCTGTTAGGGCTGAGTTCGGTGAGTTTGAGCATATTGTCGGCAAAAGCAGAACCTATAAGTCCGACAATCAGTGCGGCGCCGAATCCGGCGCTGGCAAACGTCTTCCATTCCCTGGACGTCATGTGCCCCCCTCCGCGTCGACAAGACGTAACGTCAATTTATGCTAGTATTGGGGTCGCGGCCACGCAAATCGCGCTGAGCCGGCAAGCCAGGGAGGCACGCCATGCGCCGACGTGACATGTTCCACGCGGCTCTCGCCGGAGCCGGGACGCTTCTCGGCCTGCGGGCGGTGCAGGGGGCAACGACCGAGCCTGCCAGGCTGAAGGTCGCCTATCACCTCAGCGACCTCGACAAGGTCAATTTCGTGCTCGGCAACATCAAGAACCACTATGAGGGCACCGGCGGCAACGTCGATATCGCGCTGGTCGTGCATGGTCCGGCACTTGCCGGCTTCAAGTCGAAGGGCATATCGGCGGCGATTTCGGGGCGCTTTGCCGGTCTTGTCCAGCAAGGGCTCGAACCGCACGCCTGCGGCAACACCATGCACGGCATGGATATCACGCTCGCCGATTTGCTCGGCGGCTTCCATGCCGCCGACAGGGGCGGCGTCGTCAAGCTCGCCGAACTGCAAAGCCAGGGCCATGTCTATCTCAGGCCTTGAAGCGGCACTGACTTGAATGCAAGGGTGGCAACACCCGCCAAGAATCTCGGAAATTCCCCGGAGGAACAGAAGTGTCAGAGACAGCCCTTGGTCTTGTCATCCCCGATCTCGCCAGCAAGGCGGTGCTGGTCACCGGCGCCTCGACCGGCATCGGCGCGGCGCTCGCGCTCGCTTATGCCGAGCAGAAATGCAAGGTGGCGCTGCACTATAATTCCAGCCGCGACGCCGCCGAGAAACTCGGCCAGACCATTCGCGGCGGCGGCGGCGAGGTCTTCCTCGTCCAAGGCGACTTTTCTCTCCCCGCCGATGTCGAACGCGTCGTCGACGACAGCGCGCGGCAGTTCGGCCGGCTCGACGGGCTGGTCAACAATGCCGGCGGCATGCTTGGCCGCGTGCCCTATGCCGAGCAGACCGAGGCGCACTACGACGCGGTGATGGACCTCAACGCACGCTCGGTGCTGACCGCCTCGCGCAAGGCGATCCCCTGGCTGAAGAAACAGGGCGGCTTCATCGTCAACACCTCGTCGATCGCCGCGCGCAACGGGGCGGGCGGCGGCGCCGGCCTTTACGGCTCGGCCAAGGCCTTCGTCTCCAACGTGACGCGTGGCATGGCCAAGGAACTGATCGACTTCGGCATCCGCGTCAACGCCGTGGCGCCGGGCACCATCCTCACCCCCTTCCACGAACGCTATTCGACCGACGAGCAGATGAAGGGCATGGTCGCCACCATTCCGCAGGGCCGCGCCGGCACGGCGCAAGATTGCGTCGGTGCCTATCTGTTCCTCTCATCGGATCTGTTGAGCGGCTACGTCACCGGCCAGGTGATCGAGGTCAATGGCGGCCAGTTGATGCCTTGACCGGCGACCGGCATACTGGACACACTCCTTTCGCGCCAACCAAGGGGGAGACGAGGACATGTATGGACTGATCGGCAAGATGCGGGCGGCGCGTGGCCAACGCGACGCTGTCATGACCGTGCTGCGTGAGAGCACTGGCGCCCTGCCCGGCTGCCTGAGCTATATCATCGCCACCGACCCGGCCGACGCCGACGCGATCTGGGTGACCGAGGTGTGGACCGATCAGGCAAGCCACAAGGCCTCGCTGCAGCTTCCCGAAGTCCAGGCGGCGATCGCCAAGGCACGCCCCTTCATCGGCGGCTTCGAATTCCAGGTGGAAACGCATCCGGTGGGCGGCTTCGGCTTGGCTGAAGCCAAAACGGGCTAAGGCGGGCGCCCGAGGCGGAAACATGCTTTTCAGGCGCACTTGCGTTCGCATTTTTCGCGTCTGGGGTTAAGACCAGAACATGGATTCCGAGGCCGAGCAGCCATCTTCCGACCACCCCGCCATCGAGCGCATGAAGCGGCTGAGCAAGCCTTGGCAGTGGCTCTTCCTGCTGGTCATCTCCGCGCTCTTCGCCGGCGCGCTGGAACTCGCCGCTTTGCCGGCGGCGCTGCTGATCGGACCGATGCTAGCGGCCATCGTCGCGGGCACCAACGGCGCCACGGTGCGTGTGCCGCGGCTTCTGTTCGGCGCCGCCCAGCCTGTCGTCGGCTGCCTCGTCGCGGCTTCGATCTCGGCCGATATCTTTCCGGTCTTCTACAAGGAATGGCCGCTGTTCCTCGGCGTGGTGATCGCCACCGTCGCGGCCTCAAGCCTGCTTGGCTGGCTGATCAGCCGCTGGCGCATCCTGCCGGGCACCACCGCCGTCTGGGGCTCTTCGCCGGGGGCCGCCACCGCCATGGTGCTGATGGCCGGCGCCTTCGGCGCCGATCAGCGCCTTGTCGCCTTCATGCAGTATCTGCGCGTCATCCTCGTCTCGATGACGGCAGCCCTCGTCGCCAAGATGTGGGTCGACACCTCGGGCATCGAGGTCCCGCCCGTCGTCTGGTTCCCAGAGATCGATCCGCAACCCTTCGCCGCCACCATCGGCATGGCGCTCGTCGGCGGCCTCGCGGGCAGGCTTTGCCGGCTGCCTTCGCCCTTCTTCCTCGGCAGCTTCATCTTCGGCACAGTCATCCATCTCGGCCTCGGGGTGCCGATGCAATTGCCGCAATGGCTGCTGGCGGCCAGTTACGCGATGGTCGGCTGGGCGATCGGCCTGAACTTCACCAGGCCGATCTTGCGCCACGCGGCACGCGCTTTGCCGCAGATCATCGCTTCGATCGTCGCGCTGATCGCGTTTTGCGGCGGCCTTGCCTTCCTCATCAGCCGGCTCGCCGGCGTCGACCCGCTGACCGCCTATTTGGCGACCAGCCCTGGCGGCATGGACAGCGTCGCCATCATCTCCGCCGCCGCGCGGAACGTAGACATCTCCTTTGTCATGGCACTGCAGTCGGCGCGCTTCCTGATCGTGCTGCTTGTCGGCCCGAGCATTGCCCGGCTGGTAGCCAGAAGCATCAGGGAAGGATGAGGGCTGCCACCAGGGCACCGCTATCGCTCGGCTGCAAGGCGTTCGGGAAGAAAGTCGACGAAGACGCGCACCTTTGGCGACAGATGGCGATTGGAGGGCCATAGCATCCGGAACTGGCCGCGGCCGTCGACATGATCGTCAAGCACGGTGCGCAACCGGTCCTCGCGCAGCGCATCCCGCACCAGGAAATCGGGCATGCAGGCGATGCCGAGTCCGGCGATCGTGGCGCCTTTCAAAGCTTCCATGTTGTTGCAGGTCAGCATCGAACGGATCAGCGGTTGGGCGCTCCCGGTAATGAACGGCCAGCCCAGCAGCCTGCCGCTGTTGAGATAGCGGAAGTTTATGCCGAAATGCCTGATGAGATCCGCCGGCACGCTGGGAGTGCCATGGCGCTCGAGATAGGAGGGTGCCGCGCACAGCAGCATGCGGAAGGGCGCAATAGGTCTTGACACCAATCGTGAATCGGGCAGCTCGCCGCTGCGGATGGCGACATCGATGCCTTCCTCGATGACGTCGACGATCCGGTCGTTGAAATCGATATCGAGCTCGATCTCGGGATAGCGGGCCATGAACTCCGACAGCACCGGCAGCAAAAGATGGTAGGTGACGATCGGGGTCGAGACGCGCAACCGTCCACGCGGCGTCTCCCTTGTCCGCGACAGCATCGCCTCGGCATCGTCGATGTCGTCGAGGATGCGCCGCACGCGCTCGTTGAACAGCTTGCCCTCCTCCGTCAGTCCGATCCGCCGCGTGGAGCGCTGCAGCAGCCGAACGCCGAGTTCCTGTTCGAGCCGCGCGACGCTTTTGCCGACGGCCGAAGCAGAGATGCCGAGCGCCCGGCCGGCGGCGACGAAGCTGCCGAACTCGGCGGTGCGGGCGAAAGCCAGAAGGCCGCTGAGGCGATCCACCATGCTGCTCCATTCGAGCGTTTCAGTCCGTTATATCAGGATATTTAATAGTATTATTCCTGATCTGTCTCTGACCTATCTTGGTCCGCATGATCGGCGCCGCGGTTTCGCGCATGCCGGCGCGGACCGCTCAGATGGGAAAACCCATGACCTTGAAGACCATAACCGGCCCGGCCGATAGATGGCTCGTGCTCTTGTCGGTATGCCTTGCCGCTATGACGATGCCTCTGACCTTCACCGGCCCGGCCGTCGCGCTCTCCCGGATCGCGGCCGATCTCGGCGGCAGCCCGATCGCGCTCAACTGGGTGACCAACGCCTTTATGCTGACCTTCGCCGCCAGCCTGATGGCAGCCGGAGCGCTCGCCGATAATCATGGCCGCAAGCGAATCTTCCTCGTCGGTCTCGCCCTCTACATTCTCGCCTCGCTCGGCGCGATGCTGGCGTCCGACATCGCCTGGTTCGACATCTTCAGGGCCGCGCAAGGGCTCGGCAGTGCCTTGGCCTTCGCCGGCGGCGCCTCCGCGCTTGCCCAGGAATTCGAGGGACCATCGCGGCTGCGCGCCTTCTCCTTTCTCGGCACCAGTTTCGGCATCGGGCTGGCCTTCGGCCCGATCGCCTCCGGCCTGCTCATCTCCGCCTTCGGCTGGCGGTCGATCTTTGTTCTGGTCATGGCACTTGCGGCTGCCTCGGCAACCCTCGGCCTGCGCACCATCAGGGAATCGCGTGATCCGGATGCGACCGGCCTCGACTGGGCGGGCGCCGCCACGTTCACCTTCGCGCTGGCCTCGCTGACCTATGGCGTGCTCCAGGCGCCCCAGAGCCGCTGGGCCGATCCGCTGGTGGCAACGCTTCTCGTCGTCGCCGTCCTTTGCTTTGTGCTGTTTGTCGTCGCCGAGAGGCGCGCGCGCCGGCCGATGCTCGATCTCACCCTGTTTCGCTTTCCTCGCTTTGTCGGCGTCCAGTTTCTTGCGGCGGCGCCCGCCTATGGCTTCGTCGTCCTGCTCGTACTTTTACCAATCCGCTTCATCGGCATCGAGGGGATGAGCGAGATCAAGGCCGGGCAATTGATGATCTGCCTCTCCGGGCCGTTGCTGTTCCTGCCCTTGCTCGCCGGCCAGCTGGCGCGCTGGATCGCTCCGGCCACGATCTGCGGCGTCGGCTTGCTCGTCGCGGCGGCCGGCCTTGTCTGGCTGAGCCTGACGCCACCGGTTGACGTTGCGCTGGTCGCGCCGCTGACCCTGATCGGCGTCGGCATCGCCTTGCCTTGGGGGTTGATGGACGGGCTCGCCGTCAGCGTCGTGCCGACGGAGCGGGCCGGGATGGCGGTCGGCATCTTCAACACCACCCGTGTCGCTTGCGAAGGTGTGGCGCTGGCCATCGTCATGGCGACGCTGTCAGGCTTCACCGCCGCGCAACTCACCGGTCGAGGCGCTGCGTCTTCCAGCGACGCGGGCGGCGCGGCGCAATTGCTGGTGACCGGCAATGTCGGTGGAGCCGCGCACCATTTGCCGGCGGCCGGCGCCGTCGTGCTGGTCGAGGCCTACGAAACCGCGTTCGACAGGCTGCTGGTCGTGCTGGCGGCAATCACCATCGTCACCGCCCTCGTCGTCTTTCTCGGCCTGCGCCGCGGATCGGCGGCGGAGCACGACACCGAACCGCTGCCGGCCTGCCAGGAAGGGTAGGCGTCAGCCATTCTCAGGCCAGCTGAATATCAATGCACCTTAGTCCAGCCTGTGCATCAGATCGTCATCCAGCCAGCGGCCGAAGAAATAAGCCAGCTGCTTGTGCCACCACGGCCAGTCATGGCTGACGTCGCCGCCCCAATAGTCGACCCAGGCCGGAATGGATTTGTCGCGCAGGATCTGTTCCAGCTGGCGCGTCTCGACCAGCATGCGCTCCTCCCATGCGCCCTGCCCGCAGCAGAAGATCAGCCTGAGCGCCTTCAGCCGCGCCAGCAGTTTCGGGTCGACGATCCCTGGCAGATAATCCAGCGGCGAGTTGTAGAAGATGTCCCCGTCGAGCGCCTTGCCGAAAAAATCGCGGGCCGAATAGACCCCCGACAGCGAGATGACGCCGCTGGCGAGCTCGGGAAAACGGAAGACGAAGTTCGAGGAATGGTAGCCGCCCATCGAACAGCCCGAGAAGAGCGGTTTCAGCCGCCGTCCGCCATTGGCTTGCGCGGCGGTTTCCAGAAATTCCGGCAGCGCCTCCTCGCGCAGATAGCGGAAATAGGCCTCGTGCCGGTCGATGCGATGCACGGCATCGACATCCCTGGCGAAGAAGGATTCTGTATCGATGCCGTCGACGGTGAACAGCTGGATGCGGCCGGTATCGACGAACTCGGCGAGCGCCCCCACTCCGCCGGAATCCTCGAACTGGTAGAACCGGCCCTGAGAGGTCGGGAACACCACGACCGGCCGGCCGGCATGCCCGTAGCGCTTGTACTCCATGTCGCGGCCGAGATTACGGGCGAAAACCTTGTGATAGGAAATGTCCATGCCTCAAGCCTTTTCGGCGTGGATATAGGCCACCGCTTCGCGCAGATCAGCCTGATCCTTCGAGCGCATCTGGTAGGCGTAATTTCCCATGGCCCGGCTGAAAACCTCTTCTATCGGCTGATGATGGACGATCTTGTCGCGGTGGGCGGCTAGCACGTCCCCATGGCTGTGCAAATAGTCGATGTGGCGCTTGCGGCTGGCATAGGCGGTGAAATACTTGCCCTCATAAGGGCCGCCGGCAGCATCCTTGACCACCATGTCTGCCCATGCCGCGTAGACATCGATGTCGAAGGTGTAGTTGATCGCGTCGGTCATCCAGGCGCCGGGCGGCCGCATGTTGACCTCCAGCGCGATGATGCGGTCGTCCCTGGTCTCGAACAGTTCGATATGGAAAAAGCGTTCGCGCACGTCGAACGCCTTCAGAATCTTGCGGCCCGCCTCCTCGACGACGGGCCTGATCCGGGGAAAGCAGGTGTAGCTCATGTGGCGGTCCTTGTTGACCACGTCCATGACACTCTGGTCGTAGCGATGGCTGGCCGCCAGTACCACTTCGCCGTCGCGGTTGATCAATCCGTCATAGGTCACCACCAGCCCTTCGATGAACTGCTCCATGACGAAGGTCACGTCCTCCGGCTTGTCCCGGAAGAACTGGTCGAGCTCTTTCGCATTGGAGATCTTGAACGTGTTCGACGCGCCGGAGCCCGAATCCGGCTTCACCACCACGGGGTAGCCGACGCGGCGGATGAAGGTCATGGCGCCGGCCCGGTCGGAGCATTTGCGCTGCGCGATCGTCTCGACCCCGCTCTTGCGGAAGAAGGCGCGCATGCGGCTCTTGCGCTTCAGATTCTTCACGAAATCGAGCTTGGTGCCGTAGATGTTGAAGTCGGTGCGGATGTTGGCTTCCAGTTCCAGCCAGTGCTCGTTGAGCGATTCGAACCGATCGATGCGGCCCCATTTTTGGATGAAATGGCCTATCGCCCGGAACACCGGCTCGTAATCCTCCATGTCGGCAACGCGGTAGTATTCCGAAAGCGCCTGCTTCAGCTTGCCGTCGAGCGCATCATAGGGCGCATCGCCAATGCCGAGCACGGTCGCGCCGGCCTTCTTCAGCCGGTCGCAGAAATCGGCGCCATTGGCGGGAAAATGCGGCGAGAAGAACACGAAATTCATGAACGCCCCCTGCCGACGACACCCGCCGGTTCGCAAGTCTGGCCCATTTGCGGCGCGCGGGGAAGAGCATCCGCGCCAGGGATGATGTTCGACAGGGTCGGCACCGCTTGCCTCCCAAGGGCCGCTCCTGTATGAGAGCGGCCATGAACATGCGCGCCACCACCGCTTCCCGTCAGACCGGCTTTGCCGGCGAGACCGTGCGCGCGCTTGCCTCGACCCTGCTTCTTCTCGGCCTTATCGGCGATCGCCGGGTTCGCTGAAGGAGCGCCCGGCGGTCGAACCGCCGCGCAAGCGCATGCTCCTTGGCAGATCATATCAAGCGAACGAAATTCTGGTAAAGGCGCCGCTTGGCTCCACATCCGCCTGAAAGGTGGACCCGCCAGCCGCCGGGAGAAACGACGATGAACGCACGAGAAGACATCCGCGCCAGCGAGGCCGCGACCGGCAAGCAAATTGGCCGGGGCATGCCGGACGCAGCCCGAAAATATCAGCCCTACCCGACCGTCGGCCTCACCGACCGGACCTGGCCCTCGAAGGTGATCGACAAGGCGCCGATGTGGTGCTCGGTGGATTTGCGCGACGGCAACCAGGCGCTGATCGATCCTATGGGCCACGAGCGCAAGGCGCGCATGTTCGGCCTGCTGCTCGACATGGGCTTCAAGGAAATCGAGATCGGCTTCCCGTCCGCCTCGCAGACCGATTTCGACTTCGCGCGCTGGTGCATCGAGCAAGGCAATGTGCCGGCCGATGTGTCGTTGCAGGTGCTGGTGCAGTGCCGGCCCGAACTGATCAGCCGCACCTTCGAGGCGCTGAAGGGCGCCACCAACCCGATCGTGCATTTCTACAACTCGACCAGCGAGTTGCAGCGTCGCGTCGTCTTCGAGAAAGATGTCGGCGGCATCAAGCGCATCGCGACCGACGCGGCCAAGATGATCACCGACATGGCTGCCAGGGCTGGCGGCGGCTATCGCTTCGAATATTCGCCGGAGAGCTTCACCGGCACCGAACTCGAGGTCGCTCTGGAGATCTGCAACGCCGTCACCGAAATCGTCAGGCCGACGCCCGACAACAAGCTGATCATCAACCTGCCGTCGACGGTCGAGATGTCGACGCCCAATATCTATGCCGACCGCATCGAGTGGATGTGCCGCAATCTCGACAACCGCGAAAACCTGATCATCTCGCTGCATCCGCACAATGATCGTGGCACCGGCATCGCCACCACCGAACTCGGCCTGATGGCTGGTGCCGACCGGGTCGAGGGCACTCTGTTCGGCAATGGCGAGCGCACCGGCAATGTCGACATCGTCACCTTGGCGCTCAACATGTACACGCAAGGCGTCGATCCGGGCATCGACTGCTCCGACATCAACCGGATGAAAGATGTCTACGAGTATTCGAACCAGCTGAAGATTCCCGAGCGTCACCCCTACGTCGGCGAACTCGTCTACACTGCTTTTTCCGGCTCGCACCAGGACGCCATCAACAAGGGCATGAAGGCCTTGAAGAAGGCCAACACGCCGCACTGGGAAGTGCCATACCTGCCAATCGATCCGGCCGATGTCGGCCGCAGCTATGAGGCCATCATCCGCATCAACTCGCAGTCGGGCAAGGGCGGTATTGCCTATGTGTTGCAGGCCGATTACGGCCTCAATTTGCCGCGCAACCTGCAGATCGAATTCAGCCAGGCTATCCAGGCGATCACCGACGCCGAAGGCAAGGAAGTGCCGGCAAAGCGTATTCATGACCGCTTCCTCGAAACCTATGTCGACCAGCCTGGCGCCCGCCTGAAATTCCTCGATCATCACACTTATCCGGCCACCGAGGTGAAGGGCCGGCGCGTAGTCGAGGCGGTCATCCTCGACCACGGCAAGGAAGTGACGATATCGGGCACCGGCACCGGCCCGATCGACGGCTTCGTCGATGCGCTGTCACGCCATGTCGGCGTCGAGATGTCGGTGCTCGATTATTCCGAGCATTCGATGCAGCGCGGCTCGAATGCGTCGGCCATCTCCTATGTCGAGATGGAATATCCCGGCGGCAAGCTGTTCGGCGCCGGCATCAACACCAACATCGTCGCTGCCTCTCTGGAAGCGGTAACGTCAGCGGCCAATCGTATCGTCGGCCGCAACGCGCGATAGTTCGCCGTCGGCGCGAGAGCCGGGATTGCTCTCGCGCCGCTATTTTTCGGGCCTGAACAAGGTCTTGGCATCCATGGGATTCGATAAGGATTGCTCCGGCGTCCCTGGCCATCCTGTCGCGCGCTGCTCATTAACCACCGGCAAAATATCCGGTGGGGTAGGCGATCGCATAATGGGTGTATACTTGTATGGCGGTGCGGGCATTATATGATCAGCGCCTTAACCTGTGCCGACTTCGAGAGGATCGACACTTGCAGCATGCCACGCCTGCCGCCCCCGCAGTGCGCGAAACATTGGAGCGACTGCTTGCCAGCGAAACGTTCGGAAGATCCGAGCGGGCACGCAAGCTGTTGCGCTATCTTGTCGAGCGCGAACAGGCAGGCGAAGCCGACAGGCTCAAGGGCTTTTCCATCGCCATGGATGTCTTCGGCAAGGACGGCGATTTCGATCCTTCGACTGATGCGGTGGTGCGGGTTCAGGCCGGCCGGCTGCGTGACTTGCTGCAGCAATATTTCGCCAATGAAGGTGTTGCGGAGCCTGTCCGCATAGCCATTCCGCGCGGCGGCTACGTCCCGGCCTACGAGCTCAACGCGATCCGCTTGCCGGAGACGGCCGAACTCGCCACGCAGACGGGAGCGGCGGCGGCTCCATCGGCGCAACGCGGCACTGCCGAGAGCGCCACTCCGGCCCCTGCCTTATTGGCGCCGATTGTCGCGCCGGCGCCGTCGGTGGCACGTCACCTCCGATTCTTCTGGATGGCGATCGCTGTCGTCATCGCCATGCTTGGTGTTTTGATCCTGCGTCAGGGCGGCGGTGCGCTGCTGGCAGGCGGCGACTTTGCGGCCACGCTCGAGACCGCGGGCCTGGCCGGCGGCGTCGCGCCGTCTCCCGCCAGCGAGGCCTTGCCGCTCGTCTACATCGCCGACAAGGCCAGTGGCACGGATGCCAGCCGTGTCGCCGCATCGCTGCGCGCCGGCCTGAGCGGTTTCGATACGATCGATTTCATCGGTCGCGACGCGGTCGCCACAACCGATCCGGCCACCAATGCCACGAGCTTCATCTTCGATATTCTGCCTGGGCCGGATACGGGCGAAATCACGATTGAACTGCAGAGCGTGGCGACCGGACGGGTGCTTTTGTCGCGCAACCTGACCGCCGCCGACAGCGCACCGGCCGCCGTCGAGAACCGTATAGCCGGCATCTTGACGTCCACTCTTCCCGCTTCCGGCACAATCTACAGCTATCTCGAACAGAGCGGCATTCAGACCGTCCTCACGCAATGCCTGACGCTCAACGACAAATATTATCTCGACCAGAACGCCAGGACCCACGAAGCCGCCTATCGCTGCCTCGAAACCCTCGCCGAACGCGGCGCCAAGTCACCACTGGTCTATTCGGAACTCGCCTCGCTGCACCTGGAGGCCGTGAACGACCACTACGCCTATCCGCCGGATGCCACGATCGAGAAGGCGATGACATTTGCCCATCGCGCCGTGCAGATGGGACCGACCAGTCCTTATGCGCATCGCTCCTACGGCTACATCAACTCGCGTCTTGGCAACGCTGACGAGGCGCTGCGCTGGATGCGCAAGGCCTATGACCTCAATCCCTACGATCTCGCCATGGCCGCCGCTTACGGCTATGGGCTGATTTTCGCCGGCCGGTATGCCGAGGGGACGCCGATCCTGGCCCAGGCGGTGGACGCCTCCAGCGGTCATCCGACATGGTGGGATTTCGGACTTTTCGCCGGCGAACTCATGCTTGGCGACACGAACAAGGCCGCCATCGCCAGTTCCTCTTTGAGAACAACCGCAACCAAGTCGCACTATCTTGCCGCCCGGCTGATCGGCGCCAAGATCGCCGGCCGGGACAATCTGGCGCGCAAGCTGCTCGACGAGCTGACCGCCAAATTTCCGAAATTCGCCGCCGATCCGCGCGCGACCTTCGTCGAACGAAAATATCCGCCCGATCTGACCGAGCGGCTGGTTGGGGCCCTGCGCGCGGCGGGCCTCGGCAACGCGAGCTGACGTCCCACCAACGGGTTGTTTGGACCAACCGAATTGTTGCCCGCCGAAAGCAGGTGGCAAACCCCCGATTCGACTGATTTGCCGCCTTTGTCAGACGACTTCGCGAGGTCGAGAGCTCGCAACCGCCAGCCGTCGCGAAAATTTTACTGGCCATCGTGGACAAGGAGCAATCCAGCCGCATTCCCATCTTGCCGTCCCGTCATAAGCTTTCACATTTCATGATCGCATCGCTTCACGCCACCGAACAGGGTACTGGCTCGAAGGCCATCGCCTTGCTGCATGGTTTTGGCGGCTGCCATGGTGTCTGGCACGAAGTGATCCCGTCGCTGTCGCCTGCGGTGCGCACACTGGCTTATGATTTGCCGGGGCACGGGCTGTCGCTCGATCTGCCCGGCGCCGGCCCGGCCAAGGGGGCGGCAAGGGCCGTCCTGGCCGATCTCACCGCGCGATCGGTGAAGCGCGTTCATCTGGTGGGCCACTCGATGGGCGGCGCGGTGGCGACGCTGATGGCACTGGCGGAACCCGAGAGGGTGGCCTCGCTAACACTTCTGGCGCCGGGCGGCTTCGGCCCCGAGATCAACGGCCCGCTGTTGCGCCGCTTTGCCGCCGCAAGGGATTCCTCCGACATCCGGGCGTGCCTAAGCGCGATGTCGGGACCGCTGACGCGCCCTGTCGATGACACCGTGGACGCCCTCCGCGACATGCGCGGGCGACCCGGCCAGGTGGAGAAACTGATCGAGATTGCTGCCGCCATGACCAGCGACGACCGGCAGGGCGTCATCCCGCGCGACCGGTTGGACACACTGACCATGCCGGTGACGGTGGTATGGGGGAGCGATGACCCGATGCTACCCGTTACCCAAATGGATGGTCTGCCCGCGCGATTTCACGTGCACCACGTGCTGGAGGCTGGCCATATGCTGATCGAGGAGGCGCCCGATCTGGTCGCCATGATCATACAGCGCAACATGAACCGCCGCGCCAGGCCCTTGCGCCCGAAACTCGCCGCCACCGGCTGAGAGGTCCCGCGCGGCACCGAGCGGGAGCCCTGCCATTTTGATCTCGCCAGTGCATTTTGGCTTCGGCTGTGTTAACTGCCTGTTAACCAAAACCCCGCGAGGCCACGCCGATGAAGGACGCAGGCGAAAAGATCGATCCGTCAAAGAAACTGTCCGATGCCATCCGTGATGTGAAGAATGCCTTCGCTGACCGCGACGATGTCGTTGTCGACATGCGCGAGGCGCACCGCATGCGCCTGGACCTGCTGGCCGCGGACCTCGCGCCCATCTTTGCCGACGTTCCAGCCGACATGGACAATTTCGACTTTGTCGTCTCCTCGGGGCTGCAGCCGCGCCTGTGGATCGATGCCGTCAGCCATGTCGCGATGGGACGCGACCGTCGCACCTACCGTTTCCTCAAGGATACACGCATTGGCCGGGTCGTGCTTGCCGAGTCGACCGAGATGAAGCCGGTCGCCGATTCCGTGACGCGTTATGTGGCCGAGCGCATCGTCGAGCGCCAGAGGATGATGGAAGGTGGCGTCGAGCCGGCGGTCGCCGGTTTGAAACGCGCCGAGGTCGCGGAAGCCGAGCCACCGCTGCGAGCATCGACGCAAGGCAAGGGCTGGTGGGCCTTCCTGTCCGGGCTTGGGCTGGTCGCCGCCGGCGCGCTGGTTGGTCTGGCGTTGTCGGCCGCGCTGCTGTGGGACCGCATCTCGGCCATGGTTCTCAACTGGCGGCCATAGCCTCGCCGGGCTCGACCCCGAGTTCCAGGCTCTGCAGATCGGAAGGCGGTATCGACGGTCCGGTCAGACCGCGTCGCGTCAGGTGGATACGCCAGTTACCCTTTTCGCCGTCGATGTCGAACAGATTGTACTGTGCTGCCGGGTGATTGCCGCCCGGCGCCTGGCCGGCGGCCGCGACCCCGACGACCGGGATCTTTGCACCGCGAAGCCCAATCTGGAACAACGACGGCAGATGCGAATGGCCGTGCAGCACAAGCTCCGCGCCATGGCGACGGACGATTTTGTGGAAGCGGGCGATGCCGAACAGCCGCTTGTGCTGGGAGACGGCGCCCCGTAATGGCGGATGATGGATCATGATCGCGCGGAAAAGCCCTTGCTTCGCCGTGCTCTCGAGGATCTTGCCGAGCCGAGCCGCCTGCCCCTCCATGAAGAAACCATTGGCCATGAAGGGCGCCGTGGCGCGCGCCGTCGAGACCCCGATCAGCGCGATGTTGCCGCGCACGCGCAGATATGGGAAGGCATTGCGGTCGACCGGCGTGTTGACACCGTCGCCGCTCATCCACGCCGCCCACGACCGGCAGACCTTGTCGAAGGCGCCGGGCACATAGGCATCATGGTTTCCCGGCACGACCGAAACGTCATGCGGTGGCCCCAGCGTCTCGAGCCAGTGTTTGGCCATCTCGATCTCACCGTCGAGGGCGAGGTTGACGAGGTCGCCGGTGATGGCGAGATGGTCGGGGTTTTGCGCCTTGATATCGGCGACGATGGCGTCGATGACGGCATCGTGCATGTGGCGGCGGCGGTTGCGCTGCCAGTTGACGTAGCCGAGCACGCGCTTGGAGGCGAGATCGCGATAGGATACATCGGGCAGCGGCCCCAGATGGACATCGGAAATATGCGCGAGCCTGAACATCCCTCCTTCATAGGCGACGTGCGCGCCCCTTTCCACCCANGGTTTCGCTACTGATGGCGAGCGACGAGGAGGCTCCTTTCCGCCAGACCGGCTGGGCGGGTTTGAGGGCCTGGCTGTTCCACCTCTATTTCGTGCTGCGGCGGCCGATGACGCTCGGTGTGCGCGGCCTCATCCACGATGCCGGCACCAATTCCGTCTTCCTCATCCGCCATACCTATGTGCCCGGTTGGCAGCTTCCCGGCGGCGGCGTCGAGGTTGGCGAGACGATGGCCGAGGCGCTGGCGCGCGAACTTTACGAGGAAGGCAACATCCAGATCACGGACGCGCCCGTTCTCAAATCGATGCATTTCAACCGCCGTGCCAGCCGGCGCGACCATGTCGGCTTCTATCTCGTCGAACAGTTCAGCCAGACCGCACCGAAACTGCCCGACCATGAAATCGCCGAGGCCGGCTTTTTCCCGCTCGATCGCCTGCCGGAGGGCACGACGCCGGCAACGCTGCGGCGGATCGCCGAAATTTTCGCAAACGTGCCGGCATCGCCCTATTGGTAGTCAGGCGGCAGCCCTTCCAAAACGCGCCCGATCATGCGGCGCGCCATAGTCGAGCGCCGGCCCGACCGGCACGATCCGGGTCGGGTTGATGGTCTCGTGGCTGCCGTAATAATGCGCCTTGATGTGGCGCAGGTTCACGGTCCCGGCGACGCCAGGCACGCTATAGAGGTCGCGCAGATAGTTCGAGAGGTTCGGATAATCGGCGATGCGGCGCAGGTTGCACTTGAAGTGACCGACATAGACCGGATCGAAGCGCACCAGGGTGGTGAACAGCCGCCAGTCGGCCTCGGTGATGCGATCACCCACCAGGTAGCGTTGCCTGGAAAGGCGATGTTCCAGAGTGTCGAGCGCCGAAAACAGCGCGCCGAACGCCTCCTCATAGGCCGCTTGCGTGGTGGCAAAACCGGCACGATAGACGCCATTGTTGACGGCGGGATAGACCAGCGCGTTGATCGCGTCGATCTCGCCGCGCAGGGCCTCGGGGTAGAAGTCGAAGCTGGCGTTGCCCCATTCGTCGAAGGCCGAATTGAGCATCCGGATGATCTCGGAGGATTCGTTGGAGACGATCGTCTGTTCCTTCTTGTCCCACAGCACCGGCACCGTCACCCGGCCTGAATAGGCAGGATCGGCCTCGGTGTAAATCTGGTGCAGAAAGTCGAGACCATAGAGCGTGTCGCCGGTGGCGCCGTCCTCGGCGAGAAACGTCCAACCGTTCGCACCCATGAAATGGTGAACCACCGAGACGGAAATGATGCCTTCCAGCCTCTTCAGTGCGCGAAAAATTAGCGTCCGGTGCGCCCAGGGACAGGCGAGTGAGACGTAAAGGTGATAGCGGCCGGGCTCCGCCTTGAAGCCGCGGCTGCGGCCTTCGGCGGGTTTGCCGTCGTGCGTGATCCAGTCGCGCCATTGCGACTGCGCCCGCACGAACTTGCCGCCACTGTTCTTCGTGTCGTACCAGCGGTCCTGCCATTTGCCATCGACGAGCAATCCCATGAATTGTCCTTTCGCGTTTCCCGTCATGTAGGGCGCGCTACGGTAAGGCGGAAATCATCCAGGGCTGAACAGATCGTCAATCGGTAGTGCCGGCGAACGGGTCGATTGCGGCGGCGCAAAATTGATGCTAGCGGACACTCCGCATGTTCGACTTTGCCTTGATCCGGTTTGACCGACGACGAAAGGGCGCCCGCGCTTGATGAAGCGCTGACTGGCGAATGCTGCCGTTTGCAGCAATCTTTCCTCCTCTACCGGAACGCAAAGACCATGAGCCTTGCCGACGTGAAATACCTGCCGGAAACCCCGGCGCATGACCCTCAAATCGAAGCCATTAACGACGAGGCCTTCGGCCCCGGCCGTTTCGTGCTGGCCGCCTACAAGATCCGCGAGGCCGGCGGCCATGAGCGCGCCCTGTCCTTTGTCGCGGTCGACGGCGACCTCGTCGTCGCCTCTGTGCGCATGACGCGCATAGCGGCCGGGGCCGGCCGGGCGCTGATGCTTGGGCCACTCGCGGTACGGCCCGCCTTCAAGAACCTCGGCATCGGCCGCCGGCTGGTAGCGATCGCGCTGGAGGCGGCCGGCAAGGCTGGCGCGCCGGCCGTCATCCTGGTTGGCGACGAACCTTACTACGGGCCGCTCGGCTTCAAGCGCATCCCCCGTGGTCAGATTTCGATGCCAAGGCCTGTCGACCTCGACCGCCTTTTGTCGCACGAGATCACGCCGGGCGCGGTTGCCAGGCTTTCCGGCGAGGTTGGTCACGCCAGCCAGGCCAGGGCCGCCGAGCACGTCTAGGCGATGGCTTGACCTGGCCCGTCGATCCGGGCCTGATCCGTCCTATTTGATAGCAAGCCCATTCTCGCGGGAAGGATGACGCCATGAACCCCAGCGGCCAGATAGCAATCGTGACCGGCGGCGGCTCCGGCCTTGGCGAGGCAACGGCACGCGCGCTCGCCGCCAAGGGAGCCCGCGTCGCCATCTTCGACATTGGCATCGAGCGCGCGGCCAAGGTCGCGGCCGAGAGCGGCGGCATCGCCGTCCAGTGCGATGTCGCGAGTGCCGACAGTGGCGTCGCCGCCCTGGCCGAGGTTGCCGCCAAGCTGGGCGAGCCGCGCATCCTGGTCAATTGCGCCGGCATCGCCATCGGCGTGAAGACGATCGGCAAGGATGGACCGCATCCGCTCGACCAGTACCGCAGGGTGATCGAGGTCAATCTGATCGGCACGTTCAACATGATCCGCCTGGTCGCCGACCGCGCCGCGAAACTCGAGCCGCTACGGGGCGGCGAGCGCGGCGTCATCGTCAACACCGCTTCGGTCGCCGCCTATGACGGCCAGATCGGCCAGGCGGCCTATTCGGCTTCGAAGGGCGGCGTCGTCGGCATGACGCTGCCGGTGGCGCGCGATCTCGCCCGTTCCGGCATTCGGGTCTGCACCATCGCGCCCGGCATCTTCAAGACGCCGATGATGGCCGGCATGCCGCAGGACGTGCAGGATTCGCTGGGCGCCGCCGTGCCTTTCCCGTCACGGCTCGGCGAACCATCCGAATATGCCGCGCTTGCCCTGCACATCATCGAGAACCAGATGCTGAACGGCGAGACCATCCGCCTCGACGGCGCCATCCGCATGGCGCCGAGGTAAGGCGTGTCGCCCCAAGCTGCGAAGCGGTTTGCGCGGGTGGCTCCCCTTGCCAAGTCCGGCATCATCGGCTGACAAGCGGAATAGGAAATCAACTTGGCAGGGCGAGAACTTGGACGATCGAAAGAAGGATGTCATCCGCGAGACCGACGCCGAGGCGATCCGCTTGGCGAAAACGCTTCTGCGCAGTGCCCGTTTCGGCGCCCTGGCGGTGCTGGAACCGGGGACCGGGGCGCCGCTGGCCAGCCGGGTCGGCGTCGCCACCGACATTGGCGGCGCACCGCTCATCCTGGTGTCGATGCTCGCGGCGCACACGCCAGCCCTGCTTGCCGATCCGCGCTGTTCCCTTCTGCTCGGGGAGCCCGGCAAAGGCGATCCGCTGGCACATCCGCGGCTGACGCTGGTCTGCCAGGCATCGCGGCTGGAGCGCGGCTCGCAGGCGCATGCCCGCGCCGAGCGCCGCTATCTCAACCGCAATCCCGAGGCGAGTCTCTATGCCGGGCTCGGCGACTTTTCGATCTTCCGCCTCGACCCGCAGCGCGCCAGCCTCAATGGCGGCTTCGGCAGGGCTTATCTGCTCGACCGGTCCGATCTGGTCACCGCCGGGCCGATTGTCGAAGAGCTCGCGGCGAGCGAACAGTCGGCTGTCGAGCACATGAATGCGGACCATCTCGACGCGATCGCCAACTACGCCCATCACTTTGCCAAGGCGCCAGGTGATGGCTGGACCATCGCCGGGTTGGATGCCGATGGCATGGACCTGGTGTCTGGGAACGATGTTTGCCGAGTGTTCTTCCCGCAACCACTGGTGGACGCGAATGAATTGCGTCCCGCTCTGGTTGAAATGGCGAGGGCCGCCAGGGCGGCATCCTAGGCGCAAAGGGAGATTTAAATTGCATTTGATCAAAAGCAACGCTTGAGATTTGAAAGAAATGTTCTAGGCTTTAGGTGTGGTGCTGACTCGTTAGCATCTTCACAGTGAATTTATGGATTCAGGCACCATCGCCCCCATGGCGCCTCGATGAGCAAAAAGCATGGGGCATCAATGGTCTCGACAAAGCTAATCGCCAACGCCGAATCAGCTGCCGAATTTCTGATGCTGATGGGCAACGAAAAACGGTTGTTGATCATGAGCTATCTGATCGACGGCGAAATGTCGGTCGGCGCCATCGCCGAAAAGGTGATGCTCAGCCAATCCGCCCTCTCGCAGCACTTGGCCAAGTTGCGGGCGCTCGACCTCGTGGATACCCGCCGCGATCGCCAGATGATCTACTATTCCTGCAAATCCGATGCTGTACGCGAACTGCTTGCCATGCTGGAAGGCATTTTCGGTGGCGGTAAGGAGGATCTGTCCCAAATGGCGCAGAGGTTGCGCCGCGCCGGGACTTGACCGGGGGCTGCCGCAGCCATTTACCTCGCTGACGATTTCCGGAGCGTGGTTGGTGTGTCTTTCCCGGCGCACCAACCACGCTTTCGATTGTTGAGCGGGACATGGACCCAATTCGCATCGACGATCCACGCGATCCGCGTGTCGCAGCCTATCTCGATATCCGCGAGCGCGATCNGTGGAAGAGGTTCTGCGCAAGGCACAAGCGGACCTACCGGTCTACGTCGTCGCCAGTGGGGTGATGGACGCGATTGCCGGATTCCACATGCATCGCGGCGTCCTGGCCATCGGCCGCAAGGAGACGCCGCATCCGCCCGGGTCATTGCTGGATGCCTTGCCCGCTCAAGCCCTGATCGTCGTGCCTGTCGGCATCGCCAACCACGACAATATGGGTTCGATCTTCCGCAACGCCGCCGCTTTCGGGGCCGATGCGGTGCTGATGGACGGGACATGCTGCGATCCGCTGTACCGCAAGGCGATCCGAGTTTCGGTCGGCGCCGCGCTCAAGATCCCTTTTGCGTCCTTCACGGACACCGCGGACTTCACCGCGGAGCTCGACCGCCGGGGTTATCACCAGTTCGCATTGTCACCGCGCGGCCGGATCGACATACGCGATGCACGGCGCGGCGAGCGGCTGGCACTCTATCTCGGCACCGAAGGCGAAGGCCTGCCCGAAAGCCTGCTTGCCCGCTTGCAAACGGTGCGGATCACCATGTCGAAAGGCTTCGACAGCTTGAACGTCGCTGCCGCCTCAGCCATTGCCCTGCATCATTTCTCGCGCTGACGATCATGTGAGCCAGGACATGGCGAACGCGTCAGCCTGCACCGCGTCAGTTGGCTTCTGCTTTCTGCAAGGCGCGCACGCGATCGGCGAGGCTGCGGTCGTGGCCGGTGGAGCGGTTGTCCTGGGGTGCGGCGAGCACCTTGGCGATTGGTGAATCGGGCCCCTCGAGCTTGGCCGTCAGGTGGACCACCTCCGCCGCCAGCTCATTCATCTGCTCACGGAGCGCGGCACCATTGCCGTTCGTCAAACCCGACGATGCCGCGGCGCCGAGATCCGCCTTGAGGCGCTTGTTCTCGCGCGCCAGTGCCGTCAGCCTGGCCTCCAGCCGTTCGCGGTCGCCGTCAAGCTTGGCAATCGCCCGGTCCACGTCGTCGCGCCTGCCGGCCTCCTCGTGCCGGCCCGGGTCATCGGGCTTGCCGACCAGCCGCAGGGCCGGTGCGCCGTCCTCGGTTTTCGATTTTTCCCGCAACCGCGCCAATTCCTTTTCTCGCCGATCAAGCTTGTCCTCACGGTCAGCGAGCGCTGCCAGCAGCCGCTCGACCTTCTTGTCGAGCTCGGCGACCCTTTTCTTCTCGGCCTTCAAGGCATCGCGCGCGGCCTTGCTTTCGGCCGCGATCTCCTGGCTGCGCCGATCCGCTTCCTTGCGCTGGCCGCGCAGCAGCGAGATGTCGCTGGCAAGCTTCTGCAATTCGGATTCGCGGGCCACGAGTTCGATCTGGCGGCTGCTAGAGGCAAAACTGGCGTCGTCATACATGTGCTCCAGCTTCTCGAGATCGAGCGCCCGCCTTTCCAGCTTTCGTTCGGTTTCCTTGAGCCGCTCCGAAAGCTCATGCAGTTCCTCTTCGCGCTGTCGAAGAGCTTCGTTCTTGGCGCCGAGTTCGGCGAGCGCGTGGTTCTTGTCCGTGCGCTCCACCGCCAGCGCCTTCAGCGCCTCGCGGCCGCGATTGATCTCGACGAGTTGTTCGGCCGCCTTCTCGCGCAACGTCTTGACGTTGATTTCGAGGCGCCGGGTCGTCATGGCGTATTCGGCCCGGATCCGGTCCTTGTCGGCCTGAATCTCGGCTTGCGTCAGCGGAATGGAGGCTTCGATGCGCCTGCGGGTCAGGGCGACGGCACGCCGCCAGACGGCGGGAGCCACCATCAGCGCCAGAAAGCCGGCACAGAGAAAGCCGAGGGCAAAGAACAGGACCGACTGAACCAAAGGACTACCCGTTATCGACGACAACTTGGAAGGCTGGACCGTGCCATCTTGGCATGGCGGAAATCCGGCACCGCGGCAAGGGCTTGCCGCGGCCGATTCGGGTCGTAGGTTGAGGAATCCGATCGAACCGTCCGTGGCTCGCTCATGTCGGCCGGATCAGAACGGGTTCCAGGTCGCCCGCTCGGTCAGTTTCAGGTAGCCCAGATTGACGCCGAGCCGGGCGCCGACGCCGGTACGGATCGGCACCAGCAGCACATTGTTGTTCTTCAGCACGTTGAAGCCGACGCCCGCCACCACATAGGCCGATCCGGCGACGCCGCCATAGCGATTATAAAGGTTACCGACATCGTCGAGATTGTAGACCAGCATCATCACGCGTGACCCCTCGCCGCCGAAATCCCAGCCCAGCGACGGGCCTTGCCAGAACACTTTGTGATCGCCGGCATTCTTGGTGTAGAGCGTACCTTCCCCATAGGTCAGGCCGCCGATCAGCGCACCGGATCCCTCCTCCCCAAGCAGGTAGCCATTGGGCAGACCGTAGGAGGCGAAAATCTTCTCCACGACGGTGGCCAACCCGCCCGACGTCGCGCCGAAGAACTTGTGGCCGGAATCGACAATCTCCTGAGCGGTGTACTCCTGCGCCCGCAGGGGCGATGTCGAGAAGACGAGAACGCCCATGAGCGCGATCGCCATTGAGAGGACACGGAAAAAACTCCGGTCATAGATTCGGGAAAACATGCTTCCAATCTCCGTCATGAAGCACTTTCGCCGACGCCTCGCATCCGTGCGGCTCTTTTTAGGCGGCCGTTAAGGATGACTGTTAGGGGCAAACTATGCCGTAATCCTTTTTCAACCATTAAATTCCCACATGAAGATGGCGGTTCGAAGGCTCCTGGCCGCTCGAGGGACACGCAGCCTGCGTGAACGCGCCATATGCCACGACGACAATTTTGGATTTGTTGCTGCACGCGCGGGCGCTGTGTATTCAGAAAGCCTTGGGTTGAAGCGTGATTCGTGTGGGCAGGCGCGAAGATCGACCGCTCGGCCGTCAACTTGAAGATTTTGCAGGGATTTCGCCGATGGCCGATCTGTTCACCCTTACCGCTCCCGACCTGGCGGCGCTTTTGTGCAGTCGGGTCTGCCACGACATCATCTCGCCGGTCGGCGCGATCAACAACGGGCTTGAACTGCTCGACGAGGGCGGTGCCGACGAAGACGCCATGCGGCTCATCCGTCAGAGTGCAAAAAACGCTTCGGCCCGTTTGCAATTTGCCCGAATCGCCTTCGGTGCGGCCGGCTCTGCGGGCATGATGATCGACACCGGAGATGCCGAGGCCGTCGCCATTGCCTTCCTCAAGAACGAAAAGCCGGAATTGGTCTGGAAGGGAACCCGCGCGCTGCTGCCCAAGAACAAGGTCAAGCTGCTGCTCAACCTGCTGCTGGTCGCCAATGCCGCCATTCCGCGCGGCGGCAAACTGGTCGTGACGCTTGAGAATCTCGAAACCGAGCCGCGTTTTTCGCTTTCCGCAAGCGGTCCGATGCTGCGTGTTCCGCCGAAATTCCTCGAACTGCATTCCGGCCACAAGCCGGAAGAGCCGATCGACGCGCATTCGGTGCAACCTTATTACACGCTGCTGTTGGCCCGCGAGGCCAACATGACGATTTCGATCCACGCTACGCCTGAAGAAATCGTCCTCTCAGTGGCCTGAAAATCGGAGCCGGCAGCGCGACCGAATAAAGTATTTCAGTCTGAAATACTCATTGACGACGCAATCGCGGCGCGGTGACCTTTGCCCGCTCGTCAACACCGAAACATCCGCAAGGAAAAACCCGCCGAACGGCATCTTTGCAAAAATTTTACCTAACGGCTTTTCGGCTTCTTTACCAGATCGGTCTAGGCTGCGCCGTAGATGCCCCGCACGACCGGATCGCCCAACGGCAAAGAGGACGCGGAAATGAAGCGCTGCATGTTTGTCGACGATTCAAGCGTCATCAGGAAGGTTGCAAAACGCATCCTGGGCGGTTCCGACATGACTGTCATCGAGGCGGCCAGCGGGCTTGACGCACTGGAGATGTGCGCCGCCGACATGCCCGACATCATCGTCATCGACGGCGCCTTGCCGGACGTGCAGGCGGTCGACCTCATCCGGCGCGTGCGCGCCATGGAGAGCCCGATCAGGCCACAGATCCTGATCTCGCTGGTCGAACTCGATATCGCGTCGATCATGCGAGCCAAGCGCGCCGGCGCCCAGGGCTATCTGTTGAAGCCCTTCAATCGCCCGCAACTGCTCGAACGTTTTCGCGCCTTGAAAATCGCTGCCTGAACGGAAGCCGTTCCAGGCAAACCGCGCGGAGGTCTGTCGTCGGCACGCAAAAACAAATGATGGTCCACAATACAAAAACCCGGCCAAGCCGGGTTTTTTAGAAGTGCGCTGCCGACTGCGCTCAGGCGCTGACGCGGATATCTTCCGGTTCGCGCAGCACATAGCCGCGACCCCAGACAGTCTCGATGTAGTTCTGGCCCCCGGACGCGGCGTCGAGCTTCTTGCGCAGCTTGCAGATGAAAACGTCGATGATCTTCAATTCCGGCTCATCCATGCCGCCATAGAGATGGTTCAGGAACATCTCCTTGGTGAGCGTGGTGCCCTTGCGCAGCGAGAGCAGCTCCAGCATCTGGTATTCCTTGCCGGTGAGGTGCACGCGCTGGCCGCCGACTTCGACGGTCTTGGCATCGAGGTTGACCACCAGGTCGCCCGTGGTGATCACCGACTGGGCGTGTCCCTTCGAGCGGCGCACGATGGCGTGGATGCGCGCGACCAGCTCGTCCTTGTGGAACGGCTTGGTCATGTAGTCGTCAGCGCCGAAGCCTAGGCCGCGTACCTTGTCCTCGATGCCGGCCATGCCGGAGAGGATGAGGATGGGCGTCTTTACCTTGGAGAGGCGAAGCGTTCTCAGGACCTCGTAGCCGGACATGTCGGGCAGGTTGAGATCGAGAAGGATGATGTCGTAGTCGTACAGCTTGCCTAGATCGACACCCTCTTCGCCGAGGTCTGTCGTATAGACGTTGAAACTTTCCGATTTCAGCATCAGCTCGATGCTTTGTGCGGTTGCACTGTCATCTTCTATCAGCAGAACACGCATTTAATTCCCCTTTTCTGCCGCCGGACCATTTCACGACCCGTCCTGTCCCGGAGCAGTGGTTGCCTTGTGCAGAGGCTGCCATCGAATGGTTAACAAAACCTAATTTCCCGTCCAATACGGTATCAGATTTTTTAACCCCTTTCTACACCCTCTTGAATCCAATAACGAATCACAGACCAAATTCCTAATGCAGCACATTAATTACCTGGACTAAGTGACTCCAGGGACTCATCGACGCGGCTTCGCTTCGGCGGCCGGAATTTTTACCCGGCCTTAAGCCCTGACCCGTATGATTAACAATGCCCGTAAACGAATGGTTACCGTCGGCAAAAAACTTTAGGGTTTTGTTTCCCATAGTGCGGGGAAAGCCGGTGGATACGGGCAGCGCTTGGACCTTTCCAGGTGGTTTGGACGATATGTGCGGATGTGCGTTTCCGGGAGTACCGAATCATGAAGTCACGTGAAAACCTCGTTCGGCTGAAGCAATTTCAGGTGAATGAGAAGCGGCGCCAGCTGTTGCAGCTCGACATGATGATCGCCGAGTTCGAGCGCATGGCCGTCGAATTGGAGCTTCAGATCACCGCCGAGGAAAAGAAAGCCGGCATCACGGATATCAATCATTTCGCCTATCCGACCTTCGCCAAGGCGGCGCGCCTGCGCCGCGACAATCTCAGGAACTCGCAAGGCGACCTCGCCCAGCAGCGAAGCGCCGCCGAATCATTACTCGGCGAAGCTGAAGCGGAGCTTTCCAAGGCTGAGATGCTGGAATCACGCGATACCAAGGTCCGCGAGGCCGAAACAGGCGGCCGCAGCGCCATGATCGGCTGAGTCGGCCGACATCGGCGCTATCTGGCGCACAAGCGAGCCCTGTCGGGCGACAGCCTGAACCGGCAACAGCAAGCCGCCGCGAAAGCGTTGCTGGCACGCAAGACCTAGACCGCCCAATCCTCCTCATTTCTGGCGCTCGCCCTTGCCCGGGCATCCCTGATACCAGGCGCATGCTGCTCCGCCCATGATCTGATCTGGGTAAGCAGTCCGGCCAGGTTATGGCCGAGTTCGGTCAGTTCATATTGGACGCGTGGCGGAATGACCGGATAGATTTCGCGCCGCCACGCGCGCCGACGCCAGCTCGCGTAATATCAGGGTCGAACGCATGTGGGCGGTGCCCGACCGCGAGGGCCTGCTGGCGCTCGCCCGTTTGATCGAGGCGCAAAAGCTTGTCGTCCATGTGGCCAGGACCTTTCCGCTCGACCAGGCGGGAGCCGCCCACGCCTTTTTCGCCACCAAGCCGATCGGCAAGGTAGCGCTGACGGTCTGAGCGGCGACACTGACAGCAAAGGGCGCGGCATGCCGCGCCCTTTGCTTGTGGTGAGACCGGGCTAGTGCCGGTATTGCTGGATACGCGTCGTGCGCAGCCCGGCAAGGCCATATTCGTCGATCGACGCCTGCCAGGACAGGAATTCCTCCGTGGTCAGCTTGTAGCGCTGGCATGCCTCTTCAAGGCTCAAAAGCCCGCCGCGCACCGCTGCAACCACCTCCGCCTTGCGCCGGATAACCCAGCGACGCGTGTTCGTCGGCGGCAGATCGGCAATCGTGAGAGGGCTGCCGTCAGGCCCGATAACATATTTGACTCTAGGTCTAACCAGATCGGTCATCGTACTCTCTACAAAAAACTCAAAGACCCAATCCCCGCCACGTTACCGCCACAGCTTTAAAAATTGCCTAAGCAGACCCTAATGACTAGGTAAGGATCGTGAACGCCGCGTTAGTCTTTTAGCGGGCATTTGAAATATACGGCCGGAAGCCCTGTTTTAGCCGGGAGAAATGTGTCCCTCACAGCGTCCGCCACGCCGGTGTCGTCCTGCAAGCTGGCGCCGCATGAAAGCTTGACCTATATTCTCGACATTGGCATTTGAGCTGCCGCGAAATGAAAGCACCATGAACAGTCTCGACCTTCCCAGACGTCCCGAAGAGACCCGCGTCGTCGTCGCCATGTCGGGCGGCGTCGATTCATCGGTGGTCGCCGGCTTGTTGAAGCGCGAGGGCTACGATGTCGTCGGCGTCACCTTGCAGCTCTACGACCATGGTGCGGCAACGCATCGGGCCGGCTCATGCTGCGCCGGCCAGGACATCGACGATGCCCGCCGCGTTTCCGAGACGCTGGGTATTCCCCATTATGTGCTCGATTACGAGGAGCGGTTCCGCAAGGCGGTCATCGATCCCTTCGCCGAGAGCTATGTCGCCGGCGAAACCCCCATTCCTTGCGTTTCCTGCAACCAGACGGTCAAGTTCGCCGATCTCCTGGCCACGGCCAAGGATCTCGGCGCCGACGCGCTGGCCACTGGCCACTACATCCGCTCCGGCGCCAATGGCGCCCACCGGGCGCTTTACCGGCCGGTCGATGCCGACCGCGACCAAAGCTACTTCCTGTTCGCCACCACGCAGGCGCAGATCGACTATCTGCGCTTTCCGCTCGGCGGCCTGTCGAAGCCCCAGGTTCGAGCCATCGCCGAGGAGATGGGGCTGACGGTCGCCGCCAAGCAGGACAGCCAGGACATCTGCTTCGTGCCGCAGGGCAAATATTCCGACATCATCGCCAAGTTGAAGCCGACCGCGGCTAACCCGGGCGACATCGTTCATATCGACGGCCGCGTGCTCGGTCGCCACGAGGGCATTTTGCGCTACACGATCGGCCAGCGCCGTGGCATCGGCATCGCGTCCGGCGAACCGCTCTATGTCGTCCATCTCGACGCCGAGCGCGCCCGTGTCGTGGTCGGCCCGCGCGAGGCGCTGGAGACGCACAAGATCTATCTGCGCAACATGAACTGGCTGGGAGACGGAGGCCTCGCCGATGTGCCCGCCAGCGGTATCGAGCTGTTCGCCAAGGTGCGCTCGACCAGGCCGCCACGGCCCGCCGTGCTGCGTCACGAGGCAGGTGTGGCCTCGGTCGAATTGGCCGACGGTGAATCCGGCATCGCGCCTGGACAGGCCTGCGTGCTCTATTCGGACGACGGCAACGAGGCCCGTGTCTTCGGCGGCGGCTTCATCGTGCGCTCCGAGCGCGGCGCCGAAGCCGAAGCGATGCTGAGCCGGCTGGCCGCGAAGCCGGCGCAAGTTCCCGCCGAGTAGCTCTCCCCGGCCCGCCGTGCCAGGAGTGCGACGTACCAGGAGTACGACCTAGCCTTCCCCCTCAGGCCGTGGATTTGGTGTGGGTGACGGTGCCAGCCGTCAGGATGCGCAGCACCCTGATCGCTTCCTCGCCGCTGGTGCGCGGTTCGGCACGCGTTTCGATACAGTGGATGAAGTGCTCCAGCTCGCGCGTCAGCGGCATGCCCTGGGCAACCGCGACATAGGACGGCTCATTGGTGGTGAATGCCCACTGGCCGCTGTCCTGCCACACGGCGTGGCGGTAGACCGCAAGCTTGCGCTCCCATGGCTCGACATCGTCGAACACCGCCATCGCCTTGGTGCCGACCACGGTCAGCCGCCGCTCGCGATAGGGGTTGAGCCGCGACGTGAAAAGATGGCTGCGCAGTCCGTTGGGAAAGCGCATGTGCAGATGCGCGAAATCGCTGAGATTGTCGAGGAGTGCCGCTCCCTCCCCGCGCACCTCGATCGGCTCGGTGCCAGTGATGGCCAGGATCATCGACAGATCGTGCGGCGCCAGGTCCCATAGCGCATCGTTCTCGGTATGGAACTTGCCGAGCCCCAGCCGGTGCGAATGGATGTAGCGGACCTCGCCGAGCTCGCCCTTGTCGATCAGCCCTTTCAACGTCTCGAAGGCAGGATGGAAACGCAGGACATGGCCGACCATGAACACGCGCCCATTGTCCTTGGCCGCCTGAACCGAACGCTCGGCATCGGCCACCGTCAGCGCGATCGGCTTTTCCACCAGCACGTCCTTGCCGTTCTCGACGGCGCGCACGGCGAGATCGGCATGGAACTGCGGCGGCAAGGCCATGATGATGGCGTCGATGTCATCGCGGACGAACAGTTGGTCCGGCTCGATCGCCAGGCAGTCCTGTTCGCTGGCGAAGCCTTCGGCGCGAGCTCGATTGGTGTCGGAAACCGCGTGCAATGCGCCGAGCGCCTTGAGGGTGCGGATGTGGTTGGAGCCCCAGTATCCGCAACCGAGGACTGCAATGCGCGGCTTCATCTGTTTCAAACTCTAAAAACTCGTGGCCGAGACATAGCGACGTGCCCCGTCGAACTCAACCCCGGCGGCGCCAACCAGCTGTTCGTGCGGCAAAGCTTTTCCCCGTCGAGAATAGCCCCGATGTCGAATGCATCGAAGCTTGACAGGCTCGCCCTCCCAACCTTATATCCGCGCGACCTTGGCGAACGCCTCGAAATGCCTTTCGATTTAAGGCGGATTTTCGGGTCTGTCGCCGCCCTGGCGGGGTAGCTCAGTTGGTTAGAGCACGGGAATCATAATCCTGGGGTCGGGGGTTCAAGTCCCTCTCCCGCTACCATTACTTTCTGCAACGAACCCAACGATTTGACAGAGCGCTGGTCTTCTTAGCTGGCCGCTTTCATGTGGCGTCATGTTGCAATCGGTTACCGTTGATTTCCAAGGGTTTCCTACGACTCTCGGCAAGTCGACGCGACATGAAACGCGACGCGTGGCGAGGAACAATGTGAAACGCAATCGACCGGCGTCGAGGAGTTGATTGCGCGAATGGCCTGATCGGCCGAAAGGCCGGTCCCTCCGTCGCTCGCACCAGTGCATCAGGATCATCCAGACATCTGCGCTGGATCCGCTTCAACGTCAGCTACACTCGCAGCCGATGAGGCCTTGAAGGCGCAAAGGCCGGCAGCAGACCCGGTTGGGCCGAACGGTTAAGGCACCGGTCTTGAAATTCGCTTGTGGCCGTCCCGCTTTGTACCATCGCCTGCCCTACAAGCCCGGCCTTTCCGGCGTTTGGGCCGGTTTGCTGCCGTTCTGTCCCGCCTTGATTTAAGCATACCGTAGCGTTGCCTTGCTAAAAGCGTAGCAAGGTGTTTTGACATGTTCTCCCCTGACGGTTTCCGATAAAAAGGCCCGGTGCCCCGCCAAGTCAGACACACGCAAGCGCCGCGGTCGACCATGTAGCGGAACGCGTCTTCCTTGGTCTCGAAGGTATCCACGATGGTGCTGCCGTCGACCACCTGCCGGCCGCGTTGATATGCGAGACGAACCTTCAGGCGCTCGCTCATCCCCGGAACCTTTCGGTGTACCAGGTGATCTTGCCATCTACCTTCATCGGCTTGTGGATCATCAGCCTCTTGGGAAGGTGCTCGGGATGGACCTCGAGGAGCGTGATCTTGATCGATGGCTTGCACCGGTTGCAGTCGAATTTCAGCTTCATGGGATCGATGCCGCCGCCATAGACCATCATGAGATCGGCTGATCCGCAGTAGCGGACATTGCCGCAGTTGCATTCCACTTTCACAAGCATATTGTGCCGGGCCGCCTTACCCAGCGTGTCGATCGGATCGTGCGCCATGAGAACAGAAAAGGAACAAATTCCTTGTTCGTCAAGCCGTCCTGTGGAGTCTATCCGCGGATGAGTGACGAACCGATAAAGCTTGCCGAAGGCACAACGGCGGCACCGCGCGAGCGCCAGGGTACTCGGTCATGGCTGCGAGCATGATGGATGCGGCAGGCATGCCGGCTTTGGCTTTGCCCGGCCGCGTCAAGAACAGCACTGGTTCTGTTTCGAGCACAAGGCAGACGTTGAGCGGTACCTGTGAGGAGGATAGCGGCAGACCTAGCGGGGGTTGCGATTGGCGCAGTTGCAAGTTGTAGAGTGTTGCGCAGCTGCAACGCGCCGGACTGTTTGCCGAACGCTACCAGAATCCGGGTTGGCTACGCCTCTGAAGGAAGGTACTAGGCTGCTAACTGCATTCGATCGAAGGGGCTTTTCCATGAAAACCATTCTGCTTGCGACCACCATTCTGGCCGTAGTGTCCGGCAGCGCTTATGCGGCCGATGCCATAGTCTCGGAGCCTGTACCGGTTGCTGCCTCTTTTGACTGGACTGGCGCTTACATCGGCGTGAACGCAGGCGGCGGTTTTGGCACGTTTAATCTTGCTCCTTCTGGCGGCGCCCCTGGCTCGATCGACATTGATGCGAGCGGCTTCCTGGGCGGCGTTCAGGCCGGTTACAACTGGCAGGTTGGCCAATTCGTCTACGGCGTCGAAGCCGACTTCCAGGGTTCCGACATTAAGGCCGACCTATCTTTCGGCGGCCCCGGTGGTCTCGAAACAAAGGTTGACTGGTTCGGCACGGTGCGTGCTCGCCTTGGCTACACGCCCGTCGATCGTTTCATGGTCTATGGCACTGGCGGCTTGGCCTACGGTCACGAAAAGATTTCTGCCCCTGGGCTCGACTTGTCCAAGACCAGGGTCGGCTGGACCGTTGGCGCGGGCGCTGAATACGCCATCACCAACAATTGGTCGTTCAAGTCTGAGTATCTTTACACGGACCTGGGTAAAGAGACGTTCAACCCCGGCGGTTTGGGTGGTGTTGACGTCAAAGTCCCCTTCCACACCGTTCGCGTCGGTCTGAACTACAAGTTCTAGTACGTCGGCAAGCACGATAGATGGCCCCGGCACACCGCCGGGGCTTTTTCTTTTTGTGATCCCTTGCGTGAGTGTTCGTCGCGATATGGCGCATGCTTGCTCGCCTGTGCGCAGGCGCGATACTCCTTACCGACCGCCATCCTCGAAAATCCTGCATTGACGCATGGCGTAGGTCCTCCTCGCCGCGCAAGTGCTTCACACGGCCGATAAGGCCCGACTTCACCCATTGCGTCCGGGCCGCTTCAACCCTTTCGGAGGCGGCCCGGCACGCTCCTGCACACGCTTCCACAGCCGTTCTCGGATGGATCGCGAAGTACGGCAACGACCGCGACACGCTGGAACGTGAGGCGAAGAACCTCAGGGGTCGCTGAGCACCCAAATGACGAAGTATCAGGTGGAAGAGATCTACGGCGACACGGTCGTGTCATTGGGCATCGTGGTGGAGAACGATCCCATGAAGGCCGCCGAAGCGACGCCAGAGCCAAAGGGTCTCGCCGAGGGCACTGCAGGACCATTGGTTCTGGGTGATCATGAAGAGCAAACCGCCGTATACGAGTACAGCTTGGCCGGACCCGATCAGCGCCTAGACCTCTTGGAACGGAATGAGCTCACCGACCTTGGCCCGCCACTCCCCGGCAAACTGCACGGCGCCCCGGTGCGGGATGAGCGAGACCATTTCTATGCTTGCCCGAGTTGCGGTCAAAAGGTCGACATGCGCGATCTGCGGCAAGTTATCTGGCATGAAGAGCCGGGGCACGAGCCGCTGGAGCCGCAGCCTGAGGCGAAGGTGATCGAATTCCCAAAGCGGAAATAACAAAGTACGGGAGGTTAGTCCCCAGTGTCGCGCGGACCGGCACCCAACCTGAAAATCTCAAGTTCTTCTCCGTGTCAATGCGAGGTTGGACGCCGAGCAATGAGATTGACGACGTGACCTTTGCGGCAAATTGCCCGCCGCCCCATTCACGGCAGCGGCGGGCGTCCCTAGGGATGAATCAAGGGACTGCCCGGGCGTTGGTGACCCGGGCCGAGGATAGGATGCAATTCGGTGCACTCGAAACTGTGCCGCGATGAAACTGCGTCACCAGTTCGGCGGCAAGCGAGTCGCCGCAGCCTGAAACTCGGAACGAACCGGTATGCAGTGAGTTAACACCTAATGATGAACAGCACGAAACCCGACAAAGTCGACACATTGGCGTTGGAACAGCGCATTAGCCGGACTGAGCTCGCAATCGAACGCTCTGAAAAAATGCTGGCCGACAATATCGCCCTGCGCAACAGGATGCGAACTGTAGTCGAGGCCGCGGGCCGCTCCGTAAGGAAGACTTACAGCAATCGCGCGGGTTGACCCTCCAGCCCGGTCTCTCGTTTGTCGCGCCCGTTCGGGAAGCGCCTATGCCCTGTTCCAGCACCGCTGCCAGCGGCGTGCGCCTAGCGTCAAGGGCTTGGTCCATCCATATTCCAGTTGCCTGATAGGCGGCAAAAACCGCTCGCCTAGAACAGCAGCACCACGATTTCGAATAGAATGGTTGGCCTACGAGACCCGTCCGAAAAAGCCCGCTGGCTCGGCCAGCGGGCAGGTGACTTGGGAAGGCCGCTGGAGAGGGACGGCCCGCTCCCGAACCTTGGTCTCTGATATATGTTCCGCAGCTAAATTAGCTATCCATGAATCCGGGTTGCGTGCGCCGCGATGAAACAGCATTAAGAAAGCCCGCCGCGCGCGCTCCGGCGACGGGCCTCCTTATGGAGTGGCTACATCCCGGAGGGAATCGACCACCGTATGGTTTAACCTTCCTACGGGACAATGTTCCCGCACGTGAAAAAGCCCGCTGACCGGAGCCAGCGGGCCTAATTGATTGCATTATCGATCGGGTCAGACCGCGCTCGGGCCGGATAGGATGACCAGGGCTGCTGCGATGCTGCCCAAGCGCTCCGGCTTCTTCAGTTCTGGCTTTTCGTATTGCTTTTTCAAATGGTGCTGCCCGCGTTTTCCTGGGAGAGAAAATGCCTTGCGTCTGCGCTGTCTGTCAACCGCCAGCGATCAGGAGTTCGACCGCCACCAAAAGCCGCTTGCCATGAAGAGCAGCACCGCGATTGCGAACAGAACGATCCGCATGACATGCGTTCCTAGTTAGCACGCCCGAAACAAAAAGCCCGCCACCTTTCGGCAGCGGGCTCTTCGCAAGGCTTTGGAGAGTGCTGATAAGGCCCTGCGTGTGGTGTGCCTATCGGCGAGCGATCAACAGACAGAGCTGGCGCAGGTCGCGGTCATAGGTGCTTTCGCTGCTGAGTACGTCAGCGCAGCGCTTTTTCATACGAGCAACCTTGCTATCCGACATTTGAGCCACGACGGCTGTCAGGTGCGTGGTTGGGGTGGAAGGGTTGCTCGGGTTCGACGGATTGGACGGATTGCTTGGAGTGGTGACCCCACCGACCCCCAGGCCTATGCCGGTGCCGATGCCGCTGGTTCCGCCGACATCTGCGCCGAGCCCGGCAGTCACGCCACCAGCACCGCCAACGTTGGCACCCGCGCCGGCACTGACACCACTATTGCCACCGACCGATGCTCCAAGACCGGCTCTGACGCCACTCGCGCCGCCAACCGACGCACCTGCACCAGCCCTCAGGGTGGTGGGACCTCCCACTGTTGCGCCAAGTCGGGCCTTTAAGACCTTTGGGCCGCCCACCGTCGCGCCAGCGCCAGCAGCAATGCCATTGCTGCCGCCCACCGATGCTCCAACGCCAGCGTTGACGCCACTCGCCCCGCCGACTGAAGCACCCAAACCAGCGTTGACGCCGCCCGAGCCACCAACCGATGCTCCGACACCCGCATTCACACCGCCGCTACCACCCACGGAAGCACCTGCACCGACGCTTAGGCCGCCGGCGGTCACTGGAAGCGACAAGGAAATAATGAAAGCACTGCTAGCCAGAGTTCTGGCGAAGGTCTTCATGAAAGGCTTCATGATACTCTCCTGTTGCGTTGCCTCGACAGTCGGAATGTTGACTGTGCATTAGCAACGATGCAGAGAGCAATTCGGGTGCAACACAGCCGTGTTTACTGGGAACACAGCTTATCAGCAGTGAAGGCGACCGCTAAACTCTTAATGAGATTCACAGCGAAGGCGGCGGCAAATCGCCTTGCGAGAGCCAGCCTGTCAACTGTGGGCAATCACCATCTCGGAGGCGAGCGACAGCCGGTCTGCAACAAAAAAGAGCGGCTACTGCAACCAATCTCGGCCTGAAAAGTTTGCAGGGCCTATCGCCGTCAAGGAGGATTGACATTGAGCGCTTTCCTGCCTGTGCGGATTGCATTTATGAACCTCCAAACGACGACGGCCATCTCGTCGGTGGCCGAANTTAGTCGCACTGACGCTGGAAACAGCCATCAAGCGGACAGCCGACCAGCACAGATCAGCCTCCTCAAATGGCTACGTAGCATCATGGCGCGGTATCAATTAACGCCTCGCGGCCCAACAACATGAACGGGGAGCGAGTAATGTTGCTGGCTGTGATAATAGGGCAACCGCTATCTCGTGGTTGCGAGCAAAAGGCGCGGCTACTGCAACCAATGGCGGCCTGAAAAGCTTGCAGGGCCTATCGCCGTCAAAGAGGATTGACATTGAGCGCTTTCCTGCCTGTGCGGATTGCATTTATGAACCTCCAAACGACGACGGCCATCTCGTCGGTGGCCGAAGCCAGAGCGGCAATGAATGGCGAATGGAAGAACAAGAACTTGCATTCTTATCGACAGGCATTGCGTTTGCTGGAGGAGGCTCAGGCAGGAACCTGCCGGCAATCCGTCGCGTTTGCAGCCTTTGTCAAAGCCGCGAGAGATCAGGACATGGTTGGTCAGATCAGCCGAGTGAGGCGCTCAAGCGCCTAGACGTGCTGGCCATCCATGCCCAGGATCGCCAGTTGCCGCGCTCGGTTTGAGCGCGCGCCCTGCGACCCCGGAAGCCCGCGCCCCTCGGCAGAAAAGCGCGGGCCGACCAAGGTTATGCCGAACGTTGGCCAGCAGCCGGCCGCTGAAGCACCTGCCGCCTCTCCCGCCACCAATTTCTACAATGTTCTCAGATATCTAATGAGCTTGGGCGGAAGGTGGCTTGGTTTGTTATCCACGCAGCCATACCCGTTTGAGCGCCTAACGATCGAGTTCGCGGCGAATTTCCGCGCCGCCGTGTCAGCATCGGCGTGCTCAGGCTCTTGCCCTGCGGATCCCGCGCCAGCGACCGCATCACCTCGCCACCCAGCGGCAGATATCCGAACAGTTCGGCATGTCGCCGCGCGGCGTGCGCGCTAACAAAGGCTACAGGCTGTCCAGCGACGTAGCCGATGGAGGGCCGACACCGCGTATGGTTTGCCGGACTCGAACTCGATCCTGACGGAGTGATGGCCCCTGGCGTGCTCCTACTTGGCAAGGCGCGCGGCGTGCCATTTCAAATGGTCGTCCATGAAGGTCGAGATGAAATTATAGGAGTGATCGTAGCCTTCCTGCATGCGCAAGGTGAGCGCGATGCCGGACTTCTTGCAGACGTCTTCGAGAAGCCATGGCCGCAGGCCGTCCTTGAGGAAGCCATCGGCGGTGCCCTGATCGACCAGGAATTCGCCGAAGCGGTGCCCGTCTTCGATCAGCGCTGTTGCGTCGTAGGCGCGCCAGGATTTCTCGTCCTTGCCGAGATATTTTTCCAGAGCCGGTCGCGACCAGTCTGCCGTCATCGGCTGAACGATCGGCGCGAACGCCGAGCAACTTCTGAAGTGCTCGGAGTTCTTCAGCGCGATGGTCAGCGCGCCATGCCCGCCCATGGAGTGGCCAAAAATCGACTGGCGCTCCATGTCGGCGGGGAACTGGCTGGCGATCAGGGCCGGCAGCTCGTCGACGATATAAGAGTACATCCGGTAGTTCCCGGCGAATGGCTGCTGCGTCGCGTCGACATAGAAGCCGGCGCCCGAGCCGAACTGCCAATTATCCTTTTCGTCGGCCACGCCCTCGCCGCGTGGGCTTGTGTCCGGGCAGACCACGATCAGCCCGAGCTCGGCCGCCATGCCCCGGTATTCGCCCTTGTCCATGACATTGGCATGAGTGCAGGTGAGGCCCGACGATACCAAAGCACCGGCAGCGGCCCATCCTTGGCCTGCGGCGGCACGAAGACGGCAAAGGTCATGTCGCAGGCGCAGGCTTCGGAAGCGTGCGAATAAACACCTTGCACGCCGCCATGCGACTTGGACGTGGAAACAACTTTCATCAGCTCTGCCTTCTCGTCAAGAGATCCCGGCCCGGCATAGCGGCCGGATGCATCGCTCGCAACCGCGCGCCGCTAATCAGTCCCGGCGGCGTTATCGAGGTGCACCCTGATAACGCCGCCGGTAGACGCAAGGCTTTGGGACACGCTGACCTAGCCGGGAGGCTGGGGGCCAACGAAAAGCCAGACGTTTCGATGGCCGGCCATTCTAGGCCGGCAGGGCGCCGACTTCTTGGCCGTCCAGGTGGCGATGTAGTCCATCAGGCCCGGATTGAGGCAGTCATAAGGCTCCAGCCCGATCGTCCTCAGCCTGCCGCGTGAGCTTGTCGCCTCTCTCGGTGTCGGTGACATCGCCGGTGCCGGCGACCGCCGTCACCGAGGATACAGCACCTTCGGCTTCCAGCATTTTGGTGCAGCCGCAGGCGTGGTTGTGGGCGCTCAGGCGGTAGCAGCGAAGCCGGAACGGACGGTTCGAAGAGGGTGGGAAGGGCGGTAGCGCGATCTCGCTACCGAAACATCGCTAAATCTGACGATTGCCCTTAGTGCCTGATCATCCCGGCGTCGACATTCAACGTCTGGCCGGTGATCCAGCGGGCGTCCTCGCTGGCCAGGAACGACACGACATCGGCGATATGTTCGGGCTGGCCCTTGCCCTTCATCGCCTGCAGCATCTCGACGAAGCCGAACGCCTCGTTGTGCGGGCTCGCCTTGACGCCATCGCTCTCGATCAGGCCGGGTGTCACCGCATTGGCCGTGATGTTGTACTTGCCAAGCTCGGTGGCCAGCGCCCGGGTGAAGCCGATGACGCCTCCCTTGGCCGCGACATAGGCCGCCATGTTCGGCGTGCCGGCGAAGAAGGTGTTGGAGGCGATGCTGATCACGCGTCCGGCCTTTCCCGCCGCCCGCATCTGGTCGGTCGCCGCGCGGGTGACGATGAAGGTTCCCGTCAGGTTGACGTCGATGATCTTGCGCCAATGGTCGAGGTCGACATCGTCCCAGGCGACGAACGGCACGATGCTGGCATTGTTGACCACGATGTCGACGCCGCCGGTGAGCGACTGTATCTCGCCAAACAGCGCTTTCACCGAGGCCGGATCGGCGATATCGGCTGCAATCGCCTTCGCCTTGCCGCCGATTTCGGCGGCCGCGGCCTTGGCGCCCTTGGCATTGATGTCGCTGACGATGACAGTCGCGCCGTCGGCCGCCAGCCGCGCCGCGATCGCCTTGCCGATGCCCTGTGCCGCCCCCGTCACCAGCGCCGTCTTTCCCGCAAGCCGTTCAGTCATGAAATTTCTCCCTCGATGCGTAGTCTGTTGATGTCTGTTCAGGCGTCGGCGTCGATCACCGCCAGCGCCGCGTCTATGCCCTTGCCGACCGCAAGCTTCTGGCCAGCCGCGTTCATGGCGCCGCCAAGCGCCGTCAGCGCCGCGATCGCATAGATCGGCTGTGCCGTCGGGCCCATATGGCCGATGCGTGTAAGCTTCCCCAAAGTTTCGCCGCGACCCGACGAAAACACCACGCCGTAGCGGGCGCGCGCTGCCTGGCGAAGTGCTTTCTCGTCGACGCCATCGGGTGTGCGAACGGCCGTGGTGCTCGGCGAGGCGATTGCATCGCTGGCGGCCCAGATCGACAGGCCCATGGCGACGACGCCGGCCCGCATGGCCTTGGCCGTCAGTGCATGGCGCGCCCAAACCGCTTCCGGCCCCTCGTTGAGATAAAGATCGAGCGCCACATCGAGGCCGTTCACTTCGGCCACCGAGGGCGTGAAGGGGAATGGCTTGTCACGCGACCAGGCGTTCTCCCAGTCGACGATGCTCAGCATCGAGGCCCGGGGCGCCGCCTTGTTGGCCTTCATCTTGGCCCAGGCGCGGTCGCTGACGCCCATGATCGTAAGCGCCGGCGGCGCGCCAAGACATTTGCCCGGGCCGGTCACATAGATATCCGCCTTGCAGTCCTCCGGATGCGTCTTCATGCCACCGAAAGACGAGACGGCATCGACGATCAGGTAGCCGCCATGCGCCGACACCAGCGCGCCGATGGCATCGATCGGGTTGATCGTGCCCGACGGGGTGTCATGATGGCAGACGGAGACGACAGTGATTTCCGGATGCGCCTTCAGCATGGCGGCAACCGCCTGTGGGTCGATCGCCTCATTGTAGGGCACTTCGATTTCGAGGAGATGCGGTGAATAGCGCTTCGCCCAATAGCCGAACCCCTTGCCGTAGACGCCCGAGGCAAGGTTGAGCACGACGTCGTCCGATGTGATCAGCGACGCCGCCGCCGCCTCGAGACCCAGCACCGGCTCTCCGTGCAGGATGACCGGCTTGTTGGAAAGCCGCATCGCTTTTTGAGCCTTGTCGACGACCCTCTCGTAGAAGAGCTGGAAGGCCGGGTCATAGTCGTAGAGCACCGTGCGGCCGAGGCCCCGCAGCACCTCGGCATAGGCATTGACTGGCCCCGCCGTCAGCGTGAGGACCGGATCCGCGTGATCGGGATAGCGCATGGTCTTGGTCTCCGGGATTGGCGGCGATCAGCCGTAGAACTGTGTGCCGGTTTTGTAGGTCTTGAAGTTGTCCATGTCGTGCGAGTACATCAGCTCGGCGCCGTGATCCTCGGCAAGTTTCTTCACCCTGCGCATCGAATTGACGCCCGCGACCGGGTCGATATGGAAGGCCGCCTGGCAAAGCGTTTCCAGGCTCTTCTGCGTGTAGGCGGCGTCGATCGTGAACATGATCGGCTTGCGCTTGGGAAACTCGACCAGAAGGCTGTAATGACCGATCGAGTGGCCGGGGGTCGAGATCAGCCTGACCCCTTTGGCAAGCTCGACGTCGCCGTCTATCCCCTCGAAAGTTGAGTTGGCGCGTGTCGTGCCTTCCAGCAGCTGGGCGGTCGCGCCGCGCGCTTCGGCGGCCTCGGCCGAGAAGCTGAGGTCCGAATAGCCGAGATGTTCGAAGGGCTGCGGATTGCAGGCCTGCGGCACCTCCGAACGGTGGCAGATCTTCTTGGCATGCGGAAAATACTTGTTGCCGCCGCAATGGTCGAAATGGAAGTGCGAGTTGACGACGACGTCAATGTCCTTCGGCTCCAGCCCGAGCAGCGCCAGCGCGCCGGGAATGGTCTGGTGCTTTTCCTGGATCGGCTTCTCGAAGGGCAGCACCTTCATGACGTGGTCGTAGTCATAGCCGGTATCGATGAGGAAGCGGCCCTCGGCATGCTCGATCAGGATCGAATAGACAGGGAAGCGCACTTCGCCGCCTGGGCCGCGGTTCCAGAACACATGATAGCCGTCGAGGACAAGCGAGCCGCCGTCGAGCAGGTAGACCTTGGTATCCGACATTGTTGCCTCCTTTTTCCGGCGCGGGTTCATCCGCGCGTCTGGTTTTTCTCAGCGCGCGCCGCGCTCGTATGGAATGCCCAGTGCCGCAGGCAGGCTGGCTCGCCGCCCGAACAGCACCAGCATGATCATCACCGCCAGGAAGGGCAGCATCTGGATGACATCGGTCGGTATGTTGATGCCGGCCACCTGCATGGCCGTCGTCAGCGACAGGCACACGCCGAACAGAAGAGCGCCGAACAGCACCCAGATCGGCCGTCCCCGCGCCAGCATGGCCAGCACGATGCCGAGGAAGCCGGCGCCGTTGGTGATGAACGGAATGAACAGGCCAGCTCCGACATTGGCGAGATAGGCGCCGCCAAGCCCAGCCAGCGCGCCGGTCGTCAGCACGGCGGTGGTGCGTGTCCTGATGACGTCGATGCCGGCGACATCGAGGGCGGCCGGCTTGTCGCCCGCTGCCTGCAGATTGAGACCGAGCTGCGTGCGGCGGTAAAGGTAGCTCATGGCGAACACCAGGGCGACCGCCAGGTAGACGATCAGGTGATGCCTGAACAAGGCCGGGCCGATCACCGGAATGTCGGACAGCAGCGGAATGACGGTTGCGTCCGCCGCCGGCAGGCGGGGATAGCTGCGCGAGAACTGGAAATGATGGAGCAGCGCCGTCAGGCCTTCGAGACCAAGCGTCAGCGCGATGCCGATGACGATCTGGTTCAGCCCGATGCGCACGCAAAGCAGCGCCATGATCAGCGCTACCGCGATGCCACCCGCAGCGCCAGTGAGGAAGCCCAGCCACAGCGATCCCGAATAGAACGCGCCGACGAAGCCGAGATAGGCGCCGGCCAGCATCATGCCCTCGATGCCGATGTTGAGCACGCCGGCCTTTTCCGACATCTGCTCGCCAAGCCCGGCAAGCAGCAGCGGGATAGCGGCCGTGACGGCGCCAAACAGCAATGCGCTGAGAAAGACTTCGCTGAAGAGCCCGGTCATGCCCTAAGCCTTTCTCGACTGATGATAGCGGTGATCGACATATTCGGCCAAGGCGAGCACGATCAGCACGATGGAGACCAGCACCAGCGTGAAGTGATTGGGCACGCCAAGCCGCCGCGCCGCGCTCTCGCCGCCGATCGACAGCACGGAAAGCAGAAACACGAAGCCAATCGCGGCAAAGCCGTTCATGCGGGCGAGAAACACGGCCGGAATGACCGCCAGCCCATAGGCCGGATTCCAGTCGGCGCGAACATTGCCTTGCACGCCGATGATGTCGACGGCGCCGGCAAGGCCGGCGAGCCCGGCGGAAATGGCAAAGACGGCAATCGTCAGGCCGGGCACGCCCAGCCCCGCATGAACCGCGGCGCGCGGATTGGCGCCAACGATCCGCAATTTCAGCCCAAATGCCGTTCGCGTCATCACCAGGTGCACGATGATGATTGCCGCCAGGCCGAGCAGCAGGCCACTGGTAATGGTGGTTTCGAACAGGCGCGGAAGCCGGTCTTCCACCGGCAGCGTGCGGGTCTGCGGCACGGTCGTGCCGGGATCGCGAAACACCAGCTTGACCAGCACGTTGGCGAGCGACGTGCCGAGGAACGTCATCATCAGCGTGGTGATGATCTCGTTGACACCCTGATAGGCGCGCAGCAGCGCCGGCACCAGCGACCAGATCATGGCGACCACCATTGCGATCAGGAACGCGCAGAACAACGCCAGCCAGGCTGGCATGACCTGCACCAGCACCGGAGCACTGGCCGCCGCCGTGACCGCGCCGAGCAGGAACTGGCCGTCCCCGCCGAGATTCCACATGCCCGCACGGAAGGCCACGATCAGGCCGGCGGCGAGAAACAGCAGTGGCGCCATGCGCGTCAGCGTCTGCTGGATGCCGAGCGGCGAGAACAGGCCTTTTTCCAGCACGTAGCCATAGTAAGCGAGCGGGTCGACACCGACGGCAAGCAGGATGCAGCCGGCGATGACGAGAGCGGCAAGGATCGGCCCAAGCGTCATCAGCAGCCGGCGCACTATGTCTCGCCGCGTGGCGGCGGCGCTTGTGGCATCGAGTGCGGTGGCGCCGCCGGTGGGTGCTGTGTCGATGCTCATGCGGCAAGTCCGATCATCAGGCGGCCGACCCTGGTACGGACGTCGTCGGCATTCGCCACGGCGCCGACCAGCGCGCCATTGGCGATGACGGCGATACGGTCGCACATGCTGAGCAGTTCCTCGAGGTCGGTGGAGATCAAGAGTACGGCGAGGCCCCGCGCCGCCGTGTCGCGGATGCGCTGGCGCGAAGCCAGTGTGTTGGCAAGATCGAGCCCATAGGTCGGCTTGTTGAAGATCACCACCTTCGCGCCTTCAGCCAGTTCCCGCGCCAGCAGCACCTTCTGGATATTGCCGCCGGAGAGCCGCGCAACGGGCGTCTTCAAGCTTGGCGTGCGCACATCGTATTCGCGCACGAGCTCGGCGGCACGCCTGTCGATCTCGGCGCGCTGCTCGACGCCGCTGCGCCAGAAGGGCGCCGCCCCGACCTGCTTGAGGAAGAAGTTGATGGAGACCGGGAACGTGCCGACGGTGCCCTCGCCCAGCCGGTCGTCGGTCAGGTAGCGAAGGCCGCGCTGGCGGCGTTCGCCGACACTCAGCGCTTCGATGGCGATGCCCTCCAGCCGGACCGAGCCGCTGGTCGCCGCCCGTTGACCGGCCAAGGCTTCCGCCAGTTGTTTCTGGCCGTTGCCATCAATTCCCGCGATGCCGAGTATCTCGCCCGGGCGAATGTCGAAGGAGATCGACGACAGGCCGGGTGCATTGTCGGTCGGCGCGACCGTAAGATCCGCGACCTGAAGCAGAGGCGCGGCACTGGCATCGACCGCGCGGGGCGGACGTTCGACCGCTTCGGGATCGTCCTCCTGCTTGCCGAACATCAACTCCACGATCTCGGAAATGATCTCCTGCTCGTCGTGTGCGCGAAACCGCTCGGGCGGGATCTCGCCCACCTTGCGACCGAGCTTGAGAACCGAGATGCGGTCGCCGAAAGCGGCCGCCTCCTTGAGCTTATGGGTGATGAAGACGATAGCCAAACCCTGTTCGACGAGGCGGCGCATCAGCGCGCCAAGTTCCTCGATCCCCTTCGGCGTCAGCATCGAGGTGGATTCGTCGAGGATCAGCAGTCGGCTGTTGCGCACCATGGCGCGCAGGATTTCGACCTGCTGCTGCTCACCCAGCGAAAGTTCCGAAACCTTGGCATGCAGTTTTACCGTGATGCCGAGGCTGCTGGTGATCTCGGCGACGCGGGCCGCAAGCTCTTCGGTCCTGGGGCGCTGCCACCAGGGCCCGCCAAGAAGCAGGTTCTCGGCGACCGTCAGGGTGGGCACCAGCATCATGTGCTGGAACACCGTTCCGATGCCAAGCGCCAGCGCATGGCGCGGCGACGTGATCGGCGTCGGTTTGCCGTCGACAAGGATGCGCCCCTCGTCCGGCTGCTGCAGGCCAGACAGCATGCCGATCAAGGTGGATTTTCCCGCGCCGTTCTCACCGAGCAGCACATGCACCTCGCCAGGGCGGATCGACAGGTCGATGCTGTCGTTGGCGATAATGCCGGGAAAGCGTTTGGTCACGCCTTCAAGCGCGACGATGTCGCGGCTGTCGAGGGACGATGAAGAACGACTGCTCATGAAAGCCCAGCACTGGAAACGGGAATGGTCCGGAGGGGCGGACCGATCGCCCCTCCGGCAGTCGACTTCTGATCGCCCTACTGGGCGACGCTTGTCATCAGCGCCCTGACGGCGGCAGCGTCAAAGACTGGCTCGACCTTGATCTTGCCGGAGATGACGTCCTCGCGCAGCGCCTGGATTTCGCTCCAGACCTTGTCGGGGATGGCGGCGGTCTTCAGGAGCTGCACGGAATCGTCCTTGAGGCCGATCGAATAATGCTTGGTACCGAACGTGTCGGCCTTCAGGTCGGCGATCATCGCCGCGTAGACCGGTTCGATGTTCCACACCACCGACGACAGCAGGAAGCCCTTGTCGATTGGCGACTTGTCGCCGATGACGTCGATGAAATAGACCTTGCCGCCATCCGCTGCCTTGGTCGTCTCCACCGCCTGCAGCATGCCGAAGCTGGAGCCGTTGCCCTGGCCGAAAATGATGTCGGCGCCCGAGGCGATAACGCTTTCGGTGACGCGCTTGCCGCCGGCCGCGTCGCTGTAGGCGGCCGGCCCGATCACCGCATAGGTGATCTTGACGTCCGGGTTCTCCGCCTTCACCCCTTGCGCGAAAGCCGCTGACTGCGAGTTCCACGATGGCGGTTCGCCGGAGACGACGATGCCGACCGACTTCGAGCGCGACATCTTGGCGGCGAGACGGCCGGCCAGATAGGCACCCTGGTGACCGCTCAGCGTGTAGTCGGCGATGAGGCCTTTCTCCAACCCGTTCGGCGTGTCGACGATCGCTACCGGAACCTTCAGTTCCTTGGCGATCTCGGGCGCCGAGGTGTTGTAGCCGCTGGCATGCGCGATCAGCAGGCTGGCGCCGTCGGATGCGAGTTCGCGCAGCGTCGGACGGACATCGCCATAGCCGAGGCCCTGGGCCACGACCACCTCGACGCCGGCTGCCTTGCCGGCTGCTTTTGCAGCATCGATGCCTTGCTGGTTCCAGCCATAGTCGGTGCCTTCTTCAGGCGTGAGGATGGCGATCGACTTGACTTCGCCGGCAAGCGCGCCGCCCATCAAGATACCAGACAGTATTAATGCACTTACGCTGCTCTTCAGGATCTTTAACATGTTACCCTCTCTGTTTGCTTTTCCAATCAATATTTTTATTGTTATTGCGCACGAGCGAGATAGACTGCCTGAGAAAACTACCCATGGAGCTCAGGCAAAGTGAAAATCCGTTACGTTCTCCCCGTGATGTTGGCGTTCACATCGCTTGCCAACGCGGTTGAGTTGCACCAGGTGATCGTCCGCAAGGGCACCGATGGGCTCGACATGGTGCCGTTGACGATTTCGAATGCCGGCCAGGAAGGCGTGTCCTGCAACGCCGATTTTGCCCACTGGTATTCAGAAGGGATCGCCACGATAGAGCCGGGCATGAGCGCTTGCCTCGAACTCTGGTTCGATCCCAAGACCGGCACCTTCACCATTCTCAACGTCAAGCGCGAAAACCTGCCGGTCGAGCGCCTGTGGTGTGGCCTGGCGGGTCGCGCATATGCCACGCGCGTGCAGATCGCGCTCGACCGAACCGACGCCGCCAAAGGCGAGCGCGAGGTGTCCTGCGGCATGGAGCAGGACAGCCTGGCATGCCGGTAGGGGCTCATTGATCGGTCGGTCCGCGCCATCGTGCCCTATTCCTTCGCCAGGAACTTGTCGGTGAAGACATCGTCGGCCGACAGCGCCGCTTTGAGCACGCCCTGGTCGGTGAGCGTCTTCAGCGTTTCCTCCCACTGCGTCTTCGTCATCCAGCCGAGGCCATGGTCCTTGGTGTCGGGGCTGGTGAAGGTGGAGGCGATATCGGCGTTGATCTGCGCCAGCAGCACATCTTTCTTGTCGGCATAGCCTGGAGCAGCCTTTGCCGTGATCTCGGCGGCTTCTTCCGGATGGGCGACGACATAGTCGAAGGCTTCCCTGTAAGCCTTGACGAAACGCGCAACGACGTCCGGCTTGTCCTTGATGATTGTCTCCGAGGTGAACAGGCCGGAGCCATAAGCCTTCCAGCCATGGTCGGCGCCCATCATGATGCTGAGCGAACCGGGACCACCCGCCTTGGCCTCCAGTTCGGGAACCTCGGCGTCGACATAGCCGACCACCGTCTGGACCCGGCCGAGAAGCAGATAGCTTTCATAGGGCGGCGAGACACTGTTCAGCGTCATGTCCTTTTCGGTCAGGCCGTTAGCCGCCAGGAAACCCTTGAAGAAGATGTAGGTCGAGCCAGCTGGATGAATGCCGATGGTCAGGCCCTTGAGATCGGCCGGCTTGGTGAGTTTCACCGTCTTGGCGAGCGACATGATTGCCAGCGGCGAGTGCTGGTTGACGGCGGCCAACGCCACCACCGGAACGCTCTGCGAGCGGGCCACGGCGAGCGTGGGAAGATCGCCGAAACCGAAATCCGCGTTCCCGTTGCCCACCAGCCGCATGGCATCCGGCGAGCCCGAACCCTTGCGGATTTCGGCGACGTCGATGTCGTTCTTGGCGAAGAAGCCTTTTTCCTTGCCGACGAAGAACATGGCGTGGTTGCCGCGCACCACCCAATCGAGCTGGACGGTGACCTTGTCAGCCGCCAGCGCCGCGTTCGAGAAGCCAAGCGCGCCGGCAAAGGCCGCGAGCGTGGCTACCTTGATAAGTGAGCGTCTCAGCATTTTTGTTCCCTTTTATTGACGATGGTTGATCGAGAGGCCTAGGCCTGGCTGAATTTCGGTGCCCATGGCACCACGATGCGTTCGAGGATTTCGGCGGCGTAGTAGAAGGCGATGCCAAGCACGGAGACGAGCAGCAGCGCCGCGAAGACCAGCGCGGTGTCGAGTTGGGTCGAGGCGAACTGGATGACGTAGCCCAAGCCGTCCGAGGCGCCGGCGAATTCGCCGACAATGGCGCCGATCACGCTCAGCGTGGCCGCGATCTTGGTTCCCGCCATCAGGTTGGGCAGCGAATGCGGGACGCGGATCCTGAACAGGATCTGCGTCGGGCTGGCGCCGACCGAATTCATCAGCGACAGCAGCGAACGGTCAACCGACTGCATGCCCGCCAGCATCGACAATGTCACCGGGAAGAAGGCAATGACCAGGATCAGCCCGATCTTGGGCGCGAGCCCATAGCCGAACCAGAGAATGAAGATCGGCGCGAGCGCCACCTTCGGCACGTTTTGGAACAGCACCACCAGCGGATAAAGCGCTCGCCCCAGCCAGTCGAAGCGCACGATGACCAGCGCAATGGCGACGCCGACCACGACGGAGACAAGGAACCCGAACAGGATCTCGCCGGCCGTCACCAGTGTCGCCTGCATCAGCGTAGCCCATTGCGCGACCAGCGATTGCGCGATCTCCGACGGGGCGGGAATGATGAAGGCGGAGATAGCGAAAATCCGCACCACGGCCTCCCATACGACGATCGTCGCCAGCAAAAGTATGACCGCCGGCAGCCAGCTCCCGGTCGCGGCCACCCAGCCGGGGGCGCGCCGCGAGTCGGAGGGGTGGGTGAGGGGTTGATCGCTCATGACGCGCCTCCAGGTTGGTGGCTGGCGCGCAGCATCGTGCGCAGTTGAACCACCAGCCTGACGAACTCCGGATCTTCCGTCACCGACAGATCGCGCGGATAGGGCAGTCCAATGTCGAGGGTTTCGGTGATCCGGCCTGGCTTGATCCCCAGCACATGAACATGGCGAGACAGGTGAATGGCCTCGTCGATGGAGTGGGTGACAAGAACGATGGTCTTGCCGGTGCGCTGCCAGATCTCCAGCAGCGACTGACCCATCTGGTCGCGGGTGATGGCGTCGAGCGCGCCGAACGGTTCGTCCATCAGCAGCACCGCCGGATCGAGCGCCAGCGCCCGCGCGATCGCGACGCGCTGGCGCATGCCGCCCGACAATTCGTTTGGTCGCTTGTGGGCGCTGTCTCCCAGGCCCACCAGCTCAAGCATCTCCTGGCCGCGCGCCCGTAGTTGCGCGCGCGAAAGCGACTTGTCGGCGATTCCGAGCAGCATGGAAGCGTTGTCGACAGCGTTCTTCCACGGCAAAAGGTTGGCGTCCTGGAAGACGAGGCCGATCATGCGCTTGCGCGCCGCCTCGACCGGCGCAAGCCCGGCGATCGAAACGCTGCCGCTTGTCGGAGTTACAAGTCCGGCCAGCACCTTGAGCAAGGTGCTCTTGCCACAACCGGAAGGCCCAATGAGAGAAAGAAACGAGCCCTTCGGTACCGAAAGATCGATGTTCTCAAGCACCAATTGCCTGGCCATGACAACCGAAACGCCTTTGGCGGAGATCAGGTCGTCGTGACGTATATGGGCCGGCCGGCCGCCGGCTGCCCGGATGGTTTCAACACGCATGGCTTGGCCCTCCATGCGGCGCCCCAGCCCGACCGGCCTTGTGAGCACGATGTGCCATGGCTACTCCCGGCCCTCCAGGATGCGCCGCACCGCGACGAGCTTGCGCGCCCGTTCGCCTTGCAGCGCCTTTGTCTGCTCGGGCGTGTAGGAGAACATGCCCTCCCCCGACTTGATGCCGAGCTTCGACGCGTTCGTCTTTTCCAACACCATCGGCGCGACATCGTCGCGATTGGAGAGATCGGCGTTGAGGAAGGACGAGACGGACTTGTAGATATCGAGGCCCGCCATATCGAGCAGCGCCATCGGCCCGATCACGGCGATCTTGTAGCCGATGCCCCAGGACACGCAGGTGTCGAGATCTTCCGGCTCGATGACACCGCGCTCGACAAGGTCGACCGCTTCGCGCAGCAGCGCATAGAGCACGCGGTTTTCGACGAAGCCCGGAACATCCTTCTTCACCACCACCGGCAAGAGGCCGATCGAGCGGATCAGGTCGCGAATCGTCGTCACGATATGCGGCGCGGTCTTTTCACCGGCGATCACCTCGATCATCGGGATGATATGCGGCGGGTTCGACCAGTGCATGCCCACCATCCGCTCGGGATGGGAGATGTGCGCCTGCAGCTTGGTGATCGGGATGCCCGACGTGTCGGACGCCACGATCGTGTCCGATGCGATCAGGCTGTCGATCGTGCGATAGACATCGGCCTTGATCGAAATGTTTTCAGGAACGTTCTCGATGACGAGGTCGGCGCCCGATACCGCGTCTGCAATGTCATCCGTGAAGCGGACCGTTCCGGCGCCGGCCGGAGGCACCGCGATACCCAGGGCGTCGAGAACGCCCTCGGCCACGCCCAGCATGGACCCCGCGCGCTCGATCGCGCCCGGGGCAACATCGTAGGCGACGACCTGCAGGCCGCCCCTGGCGAGCCGAGCGGCCATGCCAGGCCCCATCGTACCCAGACCGATGATGGCGATACGCTGGATCATTATGCTGCCCTGCTTTGCGTTGCTGCTTTTGATGCCGCGATGAGATCGGCCGCTTTCTCGGCGATCATGATCACCGCCGCATTGATGTTTCCGCAGACCAGGTCGGGCATGACGGAAGCGTCCACCACCCTCAGGCCCTCGACGCCGCGAAGCCGCAATTGCGGATCGACGACCGAGGCCGCGTCGGCGCCCATCCGGCAGGTTCCCGCCGGGTGATGCACGGTGATGGAGGTCTTGCGGATATGCTCATCGATCTCGTCGTCGCTCTGGCACTTCGGGCCAGGGAAAAACTCCGCCTCGATGAAGGGCTGCATGGAGGGCTGCGACGCGAGGTCCCTCGCCACTCGGAAGCCGGCCCGAAGCGACTCCCAATCCTTCGGCGAGGCGAGGAAATTCTGGTGGATCAACGGCGCCGCGAGAGGATCGGCCGAGGCCAATTTCACCGCGCCCCGGCTTTCAGGCTGTGTCGCCACGATCCGTGTGGCGAACCCGTCCGGAAATGGCGCCTTGAACGGCTCGAAATACGGCCACGCGGCGAGCGGGGCGGCCGTGAACAGCAGTTGCACATCCGGCAACGGACGCTCCGGGCCGCTTTTCAGGAACGCGACCACCCCGCCTGGCACATCTCCCGAGAACCCTCGTCCCGTGAAGTAGGTCTTGGCGAAATCGAACCCGATCCGATCGGCACGCATGTTGCGAAGGAAAGGGCCGACCGGCCCGCGGCGCCGGTACATGAGGATGACCGAGACGTGATCCTGCAGGTTCTTGCCGACAGCCGGCAGGTTAACCCGCGTCTGGATACCGTGCGCCGCGAGTTCCTCTGGCGCCCCTATGCCGGACAGCATCAGAAGTTGCGGCGTGTTGACGACGCCGCCCGAGAGCAGGACTTCCTTGCGGGCGACGACCGACCGTTGGCCGCCGCCATGGTTCACAACCACCCCGGCGGCGCGCGTGCCCTCCAGCGTGATCTTTGTCGCCATCGCTCCGGTCAGGACAGTCAAATTGGGCCGCTTCAGGGCCGGCCGCAGATAAGCGGACGCGGTCGAGCTGCGCCGACCGTTCGAGATCGTCATCTGGAGGCGGCCGAAACCTTCCTGTCGCTCACCATTGTAGTCGTCCGTCTGTGGATATCCTGCCTGCACGCTCGCTTGCGCAAAGGCGTCGATCAGCGGGTCCTTGTAACGGCAGAACTGGGTGCTGACCGGGCCAGTGCCGCCGCGAAAGTGGTTCGCGCCTCCTTCCCAGCTTTCCTGCTTGCGGAAATAGGGCAGGACCATGTCGTATGACCAATCACGGAGCCCACTGGCCGCCCAACGGTCGTAATCGCCGCGATTTCCCCGCACATAGGCCATGGCGTTGGTCGATGAAGACCCGCCGATCACCTTGCCGCGGGCGCACTCGACCCTGCGTCCGCCGACATTGTCTTCCGGTTCGCAGAAATACATCCAGTCGTGGCGGCGCTCGGTCAGGATCTTGCCCCAGCCAAGCGGTATGTGGATCATGGGGTCGCGATCCCAGCCGCCGGCCTCGAGCAGCAGCACCGAACATCCGGGGTCGGCGCTCAGCCGGTTGGCGAGCACGCAACCGGCCGATCCGGCGCCAACGATGATGTAGTCGTAACTTTCCGTGTGCGGCATGGTGCGTTTCATTGCCTTGGTCCGGCGCTCCTGCGCCAGGGAACTATTGAAGCCGAGCCTGGACCATCCCGGCCACGGCCGGATGGACTAGGTATTCCTCAAGGCGGCCGGCACTAGGCCAGGCCGGCCTCTCTCAGACGCTGCGACCAGTGATTCCATCCTCGATCGATCTGGGCGCCGACGAGTTTTCCTGCCGTCTTTATCTCGCCCCGCGATAGATATTTGACATTGCCGATCCGCAGGCCGGCCGTGAGCGCTGCCGCTTCCTGCTCGAGATAGAACGCCCGGAAGACGACCTCACGCACGGAGTTGCCGACATTGACCACGCCATGCCGAGCCATGAGCACCACTGTCTGGTTGCCGAGACTTTCGGCGATATCCGCGCAAATCCCAGGGCTGCCGCCGAAGAGATCCGTCTCGTCGCCATTCTTGTCGCGAATCTCGTAGACCGGGACTTTCTCGCCGATGAAAGCTCCCATGTGGGTGACCGGCCGAAGCGGCGTATCGACGAAGCAGTACGGCAGGACAGCCGGAGAATGGGTGTGGAGCACACACTGAACGTCGGGCCGCGCCTTGTAGATCTCGCTGTGAATGTAGCGCTCAAGATAGGACGGGCGATTGTCCGACGTCTCGCCGTCGAGATTGAAACGCTGGATGTCGTCGACGGTTATCAGGCTCGGAGCAAGCTTCTGCGCCAGGAAGAAGCTTTGGGGATCCTGGGGGTCACGGGCACTGATATGCCCGAACGTATCCATGATGCCTTCGTTCAGAAGGATCTTCGTCGCCGTGACCAGCTCTTCGAAGACCGTCTGGTGCGCTGGGCTGTTGTCTTTCATTTCCAAATTCTCCCATTGCGCGGCGCTGGCGACTATTTTTGTTGTTGTTATCGGTCGCCGATGCCGCGGACTTCACTTGTTTTCGTAGAGGCCGACGATCCGATTTTGCTCGATGATGTTTCCGGCATATTTCTGCAGGAACTCCTCCCTGGTAGGCGTCCCTTCGACCTTGGTGTCCAGGGCATAGACCCAGAAGTAATAGTGATGTTGTCCATGGCCTACAGGCGGCTGGGGCCCGTAATACTGCTTGCCGCCGGCGCCGTTTGGCCCGACGCGAAATTTCTCCTGCGCGTCCGAAAGATCGGTCGTCGACGGATCGATGCCGTAGACGACCCAATGCGTGAAGCCGTTGGGCAAGGGAGCGTCGGGATCATGGCAGATGACCGCGAGTTCCTTCGTGCCTGCGGGCACGCCGCTGACCGTAAGCCTGGGCAACACATTACCTTTGTCGCCGGCATGCTCGTCGCGCAACTTCCCGAGCGGCTTGAAATCCGCCGACGTAATCTTGAGGTCCTTGATGTTCAGGGGCATGGAATTCGTCCTTCGCCAATTTCGATCGAACTAGACACCGGCCTTGAGGTCGGCGACGGATTTGCCCCCAACGCGCTGATGAACGCGCGGACCCGATGCGACGGCCACGCAGATCAAAAGCTCATCGGGGCGCGGGCCATCCGGCACGGAAAATGTGACGGCATCATAGTGGGAACGGATGTAGAGCTCGTCCTTATGGGCAAGCGGGATATCGATGGATGTGCCGGCTGCGGCGACCTTGCTGACCGACGAGATCCAGGCCTTGCCGCCGCCCACTTGCTGGCGAAGCGGATCTCCGAACACCGTGGTGATGCAGGCCACGACATGTTCCTGCTCGCCGGATGTGCCAGCAATACCGCCCTTGCCATAGCTTTCGACCGGCCTGTTGCCGAGCAGCGCCACGGCCCGCTCGCCGAGCGCATGACCGATGGCTGAACTGGGATTGGTAAGGTCGGACAGTTCGGCGACGAACTTTCCGGCGAACGGATTGCGGATGACCACGCCAGTCGCGACTTTGACGAGAGTCTCGCCAGGCTCGCCGCCATCATGCCGGCTTTCCTGGACCGAGGCGTACCAACCCCTGACATCGTAATCCCGTTCGACTTCACTGGAATAGTTCATCTTGGTNTTTCCTGGACCGAGGCGTACCAACCCCTGACATCGTAATCCCGTTCGACTTCACTGGAATAGTTCATCTTGGTCTCCTGAAGGGAGCGCAGCTTGCGCGCGCGCCGATTAATTCGTTGAGCGGCTCGTCCGATGCTACTGCGGCCATGAGAAGACGCCGCGCAGCGGGTCGTAGCGGGCTGCTTCCAATGCCGCCGGCGTGAACATGTTTCCCTTCGAGAGCGAGCGGTTCGCCGCATAGTCGCCGGACAGGGCCTGGCAGCGATCGGTGATCGGGCGAATGCGCTTTTCCCACGCGACGAGCGCGTCCTCGACCGAAGAGCCAGTCTCCAAATCTTGCGACAGGCTGAAGGCATTGACCATCGCGCAACCGGCGCCCTGGGCAAGAGCCGGACACATCGCATGGGCGGCATCTCCCACCAGGGCGACCTTGCCTCTTGTCCAGCTGTCAAGCTTGGTCGTTTCGTACTTGTCGTACCTGGCGGTTTTCAGCTTCGCCGCCTCGACCAGGCACGGCTCCAGGAAAGGGAACATCTCGACCCAGACCTCAAGGTCGATCGGCACCTGCGATCCCCGCGGATCGGCGGCTGGCGCCATGAGGCCGAGATAAAGTTCATTCTCGTTGCAGGGCGAGTAGAGTATCCGCTGAACGCGCGGCCAGAAGTTCCACATGTCTATTGTGTTGTCCCACTCGCCGTGACCGAGTTCCTTCTTCTTGCGAGGCACGATCAGCCGGATGAGGCCGTCCTTGGAAACCCATCGGTCCTGCTTGAAACCTATGGAGTCCCTGACCTTGGAGCCAACGCCGTCGGCACCGACGATCAGGTCGGCTTCGAGGACCTCTCCGCTCTGAAGCGTCATGCGGCCTTCCGGATCGGCGGCGACCGCTTCCGAGTTGACCGATATGTCGACGCCCAGCGCGCGGGCGCGGTTGACCAGGGCATCATGCAGGTGGCTCCGGGTCATGATGCGCCAAGGGAGACCGTTGAACGTCTCCTTGGAAACCGACTTGTTATGCATCCAGGTCTCGTAGGTCGGGGGCGTGTGCGAACCTTGGAGAACATCATCCAGGGCGCCCAGTCCTTCGAGCACGCGAAGACCATTGTGCCAGAGATAGATGCCCGCCCCGAATGCCCGCAGCTCCGAGCTCTTTTCGTGCAGCCTGACATCCCAACCGTTCTGCCTCAGAGCGATGGCGGCCGTCAGGCCGGCAAAGCCGCCGCCAGCGACCTCGGCACGGCGCGCCTTACCCTGGGTTTTATTTACATTGGCCATTTTCTATCCTGATGCTGCGTACAAGAAGACGGCATGCTGCGCCGTCAGGCGTCGATGAAATTCGTGATCGCTTTCAGCGTGATCTCGGGAGATACCTCATTGACGTAATGGTCGGCGCCCGGAACGACGACCACGGGCAGATCGGGCCGCAGCCGGCTTGTTTTCGCCAGCGCCGCCGCCGAAACCAATTTGCTCGCCTCGCCTCGAACGATGAGGACGGGCTTCGCCACATCCCGATAGGCGGGCACTAGGTCTGATCGCAGGCCCTTGGCCGTCTGGGCCATGGCCGCGGGTGACGCCAATGGCCGCAGCCCGCCGTCGACCCGATGATAGCCGCTCTCGGCTCGGATCCTGATGGCGTCGCCGGGAATGTTCGGATAACGGCCGGCAAGATATGCTTCTACGGCCTCGGTATCCTCGAAAAGCTGGCTTCCCGCGTTGACCCGGGCTTCCAATGCATCCAACGCTTCGGTCTCGATGTAGGGCGTGAAGTCGATTGCGATGACCGACCGCACCAGATCTGGATGTCGCACGGCGGCCGTGACGGAGTTTCTCGCGCCAAGCGAATGTCCGACGAGGATTGCAGGACCCCGGTCGAGGGTACGGATCAAGCCGGCAATGTCGTCGGCGTAGTCATTCGCCTCGTAACCGCCTTCCGGCTTGTCGCTGAGGCCGTGCCCCCTCTGGTCGACGGCCACGGTCGTGAAGCGATCCAAAAGCCGAGCCATCAACGGCGTGAAGACCGCGGAATTGGAGGTAATACCATGGAACAACAGCATCAACGGGCCGCTGCCCGCCTCGCGCACATTCAGGGCAATACGGCCGGTGTCGATGCGTCGCGAACCAAATTCGTCGCAAGCTATCTCCGCCGCAATGTTCATGATCCTCACCGTCACTGCCCGTCTCGGTCAAAAGGATCATACAGCCAGAAGGACGTCAAGCCGATTGTCTGACATTCTTGCAATCTTCAGATTTGACAATCTGGCTATTTCCCACGGCGTGACGTATGCTGCTTGGGAGATTGCGACTCAAACCGATGAGACGTTAGAGATGCCTCCAGATTTGAATTTGCGAATTTCCCCACGAACAGTTCAACGAGAGACCGTCGACAAGTTACGGCTCGCCATCTTCTCCGGATTGTTCCAGCCGGGAAGCCGCCTCATCGAAAGTCAGCTGTGCACGCAACTCGGAATCAGTCGCCCTTCGTTGCGTGAGGCCTTGCGCAGTCTCGAGGCCGAGCGCCTGATCGAAATCGTCCCCAACCGCGGGCCGTCGATACCGTCGCTTACGTGGGAGGTGGCAACCGCCATCTACGAGGTTCGAGAGCTGCTGGAAGTCGAGGCCGCGGGACGATGCGCGTCGAGAATTTCCCCGGAGCAGTTGCGCGAACTCGAGAAATCTCTTTCCGCATTCGAAGCGGCCGCGTCCAGCAATGACAGCCTGGCGCAGGTCATGACCGCCGCGGACTTCTATTCGATCATACTGGCCAATTGCGGCAACCCGATCCTGGAGGAGGTCCATCGGGGCCTGGTGGCCAGGATCAGCTTCTTTCGCGGACGATCGATGTCATTGGATGGCAGGGCACAGAGCAGCCTGGCGGAGATGAAGGAGATATACGAATCCATCGCTGCCGGCGACGAGAAGGCCGCCCGCAAAGCCTCCAAAAATCACCTGTTGAAGGCCAAAGCGGCAGCGAAGATGTCCATGGACAGCGCGACTTGAGTTTTGCGAAAGACAGTTGCTCCGCCTGAGACCCGAAGCCTTTGACGAGGTCGCGGAACGACTGTCCGCGAACAGCTCGATACGGGGGCCCACCTCGTGTCAGGCGCCACCCTTGCCGACCATCCAAATACGCAAGCGTCAGTTGGAGTGATGATGACCTGGGCGAGTTTTGAGCGCGAACGGGATGCCGATATCGTCATCGTCGGCGGCGGGTCGGCGGGCGCATTGCTTGCAGCGCGACTGAGCGAAAAGCCGGACAGCCGCGTTCTGCTGATCGAGGCAGGCGAAGAAGCGGCGGATCCCGATATCTGGAACCCCGCCGCATGGCCGGCACTTCAGGGTCGCGGCTACGATTGGGACTATCGCACGGAGCCGCAGGCTGGGACCGCGGGCCGGGTGCATCGCTGGGCGCGCGGGCGGGTGATCGGCGGTTCGAGTTGCCTGCACGCGATGGGCTACATGCGCGGTCATCCCCGGGACTTCCAGGCATGGGTCGACGCGACTGGCGATAACAGATGGAGCTGGGATGAATTGCTGCCTGTGTTTCGGGCTATCGAGGATCACCCGCTCGGCGGTAACGGCCTTTACGGCAAGGGCGGACCAATGCCCGTCCATTTGCCGACCGACGAGGTGAGTCCGGTCGCGCGCGCGTTCGTCGAAGCCGGCGCTTCGCTCGGCCTGCCGCGTCTTGAAGGTCACAACAGCGGAGAGATGATCGGCGTCACCCCGAACTCCCTGAACATTCGGGATGGGCGGCGGGTTACGGTGGCGGACGCCTGGCTCACGCCGGCTGTTAGAGGCCGCAAGAACCTCACCATCCTCACGGCAACGCGAGTGCGGCGGCTTAAGCTGGCGAGCAATCGGGTCCGCGGTCTCGAAGTCGTGGGGCGACAGGGTCCCGTCGAAATCCTCGCGGATCAAATTGTGCTTTGCGCCGGCGCGCTGGAAAGTCCCGCTTTGCTGATGCGCTCGGGCATCGGTCCGCACGACATGCTCGATGCCGCCGGCGTTGGCTGCCTGATCGATATGCCGCAAGTCGGTCGAAACCTTCAGGATCACCTGCTTGGCGCCGGCAACCTTTATGCGGCCCGCAGGCCCGTTCCTCCATCGCGGCTCCAGCACTCGGAATCGATGGCCTATATGCGCGCCGACGGGTTCACCGGTACCGGTCAGCCCGAAATTGTCGTTGGTTGCGGCGTCGCGCCGATCGTCTCCGAAAGCTTTCAGGCGCCTGCCGCCGGTACGGCATATACGCTGCTGTTCGGGATCACCCATCCAGCGAGCCGCGGCAGCGTGCGCATAAGCGGACCGGAGCTCGATGATCGGTTGATCATCAACCCCGCATATTTGCAAAGCGGCCGGGACCGCGTCTTGTTTCGCCAGGCGCTCGAGGCAGCCCGGACGATCGGACATCGGGATGAACTCGCCGGCTGGCGCGAGCGCGAACTCCTGCCAGGCAGCCTGAACAGTGCGGCTGACATGGACGACTTCATCGCGCAGTCGGGCATCACGCACCATCATCCCTGTGGCACTTGCAGGACGGGCAAGGACCCGGACGCCGTCGTCGATGCGGATCTGCGGCTCAAGGCGCTCGACAATCTTTTTGTCGTCGACGCTTCGATCATGCCCAGTCTCACCGCCGGACCTATACACGCCGCGGTTCTCGCGATCGCCGAGACCTTCGCGCGATCCCGCGCCTGAGAAATATCATATGGCCGGCAAAGCAAGAACCACCTGGCGACACGGCACAACGGCATTTCAGAGATTGCTAACGGAACCGAATGGCGATCGTTGAATTTTGCTTCATGCGGATTACGGAAGGGACCCCGTTTCTGGAGCACCTGCATGAGCAACATAAGCGCCGAAGTCTCTGGGAAACAGAGCAACCTTCGGGCAAAGGGGCCGTTCCAGCGATTGTTGCGCACAATCGGGCCCGGTTTCATCACTGGCGCTTCGGACGACGATCCTTCGGGCATCGGCACCTACAGTCAGGCGGGCGCCCAGCTGGGCTTCAATGTCGGCTGGACCATGGTCTTCACATTTCCGCTCATGGTCGCGATCCAGGAGATAGCAGCGCGAATAGGCCGGACGACAGGTCGAGGTATTTCCGGCAACCTCGCCCGGCACTACCCGTCTCCGCTGATGTATTTTGTAGCCTTGCTTTTGTTCGCCGCCAACGTGATCAACATCGGGGCGGACCTGAGCGCGATGGCTGACGCACTGCGATTGCTGGTGGGCGGCCCAAGCTCGCTCTATGTCGTTGCGTTTGGCGTGGCATGCGTTTTGGCCATCGTCTTTCTCGACTACAGCCGCTACGTGACGGTCCTGAAATGGACAACGCTGAGCCTCTTTGCCTACGTGGTGGCCGCGTTTCTGGCTGATATTCCATGGGCCGAGGCGTTCAAGGGAATCTTTGTTCCTCACGTGGAATGGAGCCGGGCGTTCTTCACGACGCTTCTGGCCATACTCGGCACCACGATTTCTCCCTACCTGTTCTTCTGGCAAGCATCGCAAGAGGTCGAAGAGGAGAAGATCGACCCAAAGGCCAAGCCGCTGAAATGGGCGCCGTGGCAGGCGCCGCGCGCGTTCCAGCGCATTCGCGCCGACACCCTGGTGGGCATGGCCTTTTCGAACCTGATCGCCCTTGCGATCATCGTCACGACGGCCGCCACCCTGCATAAGGCGGGGGTGACCGATATCGCTTCCTCCACCGACGCAGCCAAGGCCCTGGAGCCGGTCGCGGGCAAATTCGCCTTTGTGATTTTTGCGATGGGGATTATCGGCACTGGCCTTCTTGCCGTGCCGGTTCTCGCCGGCTCGGCCGCCTTCGCCGTCGGCGAGGCGCGCCGCTGGCCAGTGGGACTGGAGCGCAAGCCGAAGCAAGCGATGGCATTCTATGCCACCTTGGCCGCCGCGGTAGCGCTGGGAATGGGGATCATGCTGACGCCGATCGATCCCATCAAGGCGCTATACTGGAGCGCCGTCATCAACGGCATATGCGCGGTCCCCGTAATGGTCGTCATGATGCTGATGACCGGGCGTTCCGACATCATGGGCGAATTCCCCGTTGAGGGCTGGCTGCGCTTGCTCGGCTGGCTCGCGACAACAGCAATGGGACTGTCCGTTATCGGCCTCGCGCTGCAATGGATCTTTTGAAATGACGCGATCGGATCAGGCTCCGGTATGATGCTGAGCGCCTGCGGGGAACCAGGACCTTGGGTATCGGCCGGCAGTCGCGTACCGGCACCATCGTCGGTGACGGGCCGCTGAGCATCTTCTCGTCAACGTGCGCTCAGCGCGACCATGCGATCGAGGGCGGCGCCAAGGCCTTTCAGCGACACCGGAAAACTCAGCTTGGTGTCGGCCGCGGTGGTGACGTCGAGTTTCAGCTCGCTGCCCGCCTTGAGCTTCTGCATCAGCGCCCGGTCGATCGGAAACAGCGCCACGCAGCCGTTCGGCAGGCAGGTCCTGAACTTCAACGGCCCGACGGGCGGCTGGTCGTCGATCTGAGGCATCACGCCGGGCTCGAACAGGATGCCGAAGGGCAGCAGCAGGGTTCCGATCAGCCCGCCCTTCTGCCCCACGCGCAGTTCCACGGCCAGAAGCCTCTGGCCGTTTTTCTGCGTCTGGTCCTGCGTGACCGTGCAGACCCGGGCATTGTCCTGCATGCCGCAGGCCAGCTGCCAGTCCTGATAGGTTTCCTGGAGCGACGATGCGCCATTTGGAAGCGACGCCTGCTGCTGTTGCGCAAAAACGGCCGGCACCGGAGCTGAGAAGGCAGACGCGCAGATCACGGCTGCCTTCAGGAAAAGCTGTCTACGAACCAATGAATGCTGCCTTCTCTTGGGTGCCGGGCAAGTGCCCCGAAGTTGCGGCTTCCAGGGCCGTGTTTACCGTCACGTACAGACCCATTCGCGGATCTTGCATTGGGTCCCCCCTGCCTCGCAGGCTTGCAGGGCGAGATCCTCCGCTTCCCGGCGGGTTTCGGCTGAGTTGACGCCCCAGGGGGTGAACCGATTCTCCACCTTTTCGGCCACGGCGAGCGCGCCGCAATGCTTGTAGGGGAATCCGGTCCTGTCATCGTCCTTCCAGTGGCGGTGATTGCGGAACACCGTAACGACGTTGCAGGCCTTTCCACCAGCATTCTCGCAATATTTCTGCGCTATGTCCTTCGCTTCCTGCCGTTTGTCGGCGCCCCAGAAGAAGCCGTATTTGGTATCGGTTTGGGAGTAGGCGATTGCCGCCCAGATGCCTTTCTCCTCCTGCGGTGGCTCGGACGGCTCCGCCAGATCGGCCGAGACGACCTGTCCGCTCCACAGCAAGGCCATGCACAAGACTGTCAACCGTCGCGATTTCATGGTCCGCAATCCTTTCCAGGGCGCCTCGCCCATTCGCCTGACATTCTCACTTGGCCGCCGATGCGATGGAAATCACCACGCATGTGTTGCCCGTCGGCAGCAGAAGGGCTTCGCCCGTGTTGCCACCAAGCTCGTACACTTCGACCTGTCCGAGATGATCCGTGATCTTGCTGCCCTGCGGAAGAACCGACGGAATGTCCGCGCACGGGCTGGCGAATGGCGCCACCCGCACCATCGCCCCCTCGCAGCCCGAAGCGGTTGGCGAAGCGAAGACCACGCCGGCGGCCGGCCCGCTGTAACGGTCCGTGGCATAGTCCATGCCGACAAAAGCCTGGACAGCGTGCTTGTCGGCGGCCTGGTCGTTCCACAGGGATTTGACGCTATACTTCGTGCCGGTCGTCAAAAGCTGCCCGAGCACCGGAAAGACGGTCGAGCAGGCCTGCACGCCAGCCTGCTTCACGTGCTGGAGGAAGGGCGAGTCCGGCAGCGCGGGAGCGGCGGCAACCTCGGCCTGTGCGGCCGTCGGACTGCCGACCAGACCGGCGATCGCGGCATAGTTCGCGCCGGCAAAACCGATGCCGATCATGATCAGCCCCAACAGCGACAATCCGACGATGCGCGGCCAACGCCGCGGCGGCTCGACGGTCCTCTTGCGGTCCGGTTCGACGGTCGGGTTGCTGCGCGTAGCGGAGATGAACGGGTCTTGCTGGCTCACGGTGCTGCCTCGGTTATTTGACTGGCGCAAGGGCCTCGGACAGCCCCTTGAGCGTTGCGGTTACGGTAATGGTCTGGCCATCGACGGTCGGATAGGAAATCGCCGGCGTCGCCTTCTGCGCTATCTCCTGGCGCATCAGGGGTCCCACCGGCAGCATGCCGACACAGACCATTTCGTTGCAGCCGTTCAAATGCACGTCGATGGATTCGGCGCGCCCCTCGAACTTCAGCGATACCAGCCCATCGCTCCTGGCGTTTGGGGCGGTGCGCAGGATCATGTAGGGTTTGCCGTCCTGAGTGGCGGCGAGCGACCAGCTGAACGCCATCTTGCCCGCCCCGTCCTCGATCACCTGCGAGACGTTGCAGACCTTCTTGCGCGCCTTGAGGTTCTCGTCGCAGATCAGCGTCCAGTTCTCGAAGGGACGGATGGTGCGCTGGTATTGTCCGAGCTTCACGCCCGGCGGCACCACCACGTCGGACGGCTTGACCCTATAGGGCGAAGCCGCCTGCGCGGCAGCCGGCGCCAGCCCGCCGGCAAGCGCCAAGCAGGTCAGGAATGCCATGGCTAGTCCGGGAAAACCAAACGGGTTTCCCGGATTCGCGCCTGGCCTGTCATGGCCGGTTCGCCTGTTCATTCCCGCCCCGGGTCCCGCATCAGTTCAAGGTAAAGCTCAGCCCGGCGCCGACACCGACATTTCCACCCGCCGCCGTGCCGGACACATTGCCACGGATGCGGCCGTCCTCGCTGGTGTAGCCGGCGCCGAAGGCAAAGGCGCTCGAGTCCCGCCAGAAGCCACCGCCGGCCGCCACGCTCAGCTTGCCCGGGCGGTCGTCATAGCGCAGCGAGGCCGCCGCCAGTCCGATTGCCGCCGCCTGCCGTGCTTCGTCCCTGATGCCGCTTATGTCGGAATTGAGCTGGCTGAATTTCTGGTCGGTATAAGTGTTGGCCTGTTGCAACGTCGTGACAGCCACCTGGTCGGTATAGGTCTTGCTCTGAGCCAGGTTCAGGTTCAGCTGGTTGACATTAACCGCGTCGGTGCCGGCAACACCGGGGCCGACATTAGAGATGACGACAGGCGCATTCGGATCGCCGCCCTGCAGCGTGATCTTGTTGGTCTTGGTCGTCGATCCGTCCGGATTGGTGACGGTGTCGTATTGCACGGTGTTTTGGACGGTGCCGCCGATGCCGCCGATCGTTTTGGTCAGGTCTTCGATCGCCGTGTTGGTGGCGTAGAGCTGCGAACCGTTGATGGCGTCGGTACTGCCGGAGGAAATGCTTCCGGCGGCGACATTGGTGATCGTCCTCTCCGCGCCGGCATCGCCGACGCTGACGGTGCCGACCGGGGCCGTGCCGGCAAAGGCGTAGGTCTTGCCGTTGATTGTGGTGCTGGGGGTGCCGACGGCGGTCTGCGAAACCGAGCCAGAGCCGAGCGCCACATCGTTGGTGTTGTTGGCCTTGGCGCCCTGGCCTAGCGCGACCGCGCCCTGCCCGGTAGCCGTCGAGCCATGCCCAGCGGCCAGGCTGTCGGTGCCGCTCGCCACGCTCTCCGGCCCGATCGCCACCGCGTCGGTGCCGCCGGCGATGCTGTCGGCCAGCGTCGAATTGGCGTGGAAGTATTTGATGCCGCCGCCATTGTTGATGGTGGTCAGCGCATTGTCGACGGCGGTGAAGCCGTCATAGACGGTCGAGTAGTTGTTGCCCTGGATATTGTAGGTCGGGCCGGTGATCGAGCCGTCGGGATTGACCGTGGTGCCGCCGCCGAACAGATTGGTCACGTTCTGCGACACGCCGCGCAGCTGCGAGACGTTGACGCCGTCGGTATCGGCCGAGCCGGCCGCGACATTGGTGAGCTTGCGTTCGGCCCCGGCGGCGCCGAACGACACCTCGCCGGCCGAGGTCTGCGCGGCGGTCAGGGCAAAGGCCGTATAGCCGGCCTGCGCGCCAACCGTCGTGATGGACGAGGCGCCCAGCGCCACGCTGTTGGCGAAGGTGCTTTGCGCGCCAGCGCCGAGTGCCACCGATTGGACGCCCGCCGCGAGAGAATCGGTGCCGAGCGCGATACCGTCGGCCAGCATGACATGGGCGTTCTGGCCGATGGCCGTTCCGCCGGGCGCCGTCTGATCGACGATAGCGCCATTGCCGATCCCAACGCCATTGTCGCCGTTGACGACGGTGGTCGGGCCGACCGCGACCGACTCCGCGCCCACCGCAAGCGAATCGCCCGCCGTCGAATTTGCATGGAAGTATTTGGTCGAGGTGGCCGACACGGCAGCGATGGCGCCGGCGAGCTGGCGCACCGTCACCGCATCCTGATCCTGCGTGCCGTCGGCGACATTGGTGATCTGGCGGTACGAAGTGCTGGTGCCGACCGACACGGCGCCGAGCAGCGTCTTGTCGGTGGTGTTGTACTGGATGAAGTTCGATGGGCCGGCCGCGATCTGCCCGGAAGCGGGAGCGATCGCGCGATCCGAGACCGAACCGGAACCGAGCGCCACGCTGTCGTCGATGCTGGCCAGGGTGCCGCGGCCAAGCGACAGCGCGCTGTCCCCGGTTGCGGTCGCCGCGTAGCCGACGGCGGTGGAGCCGACGCCTTGTGCGAAGGAGTCCGTCTGCGCCAGCCCGGCCTCGTTGGTGCGGGCGTAGCGGATGCCGATGCCATTGGCATCGGTGTAGGCGGTCGAAGTGTCGCCGGCGATGTTGTCGATGATGTTGCCGAGATTGGTCACGCCACTGCCGATATTGGCGATGTCGGTGGTGTTCTGCGTCACCTGCTGGTTGGTGGCGAAGAGCTGCGAGCCGTTGACGGCATCGGTCGAACCGCCGTTCAACTGCCCAGCCGCGACATTCTGGATCTGGCGTTCGGCGCCGGTCGAGCCGACCGAGAAGGCGCCGGCCGGCGAGCCGCCGGCGAAGGCATAGTTGACGCCGCCGATGGTCGCGCCGCCGGTCGCGGTGGTAGCGCCAGACGTCGAATTCAGGCCGATCGCCACATCGCCGGCATTGTTGGCCACCGCATTGGGGCCAACCGCGACGGAATCGGTGCCCAGCGCCTGGGAGTCCGCCAGGGTCGAGTTGGCATGGAAATATTTGATGCCGCCGCCGACATTGATGTTGGTGATGGCGGCACCGATGGCGTCGACGGCCTGGTTGGTTGCGGCGAGCTGCGAGCCGTTGATCGCATCGGTCGAGAGCGCGCTGATCCGCCCCGCGGCGACGTTGGTGAGCGTGCGTTCGGCGCCGGGTGCGCCGACGCTGACCGTCGAAGTTGGGGTGGTGCCCTGGAAGACGTAGGTCGTGCCGTTGATGACCGCATTAGGCGTGCCGACCGCCACCGCGGTCACCGAGCCGGAGCCAAGCGCCACGTCGCCGGAGCTTGCCGCCGCCGTCGCGCCATTGCCTAGCGCGACATTGCCGGCGAGACCGGCGGCGCCCGCCGTCGAGCCGTTGCCAAGCGCCACCGAACCTTGCCCAATGGCCTTGTTGTTGTTGCCGACGGCAACCGCGCCAGCGGCCATGTTGGCGGCGGTGGCGCTCGCCGTGCCGTCGCTGTTGGCGATGTTGTTCGCGCCGCCGGTGAAGGCGCCCGTGCCGCTGGCGTAGCTGGGATCACCGATGGCGACCGCACCGTCACCATAGGCTTCGTTGCCGGCACCGATGGCGACCGCCTTGCCGCCGTCGGCCACCGCGCCCGTGCCGATGGCGACGGAATCGGCGGTGATCGCGCTGGCGGCGGTGCCCATGGCGACCGCGTTTACGTCTTGTGCCACCGCGCCCGCTCCAACTGCCGTCGAGGCTGCCCCTGAAGAGACGGAAGTCGTGCCGATGGCGATGGAATCGTCGCCTGCGGCCGTGACCGAACGGCCGCCCGCGAAGGCACGGGCACCGGTGGCCTTGGCTGCGGAACCCGTGGCGACCGAATAATCGCCGCTGGAGTTGGCACCGGCGCCGGTAGCAACCGAACTGACGCCGCTGGAATTTGCGTTGTTGCCAACGGCGACGCCCGAGGTCGCGGTGCTGGCAACGATTGCGCCCGAGCCTACCGCAACACCACCACCGGCAGCGAGCGCCTGTGCCTGGTTGCCCAAGGCGACGCCGAAGGCTCCCGACGCAACGGTGCTGGAGCCGACGGCGACAGAGTTAATCGCCGATGCAGCGGCTGACTTGCCGAGGGCAGTGGCACTGTCCGCACTGGCGACGGAGGACCAACCTCCTGCAAAGCCATAGGTACCGGTGGCTTGGGCCGCTGTTCCGATCGCAACTGCGTTGTCGGCTCCCCCGTTCGCGTTGATGCCCAGAGAGACCGCTTGAAGCCCGCTGGAGACCGACCCACCGCCAATTGCTGTGCTGTTCACACCTTTGGCAGTGGAGGCCTCACCCAAAGCCAGACCGTTTACCTGGTTCGCGACCGCGCCCTGGCCCAAGGCGATTGCATTAACGGCGCTGGCTTTGGCGAGGTACCCCATGGATACGGCCCCCGTCGCCGAGGCGGCCGCTCCGTTGCCAATCGCTGTGGACTGATTGGCCGACGCCGTGGCAGATGTGCCGAAGGCGCTGGCTCCGGTCGCCGTTGCAGACGCGCTCGAACCTACGGCGGCGGACCATGCCCCCGTCGAGGCCGCGGCTGTGCCGAGCGCAACGGCCTCGAACGTGAAGCCGACAGGAGCGGTGCCGCTCGCATTTGCATTCGTGCCAATGGCAACGGGAGAACCGCCGCCAGTTCCGGCGTTTGCCTTGGCGCCGACCCCCATGGCTATGGCCGCACCATTTGAAGATGAAGCGTTGGACGACAACCCAATCGCCACCGAGGCCCCACCCGAAGCGCTGGCCGTTGAACCGAGAGCGACGGCGTTCGCGCCGTTTGCGGTGCTGTTGACACCAAAGGCTGACGCTCCGTCCACCAGCGCGCGGGCGTTCCCGCCCACCGCGAGCGCGTTGACACCGGTCGCGTTCGCGAAGACACCGATGCCTATGGCGTTGAGGCCATTGACACCCATCGAATAGCCGATCGCGATCGAAGCATCGCCGGTAGCGGTGATAGCGGTGCCCAACGCCACGCCGTTGTTGCCATTCACGTGGGCGTTAGAACCTATGGCGGTTGAGGCGGCGCCGGGAGCGGTGCTAGCGCAACCGATAGCAATGCTTTGCCCCCCTGCGGAGGGAGTCGTGCAGTTCGCGACGTTGGTCACAACACCGTTGCCAATGGCGACCTGCGCGAAAGCTGATTGCGGGATCATGATCCCCACCACGGCAAGCTGCACCCCGAGCATCCCGCCGACGCCCAGCGTTCCCAGCCCCAGGCGCTTGCGCCGCATGCCGAGCACGCAATGGGCCATCCGCAGCACCGCCATCAGGCGGCGGCGAGCCGAGCGAGAGCGGGGATCGGCGTTCGCGATCCACTGACTGGCGAAGTGCGCCGCGCGATGCCGAACAGGAAGCGAGCCGCTCGAAATGCGATTGTCGGTCATGGGTCCCTCCGCTGGCCGGCACGAAAATCAATTCCAATGCCATCAGAAAGACATGATTCCTCTCAGCCGTATTTCACGAAATTGCTGCCTTGTCAGCAAAGAGCCGAGCAACCCGGGGGAGGTTAACGGCTAGTTACTTTAGCTGATGCTTTAAAACAAAGTAATCAAGAAGAGATGTGAGCGACGCCTCATCTATTGTTGGCGTTAAGCTTCCGCACCCGCGCCTGCAATGGGGTCACCTGCCGGTATTTCTTCATCACGGTGGTAAAATGGCTCTGGCTTGAAAATCCGCTGGAGTGAGCGATGTCGGCGATCGTCATACGGCTGTCGGCAAGCAGCCTTTCGGCGAGGTCCAGCCGCAGGTCGAGAATGTATTGATGCGGCGGCACACCGAAGGTCCTGGCAAACGCCCGCACAAAATGAGAGGGCGAAAGCCCGCACACCGAAGCCATCTCGGCAAGCGCAAGCTTGCGGGTGAAGTTCTCGTGCAGGAAATCCTGCACCTTGCGTGCGGCCCGGGGAGAAAGCCCGCCTTTTGCAGTGAGCGCCGGCTGCCGTGCCGCATTGATTCGGGTAACCGACCCGGGGAAACCATCATCGCCCGGCATTCTTCGGCCTCCTGATAAGTCCCAGACAAAGTTCAACCCGAGGCCTCCCTGCCCGTTCCCCCCAAAAACAATTCGTGATTGCCCGATGCGGGCCTGCGTCTTCGTTGGGCCCGTTCCTGTGATCGGTCCGTCCGGACGGCGAACGATGCGCAGGCTGCATGGGCGCAAGCACGATTCCTACCGAGTATTCCTTGGCAAGGAATGTCTGGGAGCCGAGCCCGCGAACGGAACAAATCACGTTTTCTTGCGCTGTGGCCCTGAGCGGACCTGCACTTTCAGGAATGATGTTTAGGACGTATCGAGTTGTCCGCTCTCGATCGATGCCTCGGAAAACGCCGCTTTCCCGTGCCTCGTCCGCATTTTTCATTCGCACTGCCTCAGCCGTCTCGACGACGCCTCAAATCCTCTTTCCCGGCCCGGAGACAGCGTAACGCAGCCACCTTCGCTTGGGAAGAAGTTCCACGCGCAAAGAAAAACCTTTATTCGAGACAAGAAAGAAAGAATGGCGATGAATGGGAGTTGACGAGCGTTTCATTTTCGCTCGGCGCAAGGTTTTCGCCATCCAGGAGTTCGCCAATCGGGTGCTGACACGCCCGGTCGAGCGCGATTCTGTATTCTCGTCAACCAGTGATGGCAAGTGCCTGGCGCAGCCTGCGATGATCCATAGCTTGCCGGCGAAGTCGAGCATGGGAGCCGCCGCTCGGAGCCGGTGATGGCAGCCATGGCTACAGATCACCGCGCGGGTTCTCGTACAGATCCCAGGCGAGTTCCACGAAAGCCAGAAGAACATCGTCCCGGTTCCAGCCGGCCGCCACCGCAGCCTGGACAATCTCATTGACGAGAGGCAGCAACTGGTCCTGGCAATCGGCCGGCGCATCGCCGTCGCCCACTGGTGGACCCTCGAAGTTGAACGTCATCATTCGGCGCCCCCCTCGCCAGCAATCGAAGTGTTACATCGCTAATTTCATTCCCTCTGATATACAATGGATGCGGCACCAAAGTACAGGAAGCCCTCGAGGACCAAAGCAGCACGGGACGACGCCGGATCGCACCGGCTCTCTGCTTTCCCGCGCGGTCGGGCTGGGCTCTCTCAGGTGGGATTTATCGCGGATTGATCGAGCCAACGGCTCAATCCTGAAACGAACGTTCCCACCAGCGGAAGAGCCACGCTTGGCGGCTCTCGCGATCAGCGGCGGCCTGCCCTGCGCCGCCTCGTGACGGTTGGTTACGGTCCGGTGCCGTCGCCGATGCTTTTCGATCAACCGCCAAACCGCGGTTCGGCGATGCCCTTGATGTCAAGACCGGTGATCGCGAACAGGCTGCCGCGCAGGACGCCGTCGCCCGGAAAGCGCGGCATCGCGCAGCTTGGCCGGCACCTGGCGGCCACTCGAACAGGCCAACGCGGCGGGAGACGTCAAATCCCACCCTCGCGCCAACTACGCCTTTCATTTCTCCATCTATCGGGCGGCGGGCTCCGAGAACATCTCAAATAGCCGTGCGCCGGCCGTTCTCGCGCTTGCAGAGACGTGGATTTGGCCGGCTGCATTGCCTTCCGAGGGCGCTCGCTGGATAGTCCCGGCAATGTTCGAGACCCTGGCGATTCACTGGCCCCAAATACTGGCGATCATCTCGGTGGTGATGGCGACCATCGGCATTGCCCATGCTGTCATGACCAAGGAGGACGTCCGCGCCGCCACCGGCTGGGTCGGCATCATGGTGCTGTCGCCGATCGTCGGCGTGCTGATCTATGCCGTGGCCGGCATCAATCGCATCCGCCGCGCCACGATCAGCGCCCAGCGCCCGCTCGCCGATGGGCTGGTGTCGGCCAAGCATGAGCGCGACGTCGCCCTTGAAGAGGCGTTGATCATCGAGCGCTATGGACAGCGGTTCACCGGCCTTAGGACGCTGGGCGACAGGGTGGCGCGGCGGACGCTCAACCCGGGAAATGCAATCGAGGTGCTGGAAAGCGGCGGCGAGGCCTATCCGGCGATGTGCGCGGCGATCGATGGGGCCGAGCGCAGCGTTCTGCTCGAGACCTATATTTTCGACAACGACGCCGTCGGCCTGCTTTTCGTCGAAGCGCTGGCCGGCGCTGTCCAGCGCGGCGTCACAGTCCGTGTGCTGATCGACGCCGTTGGCGCCCGCTACTCCGTCCCCAGCATCCTGGGCCACCTGCGCCGCGCCAACATCACGGCGGACGTCTTCAACGGCAACATCGTCATGGGCCTGCGCTTGCCCTATGCCAACCTGCGGACCCACCGCAAGATCCTGGTGGTCGACGGCACCGTTGCCTTTACCGGCGGCATGAACATCCGCAAGGGTTTTTCGGCGGAGTTCGCCGGGTCGAAAAGCGCCAGGGATACGCATTTCCAGGTCACCGGCCCCGTTGTCGCCGATCTCTTCTCGGTAGCCGCTGAAGACTGGCGCTTTGCCACCAAAGAGGCGCTGAAGGGCGATACCTGGCGGATCACACCGGTTTCGCCACCCGCCGGCCAGCCGATGCTGGTGCGCGCGGTCGCGTCCGGACCGGATGCAAGCAACGAAACCAACCACAAACTGCTGATCGGCGCCTTCTCGGTCGCGCGCAAGTCGATACGGCTGATGTCGCCCTATTTCCTGCCGGACCGGGAACTGATCAGTGCCTTGATCACCGCGGCCAGGCGCGGCGTCGAGATCGATGTCGTGGTGCCGGCGGTGAACAACCTCTTCCTTGTCGACCGCGCCATGACCGCGCAATTCGACCAGATCCTGAAGAATTATTGCCGGATATGGCGCACGGAAGGGCCCTTCGACCATTCCAAGCTGCTTGCGATCGACGGCGTGTGGGCCTTTGTGGGGTCCTCCAACCTCGACGCCCGGTCGCTGCGGCTCAACTTCGAGATCGATCTTGAGGTCCTCGACGCGGGTTTTGCCACCGAGATCGAGACCCGGATCGGATCGGCGATCGAAACGGCGGTCCCAGTCACGCTGGCCTCCTTGCGGGCGCGTCCCTTCATCATCCGGCTTTTCGATCGCATGCTCTGGCTGGGATCGCCCTATCTCTAGGAAAACCATTTCTGGGAAAAAATCTGTCTTTAAGAAAACGACGTGTTTACCGGATAGCGTGTCGCCAACCATGGAACATCGGCCGAAAGACTCTATTTCTAGGTGCATGGTGAGAACAGCAAGGACGATCGGCGCGCGATGCGAATGAACGGGCGCAGCCTGCCGGCCAACATGCTCCTGTCCATTCGCGACCGGCGGATGCGCAGGGCCAACGCCTTCTCGGCGAAGAAGGACGGCGTCACCGGGACGCTAGTCGCCTCCTACAACGTCCACAAATGCATCGGCGTCGACCGCAAGTTCGATCCCGACCGTACCAGCCGCGTCATCCGCGAGATCGCCCCCGACGTCATCGCCCTGCAGGAGGCCGACAATCGTTTCGGCGACCGTGACGGGCTTCTCGACCTGCACCGTCTCGAACTCGAAACCGGCCTCGTGCCGGTGCCCATTTCCGCAACGGGCAAAGGCCATGGCTGGCACGGCAATGTCCTGCTGTTCAAAAGGGGCGTCGTTCGCGACGTGCATCAGATCAGGCTCCCGGGTCTCGAACCGCGCGGCGCGGTGGTCGCGGAAATCGATCTCGACGGAAATCAGTCCTTGCGCATCATCGCGGCCCATCTGGGCCTGCTGCGCCGCTCCCGCTCGCAGCAGGCCCAGGTCGTGCTGGATATCATGAACAGTCCCGACGAGAAGCCGACGCTCCTGCTCGGCGACCTGAACGAATGGCGGCTCGGCAACCGCTCCGCGCTGAATACGCTGCACGCGAGCTTCGGCCCGCAGCCACCTGCGGTCCCTACCTTTCCCTCCAATTTGCCGCTGCTGGCGCTCGACCGGATCATGGCCAACCGGCACGGCATGATCGCGACCGTCGAAGCGCATGACACACCGCTGTCGCGCGTGGCCTCCGACCATCTGCCGCTGACCGCCTTCGTCCACTTGTAGTATGTGACCGATAACGGCTTGATGTCGCCAGCGTCGCAAAGCGTGTGGATGTGAGCGGAACACCCGGTTCTTCCGCGAGTTTATGTGTGTTGAACAACCAGGAGGATGGAATGAAAAAGTTGATTTTGGCTTCGGTGCTGGCGTTTGCCGCGACCGCCGCGGCGATTGCGCCCACGCAGGCCGCCAGTGTGACTATCCAGTCCGACGACGGCAACCAATATTCCTCGGACGACGATTCGGGAATTGTCGTGCGCCGTCATCACGAGCGCCGCTATGACAACGAGTATGATGGCGACCAGAGCGTTCAGTATGACGGTGAATACCGGCGTCACCACCGCTATCACCGCTATCACCGCTGCCACATCGAGACGGTCGTGCATTGGCGCCACCACCACAGGGTGGTGGAAGACGTTCGCGTCTGCGGCTGATCGGCGTCTCCTGCCAGGCTATACTTTTCGCCGCTAGGCATTCTGGCATAGCCCCCGACCTTCTAAGGTCGGTGGCTATGCTGCATTGCACAAATTTGCGGCCTTGCTCATAATGCGGGCATGGTCCGAACTTCCCTCGCCGTCCTGGTGATCGACGAAAACCGCATCCGCGCTTCGATAATCGAAGCCGGATTGCGCGAGGCCGGCCATGAGCGGGTCACCGTCATCCATGACGTCTCGGGCATTGCGCGCCGCATTGCCGAGATCGAACCCGACGTCATCGTCATCGACCTTGGAAATCCCAACCGCGACATGCTGGAAAACATGTTCCAGCTGTCGCGGGCCGTAAAGCGCCCGATCGCCATGTTCGTCGACCGCTCGGACCAGGCCTCGATCGAGGCCGCGGTCGATGCCGGCGTTTCGGCCTATGTCGTCGACGGGTTGAGGCAGGAGCGCGTCAAGCCGATCCTCGACATGGCGGTGAGCCGCTTCAACGCTTTCTCGCGAATGGCACGTGAACTGGAAGAGGCGCGCAGCGAACTCGAGAGCCGCAAGGTGATCGACCGCGCCAAGGGCATCTTGATGAAGTCGCGCGGCCTGACCGAAGAGGCCGCCTACACGCTGCTGCGCAAGACCGCGATGAACCAGAACCGCAAGATCGGCGACATTGCCCAAAGCCTGGTGACTGCCGCCGGGCTTCTCGGACCGGCGGAGGACGAATGAGCATGGGCGCCGAGCACCAGATCACCGCCGGCTTCATGCCGCTTTTCGATAGCGCCGTGCTGGTCGCGGCCGGCGAACTGGGCTTTGCCGCGCGCGAAGGCATCGATCTCACCCTGCACCGCGAGACCTCCTGGGCCAACATCCGCGACCGCATCGCCATCGGCCATTTCGACCTCGCTCACATGCTCGGACCGATGCCGCTCGCCTGTAATCTGGGCCTCACCCCCCTCGCCTCCGAGACCATCGTGCCCTTTTCGCTGGGGCTCGGCGGCAACTGCGTGACCGTCTCCAACGCCGTCTGGACCGGTATGGCGGCGCACGGTGCCGTACCCGATCTCGATCCGGCCCGTGCCGGCGCGGCACTTGGCGCCTTCATCCGCGAGCGGGCCGATGCCGGCCGCGACCCACTGCGTTTTGCCGTCGTGCATCCGCATTCCGGGCACAATTACGAACTCCGCTACTGGCTTGCTGCCTGCGGCGTCGATCCATCGCGCGAGATCGACATCGTCATCGTGCCGCCGCCGTTCATGGCCGACGCGCTGGCCGCCGGCCGCATCGACGGCTATTGCGTCGGCGAGCCCTGGAACAGCGCCGCGGTGGNCGACGCGCTGGCCGCCGGCCGCATCGACGGCTATTGCGTCGGCGAGCCCTGGAACAGCGCCGCGGTGGCGGCCGGCACCGGCCATATCGTCACCGTCAAGGCGCAGATATGGCGCAATAGTCCGGAGAAGGTGATTGGCGTGCGCAAGGCTTGGGCCGAGCAGGTCCCCGAGGCGCTGGCGGCCCTCTTGCGCGCATTGCATCACTCGGCGCGCTGGTGCCAGGATCCGGCGAACCGCGACGAATTGGCCGCGGTGATGGCGCAGCGTGGCTTCCTTGGGCTGCCACCGGCCGTGCAGATGCCGATCCTGACCGGCCATCTTCGGCTGGGCGGCGGGGCGGAGCTGGACATCGACGATTTCTTCGTGCCGTTCGATAAGGCCGCCAACTTTCCCTGGAAAAGCCATTCGCTATGGTTCTACACGCAGATGGTCCGCTGGGGCCACGTCGCGCACACGCCCGACAATCTCGCCATTGCACGCGACTGCTACCGGCCGGATCTCTACCGCTCGGCACTGAAGCCACTCGGGGTGGCGCTGCCCGGCGCCAATGCCAAGGTCGAGGGCGCACTCAAGGCCGCGACCGCGGTAGGCGCGACAGGAGCCGGCCTCATGCTCGGACCGGACGGCTTCTTCGATGGCCAGATCTTCGATCCAGACGAGATCGACGCCTATATCGAGGGGCAAAAATCAGCTCTCGGGGAAGCCTGATCATTTCAGCGCCATGCTTGTGCATTGCACAAAAATTATGCGCCCGGAAGGTGAGCTGACCAATGTTTGACCTCAATCGCGACGGATGGGGTCGCCGCATAATGCTCCGATCATCTTGAATCCATTTGGAATTTTCTTCCAGAGGTAAACTGGCACGGTTCCTGCTTTGAAATAAACAAGCCCTTCACGGGCAACTGAACAGGCGTCCAATGGCGGGCGCTACAGGCAAAGCTGCCGCTCANTCGGACCGGACGGCTTCTTCGATGGCCAGATCTTCGATCCAGACGAGATCGACGCCTATATCGAGGGGCAAAAACCAGCTCTCGGGGAAGCCTGATCATTTCAGCGCCATGCTTGTGCATTGCACAAAAATTATGCGCCCGGAAGGTGAGCTGACCAATGTTTGACCTCAATCGCCACGGATGGGGTCGCCGCATAATGCTCCGATCATCTTGAATCCGTTTGGAATTTTCTTCCAGAGGTAAACTGGCACGGTTCCTGCTTTGAAATAAACAAGCCCTTCACGGGCAACTGAACAGGCGTCCAATGGCGGGCGCTACAGGCAAAGCTGCCGCTCAGGTCACTGCGCAATCCCAGGGATGCGCGAAGGCCTGGACGGCGGCTTTTTTGTTTTTGGCCGAACACGCAATCGACGGCGCTTCCAAGGCGCCCAACCGGAGACGACGATGACGAAACGGATCGGAACTGGCACGTCCCTCAAGGATTTCACCCGCCGCGATTTTCTGGCCAGCAGCGCGCTGACGGCGGGACTGTTCCTCGCCGCGAAGACATTGTTTCCCGCTGGCGCTCATGCCGAAGGGAAGGGCCCCGAAGTAACCGGCGCCAAGCTCGGCTTCATTGCGCTGACCGATGCCGCGCCCCTGATCATCGCCAAGGAGAAAGGCCTGTTCGCGAAATTCGGCATGCCTGATGTCGAGGTCCTCAAACAGGCCTCGTGGGGCGCGACGCGGGACAATCTGATGCTCGGCGGCGAAGCCAACGGCATCGACGGCGCCCACATCCTGACTCCGATGCCTTACCTCATGCACACCGGCAAGGTGACGCAGAACAACCAGCCGCTGCCGATGGCGATCGTCGCCCGTCTCAACTACGACTGCCAGGGCATTTCGGTCGCCCAGGAATATGCCGCCACCGGCGTCGGCCTCGATGCCGCCAAGCTGAAGGACGCCTTTGCCGCCAAGAAGGCCGAAGGCAAGGAGGTCAAGGCCGCCATGACCTTCCCGGGCGGCACCCATGATCTGTGGCTGCGCTACTGGCTGGCGGCCGGCGGCATCAACCCGGACAAGGACGTCTCGACCATCGTCGTGCCGCCGCCGCAGATGGTGGCCAACATGAAGGTGGGCAATATGGACGTGTTCTGCGTCGGCGAGCCGTGGAACGAACAGCTTGTCCATCAGGGCGTCGGCTTCACCGCCGCCACGACCGGCGAACTCTGGAAGGGCCATCCGGAAAAGGCGCTCGGCCTGCGCGCCGCCTTCATCGAAAAATACCCCAATGCCACCAAGGCGATCGTCATGGCGGTGATGGCGGCACAGCAATGGTGCGACACCAAGGAAAACAAGGACGAGATGGCCACCATCATCGGCAAGCGTCAATGGATGAATGTGCCCGTCGCCGACATCATCGGCCGTCTCAAGGGTGACATCAACTACGGCAATGGCCGGGTCGCCACCGCCACCGACCTCTACATGAAATTCTGGAAGGGCGGCGTCTCCTACCCGTTCAAGAGCCACGACAGCTGGTTCCTCGCCGAAAACATCCGCTGGGGCAAGTTCGCGCCGACTACCGACATCAAGGCGTTGGTCGACCGGGTCAACCGCGAGGATATCTGGCGCGAGGCGGCCAAGGAGCTCGGTGTCGCCGCGAGCGACATCCCAGCCTCGTCCTCGCGCGGCGTCGAGACCTTCTTCGATGGCAAGACTTTCGATCCGGCCAACCCCTCGGCCTATCTCGACAGCCTGACCATCAAGGCATCGGCTTAGTCAGGCCGTTTGTACCCAACGCAAACGGCGCCAGCGCCGTTCGTCGCTCAGTACCGCACCAGCACGCCACGGAGTATCCCAAGGACATGTCCATCCAAGCCGTCGAGGACACCAAGGTGAAAGCATTCCCGGCCAAGCCAGCCGAGGTGGTCGCCTTCACCGCCAAAGCGCGGCGCCGTATCGATCCGGTGGGGGTCGCCACCAAGGTGGCCAGCGCTCTCGTCCCGCCCGCCATCGTCATCGCCCTTCTGCTTGTCGTCTGGCAGGTCGCCTGCTCGTCGCCGACGGCAAGCCTGCCGCCGCCGAGCCAGGTGTGGAACGAGGCCTATGACCTGATCGCGCATCCATTCTTCGACAACGGCCCGCAGGATATCGGTCTTGCCTGGCGCGTGCTGATCTCGCTGCAGCGCGTCGCCATCGGCTTCGGCATGGCGGCGGTCGTCGGTGTGGCGCTCGGCGCGCTGGTCGGCCAGTCGATCTGGGCGATGCGCGGCCTCGATCCAGTCTTCCAGATCCTGCGAACCGTGCCGCCGCTCGCCTGGCTGCCGCTGTCGCTCGCCGCCTTCCGCGACTCCAACCCGTCGGCTCTGTTCGTGATCTTCATCACTTCGATCTGGCCGGTCATCATCAACACCGCCGTCGGTGTGCGCAACATCCCGCAGGACTATCGCAATGTCGCCCGCATCCTGCGGCTGAACCAGCTCGAATTCTTCATCAAGATCATGGTTCCAGCCGCTGCGCCTTACATCTTCACCGGCCTGCGCATCGGCATCGGCCTGTCCTGGCTCGCCATCGTCGCGGCCGAGATGCTGACCGGCGGCGTCGGCATCGGCTTCTTCATCTGGGACGCGTGGAATTCGTCACGGCTGCCCGACATCATCGTCGCGCTCGCCTATATCGGCGTCACCGGTTTCTGCCTCGACCGCCTGGTCGCGGCTGTCGGCGCCTTTGTCACCCGCGGCACGACGGCAAAGTGAGGAGAGCGCCATGACCGCCTATCTCAAGCTCGACCATATCGACAAATACTTCGCTCGTGGCAGCCAGGTCAGCGATGTGCTGAGGGACATCCGACTGACCATCGACAAGGGCGAATTCGTCTCCATCATCGGCCATTCCGGTTGCGGCAAGTCGACCTTGCTCAACCTGATCGCCGGCCTGACCAAGGTTTCCGCCGGCGCGGTGTTGCTGGAGGACAAGGAGGTCGACAGCCCCGGCCCCGAGCGCGCCGTGGTGTTCCAGAACCACTCGCTGCTGCCATGGCTGACCGTCTACGAGAACATCAATCTGGCGGTGTCGAAAGTCTTCGGCCGCTCGAAGAGCAAGGCCGAGCGGCATGACTGGATCATGCGCAATCTCGACCTCGTGCAGATGGCGCATGCGAGCGACAAGCGGCCGGCGGAAATCTCCGGCGGCATGAAACAGCGCGTCGGTATTGCTCGCGCGCTCGCCATGGAACCCAAGATCCTGCTGCTCGATGAGCCGTTCGGCGCGCTCGACGCCTTGACCCGCGCCCATCTGCAGGATGCGGTGATGGACATCCATTCCAGGCTGGGTTCGACGACGATCATGATCACCCATGACGTCGACGAGGCGGTGCTGCTGTCCGACCGCATCGTCATGATGACCAACGGCCCGGCGGCGACCATCGGCGAGGTGCTGCCGGTGCCTCTGGCGCGGCCGCGCCGACGCATCGAACTTGCCTCCGACCGGACCTTCCTGCGTTGCCGCGAGGCGGTGCTGAAGTTCCTCTACGAACGCCACCGCTTCGTCGAAGCCGCGGAGTAACCCCATGACCGAAAAACTCGTCATCATCGGCAATGGCATGGCGCCCGGGCGCATGCTGGAGCATCTGCTGGAACAGGCGCCGGGCCGCTACGCCGTCACCATCTTCAACGCCGAGCCCAGGGTCAATTACGACCGCATCATGCTGTCGCCAGTGCTCTCCGGCGAGAAGGCCTATGAGGAGATCATCATCCACGGCGACGGCTGGTACATCGCCAATGACATCACCCTCTACAAGGGCCACAAGATCATTGCCATCGACCGGCAGGCGAAGACCGTCACCTCCGACCACGGCGTCACCGAGCCTTACGACAAGCTTGTCATCGCCACCGGCTCGGTGCCGTTCATCATCCCGGTGCCCGGCCACAATCTGCCGGGCGTGCTGACCTATCGCGATCTGGACGACGTTCAGGCGATGATACTCGCCGCTCAGTCGCGCGCCAAGGCCGTCGTCATCGGCGGCGGCCTGCTCGGATTGGAGGCGGCGGCCGGCCTTAACGCGCAAGGCATGGATGTCACCGTGCTGCACGTCATGCCGACGCTGATGGAGCGCCAGCTCGATCCGGCCGCCGGCTACCTCCTGCAGCGCGCGGTGGAGCAACGCGGCATCAAGGTCATCACCAAGGCCAACACGCAGGCAATCGCCGGCAATGGCAAGGTCGAGCAGGTGGAACTCGCCGACGGCACAATCATCCCGGCGACGCTGGTCGTCATGGCGGTGGGCATCAGGCCGAACGCCGCTCTTGCCAAGGATGCAGGCGTTGCCGTCAACAGAGGCATCGTCGTCGATGCCGGCATGCGCAGCAACGACCCGGATATCTACGCACTCGGCGAATGCGCCGAGGTGGGCGGCATGGTCTACGGGCTGGTGGCACCGCTCTATGAGATGGCGCGTGTCGCCGCTCATCAGCTTGCCGGCGACGAGACCGCCGCCTTCGTCCACATGGACACGCCGACCAAGCTGAAAGTCACCGGCATCGACCTCTTCTCGCTCGGCGACTTCGCCGATGGCGACGACCGCCAGGAGATCGTGCTGCGCGACGCCTCGGCCGGCGTCTACAAGCGGCTGGTGCTCAGGGATGACCGCATCATCGGCACCGTGCTCTATGGCGAGACATCGGACGGCGCCTGGTTCAACGATCTGAAGAAGAAACAGACCGACATATCGCGGATGCGCGATACGTTGATCTTCGGCCAGTCCTACCAGGGGGGTGCCNGTGCTCAGGGATGACCGCATCATCGGCACCGTGCTCTATGGCGAGACATCGGACGGCGCCTGGTTCAACGACCTGAAGAAGAAACAGACCGACATATCGCGGATGCGCGATACGTTGATCTTCGGCCAGTCCTACCAGGGGGGTGCCCCGCTGGACCCTATGGCGGCCGTTGCAGCCTTGCCGGATGATGCGGAAATCTGCGGCTGCAACGGCGTCTGCAAGGGGAAGATCACCGGCGCGATCACGGCCAAGGGCCTGACTTCGCTGGACGACGTGCGCGCCCACACCAAGGCGTCGGCGTCTTGCGGCTCCTGCACCGGGCTGGTCGAAAAGCTGATGGTGCTGACCCTCGGCGACACCTACAACCCGGCCGCCGTGCAGCCCATGTGCTCCTGCACCATTTTCGGCCATGACGACGTGCGCAGGCTGATCAAGGCCAAGGGGCTGAAGACCATTCCGGCGGTCATGCAGGAGCTGGAGTGGAAGACTTCCTGCGGCTGCGCCAAATGCCGGCCGGCACTTAACTACTACCTCGTCTGCGATTGGCCGGACGAGTATGCCGACGATTACCAGTCGCGCTTCATCAACGAGCGCGTTCACGCCAACATCCAGAAGGACGGCACCTATTCGGTGGTGCCGCGCATGTGGGGCGGCGTCACCAATGCGGCCGAACTGCGAGCCATCGCCGACGTCGTCGACAAATTCGAGATTCCGATGGTCAAGGTCACCGGCGGTCAGCGTATCGACATGCTGGGCATCCGCAAGGAGGACCTGCCGGCGGTGTGGGCCGACCTCGGCCAGGCCGGCTTCGTTTCCGGCCATGCCTATGCCAAGGGGCTGCGCACGGTGAAAACCTGCGTCGGTTCGGACTGGTGCCGCTTCGGCACGCAGGATTCGACGGGCCTCGGCATCCGCATCGAGAAGTTCATGTGGGGCTCGTGGACGCCTGCCAAGGTCAAGATGGCGGTGTCGGGCTGCCCGAGGAATTGCGCCGAGGCAACCTGCAAGGATGTCGGCGTCATCTGCGTCGATAGCGGCTACGAGATCCACTTCGCCGGTGCCGCCGGTCTCGACATCAAGGGCACGGAAGTGCTCGGCCTGGTCAGGACCGAGGACGAGGCGTTGGAGCATATCGTAGCGCTGACGCAGATGTACCGCGAGCAGGGCCGCTATCTCGAACGCATCTACAAATGGGCCAAGCGCATCGGCATCGCCGAAATAAAGCGTCAGATCATGGACGATGGTGAGAAGCGCAAGGCCTATTACGACCGCTTCATCTTTTCGCAGAAGTTCGCCCAGGTCGATCCATGGTCCGAGCGCGTGTCCGGCAAGGACAAGCACGAGTTTCGGCCGATGGCCTCGGTCGGGTTTGCGCAGGCGGCGGAGTGATGGAGATGTCGGTGCGAGGCACCCCCTGGGCGCGTTCCTATCAAGCAAAGGCAGCGCTATGAACTGGATATCTATCGGCACCGTCTCCGATATTCCCCGGCGCGGCGCGCGCTGTGTGGTCACTCCGCAAGGCAAGATCGCCGTCTTCCGCACAGCGGACGACGATATCTTCGCCATTGAGGACCACTGCCCGCACAGAGGCGGACCGCTGAGCCAGGGCATCGTTCATGGCGCGGCCGTGACATGCCCCTTGCACAATTGGGTCATCTCGCTTGAGACGGGCAAGGCGCTTGGCGCCGACGAAGGCGCCGTGCGCACGATTCCCGTGAAGCGGGAGGGCGAGCGCCTGTTCATCGCGCTGGAAGCGCTGGCCAGCCGCGCGGCCTGACCCATGGAGATTGACGCAGCGCGCGAGGTGAGGACCACTTGCCCCTATTGTGGGGTCGGCTGCGGCGTGCTGGCGAAGATCGCCGCGGACGGGCAGGTATCTGTCCGTGGGGATCCCGATCATCCCGCGAATTTCGGCCGGCTCTGTTCCAAGGGCTCCGCACTGGCCGAGACCATCGACCTGGACGGCCGGCTGCTCCATCCACAAATCCACGACCGGCCCGCCGGCTGGAACGAGGCGCTCGACCTCGTCGCCTCGACCTTCCAGCACACCATCGCCGAACATGGCCCCGACGCGGTCGCCTTCTACGTCTCCGGCCAGTTGCTGACCGAGGATTACTATCTCGCCAACAAGCTGATGAAGGGATTCATCGGCTCGGCCAACATCGACACCAATTCGCGGCTCTGCATGGCTTCGTCGGTTGCCGGCCATCGCCGCGCGTTTGGTTCGGACACCGTGCCGGGAACCTACGAGGATCTGGAACTAGCCGACCTGATCGTGCTGGTCGGGTCCAATCTCGCCTGGTGCCATCCCGTGCTCTATCAGCGCATCGCGGCTGCCCGGGAAAAGCGACCCGAGATGAAGATCGTGCTCGTTGATCCGCGCCGCACCATGACATCTGACATCGCAGACATGCATCTGGCGATCGCGCCGGATGGCGACGTCGCCCTGTTCACCGGCCTGCTCGCCTGGCTCGGCCAGTACAATGCGCTCGATCGTGCCTATATCACGGCGCATACGGCCGGATTCGGACAAGCCCTGTTCGCCGCTTCGACGCTCGATCTTGCCGGCGTCGCTGCCGCCACGGGCCTCAGCGAAGACGAACTTAGCCGTTTCTACAGCCTGTTCGCCAGGACCGAAAAGACCGTCACCGTCTACAGCCAGGGCGTCAACCAGTCGTCCCAGGGTACCGACAAGGTCAATGCCATCATCAACTGCCATCTCGCCACCGGTCGCATAGGAAAACCGGGCGCCGGCCCGTTCTCGGTCACCGGCCAGCCCAACGCCATGGGCGGCCGCGAGGTCGGCGGCATGGCCAACATGCTCGCCGCCCACATGGAGATCGAAAACCCCGGGCACCGTGAACGCGTGCAGCGCTTCTGGAAGGCACCGGCGATTGCCGGAAAGCCCGGCCTCAAGGCGGTCGAGATGTTCAAGGCGGTGGCCGATGGGCGCATCAAGGCGATGTGGATCATGGCCACCAACCCGGTCGATTCCATGCCGGATGCAGGTGCAGTCGAGGCGGCGATCAAGGCCTGCCCCTTCGTCGTGGTGTCGGACGTTCTTGCCAAGACCGACACAATCCGCCACGCCCATGTCCGGCTGCCGGCCACTGCCTGGGGCGAGAAGGACGGCACGGTCACCAATTCCGAGCGCCGCATCTCGCGCCAGCGCGCGTTCTTGCCGGCCCCCGGCGAGGCGCGGCCCGACTGGTGGATCATTGCGGAAGTGGCAAGGCGGATGGGCTTTGGCGAGGCGTTTGCGCGTGAGAGCGCGGCGGGGATCTTTGCCGAGCACGCCGCGCTGTCGGGGTTCGAGAACGACGGCGAGCGGGATTTCGACATTGGCGCTTATGCTGCGATCGATGTTGAGGATTACGAAGGATTGGCTCCGTTCCATTGGCCAGCGCCGAGCCCGGGCACCCCCCTCCGGCCTGCCGAGAGGGGTGGTCACGCTCGACGTCAGTCAGAGAATGACGTTCAAGCTGACCCTCAACCGCGGAAGAATACTCAATCTGGGCACGCCCCAATCACCACCCGCTTCTTCGCCGACGGCAACTTCTACACGCCCGACCGCAAGGCCCGCTTCATCGCTCTGCGCCCAACCGTCGAAACCCGCATCACCGCCGCCTTCCCGCTCGTCCTCAACACCGGCCGTATCCGCGACCACTGGCACACCATGACGCGTACCGGCAAAAGCCCGCGCCTGTCCCAGCACATCGCCGAGCCCTTCGTCGAAATCCATCCCGAGGATGCACAGCGTTACGGCATTGGCGACGCCGACATCGCGCGCGTTTGGACTCCACGCGGCGAGGTGCTGGTCCGCGTGCTGGTGACCACGCGCCAGCGCCCGGGCAGCCTGTTCGCGCCGATGCACTGGACCGACCAGTTCGCCGCCAGGGGCCGCCTCGACACGTTGACGGCATCGCTTACCGATGCCGTGTCGGGGCAGCCGGCGCTAAAGCATGTCGCTGCCCGCATCGAGAAATTCACCGCTGGGGCCTTTGGCTTTGCCGTGACACGCAAAAGGCCCGTGACGATGGCCGCCGACTACTGGGCGATCGCCAGGTGCCGGGGCGGCTGGCGGGTCGAGTTGGCCTTTGCCAATGACGATGCCGACTGGCCAGCCTTCGCCGGCTCGCTCTTCGATGCCGCGGATGCCGAAATGCTCGCCTACCACGACCGCGACGCCGGCCAGCACCGCATCGCCGCTTTCCAAGGCGAGCAGCTGGCGGGCGCCTTGTTCGTCGCCCCCGGTCCAGTCGCGGTGTCGCGCGGCTGGGCCGCCGAGCAGCTCGGCGAGGTTCACGCCAGCCAGCGCGAACGCTTCAGAATCGTCGCTGGCCGCGCCGGTGCCGATAGACCCGATGCCGGCGCGACCGTTTGCTCGTGCTTCAGCGTCGGGGCCAACCAGATCGTGGCCGCAGTGGCGGCCGGCTGCGCCAGCGTCGAAGCCATCGGCGCCGCGCTGAAGGCAGGCACCAATTGCGGTTCCTGCCGATCGGAAATACGCGCGATCATAAAAACCGGTCGGGTGCAGGCGGCTGAGTGAAGGCGTCCGTCCCACCTGGCAAAGTGGCACGGCCTACGAAATCGGCGAAACCCGCAAGGGCTCCAACCTGTCCAACAGCTAATTCGACCTGGCCGGGGTTCCCTCATATTGGTTCATGCGAGTGAAAGATGGCGCCATGGACCAGAACTGGAGACGCCCTTGACGACCGTTGCGCCACGCTGCGGCTGGATCTCGCCGTTCGGCTAACAATTCGGGAAGGGCTTCTCAAGCCATAGCAAACGAGACGCATAACCGTTGCCGTGGATCTGTGTCTCTGCTGGCCCTGTTCTTCGTAGTTGATCCGTCTGGACATAGATGTTGAAGACTGGAAAATGGGGAACGCAATCTCGCCATGCGAGTTGATCCAAGGCATCGGGAGATCAGTGCTGAATCTGCAAGACATAGCCGGCCATCCAGCCTTGCACCGCTACGTTCAGGAACAGTCGCAGTCCCTGATCCGCATCTATGAGGAAAGCCCGCGACTGGCTTCCATCTTTGCCACGCAGCAACGCTGGCTGTTGGGCCATGTCGGCCTTGCCATGCACTTCAGGCGCGACCCCAACGACCGCCGCAAGGACCTGACGGTATCGCGTTTCATCGAGGTCGTGCACAAGAACGCGGTGGCCAGCCGCAACACGGCGGACGCCTTCATCAAGGAGATGCTGCACTACAACATCGCCGAGTATGTGGCTGGTGGGGACGGCCGCACGCATCCCCTGCAACCGACGGCGGCGACGATTGAGCGATTCACCGGCTGGGTTACAGCCCATCTGCGCACGCTCGACCATATCGATGGCGGCAACCGGCTGGCCAGGTTTCTTGAGCGGCCCGACATGCTTGCCACGCTGCAGCCCCTGGTGGCTGACGGCTTGCTTGCCTCAAAGCCGGTGCGTGAACCCAACCAGACCTTTTCCCTGTTCATCTGGCTCAACAATGGCGGCATCGTCATGGACTGGCTGATGTCAGGCATCAACCCTGACCATGCCGGGCTGGAGCGAATTCCGACCGGCGTGGTTTCGATCGGCGACTTCGCCAAATGGCTCAAGCTGTCGCGGACCCATCTCGGCCGTAAACTGCGCACGGCGGAGGAACTCGGCAGCATTGGCTGGCTTGGTCAGCGCGGCAATTCGGTGATGTGGGTGTCGCACGGATTCTATGACGAATACATGATCGTCCAGGCCGCCAAGCTGGCCGTCGTCGACAGCGCCTTCGCAGCGTGTTTTTCCACCGACCGCCGAGTCCCGCCACCTCCCAACTTGTGAAGGTGATACAGGCTTATTTAAAGCGTCGAATCGCGCGGGCGCGGCGCTGGTCAGACTGGTTGCGCCTCTTCGGCGCATCTCGGCACCATGTGAAAGATGTTCGGGTGCGCAAAGACACCCGAACCGGGCCGGCGTTCTCAATCGATGTCGAACGAGACGCCCTGTGCAAGCGGCAGCGCCTTGGAATAATTCACGGTGTTGGTGGCGCGCCGCATATAGGCTTTCCACGCATCGGAGCCGCTCTCGCGGCCGCCACCGGTTTCCTTTTCCCCACCGAAAGCGCCCCCGATCTCGGCGCCGGAAGTACCGATATTGACGTTGGCAATGCCGCAATCCGAACCGTCGACACCGAGGAAGCGCTCGGATTCCTGCAGGTCGCGGGTGAAGATCGACGACGACAGGCCGGCGCCGACCGCATTGTGCTCGTCGAGCACAGCGTCGAAATCGGAATACTTCATCACATAGAGGATCGGCGCGAAGGTCTCTTCCGTCACCGGTGCAACCTGCTTCGGCATTTCGACTAGTGCCGGGTGCACATAATAGGCATCGGGATGACCGTTCTCGACTCGGCTGCCGCCAGTCACCTTGCCCCCATGCGCGGCCGCTTCCGTCAGCGCCTTCTGCATGGCATCGAAGGCGGCCTTGTCGATCAGCGGACCGACCAGTGACGAGGTCTCCAGCGGATTGCCGACCGAGACACTCTGATAAGCCTTCTTCAGCCGCGGCACCAAGGCATCATAGACGCTGTCATGGACGAACAGGCGGCGCAGCGTCGTGCAGCGCTGGCCCGCGGTGCCCATGGCGCCGAAAGCGATGGCGCGCAGCGCCATGTCGAGATCGGCCGTCGGGCAGACGATGCCGGCATTGTTGCCGCCCAGTTCCAACACGGCGCGGGCGAAACGCTTGGCCAGGCGCGGACCGACATCCCGGCCCATGCGCGTCGAACCGGTGGCCGAAACCAGCGGCACCCTGGGATGGTCGACCAGGATTTCGCCGACCGCACGGTCGCCGATCAGAACCGGTGCCAGGCCTTGCGGTGCGTCGGTACCGAAGCGCTTGACCGCACGCTTGAAGATCGCCTCGCAGGCAAGCGCGGTCAGCGGCGTCTTCTCCGACGGCTTCCATACCACTGCATCGCCGCAAACCAGCGCAAGTGCTGCGTTCCACGACCACACCGCGACCGGGAAGTTGAATGCGGAGATGACACCGACGACGCCAAGCGGATGCCAGGTTTCCATCATGCGGTGGCCCGGGCGCTCGGTGGCGATGGTCAGGCCGTACAATTGCCGGGACAGACCAACGGCGAAATCGCAGATGTCGATCATCTCCTGAACTTCGCCGAGCCCTTCGGACGGGATCTTGCCGACCTCGATCGACACCAGCCGGCCAAGCTCGGTCTTGTGCGTGCGCAGTTCTTCGCCCAGCAGCCGCACCAGTTCGCCGCGCTTGGGACCCGGCACCAGTCGCCAGGACTGGAACGCCTTGTGGGCTGCATCGATGGTCTTTGCCGCGTCGGCCGGCGAGATCGTCTTCAGCGTCGCGATCCGCTCACCCGTCACCGGGCTGCGCACGACCAGGTCGCCGCCGTCAAGCGCCTCCTTGGCCACGCCCAGTTTCGCCAGAAGCTCGGCCGTTTCCTTCGCTATCGTCATTTCTGTCCCTTTCAGAATCCCGCCGCTCGTAGGGCGCGGCTCAACGCCTTGCCATGCCTTCCGGCGCCGTCACGGCTGGAAGGGGCTGTCATGGCGTGCCATTACCTGTTTCAGGGGGAAATCGCCACCCCGCCATGGTCCAAGCCCGGGCTGCACGATTGAGCCAGGCGACGCTTGAGCAGAACGGGCGTAGGGGCTCAGTTTGCCTTTTTCGCCGGCGTGCGTACGGCGCCGTCCTTGATCAGACGGTCGATATGCATACGGATATGGGCTGCTTCCGCCGCCGTGTTGGCGAGCGCGATGGCGCGGTCGAAGGCAATGCGTGCCTCCTCGCCCCGGTCGAGTTGCATCAACAGCCCGCCCTTGAGGCCGAAGAAATGGAAATAGCCCGAAAGCCTCTGCTCGAGCGGCTCGATCATCGCCAGGGCCGCTTCCGGTCCGCGCACCTTGGCGACCGCGACCGCACGGTTGAGCGTGATGACCGGCGACGGCTGCATCTGCTCGAGCAGGCCGTAGAGCAGGTCGATCTCCACCCAGTCGGTGTCCTCGGCTTTCTCGGCCCGCGCATGGAGCGCTGCGATCGCCGCCTGGACTTGATAGGGACCTGGCTTGCGATGGCGCAGCGCCTTGTCGACGAGCGCCAGCCCTTCGTCGATCATCTTGCGGCTCCACAGGCTTCGATCCTGGTCCTCGAGCAGCACGATCTCGCCGTCATTGTCAAAACGTGCCGGTGCGCGTGCGTGCTGCAGCAGAAGCAGCGCCGTCAGCCCCATGATCTCCGGCTCGGTTTGGAACAGCCGCAGCAGCAGCCGGGCAAGCCGGATCGCTTCCTCGCACAATGGCGCGCGAGCCGGCGCCTCGCCGCTGTTGGTCGAATAGCCCTCGTTGAAGATAAGGTAGACCATGGACGCGACCGCCGCGAGCCGCTCGGAGCGCTCGATCGCGCCCGGCGTCTCGAACGGGACGCCGGCGTCCGCGATGCGCGCCTTGGCGCGGGTGATGCGCTGCTCCATCGCGCTCTCGCCGACCAGGAAGGCGCGCGCGATCTGCTTGACGGTGAGGCCGGAGACGACGCGCAGCGCCACCGCGATCTGCTGCGTCGCGGGTAAATCAGGGTGACAGCAGATGAACAGCAGCCGCAATATGTCGTCGCGATAATGCGCTCCGTCCAGCCGCTCGGCGATGTCGCTTTCGGCGTCCTCCAGATCGGAAACTTGGTCCTCTTCCGGCATCGGCGCCTGCTTGGCACGCTTGCGCACCGCGTCGATGCCGCTGTTGCGGCCGACGAATATCAACCAGGCCGCCGGATCGCGAGGCGGCCCGTTCTGCGGCCAGTTCTTCAGCGCCTTGAGGCAGGCATCCTGGAAAGCTTCCTCCGCCGTGTCGAGATCGCGGAAATAGCGCAGCAGCGCGCCCATCGCCTGTGGGCGGGCAGCGCTGATCGCGGAGCTTATCCAGGCGAGTTCGGTCATGCCGGAACCCTGGTCGGATTGAACACCGATACCGGGCGGATTTCGTAGGAACCGCCGCTTGGGTTGACCTCGGAGAGTTCGCGGGCGAATTCGACGGCCTCGTCGAGGTCGGCGCAATCGAGCGTGTAGAAACCGAGGAACTGTTCCTTGGTCTCGGCGAACGGCCCGTCGATGACCAGCGATTCACCTTTCACTTTCCGCAGCGTCGTTGCCGCCGTCGTCGGCAAAAGCCGCGCCACGGGCCCAAGCCGGCCGGCGTTGGCATACTTCTCCTGAACGCCGAGCAGGTCGGCCATGACCTTGTCGTCCTGTTCCTTGCTCCAGGAACAGACGACGTCTTCGCAGGCGTAGCAGAGGATGGCATAGAGCATGGGCGGTCCTTTCTGTATCAAAGGACGAAACAGTAGGGCCGATCCCGACATGGCGTCGATAAAAAAATCGAGACGTCGCGGATTCAGCGGCCGCTGATTGCCGCCGATCGGTCCTCCTGCGTTTTCAACCACCTCAACACGAGCGCTTCCTCTTCATCAAGGCCTTCGATGGACCGCTTGCGCTTGTTGGCTTCCGCCATTTCGGCAAGCAGTCGTCCTTCGCTCCATGCCTCGAAGACCCGCGGATGGATATAGCATTTGCGGCAGACCGCGCGCGTATTGCCCAGCCGTTCGGCCACCTTGTCGATGAGGTTGTTCATCACCCGTTTTTGCTGTGCCTGGCTCTCAGGCAGTTCCGTCTGCGCAAACAGGGACGCGGCGTGGATGGTGCCGCCCCATGTGCGGAAGTGCTTCGAACTGAACGCGTCGCCGACCGCTTGGCGGATATAGTGGTTCACGTCATCGGAGCGGACAGGGCGTCTGTTACCGTCCTCGTCGAGATACTGGAACAGTTTTTGGCCGGGCAGGTCCTGCGCGCTCCGAACAATCCCCGCGATCCGGCGGTCAACCAGCTTCAATCTCCATTCCTTGCCGGACTTGCCCTTGAAGGCGAAGCGCAGGCTCGATCCCTTGATGTCGACATGCCGGTCCCGCAATGTCGTCAGGCCGAAGCTCTTGTTGTCGCGAGCATAGGCTGCATTGCCGACGCGGATCATCGTGTTGTCGAGCAGCCAGACCACCGCGGCGGCGACGCGTTCGAGCGGCAGGCCGTGACGGCGCAGGTCGCTGTCGATCCTGCGCCGAAGGTCCGGCAGGCTTTCGGCGAAAGCCACCAAGCTCGAATATTTGGCGCCGTCGCGCTCCTCGGCCCATTGCGGATGATAGCGATACTGCTTGCGCCCCCGCTGATCCCTTCCGGTCGCCTGGATATGCCCGTTCGGATCGGGCGAAATCCAGACATCGGTCCAGGCCGGCGGAATGACGATCGCCGCGATGCGCGCTCTGTCGGCACCGGAGACCGCTTTCCCGTCCGCTAGCTTGTAAGCGAATCCCTTGCCTGCCTTCAGCCGACGGATGCCGGGCTCGGCATCGCTGACATAGGTCAGCGCGGCACCCCTGGCGGAAATCTGTGCTCCATTCTTGGCTACGCTATCAGCATCGGCCAATCGGCTGCGCGACGATCCGGTTCTCTGCAGCATGTAAGCTCCACACGAAATATGCGTAGATAAGCTGCGGGTTGACCGCCGGTTCCACACCCGTCTGGAAAGAAGGCAATCCCCGTGGCAGCGGTCAGGCCTACAATGCGCGCTGCATCTGTGTCGGCGGAAGGGATAGCCGGCGGCGCGCCGCGAGCTTGAATTTGTAGCGCAGGCATCGCCAAGCTTCCGAGCGCCGCTTCGGCGCCGCCGAGGCTATTGCGAGAAAGCGCGCGGCCATGTCCAGGTCGCCCCGCGCATAATGGACACGGGCGATCTTGAGCGCGACGAGGCCCTCCCTGGCTTTCAGTGCCGAAATCGGGATGCCGCAATCGGTGAGCGTACGCAGCTCCCGGCGCCAGTCCAGGAAGCGCCGCACCGGGTCGACCGTGAAGCGATCGTCCGAGCGCTCCGCTGAAACTTCGTAGATCATGACGGGGCGGTGAACCATGACCAGCGACGCCTTGCTCATCAGCCGCGCCCAGAACAGCGTGTCCTCATCGAAGGCGAGCCCGACGGGGAACCGGGTCTCGCCGATGAGACGCCGGGAAGCCAGCACGCTGCCCACCGCCACCGAGCGTATATCCCCTTTCACGTAGGCCGAGGCGTTGGTGAGGCAGGCCGCGGTATAGCCGTTTGGCACCTTGATCTGCCGGTCCTGGCCGTTCACCCTGCGCCGGAAGGCGCCGACGATCATGTCGGCCTTGGGCTGGGTTTCCGCCTGCGACAGCAAGGAGCTTAAGCCGCCCTGCAGGTGCAGGTCGTCGGCGTCGATCAGGTAGACCCACGGATGGGCTGCCTCGTCGAGCGCCAGGTTGCGGGCGCCGCCGGCGTCGCGGCAACTGGCGGGCAGCACGCGCAAAGGCAGGGATGATTGCGCCGCGGCCTGCCGCGCCGCATCGGCCGTGCCATCGGTCGATTGGTCGTCGACCAGCAGGACCTCGCCGATAAACCCGGCCTCTCCGCCAAGCGACGCCAGCGTTTTAGCGATCGTTGCCGCCGCATTGTAGGCGGGTATGACGACGCTGACGGTTTTCAATGACAAACCTCATGCCTGTGCGGCAGCCTAGACTATTCTCCGTTAAGACGAATACAGACTAAGGACTTACAGGAAAAGTGTGAAACGGCTTTTCCCGCCGGAATTGCGCGCAATCAAAGACTTGGATCGGCTCGCCTTTTCCGTGAACCGGTGAACTGCTCTACTGGCCGTATCGATCTTTGAGAAGTCTGCCCCATCCTTGTGGGAACTCGCAGCGCCGGGCAAGTTAATGCGCCCCGTTTCACGCTTTTTCGAGCACGACCGGGATGACGTCGACAGCCTGGTCGCCGACCTGTCCGCCAGTCGTCTTCAGCACGCCGACGATGGGCGCCACATCCGAATAGTCGCGCCCGCAACCAACGGTGATATGGTCGTTGGAGGCCCGCATGCCATTGGTCGGATCGAACTCCTGCCAGCCGGCATCACGCCCGCACCAGACCTTGACCCAGGCATGCATGGCATCCGCGCCTTCGAGCCGGGGCTTGCCTTTGGGCGGAATGGTGCGCAGGAAGCCGCTGACATAGCCGGCCGGAATGCCGAGCCCGCGTAAGCCGGCGATCATGATGTGCGAGAAATCCTGACAGACGCCCCGCTTCAGCTGGAAGGCGTCGCTGGCCCGGGTCCGCACCGTGGTCGCCTCGTCATCGTATGTGAAATCGCGATGGATGCGATTGCACAGGTTCATCGCCGTCCCCGCGGCCGAGATTCCGATGCTGTCTTGCGCGAATGCGGTGATCGCCGCATCGATGCCCGCATGGCTGCTGGCGGCCAGGAAATGGTGCGGCGAGGCAGGCGCAAGCGACCGCACGGCGGCCAGATCCTGTCGAAGGCGGCCGAGATCCGGCGACACGTCGAGCCCCGGCTCGGGCCGCGCCACCGACACACGCGCGCTCATCCTGATGTCGAGCGTGTCATGGGCGTCGCGAAAAGCGATCGAAGTGACATTGTTGCCGAAGAAATCGGAAAAATCCGACCTTTCGTTGGGTGCGGGTGAAAAAGAAAGCGAAGCGGCGATGACACGCTGCACACCGTCAATGGTCGACGGCAGCACGCGCACCTGATGGCGTCCGCCACCAGCCGCGGCAGCATAGTCGTAGTGGAGCAGAAGCCTGATGTCGTACAGCATGGCCATCTCTTTCTAGCCGAAATAGGCTTTGGCGAGGCTGCTGTAGAGCCCGCCTATTTCGCCCGCGAGATCGTTCAACGCCTTCACCGTCATGTCTGCCGGCTCCTTGATGGCGATGGACGTGTTGAGCTGCAGGATTTCCTTGGCTGCCGCCGACATGTGCCCCTCGCCGCCGGTCGCCGGCAATAGCCCTATCTCGGCTTTCAGCCGTTCCAATTGGAACAGGATGGAGCGTGGATTGAGTGGATCGAGCGCCAGGAGGTCGATCACCGTGCGCCGGCCGGCCTGCACCGGATATTGCCGTCGATGGGTCATGACGCTGTCGCCGATCTCCAGCATCATGTCCAGCGCCCCGTCCGGCGCCTTGCTGCTGGTCAGTCGGGCCAGCGTGCTGGCGATCTGGATGCCGCGCTCCAGCCGCCGGCCGATCTCGAGGAACCGCCAGCCAGCGAAGCGGTACATGTTCTCATGCAAAAGGCCTGAGAATCCGGCCAGCTTGCGCAGGATCACGGTCATCGCCCGCGTCGCATCGTCGCCGGGCGCCACGGTGGTGGCGAACTGATGGATCGTTTTTGACAAATCCTTGAGCGCCAGCCAGCCATCCGGCGAGAAACGATCGCGGATCTGGCCGGCGCTGTAGACCGCGCTGTCGAGCGTGCCGATCAGCCCTGGCGGGATTGCCGTTTCGACATCGATGCCGAACGGTTCGAGATAATCCCTGATATCGGCCAGCAGCGGCATGTCCGGATCGGACGTTTCGGCGAGCCGCACGTGATAGGCGCGCAGGATACGCACCGTGTCTTCCGAGCGTTCGATGTAGCGGCCGAGCCAGGTCAGGTTTTCCGCCGCGCGGCTGGGCAGGCTGCCGGGCATGGTACGGTTGAAGCTGTCGCTCTCCTGCGGCAGCAGCGTCTCGCGCTCCACGGGTCTGTCGCTGACCACCCAGACATCAGCCGCCTGGCCGCCGCGCTGCATGGCGATCGCCGTTGGGTCGAGCGACAGGCCAACGCGCGCAAACCCGCCCGGCATCACCGTCCAGCCCTCGGGCGTACGCGCCAGGTAGACGCGAAGGCTCGCCGGCCGCGGTTCCAGCCAGCCGCCGACATAGACCGGCGTCGTCGAAAGCGTCACCGCCTCCTGGCCGACGAAGGCCTTGCCGTCGCGTTCGATGCGCGCCACCAGTTCCGCCCGCTCACCGACCGAGAGAGCCGAGCCGAGCTTCGTCTGTCCGTCATCTTCGAAGGCAAGTCTTGTCGACAGCGCCGGGCCGACCACCATGCGGTCGATATTGGCGAGCACGTGGGCGCGCTCCGTCTCCTGTCCGCACCACCATGTCGCCACACTGGGCAAAAGCAGCTCCTCGCCCCACAATTCGCGCGCGATCTTGGGCAGAAAGGCGAGCAGCGCGCGCGTCTCCATCAGGCCCGAGCCCAGCGCATTGACGGTGGACACCGTGCCTTGGCGGATCGCCTCGACCAGGCCCGGCGTACCGATCTGCGAATCCGGGCGCAGCTCGAGCGGATCGGCGAACGCGGCATCGAGCCGCCGCCACAGCACGCTGATCGGCATCAGACCGGACACCGTCCGCACCATCAGCTTGCCGCCGGAAACGGTCAGGTCCTCGCCTTCGAGCAGCATGATGCCGAGGTAGCGGGCGATATAGGCGTGTTCGTAATAGGTCTCGTTGAGTGGCCCCGGGGTCAGGATGGCGACGCGCCCGTCGCTCTCCTTTGCCATGCCGATCAGCGCATCGCGAAAGCGTCGGAAGAAGCCGGCGAGCCGGTGCACATGCATCTCGCCATAGATGTCGGACAAAGCGCGCGTGGTGGCGACCCGGTTTTCCAGCGCGAAGCCGGCGCCCGAAGGCGCCTGGGTGCGGTCGCCCAGCACCCACCAGCGGCCGTCCGGACCGCGGCCGAGTTCGAAGGCGCAGAAGTGCAGGAAATGCCCTCCGGCCGGCCTGGTGCCGACCAGGGGCCGCAAATATTCAGGGCTCGCCGCGATCAGTCCTGCTGGCAGGATGCCTTTTTCGACCAGCCGGTTCGGCCCGTGGATATCGGCAACAATTTCCTCGAACAGTTCGGCGCGCTGCACCAAGCCGGCGCTGACCGCCTGCCACTCGCTGTCCTCGATGAGCACGGGGATATGCGCCAGCGGCCATTCCCGCTCGTTGGCGCCCGCCTTGTCGTAGACGCGGTAGTAGACACCCGCATCGCGCAGATACTGGTCGGCGCGGGCGAAGCGCTGGCCGAGCTTCTCGGCCCCGAGTTCGTCCAGCGCTTCGACAAAATGCTTCCAGACCGGACGGGGATTACCTGACGCGTCGACCATCTCGTCGACGACGCCGTCGATCGGCTGGTAGTGCTCCAGCAGGCTACGGGCCTGCGGCTTGCCGCGCACCCTTTTGTGATTCCCCTTTGCCATGTCAGATCACAGTCTTGGTGGACGCCTGAGGTCAAGGGTCATCGGGAAATCTTCCGCCGGCTGTTCCTCGCGCAACACATAGCCGGAGGGTGTGTGGCCGCGCGGTTCGAAGCGGGCGAGCCGCCGTGCCTCCGCCTCGTTGCCGTTGACCGGGAAAGTGTCGTAGCTGCGCCCCCCGGGATGCGCGACATGGTAGACGCAGCCGCCGACCGCCCGGCCGGACCAGCGGTCATAGATATCGAACACCAGCGGCGTGTTGACCGGAAGGGCCGGATGCAGGCCCGAGGCCGGCTGCCAGGCCTTGAAGCGCACGCCAGCCACCGCGACCTCTCTGTTGTCGGTAACCCTCATCGGCACGATACGACCGTTGCAGACGATCGCATGGCGCTCCGGATTGAGGCCTTCGGTCCTGACCTGCAGCCGTTCGACCGAGGAATCGACGAAGCGCACGGTGCCGCCGATCGCGCCCTGCTCGCCCATCACGTGCCACGGTTCCAGTGCCTGCCGCAGTTCCAGTTTGATGCCGGCATGCTGCACCTCGCCGCAGAAGGGAAAGCGGAACTCGAGCTGGGCATCGAACCATTCGGGCCGGAATTCGAACCCATTGAGCTTGAGGTCGTCGAGCACGTCGAGAAAGTCCGCCCAGACATAATGCGGCAGCATGAAGCGGTCATGGAGCGAGGTGCCCCAACGCGCGAAGCGCCCGTCGAGCGGAGTTTTCCACGCGCGGGCAATGATGGCCCGCACCAGCAATTGCTGCGCCAGGGACATGCGCGCATTGGGCGGCATCTCGAATCCGCGGAATTCGACAAGGCCAAGCCGGCCGGTTGGACCATCCGGGGAAAACAGCTTGTCGATGCAGATTTCCGAGCGATGCGTATTGCCGGTGACATCGGTCAACAGGTTGCGGAACAACCGGTCGACCAGCCACGGCAAGGGTGCGGCACCTTGTTCGGGATGCGGCACCTGCGCCATCGCGATTTCGAGCTCGTAGAGCGAATCGTGCCGCGCCTCGTCGAAGCGCGGCGCCTGGCTGGTCGGGCCGATGAACAGGCCGGAGAACAGATAGGACAGCGAGGGATGCCGCTGCCATTGCAGCACCAGGCTCTTCAGCAGGTCGGGCCGGCGCAGGAACGGGCTGTCATTGGGCGTCGCGCCGCCGACGACGACATGGTTGCCGCCTCCGGTACCGGTGTGGCGGCCGTCGATCATGAACTTGTCGGCGCCAAGCCGCGTCTGCCGCGCTTCCTCGTAGATTGCCGTTGTGGTGGCCACGCAATCTCGCCAGTTGGAAGCTGGGTGGATGTTGACCTCGATGACGCCGGGATCGGGTGCCACGCGGATGACGTTGAGGCGCGGGTCATGCGGCGGACCGTAGCCCTCGATGTGCACGGGAACGCCAATCGCCTTTGCCGCGTTCTCGGCGGCGGCGACGAGTTCGAGATAATCCTCGAGCGCCTCGACCGGCGGCATGAACACGCACAGCCGCCCGTCGCGCGGTTCGACCGAAAGTGCCGTGCGCACCGCGCCACCAATCTCGGTGATCTCCTGCTCGACGCGATCCTGCTGGCCGCTCGTCGCCGTGAACGAAGCTGCGTGCTGGCGGCGGGCCATTTCGTCGGCGCCTTCGAGTTCCGCCGGAGCGGCCGCTGGCAAGATCGCTTCGCGCACGGGCAGCGGGTCACGCGGCAGTGACGGATCGACGGGCACGATGTAGGGGAACTGCGCCGGCGGCACATAGGGCAGCGTGCCCAGCGGCAGGCGATAGCCGACCGGTGAATCGCCGGGCACCAGGAACAGACGGCCGCGCCGCGTCGTCCATTTTTCCGAACGCCAGCGCGGATCCGACGCCTGGCTGTTCCAGCGCTGCACCGGCAGCACATAGCCGGACGGCTTGGTCAGCCCGCGCTCGAACACTCTCGCCATGCGGCTGCGTTCCTCCGGATCTTCGAGCTTCGAATTGGCCGGGTCGACATTCTCGGGCAGCTTGCCTTCCTTGAGCAGCCATTCGGCTGGATCCTCATAGGCTTCGCTGACCATGGACGTGTCGATGCCGAGTTCGCCGGCGATCGCCGTCAGCAGGCTTTCGGCTTGTTTCGGCCCGATATCAGCCGAACTATCTTCCCGCGCGATCAGCGACGGGTCGCTCCACACCGGCTCTCCGTCGGCGCGCCAAAAGAGCGAAAACGTCCAGCGTGGCAGGCTTTCACCGGGATACCATTTGCCTTGGCCGTAGTGGAGGAAACCACCTGGCGCGAAACGTTCGCNTTCCCGCGCGATCAGCGACGGGTCGCTCCACACCGGCTCTCCGTCGGCGCGCCAAAAGAGCGAAAACGTCCAGCGCGGCAGGCTTTCACCGGGATACCATTTGCCTTGGCCGTAGTGGAGGAAACCACCTGGCGCGAAACGTTCGCGCAGTTTTCTGATCAGCGCGTCGGCCTTTTCGCGCTTGGTTGGCCCAACGGCGGCGGTGTTCCATTCGGCGGCCTCGAAATCGTCTATCGAGACGAAGGTCGGCTCGCCCCCCATGGTCAGCCGCACATCCCCGGCCGCGAGCGCGGCATCGACCTTGTTGCCGAGCGCGTCGAGCGCCTGCCAGCTCTCGTCGGAGAAAGGCTTGGTGATGCGCGGATGCTCGGCGATGCGGTCGACCCGCATCTCGAAGCCGAACTCGACATTGGCGAAGCTCCCCATGCCGGAAATAGGTGCGGCATTGCGGAAATGCGGTGTGGCGGCCAGCGGCACATGGCTTTCGCCGGTGAGCAGGCCCGAGGTCGGGTCGAAGCCGATCCAGCCGGCACCAGGAAGATAGACCTCGCACCAGGCATGCAGGTCGGTGAAATCGACCGCTGTGCCGGCCGGCCCATCCAGCGCGACAAGGTCGGGCCTGAGCTGGATCAGATAGCCCGAGACGAAGCGCGCGGCGATGCCGAGATTGCGCAGGATCTGCACCAAGAGCCAGCTCGAATCGCGGCACGAGCCCTTGGCGGCCGCCAGCGTTTCCTCCGGCGAGAACACGCCGGTCTCCATGCGCACGATATAGGCGATCTCGCGCTGCAAGCGCGCATTGAGATCGACGAGGAAATTGACCGTGTTGGGCGCGCTGCGGTCGACGGTTTTCAGAAACGCCTGGAGCAGCGGCCCGGCCGGCTCCGGCGTCCGGTAGATAGTGAGATCGTCGCGGATCTCCTCGGGATAGTCGAACGGGAACGCCTCGGCCGACGGTTCGACAAAGAAGTCGAACGGATTGTAGACGGTCATGTCGGCGACGAGGTCGACCTCGATCTTCAGCTCCGTCACCGGCTCGGGAAAGACGAAACGGGCGAGGAAGTTGCCGTAAGGATCCTGCTGCAGATTGACGAAGTGGTTCGCCGGCTCCACCTTCAGCGAATGGCTCAACACCTTGGTGCGGGAATGCGGTGCAGGCTGCAGCCTGATGATTTGGGGGCCGAGAACCACCGGCCGGTCGTATTTATAGTGGGTCAGGTGGTAGACGGCTGCCAGAATTGCCATGGGGCCCCGGAGTTCGGCGTTTCATCAGCCGAACCCTGACACATCTGGCCGCCATTCTCCAAGCGGATGTTGCGGTGCACCTAAATTAAAGAACCCTTTGCCGCCTTAAAGTCACTCAAAAGAACGCCTGTATTCCGGTCTGCGCCCGCCCCAGGATCAGCGCGTGTACGTCATGCGTGCCTTCGTAGGTGTTGACGGTCTCCAGATTCTGCGCGTGGCGCATGACGTGATAGCCAATCTGGATGCCGTTGCCGCCATGCATGTCGCGGGCCTGGCGGGCGATGTCGAGCGCCTTGCCGCAATTGTTGCGCTTGACGATCGAGATCATTTCCGGCGCCATCTTGCCTTCATCGAGCAGGCGCCCGACGCGCAACGAAGCCTGTAACCCCAGAGCGATCTCGGTCTGCATGTCGGCGAGCTTCTTCTGGTAGAGCTGGGTGCCGGCCAGCGGCTTGCCGAACTGCTTGCGGTCAAGGCCATACTGTCGAGCGCGATGCCAGCAGTCTTCCGCTGCTCCCATGGAACCCCAGGAGATGCCGTAGCGGGCTCGGTTGAGGCAACCGAACGGTCCGCCGAGGCCCTTGGCGTTGGGCAACAGCGCGTCCTCGCCGACCTCGACGCCTTCCATCACCACCTCGCCGGTGATCGACGCCCGCAGCGACAGCTTGCCGCCGATCTTCGGCGCCGACAGCCCTCTCATGCCTTTCTCCAGCACGAAACCGCGGATCTCGTCCTTGCCGTTCTCGCCCTTCAACTTCGCCCATACGACGAACACGTCGGCGACCGGCGCATTGGAAATCCACATCTTGGAGCCGGAGAGCTTGTAGCCGCTGGCGGTCTTTTCGGCGCGGGTCTTCATGCCGCCGGGGTCGGAGCCGGCATCCGGCTCGGTCAGCCCGAAGCAGCCGATCCACTCGCCGCTGGCGAGCTTGGGCAGATACTTCCTGCGCTGTTCGTCCGAGCCATAGGCGTAGATCGGGTACATCACCAGCGACGACTGCACCGACATCATCGAGCGATAGCCGGAATCGACGCGTTCGACTTCCCGCGCCACCAGCCCGTAGGTGACATAGCTGGCGGCGAGGCCACCGAACTCCTCCGGAATGTTGATCCCGAGCAGGCCGGCCTCGCCCATCTCGCGGAAGATCGCCGTGTCGAAGGTCTCGTTGAGATAGGCTTCCTCGATACGCGGCGCGAGCTTGTCGGCGGCAAAGGCGGCAGCGCCATCGCGCACCATGCGCTCGTCCTGCGAAAGCTGGTCCTCGATCAGGAACGGGTCTTCCCACACGAATGCATTCTTGTCGGCCATGGCTTCTCGATCCTTGAGACAGGTGAAGCCCGGCTTATCGGCTCGTGGCCTGAAAAAATCAAACGAAATTGCTTCACCGATCAATGAGCGTTAGGAATGGATCATGAGTGTCCAGCGCCGCCTTTTGCCCAACATCAGCGCCCTTGCCGCCTTCGAGGCCGTGGCGCGACTTGGCTCCTTCACCGCCGCCGCCCGGGAATTGGACCTGACCCAAGGTGCGGTCAGCCGCCAGATCAGGCTTTTGGAAGATCAGTTCGACCGGCCGCTGTTCGAACGCGACAGTCGCAATGTAAGGCTCTCCACGGCAGGTGAAATCTACGCCGAAGCGGTACGCTCGGCGCTTGGCCAGTTGCGTGACGCAGCTCTTGGATTGATGAGCAACCGGCATAGTGGCATCCTGAATCTTGCCATTCTGCCGACTTTCGGCACACGTTGGCTGATGCCGATGATCCCCGATTTCGTCGAGAACAATCCCGACATCACCATCAATTTCGTCACCCGCGTCGGGCGCTTCGACTTCGCCCGCGAACGGTTGGATGCCGCCATCCACTACGGCCTGCCGGACTGGCCGGACGCCGACTCGACACTTCTGGTGCACGAGACGGTGGCGCCGGTGGTGTCACCCGACTTCCTCGCCGGCCGCACCATCGCCACGCCGGCCGATATCGGCCGTTTGCCGCTGCTGCACATGACGACGCGCCCAGGCGCCTGGAGCGAATGGTTCGAGCATCAAGGCCTGAGCGCGCCGACCGGGCCTGGCATGCAGTTCGAGCATTTCGGCACCGCCGCCCAGGCTTGCATGACCGGGCTCGGCGTGGCGCTCTTGCCGCAGATCCTCATCGAGGGCGAACTGCAGCGCGGCCAGCTTGTGCTCGCGCCCGGCCAGCCGATGCAGAGCCGCAGCGCCTATTACCTCGTTATTCCCCACGACAAGCGCGGCTATCCGCCGGTTGCCAGTTTCCGGGACTGGCTGCTAGGCCAGCGTGAGAAGGAGCCAGCTGTTCTGGCTTGGTAGCTACTTTCGCTTCAGCGCGTCCGCCAGCGCTGCGCCGAACGCACCTTGCTGTGCCGGCCGCTCCGGCTGGCGTTGCGGTGTAGGCCCGCGTGGCGCCGGCCTACCGCCGCCATTGTCGCGCGGCCCGCCCTTCGATGCGCCGCCTTCGCCACCGTCCCTGCGCATGGAGAGCGCGATGCGCTTGCGCTTGATGTCGACATCGACGACGCGCACCTTGACCACGTCGCCGGCCTTGACCACCTCATGCGCGTCCTTGATGAAGCGGTCGGCGAGCTGTGAGACATGCACCAGCCCGTCCTGGTGCACGCCTATATCGACGAAGGCGCCGAAAGCGGCGACATTGGTGACGGTGCCTTCCAGCAGCATGCCTGGCTTCAAATCCTTGATCTCGTCGATGCCATCGGCGAAGGTCGCCGTCTTGAAGCCGGGACGCGGGTCGCGGCCGGGCTTCTCCAGCTCCGCCAGAATGTCGCGCACCGTCGGCAAGCCGAAACGCTCGTCGACGAAGACGCGCGGGTCGAGCGCCTTGAGCGCGGCACTGTCGCCCAAAAGCGAACGCACGTCGCGGCCGCAGGCGGCGACGATCTTCTTGGCCACGCCATAGGCCTCCGGATGCACCGACGAGGCATCGAGCGGCTCGCTGCCATTGGCGATGCGCAGGAAACCGGCGGACTGCTCGAACGCGCGCGGTCCAAGCCGTGCCACCTTCAGCAGGTCCTTGCGGCTGGCGAACGGGCCGGTCGAATCGCGATGGGCGACGATGGCGTCGGCGAGCGACGCGCCGAGGCCTGAAACCCGCGCCAGCAGCGGCGCCGAGGCGGTGTTGAGGTCGACGCCGACCGCGTTGACGGCGTCCTCCACGACAGCCTCCAGTGAGCGACCAAGCCGATACTGATCGACATCGTGCTGATATTGTCCGACGCCAATGGATTTCGGTTCGATCTTGACCAGTTCGGCCAGCGGATCCTGCAGCCGTCGCGCGATGGACACCGCGCCGCGCAGCGACACGTCGAGGCCGGGAAACTCGGCGGCAGCCGTTGCCGAGGCCGAATAGACCGACGCTCCCGCCTCGCTGACGATCACCTTGAGCGGCTTCGGGCCGCCGTCCGAAGGCATGTCGGACAGCATGTCGGCGACCAGCTTCTCCGTCTCGCGGCTCCCGGTGCCGTTGCCGATCGAGATCAGCTCGACCTTGTGCTGGCGAATAAGCGCCGCAAGTTCGGCCTGCGTGCCACGCACATCGTTCCTCGGCGGAAACGGATAGACCGTCGTCGTCGCCAGCAGCTTGCCGGTGCCATCGACCACCGCCACCTTGACGCCGGTGCGGATGCCGGGATCGAGCCCCATCGTCGGCCGCGAGCCGGCGGGAGCCGCCAGCAGCAAATCCTTGAGGTTACGGGCAAAGACATGGATCGCTTCTTCCTCGGCCCGCTCGCGCAGGTCGCGCATCAGGTCGAGCGTCAGGTGCAGCGACAGTTTGATGCGCCAGGTCCAGCCTGCCACTTCCATCAGGCAGCGGTCACCGGGCAGGCTGGCAGCGATGGCGTAGGCGTTGGCGATCATCCGCTCGACCGGCTTCACCGACGATGTGTCGTCGGCATCCACCTCGATGTCGAGCGACAGCACCTCCTCGTTGCGGCCGCGCAGCATGGCGAGCGCCCGGTGGCTCGGCACGGTCGCCCAACGTTCGACATGGTCGAAATAGTCGGAGAATTTCGCGCCGGCTTCCTGCTTGCCCTCGACCACCCTGGCGCGCAGGAAGGCGCGCTCCTTCATGTAGCTGCGCAGCTTGCCGACCAGGTCGGCGTTCTCGGCGAATTGCTCCGACAGGATGTCGCGCGCGCCCTCGAGCGCCGCCTTCGCATCGCCTACCTCTGCGGTAACATAGGCGAGCGCGACGTCCGCGGGCACCAGCGAACGGTTGTTGAGAATGGCTTCGGCCAGCGGCCCCAATCCACGCTCGCGGGCGATCTCGGCCTTGGTACGGCGCTTCGGCTTGTAGGGCAGGTATATGTCCTCGAGTTCCGCCTTGGTCGCGGCGCCCGCGATCTTGGTTTCAAGCTCTTCGGTCAGTTTGCCCTGCTCGCGGATCGAGCCCAGGATGGTGTCGCGGCGCGCGTCGAGTTCGCGCAGATACACAAGACGCTCGGCAAGGTCGCGCAATTGCGTATCATCCAGCCCGCCGGTCACTTCCTTGCGGTAGCGTGCCACGAACGGCACCGTCGCACCCTCATCGAGCAGTCCGATCGCCGCGGCCGCCTGTTCCGGCCGCGCCTTGATTTCGGCCGCGATAATGGTTGCGATGCGCTTGATGTCGGATGCCATGTCGTTCCCACTCTCGTCGAAAAGAGCGGCGACCATAAGCGCAGACATCAGGTCCGCCAACCGCCGCGTTTTCAACGGCGGCGGAGGTCCACAGGAAAGCGCCTCGATTTGGGCGCTCAGGCACGGCGCAAGGTGTGTTGAGATTCAGGTCAGGCCAAGCTGAGAACGATGGCTTTCGGGGTCGCTCTCTTGCGACGAGCGCAGCGGACATTCCGTCCTTGAGCGCCGGAAGCGCGGAAAGTCGCCGTTCGCAGGCCGGCATCACCTGAATATCAGCACGCCTTAGACCATCCGGCTCAGCGCCTCGAGGAACGCAACGATCTCGATATCCAGCGGATCGTCGACCGGTTCCGGCTGCGACGACATCTTGGCGATCACCACTTCGGTGCTAGGATCGACATAAAGCCACTGGCCATGGATGCCGATGCCGCAATAGGCGCCGTTCTCGTGTCCTGTCTGGTACCATTTGTTGCGGTAGCGCCCGTTGGGAAACAGCGAAACCATCGTGCCCCGCCGCCAGGCCTCATTACTGCCGCCGGTGCTGGTGGTGTCGCGCACCCAGGCCTCGGGCACGATGCGGTGGCCATTGGCCGTGCCGCCCTGCCGCAGCATCTCGCCGATGCGAGCCAGGTCACGCGGCGTCACCGAAATGCCGCCGGCGGCGCGCGCCGTACCTTCCATGTCGACCCCGACAGAGGCCTCGCTGACGGCGCCAAGCGGCAACCATAGCTTCTCGCGCATGAGGTCGGTGAAGCGCTGGCCCGAGGCGCGCTCGAGCAGCAGCCCGAGCAGGTCGGAATTGGGCGAACGGTAGCGGAAGGTCTGGCCATGCGGCTCGGCAAGCCGCTGCAGGGTCAGGATGAATTCACGCAGGCTTTCGGTGCCGCCGCCGGGATTCCACAGCGTCGCGCGGCGATATCGGGCGAAGGCGCTTTCCGGATCGAGATAGGCCTCCTCGAAGTCGAGGCTGACGCTCATGTCGAGCACATGCCGAACGCTTGCATCGCCATAGGCCGAGCCGGCTGCTTCAGGGATATAGTCCGTCACCGGCGCTTCCGGATCGAACACCCCCTCGCCTTCCAGTATGCCGGCGATGATCGCGGTCACCGATTTGCTGATCGAGAAGATGATGTGGCGCGCGCCAAACTCCATATGCGGCGCGAACCAGTCGCCAGTGATCTTGCCGCCCTTCATCACCGTCACTGCGTCGGTACTGGAACGCAGGAGGAATTCAGCCACCGTCTCCGGTGCGGTCGCGACCGTGACCTTTTCCCCGAGCAAGCCGTCCATGTCCCGCTGACGGGCTTCCGCGGCGCCGGGCGCTGCCGCCACACGGGCGGTCGGCACCAGTTCGCCGAGATTCTGGAACGACCACCGATTGAACGGGCTCACACGCCAATTGCTAAGCAGCACCTCGTTGCGGCGGAATCCGTATCGGGTCTCGAACGCGGTCTTGCCGGTCATGGCGTTTCCTCCCAGTCCATTGGTCTTGAAGCTCAGGCAAGCGCCGCGGCGATGGCGTGCACGGCCTTCAGCGTTGCCCTGGAATAGGCCATGTTGCTGAAATCCGGCCAGGTCGACAGCTTCACCACGACCATTCCTGTGTTCCAGTCGATGTGGATCAACTGTCCGAACACGCCACGGCACATCAGTGCCCGCGAGCTGGGATTCTCGATCCAGAACTGGTTGCGATAGCTGCCCTCGGGCAGGCTGGCGGAGAAATCCGGACCATGCTTGCCGGTACGCGTCGCCTCGATCCAGTCCGCCGGCACGATGCCGCCGCCATTGTCGAGGATCAGCTGGCCAAAGCGGGCGTAGTCGCGCAGCGTCGCGTTGAAGCCGCCATCGGCTAGCGCATAGCCGGCGCTGTCGACGGTGAAGCAGGCGCTTTCGTCGGCCCCGAGCTTTTGCCAGAGTTCCTCCGAAACCAGCTGCGCCAGCCGCTTGCCCGTCACCCGTTCCATGATGAAGGCGAGCACGTCCGTCTCGATCGATCGATATTCGAACGCGGCTCCATGGGGGCGAACCGTGTCCTTCAAGCCCAGGATCAGTTCGAACATGTGCGATGGCCAGCGGAAATCCGGATCGCTGCCCGGTGGCACCGGCTTCCAGCCGGTGGCGACATCGACCTGGCCGATGTCGGAATAGCGGTCGGTGTATTCCTCCGAGAACCGCACGCCGGTGGTCATATCAAGCACATGCTGGACGCTGGCGCCGGCCCAGCCGGTCGCGCTCAGTTCCGGCAGGTAGTCTGTCACCGGCTTCACCGGATCAATCAGGCCGCGCCCGGCCAATATGCCGAACACCGAGCCGGTGACCGACTTGGCCATCGACTGCGACAGATGCAGCGTGCGCTCGTCCATGCCGTTGAACTAGCGCTCATAGACTATCCTGCCGTCCTTGAGCACCAGGAAGCCGTCCGTATAGGTCTCGTCGAGCAGACCGGCGAGTGTCGAAGGCCTGCCCTCGCTGTCCTCGACCGCCAGCCCGTCGAGATCGACCTCGGCGCGTTCGAGACGGTGGCGATGGCCAGCGCCGCGCCAGACTTCGGCGGTCGGCAGAATTTCCCGTATGTGCTGGAAAGCCCAGCGGTTCCAAGGCGGCCTGTCCCAGTCGAGCCTCGGCGGCAGCATGGCGGGCGGCGAGCCTTGCATGATCGGCGGCCGCGGATCGCTGTTGCGATAGGACGTCATGGAACCCTCCCCGTAGGCGCAAAGAAGGGAGGCCGAAGCCTCCCTTCCGCTGGAGTTTAGACCGAACCTATTTGCGCAAATTGGTCCAGATCTTGTTGTAAATTTCCACCACATCTGGCGGACAGGGCGGAACGAATTCCGCTGCCGGCGCGCCTGCCGGCGGATTTAGTTCCGGCGAATTGGCGAAATCCGGCTGCAGGAACTTGTGGCTGCCGGCAATGCCGTTGTCGTAACCGGCGAATTCCGAGATCAGCGCGGCGTTTTCCGGAGCCATGATAAAGTCCTGGAACAGCTTGGCATTGTCGAGGTTCTTGGCGCCCTTCAGCACCGCGACATTGTCCATCCAGCCCTCGATGCCTTCCTTGGGATAGGCGTATTTGATGGCCGGGATTTTCTGCCGCGAGCGATAGGTCGCGCCATTCCACTGCTCCGTCACGATCACGTCGCCGGAGGTGATCTTTGTGATGGTGTCGTAGCTGAAGGTCTTCCATGACGGCTTGGCGGCCGTCAGGATGTCGTTGACCTTCTTCAGATTAGCCTTGTCGGCACCGCAGCGCGGCACGCCGGCATAACGCTCGGCCGCATGCATGACGGTGTTGACATCGTCGAGCATATTGATCTGGCCCTTCAGTTCCGCCGGCGGGTCGAAGAGGATGGCCAGCGTGTCGATGTTGCCCTTGAACTTGTCTGTGTTGACCGCGAACGCCGTGGTGCCAAACTGCCAAGGCGCGGTGTAGTGGCGGCCGCTGTCCCAATAGATGTCGAGAAAACGCGGATCGATGTTCTTGCCGTTCGGCATCGCGTTGGGCTCTGTCTTTTCGAGCAGGCCTTCGTCGACCATGATCTTCACCGTGTAATCAGACGGCACCACGATGTCGTAACCGGAATTGCCGGCGCGCACCTTCGACAGCATGGTTTCGTTGGAATCATAGTCGTCCAGCGTAACCTTGATGTTGTACTGCTTCTCGAACTTTTCGATCAGCTTGGGATTGGTGTAGTCACCCCAGTTGTAGATATGCAGCTCGCCGTCGGCGAGCGCGGGCACCGCCCACAACAGCACGGCCGTCGAAACGGCAGCCATCAGTTTCCTAGACATTTTTTGTTCTCCTTTGCCTTCCCATTGATTCACTTGGCGCGTCGGCGCGCGATCAGGAACGATACCGAGACGAACAGGATCGAGACCAGCAGCAGGATGGTGGAGATGGCATTGATCTCCGGCGTCATCGGCCGCCTGATCTGGTTCCAGATGTAGAGAGGCAGGGTCGTCTGGCCGGGGCCGGCGACGAGCTGCGTGATGGTGAAATCGTCGAAGGAGACGATGAACGCGAGTGCCGCACCCGACATGATGCCGGGAACAAGCAACGGCAGCGTTATGCGCCGGAACGCGTGCCACGGCGTGGCGTAGAGATCGGCGGCGGCGTATTCGAGCGTCAGATCCATGTCCTCGAGACGCGCCCGGATCGGCATGTAGGCGAAGGGAATGCAGAACACACTATGGGCGAGGATCAGATTGCCGATGCCGAAATTCAGACCGAAGGCCCCGGCGATCAAGGCGAAGAAGGACAAGGTCGCCACTGCCGTGATGATCTCGGGAACCATCAGCGGCAGGTTGATGACCATGAAGGCGGCCGGCAGGCCACGCCACGGCTTCACCCGGGTCATGCCGATCGCCGCCAGCGTGGCGCAGATCGTCGAAACGATCGTTGCGCTCACCGAGATGATCAGCGTGTTCTCGGCGGCGTTGTGGAATTCCTCATTGAGCAGTGCGGTGCCGTACCAGCTCAGGCCGACGCCCTCCCAATGGGTGACGAGCGAACCCGTGTTGAACGAAAAAATCATCAGGATCAGGATCGGGACGTAAAGCACGGCAACGCAGATGATGGCGATCGTGCGGAACCCGGGCTGGTCCTTGATATCGACGTTGCGGGGATCAGCCATGCTGGATCTTCCCCGACGTGGTGCGAACATAGAAGTAGAGGGCGACCAGCACCGCGGCCATCAGGATCAGCGCTTGGGCGCAGCCGAGCGGCCAGTTGCGCCCGGAACCGAATTGCTGCGCGATGAGATCGCCGATCATCAGATGGATGCCGCCGCCAAGGATAAGCGGCGTCACATAGGCCCCGAGCGCGGGGATGAAGACGAGCAGACAGCCGGCGATGATGCCGGGCAGCGACAGCGGAATAATCACCCGCCAAAGAACTTGCCGGCGCGTCGCGTAGAGGTCATTGGCCGCCTCGACCAGCCGGAAATCCAGTTTTTCCAAGCTGGCATAGAGCGGCAGGATCATGAACGGCAGGAACGAGTAGAGCAGGCCGAGCTGGATAGCGAAGTTGGTGTAAAGCATGGTGATCGGCTTATCGATCACGCCAAGCCCGATCAGCAGGTTGTTGATGAGACCTTCGTCGCGGATGATGAACATGATGGCCAGCGTGCGCACCAGAAGGTTCGACCAGAACGGGATAGTGATCAGCAGCACCCACCAGTTGCGCTGCGCCGGCGTGCGCGTGGCCATGAAGTAGGCGGTCGGAAAACCCAGCAGCAGGCAGATGACCGTCGTCACCACGGCGAACAGAAACGAGCGCAGATAGATGATCAGGAAATCCGGCGTGAACTGCAGCGTGTCGTCGAAAATATCCTGCTGAAACAAGAAGTTAAGATAGGCGTCCGTCGAAAACTTCCATTGCACGCCGCCATAGGGCGCGGCCTGGAGAAACGAATAGACAAGGATGATCAGCAGCGGCAGCACGCCGAAAATCCCGATTACGATCAGCGCCGGCAAGGAAAGCAGGCGGTTGCGCCTGGCGCTTGCCTTCTCGGCCTTGGCCTCGAACAACGCGGCTTGGGAAAGCGCCATCGTCATCAATCCCTTAGTATCCGCGCGCCGTCGTCCTCGAACACGATGCCTACCTTGGCGCCCGTCTCGAATGTCACTGCGCCGGACCGGCTGTTCTGGTAACGCACGATGAAGTTGTCACCGCCATCGAGCTTGACGTGGTAGTGCGTGTCGGTTCCGAAATAGACGACATTCGCCAAGGTTCCTGAGACCGTGCTCTTGGACACATCGGCGATCAGATCCGCATGCTCGGGCCGCACCACGACCGTGACTGCGTCAGAGGGATCGAAGTTCTCCGGGAACCCTGCCGCCACGGTTGCGCCGGAGGCGAGCTTCACGGTGGCGACGCCCGATTTCTTCGACACCACGGTACCCTCGAGGAAATTGGTCTCGCCGATGAAGTCGGCGACAAAGCGTTCAGCCGGTCGGTCGTAGATGTCGCGCGGCGCGCCGACCTGCAGGATCTTGCCCGACGACATCACGGCGATACGGTCCGACATGGTCAGCGCTTCTTCCTGGTCGTGGGTGACGAAGATGAAGGTGATCCCGGTCTCGTGCTGCAGCCTCTTCAGCTCGATCTGCATTTCCTTGCGCAACTTGTAATCGAGCGCGGAGAGCGGCTCGTCGAGCAAGAGCACCTTCGGCTGTGGTGCGAGCGCCCGCGCCAGCGCCACGCGCTGTTGCTGCCCGCCGGAGATCTGACTGGTGCGGCGATTGCTCAGCGCTTCCATCTTGACCAGTTTCAGCATCTGGGCGACGCGCGCCGCAATCTCCGCCTTCGGCTTGCCCAGCATTTCCAGGCCGAAGCCGATATTGTCGGCCACCGTCATGTGGGGAAACAGCGCATAAGACTGGAAGACAGTGTTGACTGGCCGCTTGAACGGCGGCAGCGGCGCGATGTCCTGTCCGTAGAGCAGGATTTCGCCGGCACTCGGAAAATCAAAGCCGGCTATTAGCCGCAACAACGTCGTTTTTCCGCAGCCGGATGGTCCCAGCAGTGTGAAGAACTCATTCTCGCGGATCGATACCGAGACCTTGTCGAGGGCAGCGACCTGCCCCTCACCCGATCCGAAAATTTTGCTGACGTTAACTACTTCAATCGCATTCCGATCCGGTTTGTCCGGCACGATTACGCCTCACTGTTGACCCCGCTCTTGCTGGCGGAGTTTGTCCCCTGTTGGATGTGACCACACGGCCGGTAGGTTGGCAAGCCCGGCATTGAATCACAGTTCAGTTAGCAATCTTGGGCTTAGCAAGCCCCATGCCACAGTCAGGCTTGGTAGGTGATTTTGCCGCCACAGATGGTCGTCACCGGCCGCACCGTATGTAACGCTTCCGGGGCAGTCCTCTCGATATCGGCCGACAAAACGACCAGATCCGCCAGATAACCCGGCTTCAGCACGCCTTTGCGGTGTTCCATGAATTCGCTGTAGGCGCCCTCGACCGTATAGCCGGCAAGCGCTTCATGCAGCGAGAAACTCTGGTCCGCCACGCCCTCTGCCCAAGGTTTGCGCATCACCGCCGCTTGGATGCCCAGGATCGGGTCAACTGGCGAGACCGGCCAGTCGGAAGCGAACACGACGCGGGCGCCAGCATCCTTCAGTGTGCGCCAGGCATAGCTAAGCGGCCACCTTTCGCGACCGATGCGCGAAATCGTCGGCTCCAGCGGAAAATTCAAGGCGCCGGGCGGATGCGGCGGTTGCATCGAAGCGATGACGCCAAGTTCGGCGAACCGCGGTACATCCGTCGGGGTGATGACCTCGATATGCTCGACGCGGTGACGGCTGTCCCGCTTGCCGTTGTTCTCCTGCGCCGCCTGATAGCCGTCGAGCACCGCGCGGACTGCGCCGTCGCCGATAGAATGGACGGCGATCTGCAGGCCTCGGCGATCGGCCTCCACTGCCACCTCGACGAAGTGCTCGGGCGTGAACAATGGCTCGCCGCGCCAGCCGGGACGGTCGGCGTAGTCGTCGACCATCACGGCAGTCCAAGAATCGAGCACGCCGTCATAAAACACCTTGACCATGCCCGAGGACAGCCATTCGGAGTTATAGGTCGCGGCCATACCCGACGCTTTTTCAAGCATGGCCAGTGCCATGAAGTTCTTGAAATGGAACGGGATTTTGGTACGGCAAATGAGCCGCCCTTCCGCCTCCAGGCCGGCAAGCAGTTCAAGCTGGTAGAGGTTGCCATCCATGTTCTGGATCGACGTAATGCCATGCCTGGCGCACCATTCGAGACCGCGATGCATCAGATCGCGGTCGGCAGCCAATTCCTCGGCCGAAGGATAAGGCTCCGGCTCCATGCCAGTCAGGCCAAGCCGCGTGCGGTTCTGGCCAAAGAATTCCAGAATCGGACCGAATGCCTCACCTTCGCGCAATTCGCCCGAGGCCAGTCCGTCGGCGCCCATGACGATTTCGTTGCCCGGCCCCAATTGGCGGCCATGCAGAAGCCCGGCCTGCTCCAGCGCCTTGGTGTTCGCCCACATCGTATGATGGTCGGAAGCCGACATGACGAAGGGGCGGTCGAGAATGATGCGGTCGAGATGATGCCGCGTAACCGGCTCGGAAAGGACCGCATAGTCGACGCCAGCGCCGATCAGAAGCTTGGCATTGGGCCGCGCCGCGGCAAAGAACTGGATAGCATCCCGCAAGGCATCGAAGCCATGCACGCCAGCCAGATGCAGATTGTCGAGTTCAGCCGCGCCGCCGAACAGATGCATATGGGCTTCGATGAAACCGGGGATCACCGAACCGCCCTCGGCGTCGATGACCTTTGTACCCGTTCCCTTGAGCTCTTCGATTGCAGCACGGCTGCCAATGGCGATGATGGCGCCGTCCTTGACGGCAACGGCCTCGGCGGCGGGATTGTCGCCGTCCATGGTCAACACACGACCATTGATGACAATCAGGTCCGCATCATCCCCCGCATCCGTGACCGACATCGCAACTCCGCGCTTTTGACGACTGAAATGAGACTGGGCAAAACTCCGCGTCCAACGACCCGCCGCTACGGAGCGGCGCTATCGGACAATGAATGGCGCCAAGTACGCTGTCTTCGAAATTTCCCTTGTTATCCCTTGGGACAGCGTGGATAAAGAATGCGACTGATTATTCGCGTTTGTCAACATGCCGGATTTAGAATGTATTGTGGACAGCACGCCCCGCTTGTGTTGGGACCAGGCGGGGAACGAGGACATCAAGCAGTGAAGCGCAGTCTCGATCGCAAAACCAAAATAGCGCTCGAACCGCGCAAGCAACCGCGGCAGCAGCGGTCGAGCAAGGTGGTCGACCGCATTCTCGACGCGGCGCTGACCTTGACGCGCGAGCAAGGAACCAAGGCGCCGACGACGCTCGCCATAGCGCAGCGCGCCGGCCTGTCCGTCGGTTCGGTCTACCAGTACTTCCCCAACAAGGAGGCCATTCTTCTGGATCTCGCCCGGCGCTGGCTGTCATCCTTTCCCGAGGTGATCGCGAGGCGCATCAAGGTCGCGCCGCCTACCAACCGCGAAGAGTTTCGGCGGGAAGTGCGCAAGCTCTTCATCGACACGTCCAGGATCTATCTCGACAACGCCACCCTGATGCCGGTGATCGAGGCGATATCCGGCAATGCCGATCTCAGGCCTATCCAGGACGCATATGACGAGGAGATCGTCGCCCTCTATGCCGCATGGCTGCGGCATGTGAACCCGGCCCTCGAAGACAAGATCGCCAAGCGGCTTGGCCTGGTGATGATGGAAGTCGGGCACGCCTGCCGGCTTGTCGGGATGAAAAGAGATCGCAGGACGTACGACCTCATCGAGGACGATGTCGAAACCATGTGGCTCGCTTTGGTGAGCCCCTACCTCAACCTTGACTGACCAGTTTCAATGAGATTCCGGACGGAAACCGCTTTCTGGAANGCGATGCCCTTCACCTGGCCGACGCGCGGCCTGCGCGGCGACGTGCCGCCCAAGCGCATCGACGCCCTGCTCGGCTATTATTCCTTCGACGGCGGCGCCACCTTCGTCGAGGGCACCTGGGCCGCGATCAAATCGTCCTTTGACGTCGCGCTGACCGCCGCCGGCCTCGTCAAGGACGGCGAGAGGTCGGCCTTCGCGCTTTGCCGTCCGCCCGGCCACCATGCCGGGGCCGGCTTCATGGGCGGCTATTGCTACATCAACAACGCGGCGGTCGCCGCGCAATGGTTCCGCGACCAGGGCGCAAAACGTGTCTCGATCCTCGACGTCGACTATCACCACGGCAACGGCACGCAGGAGATCTTCTATGACCGCGCCGACGTACAGGTTCTCAACTTGCACGGCGATCCGATGGTCGAGTACCCGTTCTTCCTCGGCCATGCCGATGAGCGTGGCGCGGGTGCTGGCGAAGGTTTCAACATCAACTATCCCATGCCCTTCGGCACCGGTTGGGATGCCTGGAATGTGTCGCTGGAGGACGCCTGCGCCAGGCTCGCCGCCTACGCTCCCGACATCGTTGTCGTCTCGCTCGGCGTCGACACTTTCGAAAAGGACCCGATCAGCCAGTTCAAGCTGAAAAGCCCGGATTATCCGAAGATCGGCCAGCGCATCGCCAAGCTCGGCCTGCCGACGCTGTTCGTCCAGGAAGGCGGCTATGCCGTCGAGGAGATCGGTATCAATGCCGTCGCCGTGCTGACCGGGTTCGAGGATCGGTAGAGGGTCGTCCAGAAAGCGACTGCGGGGAGGACGGACAAAGGAAGGGTAGCGGCAGCCGCCCGTTTTTGGACCCAGAGGCGCCGCGTAAGCCCATCGCAAGAATTATGACCGGCCTGCGCGGCTCGATTTCCGGGCCCCGGAAATGCAAGGAAATTGGCCGCTGAGTCGCAGTCCGAGTCCACCGGATTCGATTTTGTCAAATCGCGTTTGATGTCGGATTCATCTGCGGGTAGATTAGACCCGAATCAGCCGGTCCTCGGGGGCACGGCGACCACCCAAAGTCTCACGTTCCGGAATTTTTCCGGCGCCAGACGCGGATGTCTCGCGTTCCCTGAATGGATTCCGTCTGGTTGGGCGCGGCCCCGCGCCTCGTGTGTGTCTCGTAAAAGTAACGCGTTTTCGGGTTCGGCGGCTGGCACTCCAGCAGCCGGGCATCAGAATTGATTCCGACCAAAAGCAGCAGATGAGCAGTCCCGCCGCGCCTCTTCAATCCGACACATTGGGCTCGCGCCTGACGTCGCGCGGTGATCTCACCTCCTTCTTCATGGAGCTAACCGCCGAGATCGGCGCCGACAGCTACATGCTGGTCGCCATCGTCCATGATCAGGACCGCAACGATGCGCGTATCGTCTCTTCGAACTGGATCTTCGACGCCATCGAGTTGATCGGCAAGCGGCTGATCGCCGGCCTTGCCCAGGGCCCGCTCACCGCCGCACCCGGTATCCGTCCGACGCCGCTGGTGGCGGCCCAGGCGCCGAATTCCGGTGGACTGGTCTCGGGCGAAGAGGCTCGGCTCCTCGACGTGCTCGGCCATGCCGAGGTCTATTCACTGCGGCTGAATGTCGGCCGTCAGCGCCTCTTCGCCTTGTTCTCGGCGGCGGCCGCCGGCCGGATCGACCAGCCGGCGCTGATGAAGGCGCAGCTGAAATGCTGCTACGCGCTTTCGCACATCCCGCAGTTGATCGCCGCCGCGGCGATGCAGGATCCGCTGTCGGACCGCGAGCGCGAATGCCTGTTCTGGGTCTCGGAAGGCAAGACCACCGACGAGGTGGCGGTGATCCTTGGCGTCTCGTCCAACACGGTCAACAGCTACATCACCCACGCCATCCAGAAATTCGCGGCCTCGAACCGTGCGATGGCCATCGCCACGGCGATCAGGAGTGGCATCATTTGAAACACGCCGACATCAAGGACGCCGCGGAGGCCCTTTTCAACGAGCAGCGCAGCCCGTTCGGTGCCTTCTCGCTGGGATCCGAAACACATCACGCCGTCACCATTCCCGATGCGGTGCGCCGCTGCCGCTGGATCTCAGTCGACATCAATGCCTCCGCCTTCGGCCTGTTCTTCGTCAGCCCGTCGCCGGAGCGAGCGCGGCTGGTCCCGTGCTTTGATTCAGATTATCCCGGCGTCGCGGTGGCGACCAAATTCATTTCAGGCGCCAATGGCGAGGACATCGTTCGCCATAGCCGGATTTCGACCGAGCCGCGCTGGTGGACGGATGACGGCGTGGCGGCCATGGCCGACATGTTCGGCAGTCTCGCCTGGACCGGACAGATGGCGCCGCTGACACCCGGGTCGAGCGGCATTGCCTTCCCCGTCCATGCCGATCGCGGTCAGTGCGGTCTTGTCGTCTTCCTGGGATCGGAGATCGCGCTGCCGCAGGATGCGCTCTACGAAATTCACGCCCGCTGCTTCTCGCTGTTCGCCGCCGTCGCGCGGATGCGTCCGGGCGACGTCGGCAGAATGCGCTCGATCTCCAAGCGCGAGCTCGAATGCCTGAAGCTGACCGCCAACGGCAACACCAGCGAGGAGATCGCGCGGCTCCTGAAACTGTCGGTGCACACCGCCAACCAGTACCTCACCCAGTCGACCCAAAAGCTCAATGCGGTCAACCGCAACCAAGCGGTCGCCAAGGCGTTGCGGCTGGGGCTTATCGAGTAGCCGCTCCCGGCTGAAGGAAGCGCTTTAGAACGCCAGCGGTTCGACCTTGCGGATGCGGGCCTGTTCGATCACCGCCTCCAGCAGCGCCGTATTGTGCCCGGGGTCTTCGCCCGGCTTTTCGAACGACACGTAATTGACCAGGACCGTGCTGCCGGTCTCGCTCAGCGTCAGCTGGAAATAGACGGTCACGCCGGGCGGCCTGAGTTCCAGATCGAGCACGATGCGCGGGCTGCCGCTCCAGTCGACATGCGCCTCGCCGCCATGACCGAGCCTAAGCGTACCCGGCATGAAGAACAGCTCCGCCGCTGAATCGACCAGATCCGACAGGCAGGCGAAATGCTCCAGCCGGATGAAGGCGATATAGTCGGCGACGTCGATCAGTCTGAGCTCCACCACCACCTGTTCGATGGCGCTGGCGACGATGATCTCGCGGGATTTTGCGTGCGGTTGCCGGTTCATGAAATCTGTCTGCGCTCAGCCTTTTTCGAGTAGACGATCCGCACCAGTTCGGCGACGGCCTGGTAGAATTGTGACGGGATCACATTATCGACCGAAACTTGCTTGTACATGGAGCGGGCGAGCGCCACGTCCTCGAAGATCGGGATGTTATGCTCCTTGGCGATTTCGCGGATTTTCAGTGCCACCAGATCCTGCCCCTTCGCTACGACCAGCGGCGCCGAATCTTCGTCGCGCACATATTTCAGCGCGATCGAGAAATGGGTCGGGTTGGCGATAACAAGCGTCGCGCGCGGCACCGCCGTCATCATCCGCTTGCGCGCGCGGTCGCGCGCCAACGAACGCAGCCGCGACTTGACGATCGGGTCGCCCTCCGACTGCTTGAACTCGTCCTTGACCTCCTGCTTGCTCATGCGCAGGTCCTGCTTCCAGTGAAAGCGCGACCAGACGATGTCGATCGCCGCGATCAGTCCCATGACGAAGACGATCGCCACCAGTATGTCGACGGCGATGCCGCGGATGACGAGGCCAAACGTGACGGGATTGGTGATCATCCCGGCAAGCAGCTTGCGGTGGTCCTCCGACAGCGTGAAGATGAGCACGGTGGTGGCAAAACCGACTTTTGCCAGCGACTTCAAAAACTCGACCCAGCCCTGGGCGCCGAACATCCGGTTCCAGCCCTTGACGATCGAGATGCGTGACATTTGCGGCCTGATCCGCTCGCCGACGAATTGCGGCATGTTCTGCAGCACCGAGGCGCCGATGCCGGCAACCGTCAGCAGCACCAGCAGGCTGAGTAAGGCGCGGCCCACCTCCAGCATGACAAGTTTGTAGAGGGCGATGACATCGGTCTCGGTGTCCATCGGCCATGCCTCGGGTTTCTCGAGGAACATCGACAGGAACATGCCGAGCTCGACAATCGCGTCCTTGGCATAAAAGACCGTGAACACCAGTATGGCGACGAAGGAGGCGAGGATCGCGGTTTCCCTCGAATGGGGCAGCTTGCCCTGTTCGATGGTGTCGCGGATTTTCTTTTCGGTCGCCTCTTCGGTTTTCGAATCCTTGTCGACGGCGTCGGACATGCCTTAGGCGGCGTTCTGCGTCGAGGGAAGTTCGAAAGCCCCTTCGCGCGACAGGCGGATGGTGGTCGTCACGATCGTCTTGCGCGCGGCCATGATGTCGGCGGCCGGGACACCCTCCGAGCCTTGCCCGAGTTCGGCCTCGATCATGCGCCGCGAGCGCGCGCCGATCGCCGACAGCACCGCCTCGGCCAGTGCCGCCGACGTGCCGCGCAGCGCCAGCGTGACAAGCTCGGTCGACAGCCCGTCGAACAAAAGCACGCGCGCCTTCTGGGTGAGCAGCGGCAGGTCGTCGAAAGCGAACAGCCTGGCACGGACACCGTCGAGGTCGGGCGTGCCGGCGGCTTCGAGATCCTGCATGACCTCCTCAAGCAGGGGCTTTTCCAGCTCGTTGAGCACGCTGGCGACGCGCGCCTGCCCGGCCGAAGTGTCCTTGGTCGAGGTATCCGACAGCACGCTGGCGCGCAGCCGGTTCTCGACGATCCTGGTGGCGGCGGCCGGAACATTGGCCATCGTCACCATGCGCTTGATGATCTCGCCGCGCATCGGCTTCGTCAGCGTCAAAAGCACACTCGCCGCCGCCTGCGGCGCCAGTTTCGACAGCACCATGGCCGCCGTCTGCGGGTGTTCGCCCGCCAGGAAGGCGCCCAGCCGCGAGGGTTCCAGCTTTTCGAGATCGGGCCAGATCGGCGGCGGCCCTTCAGGCGCGACTTCGACTTTCTTGTCGCCCATGATGGCGCTCATCTCTTCGGGCGAGAGAGACTCGTTGAGAATGGTGTCCATCCTGTCGGCGGAATCGAGCAGGCCCGCGCCCTCGGTGAACTCGGCCTCGAATTCGGCGACGATGCGCTCGAGATCGCTCTGCGGTATGGTCCTGAGCAGCCGCGCGCCCTCGATGAGCGCCTTCAGCTCTTCCTGCTTGAAGAATTTCAACAGGCGGCTGGCGGACGGTTTGCCCATCGCCACCAATATGGCTGCCGCCTTCTGCGCCCGCGTCAGGGTCGTCAGCGGCGTCGTCATGCCTTTCGCCTCCGCTGCCACCGGCGAGCTCCGCGATCCATGTCTAGGCGCCTTTCGTGCCGGCGATGATTTCGGTCAGCCTGATGCCAAAGCGCGAAGGGTCGCTTTCGAGCACCGTGATCTCGCCGCGCGCGATTTTGCGGCCGTTCACCACGACATCGACCGGCTCGCCGATGCGGCGATTGAGCGCGACCGTCGACCCCTTTTGCAGCGCCATCAGATCGGCAACCGCCATCTCGGTGCTGCCGAGGATGATCTGGACATCGACGGGGATGTTCATGATGACGCTCGAATTGGCTCCCGCGGCGGCCCGGAACGCGGCATCGGGGCGCTGCTCTTCTTCGTGCAGGACCCCGCGCAATTCCTCGATGGCGCGATCGAGCTGCTCGTCGGGCTGGTCGAGCTCTGCTTCTACCTTGGTCTTGGCCATGCGTCGTCTCCAAAAGCTCAGGCGCGCCCGGCACCAGCCGGCATGAGCCCATCGATGAAATCCTGCCCGGCATCGAAGGGATGCCTGATTCGGACGGTGTAATTCTGCCCCAGTTTGCCGAACTCGCATACGAACAGCGTCTGGCCGCGTGCGCCGAGGCGAGCCCGCGATTGTGCCGTCTCTTCGAAGTCGATGACCTGGCCCACTTCGAGGTTGGCGAGGTCGCCCAGCGTCAGCCGCGCCAGCGGCATGGTGGCTTCGAGCGCTACGGTCGAGCGCATCACCTCTTCCGAAAAGCGTGCCCGCCAACTGGTTCCATGATCGTCCTCGCTGATGCTGGCCGTGGCATCGCGGCCTGCCAGAACGATGCGCTGCGGCATCGTCACGGTGATCGAACCGCTGTCGACCGGCGTCGAGATGCCAAGGACGATGCGGATCGCGGCACCGTCGCGCAACACGTGCCGCCTGGCCTCGATCCCCGACATGGCGCGCGGTGCGGGCAGCCGCAGTTCGAGCGAGCGCCGCCCCGATCCATTCAGCGCCTGCGCCACTTCCTGGAGCACCATGGTCGAGACGTCGGCCTCGATCGACGACAGTTCGCGCTCGATCGGCGACACCGGCATATCCGGGTCGCCGCCGAACAGGGTGGAGACCATGATCGCGATTGCGGGAGCATCCATGACGAGTGTCATCGCGTCCGAGGACGCCGGCGAGCCGACGACGGTCATCGCGAAATTGTCACCGGCGCGCGAGCGCGCCTCCGGGACGCGGCTGACCTCGACGGCCTTGAGGTCGACAATCACGGGAATGCCGAGCTCGCCCGAGAGCCCCTTCTGCAGCAGCGGCACGGCGCGTTCGGCCATGGCACGGCCGGCGGCGACGACCTGATCGGTCTCACCGCTGTCGCCGACCAGACGCTCGATGATCAACGAACGCGCCTGCGAGGGGCTGCCCGGACTCGTCATGACAGTTTTGGCACCGATCTGTCGCGCATCGCTCAGGCGGCCTTCTTCTCGGCGCTGCCGGTGTTCATGGTGCTCTGTTCGACGGCGTCGATGGTCGGCCGTTCATAGGAGGAGATGGTCTTACGGCCGAACTCGATCGCCACCTGCGGCAGCGCGCCGTTCATGTAGGCGAGCAGCGTCTGCTTGACGATGATGTAGAGGCGGTTCTTCTTCTCGCGCACCGTCTTGATCTTGGTGGCGACAGGTCCGACCACCGCATAGGACAGGAAGATGCCGAGAAAGGTGCCGACCAGCGCTGCGCCGATCAGGCCGCCGAGGATTTCCGGCGACTGGTCAAGCGCGCCCATCGCCTTGACCACGCCGAGCACGGCGGCGACGATGCCGAGCGCCGGCAGGCCGTCGCCGACCGCGACCAGCGCGTGATAGGCCTTCATCTTGTCGGATTTGATGGTCTGGATTTCCTCGTCCATCAGCGCCTCGATCTCGTGTGAGCGGGCATTGCCGATGATGATGATGCGGCAGTAGTCGCAGATGAAATTCATCAAATCGTGATTCTTGAGCACGGTAGGAAAGGCCTGGAAGATCGCCGACTCCTCCGGATTGTCGATATGCGCCTCGACCTCGCTGCGCGACTTGGAGCGCAACTCGCGCATCAGGCTGTGCAGCACGCCGAGCGTTTCCAGATAGTCCTGCTCCTTCGGAACCGCCTGTTTGAAGGCCTCCAGAATGCCCTTGCCGGTATCCTTGACCGTCTTCATCGGATTGGCGACCAGGAAGGTGCCGAGTGCGGCGCCGCAGATGACCACGGCTTCCCATGGCTGCACCAGCACGTGCAGATGCCCGCCCATGGCCATGAAGCCGCCTAGGACGCAGCCAAGCGTCACCACAAGTCCAATCAGAATGCCCACGACCGGTCCTTCCGCATTTCACGTCCGACAAGGGATAGTCCCCGTGCCTTGTGTGAGGCTTGAATTCGAGCCGCCATGGAACGAAAGTTGGCGATTCAGTTTCGCGCAAGGAAGTGAGCTTATTGTGCTGGCATAGCTTCGGCCGGAGGCGCGTCCTTGCTCAGTACCTATACCAGCTACCAGTTGATCACCAAAGACATCAACAAGTCGATCGACCGCATCGAGCAACAGCCGACGGTCGACCGCGATACCCGATATTATCTCGCCAACATCACCAAGGTGAAATCGATCGACGATTTCGTCAAAAATGATCGGCTGTTCAAATACGCCATGAAGGCCTACGGCCTGGAGAACATGGACTACGCCAAGGCGTTCATGGTGAAGGCGCTCAAGGAAGGCGTCTCAGATCCCGACAGTTTTGCCAACAAACTGACCGACAAGCGCTACGCCGCGTTCGTCAGCGCCTTCAATTTCGCCGCCAACGGCCCCAATGCGACGATCTACAACAAGGCGCAGCAGTTGGTGACCAAGAACTATGCCACGCAGGCGCAGATCGCCGGCCTCGACCCGAATTCGGACTATGTGAAGGGCGAGACGACATATTATCTCGCCAACATTACCAAGGTGAAATCCGTTGACGACCTGATCTCGAACAGCCGGCTCTACACCTACGCGCTGGCAGCGTTCGGTCTCGATTCGGCGACGGAGAACAAGGATCTCATCAAGCAGGTCTTGCAAGGTGGCGTGCGCGACCCCAACAGCGTCGCCAACAAGCAGACGGATCCGGCTTACGCGGCACTGGCCTCAGCCTTTAACTTCGAGCAGTACGGCGAGAACGCCACCACCATCAATCCGGCGCAGCAGCCGACCGTCGACAAATACATGCGCCAGACGCTGGAAGAGGATGCCGGCCAGACCAATGAGGGCGTGCGGCTGGCGCTCTACTTCCAGCGCAAGGCGCCCGACATCACCAGTTGGTACGACGTACTCGCCGACACGGCGCTTGCCAGCGTGGTGCGTACCGCGCTTGGGCTCCCCGATTCCTTCGCCACCGCCGACATCGACAAGCAGGCGCAGTTGTTTGGGCAGAAGCTCGACATCTCGGATTTCAGGGACCCGGTCAAACTGAACAAGTTCCTGACCCGCTTCACCAGCATGTACGAGATCAACAACCCGACATCGACGGCCGTGACATCGGTCAGTGTGCTGTTCGCGCAACCCGTCACATCGGGCATCTCCACCGACCTGATGATGGCCATGCAGAGACTGAAGTTCTGATCATGCGAGACAGTCTCTACGTCGCCCTCTCCGCGCAGATAGCCCTCGAGCGCCGGCTCGACACGATCGCCGACAACGTCGCTAACGCCAGCACCGTCGGCTTTCGCGCCACCGGCGTGAAGTTCGAGGACGTGGTGTCTGGCGCAGGGCAGAAGTCGGTTTCGTTCGCCTCCTCCGGCAAGACCTTTCTGTCGGGGGCTCACGGCGCCATGACGGAGACCGGCAGCCCGTTCGATTTCGCCATCCAGGGCGACGCCTGGTTCGCCATCGACACGCCAGTGGGCACCGTCATGACCCGCGACGGCCGTTTCTCGATGAACGAGAATGGCGAGCTGATGTCGGTCGAGGGCCATCCCGTTCTCGACGCCGGCGGGGCGCCGATCCAGCTCGATCCCCGCAACGGTCCGCCCAAGGCCGGTGCCGACGGCTCGCTGCGCCAGAACGAACAGCTCGTCGGCTCGATCGGCCTCTACAATTTCGACCCGGGCGAGAATTTCGTGCGCTACGGCAATTCCGGCATTGTGCCCGCACGCACGCCCGAACCGGTCACCGACCGCTCCGACATCGGCGTCGCCCAGGGTTTCCTCGAGGAATCCAACGTCAATCCCGTGCTGGAAATGACCCGGCTGATCATGGTCCAGCGCGCCTTCGAGAACACTGCCGCGCTGATGCGGCAGACCGATTCCTCCGCCGAGGAGGCGATAAAGACGCTCGGCTCGAAGTCGTAGCATGTCGTCAGAGCAGCCAGCCCTCCGCGCACCCGAAAGACAGCTCCAGCCGGCGCCGCTGGATCGGCTTGCCGCTTTGGAACGAATTATAAGGCGCTTTGGCGACAGCGACGGGCTGGTCAAGCGCGGCGGGCTCGTCACCGAAGTCACTTCAACGCATTACAAGGTGCGCGGCCTTTCCGATTTCACCAGGCTGGGTGACATCGTCGAGCAGCGCGGCCAGTCCGGCTCGCGCCGCGGCGAGATCGTCAAGATCAGCCGTGACGAGGTTGTGATCGCCCCCTTCGAACGCAGCGCCGACGCCGGCATCGGCGATGCCGTGTTCCGGAGGGGTCCGCTCGCGGTGGCGCCGCATGCCTCATGGCGCGGCCGCGCCATCGACGCGCTCACCCGGGCAATCGACGGTGGCCCGCCCTTGGTCAGGGGTGACGACATGTCGGCTATCGCCGCGACACCCGGCGCCATGGCGCGGCAGCGCGTCGGAACCGCCTTCATGACCGGCGTCAAGGTCATCGACATCTTCACGCCGCTCTGCTTCGGCCAGCGCATGGGGGTCTTCGCCGGATCGGGCGTCGGCAAGTCGACACTGCTTGCCATGCTCGCCGGCGCCGACGCGTTCGACACCGTCGTCGTGTCGCTGATCGGCGAACGCGGCCGCGAGGTCCGCGAATTCCTCGAGGATACGATCGGCGACAGCATGGCCAAGACAGTGGCCGTCGTCGCCACCAGCGACGAGAGCGCCATGATGCGCCGGCGCGCGCCCGACACCGCCATGCGCGTCGCCGAGCATTTTCGCGACCAGGGCCACCGTGTGCTGCTGGTGCTTGATTCGATCACCCGCTTCGCTCACGCCCTGCGCGAGGTGGCGACGGGAACAGGGGAGCCGCCGGTTGCCCGCGGCTATCCCGCCTCGGTCTTCACCGAACTGCCCAAGTTGCTCGAGCGCGCCGGGCCTGGAACCGAAGGCCCAGGATTGGAAGGCAAGGGATCGATCACGGCCATCATTTCCGTGCTGGTCGACGGCGATGATCACAACGATCCGGTCGCCGATTCGGTGCGCGGCATCCTCGACGGCCATGTCGTGCTCGACCGCGCGATCGCCGAACAGGGCCGCTATCCGCCCGTCAATCCGCTGTCGTCCATCTCGCGACTGGCCGGCAAGGCCTGGAGCGTCGAGCAGCGAGCCCTAGTGACGCGGCTGAAGTCGATGATATCCCGCTTCGAGGACACGCGCGACATCCGGCTGCTCGGCGCCTATCAGGGCGGCGTCGACGCTGAGCTCGACATGGCCGTGCGCCAGGTGCCCGTCATCTATGAGGCGCTGACGCAATCGCCCAGGGACCGTCCGTCCGCCGATCCGTTCTCCGATCTTGCCCGCCATCTCAAGGGAAAGCAGAATGCCGAACCAGGAGACTGAACGCCAATACACCGAGCGCCTCCTGAACGAGATGATCGCCGAAGCGAACGCCGCGGAGCAGGCTCGAGCGGAGGAGGCCAGGGTCGCCAGGGCAAACGCCGCCGGCGCCATGGCTGCCCGGACCGCGCTTGTTCTGGCCAGGGCCGTGAAGCCGGCTCTCCCCAGATCCGAGCCTTTTCCGGCCCGGACCGCCAAGCCCCGTATGAATTCCCTTCCCCGCGAGGCTGCCGATTTGGCGCAAGCCAGTCGTGAATCGCTGATCGACGGCCTGTTTGCCGCCGGCGAATGGCCGCAGCCGCCAAAGCCGCAATTCCCCAGACTGGGCAAGAAGAAGGCGGACCGTCGCAGCGACATCGTCATCGCCGCGCTCGGCATCGCGCTCGGCCTGACCTGCGCCCTGTTTCCCTGGTACATCTTCTTTAACCAGGACCAGTTCGGCGTGCAGGCGATCAAGTTCGGCGGCACCGGCACCAATTCGGGACGTGCGGGGGGTGGCGTGGTCGCCGAGCGCAGCGCGCCGCTGACCGACAGGGACGTTCCCAATGCCGATGTTGATCTGCTTGCCACCGGCACGGTGCAAGACGATTCCAAAACGCAGCCGCCCGGCGAGCAGCCCTTCCCCGCCGATATCGGGAAGTTCCGCATGGTCCATGTCGCCAATGGCCGCGCCATGATCGAGGACGACACCGGCCTGTGGATGGTCCAGCGCGGTTCGACGCTGCCGGATTCCAGCAAGGTATCGGCGATCGAGCAGCGCAACGGCAAATGGGTCATGCTCACCAGCGCCAACCATGTGATCGAGCTGTCCAGATAAGCCGCCACGACCGATCGCAAGGTCCGCGCAAGACTGGCGTCCTAGTCTTTGGGCATATGCCCGGAGATTCCCATGGAGCCTGTTTCCCTTTTCGATCTTGCCGCCAAGCAAGCGCAGTGGCTGTCCGTGCGTCAGTCGGCGGTCGCCGGCAACATCGCCAATGCCAACACGCCGGGCTACACGGCAAACGATGTCGAGCCGTTCGAGAAGGTGCTCGACCGCACCGCGGTGTCGCTCCAGATCACCGAGCCCGGCCATCTTGGCACCGCGGCGACCAATGCCGGCTTCTCCATCAAGCCGCAGGAAGACGACGGGGTGGTCATGCCCTCCAAGAACACGGTCGTGCTTGAAGACCAGCTTCTCAAGGCCGGCGAGGTGCGCCGCTCCTTCGAACTCAACACGGCCATCGTCAAGGCATTCCACTCAATGATGATGATGGCGGTGAAGAGCTGACCATGGACGCACTGACCGCAGCCCTCAAAGTCGCAGCATCAGGCCTTGGCGCTCAGTCCGAGCGCCTGCGCGTGGTTTCGGAAAACCTCGCCAACGCCCAGTCGACAGGCACGACGCCGGGCGCCGACCCGTATCGCCGCAAGACCATCAGCTTCGTCTCCGAACTCGACCGGGCCTCCGGCAGCTCGACGGTGGAGGTGAATTCGATCGACCGCGACCCCAGCAATTTTCCCGTCGAATTCCAGCCGGGTAACGAGGCCGCCGACGACAAGGGCTACGTCAAGATGCCCAATGTGAACGTGCTGATCGAGATGGCCGACATGACCGAGGCCAACCGCTCCTACGAGGCCAACCTGCAAGTCGTGAAGCAGGCGCGTGATCTCATTTCAATGACCATCGACCTGATGAGGAATCAATGATCGTCAACGGCATAGGCGCGCTTAACCTGAAGCCTGGGCTGGGCGATACAGCCACCGATCTGCTGCAGGGTGGCGTTGCGCCGGCGGCATCGGGCAACCTTGGCACCTCCTTCGCCGAAGCGGTGAGCCAGGCTGCCTCCAAGACCGTCAGCACCATGCAGAATGCCGAGCAGGTGTCGACGCAGGCGCTCAAGGGCGAGGCCGACACCCGCCAGGTGGTCGATGCCGTGATGAGCGCCCAGCAGGCGCTGCAGACCGCCGTCGCCATCCGCGACAAGGTGGTCTCGGCCTATCTCGAAGTCAGTCGCATGGGCATCTGAGGAGCAGGCCATGAAAGCACTCGCCATCGCCGCCACCGGCATGAATGCCCAGCAGACCAATCTGGAGGTCATCGCCAACAACATCGCCAACATCAACACCACGGGCTACAAGCGCGCGCGCGCCGAATTCTCCGACCTGCTCTACCAGGTCGACCGTACGCAAGGCGTCCCCAACCGCTCCAACGCCTCGCTGGTGCCGGAAGGCGTGTCGATCGGTCTCGGTGTCAAGACGACCGCCGTGCGCAACGTCCACACCCAGGGCGAACTGACCAGCACCGGCAACAGTTTCGACATGGCGCTGACCGGCAGGGGCTGGTTCCAGATCGAGGGCGCCGATGGCGGCACGCTCTACAGCCGCGCCGGCGCCTTCAACACCAACGCCACCGGCCAGTTGGTGACGGTGGACGGCGCCAGTGTCATTCCGGCCATCACCGTACCGACCAATGCGGTCGAGGTGATCGTCAACAAGACCGGCCAGGTCTTTGCCCGCATCGACGGCCAGACCAACCTGCAGACTCTCGGCCAGCTTCAGATCGCCAACTTCGCCAACGAGGCAGGCCTGGCACCGCTCGGCGACAATTTGTTCCAGGAAACGACAGCCTCCGGCCCTGCCAATGTCGGCGTGCCCGGCGATCCCGGCTTCGCCACCATCCAGCAAGGCTATCTCGAGGCTTCCAACGTCGACCCGGTCAAGGAGATCACCGAGCTGATCTCGGCGCAGCGCGCCTATGAGATGAATTCCAAGGTGATCCAGGCCGCCGACGACATGGCCTCCGTCGTCTCCAAGAACATCAGGTAACGGATGATGGCCATGCCGATCTCCTGCTCCGCATTCCGCCGCTCCGCGCTGTTCCTTGCGCTGGTGGCCGGCGGCATGCCGGCTTTCGCCCAGGACTCGGCCAACCAGATCGCCAGCAACCAACCTGCTGGCGAGGTCGTGCTGATCCCCAACCGGGTCATTTATCCCGGCGAGACTATCGAACTCGCCGCCCTGAAGCAGGTCACTCTGATCCCCGGCAAGCACAAGCCCGATGCTGTTGCGACCCGTTCCGAGGAACTGCAGGGCAAGATCGCCAAGCGCACGCTGCTTCCCGGCCGCTACATTCCTTCAGCCGCGGTTCGTGAGGCCTGGCTGGTCGAGCAGGGTGCCGCCGTGCAGGTCTACTTCGTCGCCGGCGGGCTGACGATCACGGCCACCGCCGTGACCTTGCAGCCGGGCTCGGCGGGCGATTTCATCAAGGTCCGCAACAGCGACAGCGGCAAGATACTCTCCGGCACGGTGATGGCCGACGGCACCATCCAGGTCGGCGCTTCATGATGCGCCCTTTTGCCCTCCTGCTCGCGGCGGCCCTTGGCCTGCAGCCGGCGCTGGCCGATGGCTTGACGCCCAAGGCCAAGCGCGAACTCGCCGCCAGGAATGGCGGTGTCTACGACGATCCGGAATATGATCCCGCCACCACCACGCGGATGTTCCGCGTATCGCCCGGGCCGAGTTCACTGCCGCCAGGCCAGGTCGCCTCGCGCATCAAGGACATCGCGCAGCTGCAGAGCTCGCGCGACAACCAGCTCGTCGGCTACGGCCTCGTCATCGGGCTGGCCGGATCCGGCGACAGCCTGCGCAATTCGCCATTCACCGAACAGTCGATCCGCGCCATGCTCGAAAATCTCGGCATCGCCACCGAAGGCGGCAGCGCACGCGCAAAGAACGTCGCCGCCGTCATCGTCACCGCCAATATGCCGCCCTATGTGCAGTCCGGCGCCCGCATCGACATCGACGTCTCCTCGATGGGCGACGCCACCTCGCTTGCCGGCGGCACGCTGATCATGACGCCGCTGAAGGCGGCGGACGGCGAGATTTACGCGGTCGGCCAGGGCGCGGTGATCGTCTCCGGCTTCACTGCCCAGGGCCAGGCCCAGCAATTGACGCAAGGCGTACCGACCGCCGGCCGGGTGCCGAACGGGGCCATAGTCGAGCGGCAGGTGAAGGCTGAGTTCGATGACCAGTCGACGCTGACGCTGCAATTGCGCAATCCCGATTTTTCGACCGCCATCCGCATCGCAGACGCGATCAACGACTACACCGCCCAGCGCTTTGGCATGCGCGTGGCCGCGGAGCGCGATTCCCGCACCGTGCAGATCAGGCGGCCGAAGAGCGTTTCGGCGGCCCGCTTCTATGCCGAGATCGAGAATCTGGTGGTCGAGTCCGACACGCCGGCCCGCGTCGTCATCGACGAGCGCACCGGTACCATCGTCATCGGCAACGACGTCAAGATCTCACGTGTCGCCATCAGCCACGGCACACTGACGGTGCGCATTACGGAAGCGCCGCGCGTCGTGCAGCCCGAACCCTTCTCGAAGGGCGAAACCGCCGTCGAACCGTTCACAGCCATCGATGCCAGCCGGCCCAACGCCCGCGTCGCCGTGCTCGACGGGCCCGACCTGCAAACTCTCGTTTCCGGCCTCAACCGTCTCGGCGTCAAGCCGGACGGCATCATTGCCATCCTGCAAGGCATCAAGTCGGCCGGCGCCTTGCAAGCCGATCTGGTTCTCCAATAGCGATGCCGATGATCATCTCCATCTCATCCCATCAAGGACGCCCTCCCCGCGCAATCGTGTTCGCCGCCGCGGTCATCGCGGCCATGTCCGTTTCGAGCAGCGGCGCACGCGGCGAGGATGTCGTTCGTCAGATCCTGCCCGGAGCGCAGCCCGGGATCGCACCGCAGCAACTGACACGAGAAAAGGCGCCGGACCAGAGCGAGATCGAGCGCTTCTGTTCCAACATCGCCGATGCCGCGCGCGACCGCCGCTACGCCTTGCAGGCGGAGGAGTTGAAGCAGCTGCAGGCAGGCATCGACGAGCGCATGAAGGCGCTGGACGCAAAAAAAGCCGAATACGAAACCTGGTTAAAGCGGCGCGAGGTGTTTCTGGCCCGGGCCGAGGACGGCGTCGTCAAGATCTATGCCGGCATGAAGCCCGATGCGGCGGCCGAACGCCTGGCGATCGTCAATGCGGACCTCGCCGCGGCTATCCTGATGAAGCTCGATTCACGCAAGGCGGGTGTCATCCTTAACGAAATGGACCAGAAGGCGGCGGCGACGCTCACCGGCATCATGGCCAGCGCAGCCCGAAGGGTAGATCCGTCATGATCCGCAGAATGCTCATCCTGTGCGCGGCCGCGGCCTTGTCCGGCTGCGCAACCAACTTAAAGGAAATCGGTAGGGAACCATCGCTGTCGCCGGTCGGTTCGGGCATCGCCGGCGACGGGGCAGCACCCTACAGCTATCCCCAGCCGCCCGCCGCTCCGGTCAAGAAGTTCTCTTTGTGGGACGACCGCCAGAGCCGGCTTTTCACCGATCCCAGGGCGCTGCGCGAAGGCGACATCCTGACCGTCAGGATCAAGCTCAACGACAAGGCCAACTTCAAGAACCAGAACGACCGGAGCCGCACCGCCGCACGTAAGCTGGGCTATGACGTCACGCTCGGATGGGAAGGCAACAGCACCAGCGGCAAGGGCGACGCCGGCTTGAGTTCCAGCACCGAAACCAACGCCGACGGCGAAGTCAAGCGCTCCGAAAACCTGGAGCTCAACGTCGCCGCCGTCGTTACCGAGGTCCTGCCCAACGGAAATCTGATGATCAGGGGGTCCCAGGAGGTGCGCGTCAACTACGAGCTCAGGGTGCTCACCATCGCCGGCATGGTGCGCCCGTCGGACATCGGCGCGGAAAACACCATCTCCTATGAACGCATCGCCGAGGCGCGCATCTCTTATGGCGGCCGTGGCCGCGTCAGCGAGGTCCAGCAGCCGGCCTATGGCCAGCAGGTTCTCGACCAGGTTCTTCCGTTCTAGGCATTGGAGAGCGTAGCGCCATGGCCAATGTCGATCAGGTTCAGCCTCGCAAGGCTCCTTCTCTTGCCGTGCAGGGCGCCATGCTGCTCGTGGTGACGGCCGCCGCCATCGGCATGGGCTGGATGTCGGGCGGCTATCTCAAGGGCGTCGGCGCACCCTCGTCGGTGCCAGGCGCGCCTGAGAACGAGGGCAAGCCACCCCAGCCCGAAGCCGCGCAACAAGCAGGCGCGGGGCCGACGGTCGTCGCGCTGGCGCCGATCACCACCAACATCGCCTCACCCGCGGACACTTGGATCAGGATGGAAGTCTCCGTGGTCTACGACGCTCCGCAGCCGCCGGCGATGGCGGAGGACGTCCAGCAGGATCTTCTGGCCTTCGTGCGTACCCTCAAGATGCACCAGATCGAGGGCGCCAGCGGCTACCAGCACCTGAAGGCCGATCTCGACGAACGCGCCTCGATCCGCAGTCAGGGACACGTCAAACAGGTTCTCGTCAGGACATTGCTGCTCGAATGAGAAAATTCCTTCTTGCCGCGGCACTGATCGGTGCCGCCACCTCCGTCGCGGCGGCCCAGCAACTGGACCTTGGCGGCATCGGCAAGGCCGATGGCGCCACCGTCGGCTACATCATCCAGATGTTCGGCCTGCTTACCGTGCTGTCGGTGGCGCCGGGGCTGCTGATCATGGTGACCAGCTTCACCCGCTTCGTCATCGCCTTCTCGATCCTGCGTGCCGGCATCGGCCTGCAATCGACGCCGGCGAACCTCATCCTCATTTCGCTGTCGCTGTTCATGACCTTCTATGTCATGGCGCCGACCTTCGATCAGGCGTGGAACACCGGCGTCAAGCCGTTGATGGACAATCAGATCAGCCAGACAGAGGCCTTCGAGAAGATTTCCGATCCGTTCCGCACCTTCATGCTGCACAATGTGCGCGACAAGGATTTCGACCTTTTCGCCGACCTCGCCCGCGAACGCGGCCAGACCGTTGCAAAAGAGACGGTCGACCTGCGCATCCTGGTGCCTGCCTTCATGATCTCCGAAATCCGGCGCGGCTTTGAGATCGGCTTCCTGATCGTGCTGCCATTCCTGGTCATAGACCTGATCGTGGCCACCATCACCATGGCGATGGGCATGATGATGCTGCCGCCCACGGTTGTGTCGTTGCCGTTCAAGATCCTGTTCTTTGTCCTGATCGACGGCTGGAACCTGCTCGTCGGCAGCCTGGTGCGCTCTTTCACCTGACCTTCCCGCGTCAGCCGCCCCGTCCTATGTTTTCTCGGAATATTTTCGATTAACCGTGCGGTTTAGTCGTTTGGTAGGGACTTGCCGCCATAGTCCTCGCAGATGGCGGGTGATTGGAAATAACGATCATTGGCATGATGCCGCTCCGTCATACCGGGAAAGCCGGTATGCAAAAAAACACCGTGTAAAAACAAGGTACGAGTAGCCATGTCCAGTATCATGACGAACACTGCCGCGTTGACGGCGCTGCAGAGCCTTAACGCCACCCAGAACAACCTCGCAACCACCCAGGCCCGCATCTCGACGGGCTATCGCGTTTCCCAGGCTTCGGACAACGCTGCTTACTGGTCGATCGCGACCACCATGCGCTCCGACAATCAGGCCATGTCCACCGTTTCGGACTCGCTCGGCCTCGGCGCCTCGAAGGTCGACACCGCGTACACCGGCATGAGCAGCGCGATCACAACCATCAACACGATCCAGCAGAAGCTGACCGCGTCCTATGGTCAGACCGACGCCTCCAAGGAAAAGACACAGGTCGAAATCAAGGCCCTGCAGGATCAGTTGAAGGCCTACGCCGATGGCGCCACCTTCTCCGGCACCAACATGCTTTCGGTGTCCACCGCTTCAGGCACGGCGGCCGACGTGAAGGTCGTTTCGGCCTTCAACCGCAGCGCCACAGGCGCGGTTTCGATCTCGACGATCGACGTCAACGTGGAAAGCATCAAGCTCTATGACGCCGGCGCAGCGCCGACAGCCAAGGGCATCCTCGACACAGCCCGTCTTGGCACCACTGGCGCTGCAACCACCACAGCACAGGCCCCGACCATTGGCGGCGCTATCGTTGCCGGCGATACCTATTCGGTCGCCAGCCTGGCCATCTTCTCGGGCACTACGGCCGCCAGCGACGCTCAAATCTCGCAGATGATGACGGTTGTCGACGCCGCGCTCAAGGACATGACGACCGCCGCCACCAAGCTCGGCGCCGCCAAGAGCTCGATCGACCTGCAGAAGACCTTCACCTCGAGCCTGATGGACTCCATCGATCGCGGCGTCGGCCAGCTCGTCGATGCCGACATGAACAAGGAATCGACCCGCCTCCAGGCCCTGCAGGTCCAGCAGCAGCTCGGCGTCCAGGCGCTGTCGATCGCCAACGGCTCGTCGCAGTCGATCCTGTCGCTCTTCCGCGGCTGATCCCTTTCGACCGATCAAACTAGGCAAACGGGCCGCGCCAAAAGCGCGGCCCGTTTTGCGTTTGCTCCAGCTCCGCGCAACCCCCGTTTCTTAACCCTCGAAGGCCGGCTTTTAACAGGCCGTTAACCATAACGCGCTAGTCATGGTTAACCAATGACTTACAACGGATTGCCGAATCGGCCCGATCGGGTGACGGTAATCCACGAGCGGGTCGAGCGGCTCGCGAGGGCAACGCCGGTTTGAGAAAGACCGGTCTGGAAAAGGAGCGAGTTTCTTGGCGAGCATCATGACGAACGCCGCGGCGTTGACCGCACTTCAGAGCCTTAACGCCACCAACAAGTCGCTCGAGCAAACGCAGGCCCGAATCTCGACGGGCTACAGGGTCTCCGAGGCTTCCGACAACGCCGCCTACTGGTCGATCGCCACGACGATGCGCTCCGACAACCAGGCGCTGTCGACAGTCCAGGACGCGCTCGGCCTCGGCGCCTCGAAAGTCGACACTGCGTATACCGGCATGAACAATGCGCTGGATACGATCGGCAAGATCAAGACCAAGTTGCTTTCGACCATTGGCCAGACGGGTGCCGCCAAGGCAAAGACGCAGACTGAAATCACCGCGCTCCAGGCGCAGATGAAGTCCTTTGCCGATGCCGCCACCTTTTCGGGCTCGAATTATCTGTCGGTGACATCTACGCAGGTCGCCGCCCCCAATGATGGCGTCCAGGCAGACGCCAAGATCGTGTCGTCCTTCAATCGCTCATCGTCGGGCGCCATCTCGCTCGGGACGATCGACATCGATGTCGAGAGCACCAAGCTGTTCGATTCCGGTCTCTCCACCGCCGTCAAGAACCAGGGCACGCTTGACCGCCAGACCTCGGTCTACTCCACGGCGGCGGCCCAGGACCTGTATGATACCGCTTATGCGGCCGCAATCGCCGGCGGCGGCACGGACATTGCCGCCAACACCGCCGGCCAGACCGCGGCCGGGGCGGTGGTTCCCAGGATCGACAATGTTTCCGCCTACAATCTCGACATCACCGCGGCCGGCGTGACCGACGACATCATCACCCAGATGGTCGGCAAGATCGACAAGGTCATGAGCCAGTTGACCGACTCCGCCACCATCCTCGGCGCGGCCAAGAGCTCCATCGACCTGCAGAAGACCTTCACGCAGAGCCTGATGGACTCAATCGATCGCGGCGTCGGCCAGCTGGTCGATGCCGACATGAACAAGGAATCGACCCGCCTCCAGGCGCTGCAGGTTCAGCAGCAGCTCGGCATCCAGTCGCTGTCGATCGCCAACAGCTCCTCGCAGTCGATCCTGTCGCTGTTCAAGAACGGCTAACCTCGGCGTAGCTGACGCATACTCCGAAATTCACGGGCCGCGCCGCAAGCGCGGCCCGATTTCATTTTCGCACAAGCTTCGGGGGCTAGTGTTCCGGCGGACAGTCATGCTGGGAGTCGCTCAATCGTGCCGGAACAGATCCAGAGCATCATCTCGAATCTCCGCGGCTTTGGCGTCAGGCGCCTGGCCATGCTGGCGGGCATCGCCGTCCTGGTGATGGGCGTCATCGGCATCGCCTCGGTCTACCTCAACCGCCCGGCCTACGACACGCTCTATGTCGGGCTCGATCGCTCCGACGTGAACCAGATCGGCCTGGTGCTGGGCGAGGCCGGCATCGGCTTCGACGTCGGCGCCGACGGAACCTCTGTGCTGGTTCCGGCCGGCACCACGGCGCAGGCGCGCATGCTGCTTGCCGAAAAGGGCCTGCCGACCAGCGCCAATGCCGGCTACGAACTGTTCGACAATGTCGGCGCGATGGGCCTCACCTCCTTCATGCAGCAGATCACCCGGGTGCGCGCGCTCGAAGGCGAGATCGCCCGCACCATCCAGTCGATATCGGGTATCAAGGCGGCGCGCGTCCACATCGTCATGTCCGAGCGCGCCAATTTTCGTCGCGACGAACAGCAGCCCTCGGCCTCGGTCGTCATCCGCTACGCCGGCATCGACGCGGAGAAGAGCGCCATGTCGATCCGCCATCTCGTCGCCGCCGCTGTCCCTGGCCTGTCGGCCGACAAGGTGACGGTGCTCGATTCCAACGGCAATCTGCTGGCCGCGGGCGATGACCCATCCAACACCAGTGCCGCTCGCACGCTCGGCGTCGAGCAGACCGTGGAAGCGCAGATCGGCGACAACATCCGCCGCGCGCTTACGCCCTATCTCGGTCCCGACAATTTCCGCGCCAGCGTCAAAGCCGATGTCAACACCGACACCCGCCAGACCGAAGAGACGATCTTCGATCCGGAGTCCCGCGTCGAGCGCTCGGTGCAGTCGGTGCGCGCCAACGAGAACAGCAACCAGAAACAGGCCTCGACCCCGGCCAGCGTCGAGCAGAACCTGCCGGAGACCCAAGCGACCAGCACCGAGGGTCCGCAGACCTCCTCGGCCAACGACCGCAAGGAGGAGATCACCAACTACGAGATCAACTCCAAGAAGATCGCCACCGTCTCCAATGGCTACAGCGTCACCAAGATGTCGATCGCCGTCGTCGTCAACCAGGATCGGCTGAAGACGATCCTGGGCAAGGATGCGACACCGGACCAGATCGCCAAGCGCGTCGCCGAAATCCAGAAGATGGTCAGCTCCGCCACCGGCTTCGACGACAAGCGCGGCGACGTCATCGACGTCTCGGCCGTCGAGTTCATCGACGGGCTGGACGGCGAGGCGGTGCCACAGGCGGGAATGCTCGATTCCATCGGCCAGCATGCCGGCACGCTGATCAATGCCGGCGCCTTCATCGTGGTGGTGTTCCTGGTCGCCTTCTTCGGCTTGCGGCCGATGGCGGCCGCGCTGATGGCAAAGGCGACGCCCGCTATAGCAGGCCCCAATTTCGATGAAGTCCAGCGCTCCCTGCCCACCCCGGAGGCGGCCGCTTCCGCCGATGCGGGTGCCGCCATTGGCGCTCTGCCCGGCACGCGTGCCGGCGCCACCCCGCTCGACGATCTGCGCCAGAAGATCAGGCCGGCTCCGCAGGAGCGGCTTGCCCGCATGGTCGACATCAACGAGGAACGCACCGCGCAGATCCTGCGCAAATGGGCGGCCCAGGAAGTCGCGGCGTAGACCATGCCCTCCGCAGCCCTCTTTGATCTTCTCCCGGATTTCGGCACGCGCGCGCAACGCGCCAGTCAGCCGCAGGCCACCGCCGAGCACAAGCCCGAGGCGGCAGCAGCAACGGCCGATATCGGCACGCTGATCGCCGAAGCCGTTGCCCAGGCGGAGGCGGCGCTCGGCGAACGGCTTGCCGCGGCCCATGAAACGGCGCTGCAAGTGGAACGCCAGGCAAATGCCGACGAAGCGAAGGCCTTTCTCGACAGCTTCGGCGGCGATGTCGGCAAGGCGGTCTCGTCGCGCATCGACGCCATGGAGGCGCGCGTGACGGATCTTGTCGGCGCCACTGTCGCCCGCATCATCGGCGGCGTTGTCAGCGACGATCTGCGGGAGCGCTCGCTCGAAGCGCTCGCCGGCGCGATCCGCGAAGCCGTTGGCGATGGCGAAGCGGTGCGCATTGCCGTTCGCGGGCCGCTCTCGCTGTTCGAAACGTTGAAGGCGTCGCTTGGCTCCCGCGCCGCAAATCTCGACTTCATCGAGGCGCCCGGCTTCGACCTGATGGTCACCATCGACGAGGCCGTGTTCGAAACGCGCATGGCCGAATGGTCGGTAACCCTGTCCGAGGTCCTGTCATGAGCGTCGCCGAAGCCGATCATGGCAGGCACGAGATCATCATCGTGCGGCGCGGCCATGACGACCACGACGAAGGTCATCATGGGGGCGTCTGGAAGATCGCCTTCGCCGACTTCATGACCGCGATGATGTGCTTCTTTCTGGTCATGTGGCTGATCAATGCCGCCAACGAACAGACCAAGACGGCCGTCGCCAGCTATTTCAATCCCGTCAAGCTGGTCGACCGCGAGTCTAGCCGCAAGGGCCTTAAGGATCTCGGCAATGGACCGCGCGCGGCCGGGCCGACGGCCGACGACCCGCAGGAAGCGACCACCAAGGCTGGACAGGACGGCACCGGCGCCGCGGGCTCGTCCAATCGCAAACAGGACAAGCAGGAGCCACAGCAGTCGCAACAGTCCGACGAGCATCTTTTCGCCGACCCCTATGCGGTGCTTTCGGAGATCGCCACGGATACCGGCGTCATGCAGAATGTCAGCCAGAAGGGCGATGGCGGCGCGCAGAATTCCGGCCCCGCGACGGGCGCCTCGGGCGGCGCGTCCTACCGCGATCCTTTCGAGCCGGACTTCTGGTCGCAGCAGGTCGCCGCGCCCGGCGCCGAGGCGAGTGCCCAGCGCCCCAGGGTCGAGGGCGATCCGCTCAAGCCCGGCGACAAGGCTGCCGAGACACAGATCGCCAAGGTCAAGGCCGTGCCGCCGGCGCCGCCGGTCAAGGATGCACCACTGGAGCCCCTGGCCAGGGATGGCAATGACACCGCGCCGAAAATGGTCACGACTGGTGATGCCAAGATCGGTGATGCCAAGGCGGGCAGCGCTAAAGCTACGGACAACAAGGCGGATGTGGCTAAGGCGGACACGGCCGCAGCGAAGCAGGAGGCCGCAAAATCCAAGGCGGACAAGGCTCCGACCGCCGCCGCGCTGAAGGCCGCCGCGGACGTTAAGCAGCTGCTGGCCGACGCCTTCAAGCCCGGCGACAAGCTGCATGACGGCGTCTCGGTGGAAGCCACCGACAAGGGTGTCGTCATCTCCATCACCGATCAGCTCGACTTCGGCATGTTCGAGGTCGGCTCTGCGGTGCCGAGCCGCGAACTGGTGCTGGCGATGGAAAAGATCGGCCGCATCGTCAACAGCCAGAAAGGCACCATCAGCATCAACGGTCACACCGATGCGCGTCCCTTCCGCGGTGCCAGCTACGACAATTGGCGGCTGTCGACGGCGCGCGCGCACTCGGCCTACTACATGCTCGTGCGTGGCGGCGTCGATGAACGCCGCATCACCGAGGTTGCCGGCTTCGCTGATCGCCAGCCCAAGGATGCCGCTGATCCAATGTCGGCGGCCAACCGCCGCATCGAAATCCTGATGGCGACCGGCGGATGAAACGGGCGGCGCTCACCAGCCGCATGATGGCGCTGCTGCTGCTGCTAGCCACGGCTAGTCCGTCCGCGGGCCTCGCCCAGGATGCGCTGCAGCCTTATCAGCTGGTCCGCTCGTTGCAGCTCGTTCAGGACCGCATCGCCGCCGGCGATCACGCCGCGATGCCGATGCAGGCCAAGCTGCTCGAAATGACCGATGCGCGGTTACGCGCGGCGGACGCCGAGGATTTCAAGGATGCCAAGAATTTTCGCGCGCTGCTGGTCTACGGCATGAGCGGCGGCAATCCGGTGACCGTCGAGGCGGCCGTATCGCGTGCCGCCTCCGATCCGCAGAACCTTGCCATAGCCAAAGGGGTAATCGACTATCTGAACGGCCGGCCAGGCGAAGCGATCGAAGCTCTGAGGCCGATCGACCCGATGACCCTGCCAGGCGATCTCGGCGCATTCCTCGCTTTGGTCAAAGGGTCACTGCTTGCCACGGATCAGCCGGCGGCCGCACTCACGCTGCTCGATGAGGCCAAGCTGCTCAGCCCCGGCACTCTGGTCGAGGAAGCGGCTTTGCGGCGATCGGTCGGCATTGCCGTGACGCAGGGCGACGCGGCGCGGTTCGCGCTTGCCTCCACCCAATATGTCGAGCGCTACCTCTATTCGCCTTACGCCAGCCAGTTCGCCGACTCCTTCGTCTCCGGCGTCATCGCACTGCATATGTCGATCAGCCAGGACAAGCTGGCCGACATCACCTCGATGATGGACCCCGAGCGCGAGAAGGTGATCTATCTGCGTATCGCGCGCCGCGCCGCGATTGACGGCATGAGTGACTTGTCGGCCTTCGCCTCGGCGCGGGCCGAACAGGGTCGCGACGGCAACACCAACCAGGGCGATCCGCGCGCCCTGCTTTATTCCAGCCTGTCCACGGTGACCTCCGATACCATCGAGGACGTGCGCACCAAATTTGGCAAGATCGACCGCGGCAAATTATCGGACGGCGACCGGGCTTTGCTCGATGCGGCCCAGGCCATCGCCGGCGAAGTGGTGGCGCCGCCTGCTTCCCTTCCGGTCGCCAATCCGGCGCCCGCGTCGGTCGTACCATCGCCAGAACCCGAAATTGCGGCCGCATCGACCACGGATGCCGCCGGATTGCCACCCGTCGAGGGTGCCGTGTCCGAGAAGCCGGCCATGGCGCTCCAGGCGGCGGCGCCCGCTGCGCCGAACGTATCCGCGCCGGCAACCGACGCGGCAACCGTCCTGCCGGCATCGGCCGCGGCGGTCGCGGCCAGCGCCGACACGACAGACCCGACCGACGCCGCCATGACGAAAACCCGTCGACAGCTAGACCTGATCGACCAGATGCTTGGAGCCGCCCCGAAATGACCCCCAGCCTCGGCCCGGCCCTGCCAGGATTTACCACCGCGCGTACGGCCGAGCAGCCGGCCGCGTCCGGAAAGAAGGACGACACCGGGTTCGGAGAGATGGTACACGGCGGCGCAAGCCCTGCCCATTCGGAGAAGCAGCCACCGGCCGAGCCAGGCTCCCGCGATCCGCGGTGGAGCAAGCTTGCCGCAAAGGCAGGCGAGGACGAGCCCAGGCCGGCCAGCAAGGCAAGGACCACGCCGAGCGGATCGTCTGCCGCGAAATCCATGAAGGACGGCAAGGACGCCGGGACGGACAAGGATGCCTATGCCGACGCGCCGGCTGCCGAACCGGGCGCGACGCCGCTCGACGAGCATCTAGCGCTGCTGATGGCGTTTCATGCCCTGCGCCATTTCTCGACATCGGCCAAAACGGCCGACCAGAGCGCGGCCGGAACGGGACAGGACGCCACGGTCGTTGGACAGCTTCCGCCGAAGGCTTATCGGCAGAAATCCGCCGCCGGGCGTGACGGTCTCGAGCCCATGGCCAAGCCCGAGCGGGTATCACTGGTCGACGTACCGCTGACGAAACTCGACGGCCGGCTCATTCGCGATGCCGCCGGCTCGCCGAAACATGACAGTACGATCGCGGCCGGCCCCTTGCCCGAGGTGCCTGCGGAAGTGCCGGGCGTGGAGACGAAACAGGCGGCGCCGCAGCTGAAATCGATCGCCGATCTCCAGTCCTCGTTGCGGTCCGAGCCGGGAAAACAGCAGTCGGCGGCGGCACGCATCGACGTTGTTTCCGAACGCAGCTTCCCCGCGCCGCCGCAGGCACCGATAAGCCAGGCAGCCCTCAACGTGATCGGCGCCATTTCAGCCGATGGCGGTCCGAACCAGGCGCTTTCCACCGCTTCCGCGACAGCTCAGCTGACGGGCTCTGTTGCCGTTCCGACACATGTGTTGAAGATCGAACTTCACCCGGCCGAACTGGGCATGGTCACTGCCCACCTTCGGCTCTCCGGAGAACAACTGTCGATTGAGTTGAAACCCGAAACACACGATGCCTATCGCCGGCTTTCCAGTGACGGCGAGGCGATCCTTAAGTCGCTGCGCGGGCTGGGCTTCGAGGTCGACAAGGTCACCATCCTGCAACCTTCGGTCGCAATTCCCTCCACAACCCGCACGGATGCAACCGCCTCGGTGAGCGCTGCACCCGGCCGCGATCCGTCATCCTTCCAGCCCGGAAATTCCAGCGGCGGCAACAGTGGAGCCGGCGGCCAGCAGCCAGGTCAGCAATCCGCAAGGGGTAATCATGATGAAGCGCAAGCACACGGCCGCGCCGCTTCGCCTTCTCGCGAGCGCGCTGGCGGCGATGTTTTTATCTAGCCTAGCGAGCAGCGCAGGCGCCGCCACCAATCCTTGCGAACCCGAGATCCTGCGTGCCGCCGACCGCTATGGCGTGCCTGCCGGCATCCTCTATGCGGTCGGGTTGACGGAAACCGGAAACAAAGGCAGCCTTCAACCCAACGCATTGAATATAGAAGGAAAAGCAGTCTTCCCGAGAAGCCGGGACGAAGCTCTTGCAGCCTTCGCGGACGCCCAGCGCGAGGGCAAGACGCTGATCGATCTCGGCTGCATGCAGATCAACCATCACTATCATGCCTCGCATTTCCGAAGCGTCAAGGACATGCTCGACCCGCGCCAGAACGTCGACTACGCGGCACGCTTCCTGGCCAGCCTCCATGCCCGCCATGAGACCTGGTCCATGGCCGTCGCCCGCTATCATGCCGGACCCGACAACGACCCGGCGCAGAAGGTCTATGTCTGCAGGGTGATCGCCAACATGGTGGCCACCGGCTTTGGCAAATGGACGACGAACGCTCGCGCCTTCTGCAACCCGTAAGCGCATTCTCCACTTCTAATACATCAGTCCCGCGGCTGCGGAGCGGTCGATTCGACTTGGCCGGGACTTGGACCGCAAGCATATCTGGCTGCACGCTAATGCAACCGACACGTTCCAGACTCCCAAGAAACTAGTTACAAGAAATGACGGTTGTTCAGGATTCCCGCCAGCGGATACGCCTTTCTCCACGGGGCAAATGTGCTGATTCGGAGGCGGGGCCGATGATCGTTATCGTTGACGAGCGAGAGCTCGTGACAGAGGGCTACAATTCACTTTTCGACCGCGAGGGGATCGCCTGCGCCGGTTTCGCGCCGGGCGAGTTCGGCGAGTGGGTCAACTCGGCCGCCGACACCGATCTGCGATCGGTGCGGGCCTTCCTGATCGGCGACTGTCGCGACGGCGCGATCTCGCCGCGCCAGATCCGCGACCGCACCGGAGCTCCGGTCATTGCGCTCAGTGAGCAGCATTCGCTTGAAAACACGCTNCCAGATCCGCGACCGCACCGGAGCTCCGGTCATTGCGCTCAGTGAGCAGCATTCGCTTGAAAACACGCTGCGGTTGTTCGAGAGCGGCGTCGACGACGTCATCCGCAAGCCGGTGCACATCCGCGAAATCCTGGCCCGCATCACCGCCATTCGCCGCCGCGCCAGCGAGGACGTCGCCTATACCGAGATCGGCGCCATGCGCATCTTCATGGACGGCCGCGATCCAGAGATCGACGGTCAGCCGCTGCCCTTGCCGCGCCGCGAGCGCCGTATCCTGGAATATCTAGCGAGCAACCGTGGCCGCCGCGTCACCAAGACCCAGGTGTTCAACGCCATNTACGGCATCTTCGACGAGGAGGTCGAAGAGAACGTGGTGGAAAGCCACATCAGCAAGTTGCGTAAGAAACTGCGCGAGAAGCTGGGCACCGACCCGATCGATTCCAAGCGCTTCCTCGGCTACCGGCTCGTGTTCTGATGCGGCACCGCGCCAGCCTCGCGCAAGACAGGACGCGTAGCCTCGAAGCCAGTGGCATGGATATTGCGGAGACATCTCGATGAGCCTCTACGGAATGATGCGGACCGGCGTTTCGGGCATGAACGCCCAGGCGAACCGCCTGTCGACGACAGCCGACAACATCGCCAACTCCGATACCACCGGCTACAAGCGGTCCTCGGCCGAATTTTCGACATTGATCATGCCGTCGACCGGTGGCGCCTATAATTCCGGCGGCGTCACCACCACGATCCGCCAGGCGGTCAGCGATCCAGGCGTGCTTCAATACACGACCTCGGTCTCCGACCTTGCCGTCAGCGGCGATGGTTTCTTCGTCGTCCAGGATCCAAGCGGCACGCCTTTCCTGACCCGCGCCGGCGCCTTCGTTCCCGACGCACAGGGCCGGTTGGTCAATGCCGCCGGTTTCCAGCTGATGGCCTACAGCTACGCCAATGGGGCGCCGGCGGCCACGGTGAACGGCTTCGAAGGTCTCGAGCCGGTTGTCATCGCCGACCAGGGACTGACCGCGACTCCGAGCACCCAAGGCAATTTCAGCGGCAATCTGCCGGCAGGCGCGACACCCGTCGCTGCCGGCAACCTGCCCAGCACGAACTCGGCGGGAGCGCAGTATACTTCGAAATCCTCGATGGTCGCCTATGACAATCTCGGCAACAAGAAGTTGCTCGACGTCTATTTCACCAACACCGGGGCCGGCACCTGGGAGGTGGCGGTCTTCGACCAGTCGAAGGCGACAGCCGGAACTGGCTTCCCCTACGCTGCCGGCGGCGCCTTGGGCACGGCCAACCTAGCCTTCGATACCACCACCGGCAAGCTCACCGGCACCCCGACCGGCATTTCATTCACCGTCCCGGGCGGCGCCAGCCTTGCCCTCGACTTGTCGAAGCTGACCCAGCTCGGCACCGGCTTCACCGTCACCGACGCCCAGGTGAACGGCAACGCGCCGAGCACCATCGACAAGGTGCAGATCAGCAAGGACGGCACCATCTACGCCCAGTACAAGGACGGCACCTCCAAGCCGCTCTACAAAATTCCGCTGGCCGACGTGCAGAGCCCCGACCAACTCAAGGCGCTGCCTGGCAATGTCTACGCGCAAGGTACCGACTCCGGTGCGGTCCGTGTCGGCTTTGCCAACGAAGGCAAGGCCGGTTCGATCATCTCGGGCGCGCTCGAGAATTCCAACGTCGATATCGCGGAGGAATTGACCGACATGATCGCGGCCCAGCGCAGCTACACCGCCAATTCCAAAGTCTTCCAGACCGGTTCCGACCTGATGGACGTCCTTGTCAACCTGAAGAGATAAACCGGGCTTCGCCCGTGAAAGACCAGCATGTCGCTTTCCTCCGCACTGAGCATCGCCCAATCGGCGCTTCTGGCCACCTCGCGGCAGACAAGCGTCGTCACGCGCAACGTGGCGGACGCCGATAATCCGAACTATTCGCGCCGCATCGCGCTGGTCACCAGCACGACGCCCGGCGCGCGTTCGGTTGATGTCCAGCGTGCGACGAACGATCTGCTGTTTCGCCAGAACCTCGGCGCTCTGTCCGCCTACGCCGGCCAGAGCGCGCTTTACAACGGCATGGATCAGCTCGACGTATCGGTGAATGGCGTCGACAATGCCTCCTCGCCTTCGACAGCGATCGGCAATCTGCAGCAGGCGCTGCAGCTATACGCCACCTCGCCGTCCAACCAGAATCTTGGCTCGAGCGTGATCGACGCGGCCAAACAGGTCGTGCGGTCCCTGAATGAAGGCTCCAAGGCCATTCAGGACTTTCGTACCCAAACCGACGGCCAGATCGATACCGCCGTCAAGGATCTCAATTCGCTGCTCAACCAGTTCCAGGATGCCAACATCGCGGTCATGTCCGGAACCCGTTCCGGCACCGACGTTTCCGATGCGCTCGACCAACGCGACGCATTGTTGAAGAAGATCGCCAATTACATTCCGGTGTCGACCTTCACGCGTGGCGACAACGACATGGTCATCACCACGGGTGACGGCACGACATTGTTCGAGACGATCCCACGCACCGTCAGCTTCGCTCCGTCTTCGGGCTATGCCGCGGGTGCGGCCGGCAACACGGTCTATATCGACAACGTACCGGTCTCGGCGGGCAGCGGCGGCAACACCACAGCCAGCGGCACGATTGCCGGCCTGCTGCAATTGCGCGACGGCGTCGCCTCGACCATGCAGAGCCAGCTCGACGAAACCGCGCGTGGCCTGATCACCGCCTTTGCCGAAACGGCGCCGTCGATGCCCAACGCGGCGGGCCTGTTCACCTGGTCGGGCGCACCGGCGGTGCCAGCCGCGGGCACGCTCGTCGACGGCCTTGCTGGAACGATCAAGATCAATGCCGCGATGGATCCCAGCACCGGCGGCAACCCGACATTGCTGCGCGATGGGGGCGCCAACGGCGCCGCCTACGTCGCCAACACCACTGGAGGGGCTTCATACTCCAACCTCCTGGTCGCCTATGGCGACCAGCTCGACAAACCGATGACGTTCGATCCCTCGGCCGGGATTTCGGCAACCTCCAGCGTCGCCGACTACGCCGCCAATTCGATCGGGTGGTTGCAGGGCGTTCGTCAGCAGGCTTCGACCGCCGCCGACGCCAAGGAAGCCCTGGCTCAGCGCAGTGCCGATGCCTTGTCCAACGCAACCGGCGTCAATGTCGATCAGGAAATGTCGTTGATGCTCGATCTCGAGCACACCTATCAGGCATCCGCCCGGATGATGAAGACCATCGACGACATGATGACGGCGCTGTTGAGCGCGGTGGGATAAGCCATGACCTTTGTCTCCTCTGCTGCCCTTACGAATGCCATGCGCTATCAGCAGATGCGCATGCAGGCCGATCTCGTCAAAGCCACGAAAGAGTCCTCGACCGGCAAGGTCGCCGATGTCGGTCTGGCACTTGGTGGGCGTACCGCCCAATCCGTTACCTTTTCGCGCGACCTCGACCGGCTCAACGTCATTGTCGATTCCAACGGACTGGTGGCCGCCCGGCTCTCATCCACCCAGACCTCGCTCGGCCAACTCTCCAACGTCGCGCAGACTTTCCTGTCCAGCCTGACCACCGCGTCGTCGGGCGACAACTCCGACAGCCTGACCCAATCGACCGGCCAGACAACGATCCAGCAGCTTACGTCGATCCTCAACACCAGCGTCAACGGCGAATATCTGTTCGCTGGCACCAACACCGACGTCAAGCCGATCAACGATTTCACGGCCGCCGGCTCTCCCGCCAAGGCTGCCTTCGACGCCTCCTTCCTCGCCAAATTCGGCTTCACGCCCAATGACCCGGCCGCGGCCAACATCACCGCGGCCCAGATGGACGATTTCATCACCAACGATGTCACGCCGCAGTTCCTCGGCGCGGGCTGGCAGACCAACATGTCGAATGCCACCGACCCGCAGATCGTTAGCCGCATCGCGCTCAACGAAACCACCGAGACCTCGACCGGCGCCAACAGCGACGGCATCAGGAAGCTCGCCATGGCGGCGGCCTTGGTCTCCAGCCTGATGGCCACCGGCATCAGCCAGGCGGCGAAAGACATCATCATCGACCACTCGCAGAAATTGGTCGGCGAGGCGCTGAGCGGCATCGCGCAGGTCCAATCCCAGACCGGCATCGTGCAGAAGCGCGTCTCCGATGCCAGCGACCGCATGAAGACGCAGATCGACCTGTTCGAACGGCACATTCTGGATCTCGAGGCAGTCGATCCGGCGGAAGCGGCGACCCGCGTCGCCAATCTGACGCAGCATATCGAGACCTCTTTCGCCCTGACGGCGCGCCTGCAGCAGCTCAGCCTGTTGAATTACCTGACCTGACACCTCCAGCGGAACGGTAGAGCCACCGATGTACCAATTCTCCTACGCCGACGTTCAGAGCACCTCCGTCACGGACGCAAAGGACCGCGAGCGGGACCTCCTGACCCGCTCGATCGACATGCTGTCGGCCGCCGCCGCGGCCGGCCAGCATTCGATGGAGGCAGTGGAGGCGCTGCATTTCACCAATCGCGTCTGGACCACCTTCGTCGAGGATCTCGGCTCCAGCGAAAATGCGCTCCCCAAGGAGTTGCGCGCCAACCTGATCTCCATCGGCCTGTGGCTGCTGCGCGAGGCCGAGGACATCCGCCAGGGCCGCACCGACAATTTCGAGGGGCTGATCGAAGTATCCCAGATCATCCGCGACGGCATTCAATGACCAACACGTTGAAGTTATCGCTGAAGCCCAATGAGAAGATCTACATCAACGGCGCGGTCATCCGCGTCGACCGCAAGGTCACCATCGAGCTGATGAACGACGTGCAGTTCCTGCTCGAGAGCCATGTGATCCAAGCAGACGACGCGTCGACGCCGTTGCGGCAGCTTTATTTCATCGTGCAGGTCATGCTGATAAACCCGACTGGTGCCGACGAAGCGCGCGAGATGTTCCGACGCTCGCTGCCACTGCTCATTGCAAGTTTCGAAGACGCCGAGATCGGCAGCGCGCTGAAACAGGTCGATCGCATGGTCGGCGAGGATCACATTTACGAGGCCTTGAAGGCGATCCGTTCGCTTTATCCTCTGGAACGCCGCGCGCTTGGCGGCAATGACGATGTTTCGGGCGCCGCGCGCCCGCTGGCCGTGGGAGCACGATACTGATGACCGTGGACATGACGACGACGGTGCCGGTTGGCGCCAACCAGACCACCACGTCGACCTCGAAGACGGCGGTCGACTATCAGTCCTTCCTGAAGCTTCTGATCGCGGAGATGAAGAACCAGGATCCGACCAAGCCCATGGATTCGACGGCGTATGTCGCCCAGCTCGCCACCTTCTCCCAGGTCGAGCAATCGGTGCAGGCCAACACCAAGCTCGACCAGATCATGCAGTCCTCGGCGCTGTCGCAGGCCGACGCTCTCATAGGCCGCAACATCACCTCGGCCGATGGCAAGACAACGGGCACCGTGGCGTCGGTGACGCTTGGCAGCAACGGACTGATCGCAGTGCTGCAGGATGGCACCACGGTCCCCGTCGGCGCGGGCGTGTCGATCAAGCCGGCGAGCTAGGCCAACCGCCGACATGAACGAGGCCGACGCACTCGACATCGTCCAGTATGCGGTGTGGACGGTGCTGACCGCATCCGCTCCGGTGGTGCTGGTCGCCATGGCGGTCGGCATTGGCATCGCTTTGATCCAGGCGTTGACACAGATCCAGGAAATCACCTTGACCTTCGTGCCCAAGATCGTCGCCATCATGCTGGTGGTGGCGCTTACGGGTCCCTTCATCGGTGGCCAGATATCGGCCTTCACCAATGTCATCTTCGAGCGAATCCAGAACGGTTTCTGAGCGATTTCCAGCAAGGGTGCTCGACCCTTCCGTCTATATTGCGCCGGATGGCGCACGGCTTGCGGGCGGCCGCGTTGCAGCTAGAGTGCCGTTCCATGATCCGGCGATTTGTCGGCCTGACATAGCGGTATTGTCTCGATGAGGTCTCGCGCACCCTTGAACCAGCCCGGCACTCCATGTGCGGCATAGCCGGCGTCTGGCGCAAACGCGATCCGATCGGCGGCGGCGACATTGCCGACGTCGCCCGCATGATGCAGGCGCTGGTCCATCGCGGGCCAGACGACCACGCCAGTTGGAACGACCGCCGGCTGGCGCTCGGTCACCGCCGGCTCTCGATCATCGATCTGTCGGCGCAGGCACGCGAGCCGATGCTCACCGCCTGTGGCCAGGGCGTGCTGGTCTACAATGGCGAGGTCTACAACTATCGCTCGCTGCGGGACACGCTGCGGGCTGAAGGCAGGCGGTTCCGGACAGCCTCTGATACCGAGGTGGTTCTCGAAGCGCTGCACCATTGGGGGCCGGACCAAGCCATCCCGATGTTCGACGGCATGTTCGCCATCGCCTATTTCGACGCCCGTGCCGACGCCCTGTGGCTCGCGCGCGACCGTCTCGGCATCAAGCCGATGTCGGTTGCCGAAATGGGTGAGCGGATCCTGTTCGCCTCCGAGGATAAGGCGATCCTGGCCTGCGATGGCGTCGCCCGAACCATCGATGCGCGCGAAATCACGTTGCGCCTCGCTTGGCAAAGCCGTGATTCCTGTTCCAGCCTGTTTCAGGGCATAGAGCGGCTGCCGCCGGCAGCTCTATGGAAGATCAGCGATGCGGGCGTCGAGAAGCGCTGTTTCTGGCATGTCCTCGACGTGCTCGATGCCGCCCGTATCGTTGGCGATACCGCCACCGACGCGGAGCACATGGCAACGCTGGAAGCGTTGATCGAAGATAGTGTCGGGCTCCATTGCATCGCTGACACCAGCCTCGCCGCTGCCTGCAGCGGCGGCGTCGATTCCGGCCTCGTCACCACGCTGGCCAAACGGTTCAGGCCGGAGATGACGGCCTATGTCGTCGACCCCCGCCTTGGCCACAGCGAGGCGGATGACGCGCAGCGTACCGCCAGCCACGCCCATGTACCGCTGAACAGGGTGCCGGTCGATAAGGACCGGTTCCTCGACCTGTGGCCGAAGACCATCTGGCATCTGGAAAGCGACGGCTGGCATGCAAGCCATGTCTGCCTGCTCGCGCTGGCCGAGCAATGCCGGGCCGACGGCTTCAAGGTGCTGCTGACCGGCGAAGGCGCCGACGAACTCTTTGGCGGCTACGACTGGCAGGAAGCCAGCCTGAAATTGTGGCGGCCATGGTCCTGGCCGGGTCGGCTGTTTCGGTCCAGGAACAAGCTCGCCCGCAGATTCGAGCGCCAGCGCCATGCCCCCTTCCGGACCGCGATCGGCTTTGCCCATGGCTGGGACCGCAACGCCGTGCTCAGGGCGCTTTCGCCGGAATTGAATTTCCTTCAGGCAAGGATCTTCGACCGGCTGGAGCCGGTGACGCCGCTTGGCGACCGCGCCTTCCTGGGATGCTGCCTTCACGACATGTATTCGCATCTGCAGGATCTGCTGAACCGGCATGACCGTCTCAGCATGGCGGCCTCGGTGGAACTCAGGGTGCCATTCCTCGAGAACCGGCTGATCGACTTCGCGATCCATCTGCCTCGGCGCCACAAATACCGCCAGAAGCAGGGAAAGTGGCTTTTGAAGAGGGTGGCGGAAAAACACATTCCGGTTCAGAATGTAAAGGCCAGGAAGAACGGTTTTCAGGTATCCGCGAACTTTACCACCGGCACCGAAACCCTGTTGAATGGTGGCTTTCTGCGCGATGCGATGAAGTGGCCGGCATCTTCGGTCGCGGATCTGGTCGACCTGGCCAGGCGCGACCAGCCGTCGAGGCTTCGGCTGGTGGGAATGGAGCTTTTCCTTCGTCTCCATGCCGGCGGCCAGTCCGCCGGCCAACTGAGCGAAGCGTTGCATGCGGCCGTGGCCGAGGCGCGTTGAAACGGCAGGCTGGATGCCAAAGGCGCGCCGTGGCCCTTCGCTCTCCCCTTGTTGGACCATGAGCTTCTCAGCAACGCATTCGCCCTTTGCGCCGCGATGCCATAGTTTCGGCAAATCATGCGGGGAAACGGATCCCCGCAAGGATCAGCGCGCCGTGGCAGGAACCCATCCATGACTGACGAGAAGCCCGATAGCGAAAGCGTCTCGGCGCTGGCGCCGTTCCGGCATGGCATCTTCCGGGCCGTATGGGGCGCGAGCCTCGTCTCCAATTTCGGCGGCTTGATCCAGGGCGTCGGCGCCGCCTGGATGATGACCACCATCGCCACCTCGCCCTACCAGGTCGCGCTGGTCCAGGCCTCGACCACCTTGCCCATCATGCTGTTCGCGCTTGTCGCCGGCGCCATCGCCGACAGCTTCGACCGCCGCAAGGTGATGCTGGTCGCGCAGACCTTCATGCTGGTCGTTTCGGTGCTTTTGACCGCGTTCACCTATCTGGACCTGATCACGCCGTGGACGCTGCTGGCCTTTACCTTCCTGATCGATAGCGGCACTGCGCTCAACAGTCCGTCATGGCAGGCCTCCGTCGGCGACATCGTTCCGCGCAACAAGGTGCCTGCCGCCGTGGCGCTGAATTCCATGGGCTTCAACCTGACACGTAGCGTCGGCCCGGCAATCGGTGGCATCATCGTCGCGGCCGCCGGCGCGGCCGCGGCCTTCGCGGCGAACGCGGTGAGCTATGTCGGACTTATCGTCGTGCTGGCACGCTGGAAGCCGGATCTACCGGCCTCGACCTTGCCGCGCGAGTCGTTGGGGGCGGCCATGGGCGCCGGCCTGCGCTACGTCGCCATGTCGCCCAATATCGGCAAGGTGCTGGTCAGGGGCGCCGCTTTTGGGTTCAGCGCCGGCGCGGTGCTAGCGCTGCTGCCGCTGGTGGCGCGCGACGTCGTCAAGGGCGATGCGCTGACCTACGGCATCATGCTGGGCGCCTTCGGCATCGGCGCCGTCGGCGGGGCGCTGATCAGCGTGCGGCTGCGCCAACTGCTCTCCAGCGAGACGATGGTGCGCTGTGCCTTCGCCGGCTTTGCGGCCTGCGCATTCAACGCCGCCGTCAGCCAGCATGCCTGGCAGACCTCGCTCGGCCTGCTGGTCGGCGGTGCCTGCTGGGTGATCGCGCTCTCGCATTTCAATGTCACCGTGCAGATGGCGACACCGCGCTGGGTGGTCGGCAGGGTTCTGTCGGTCTACCAGACCGCAACCTTCGGCGGCATAGCACTGGGCAGCTGGATCTGGGGTGTCGTCGCCGACGCGCATGGCGCCGAGACGNCCGCAACCTTCGGCGGCATAGCACTGGGCAGCTGGATCTGGGGTGTCGTCGCCGACGCGCATGGCGCCGAGACGGCGCTGATCGCCGCGGCCATCGCCATGCTGGCTGGCGGCGCCATCGGCCTCGTGCTGCCGCTGCCGCAACAGCAGGTGCTCAACCTCGACCCGCTCAATCGCTTCAAGGAGCCGCACCTGGCACTCGACCTGAAGCCGCGCAGCGGTCCGATCGCCATTATGATCGAATACATCATCAGGCATGAGGACGAGGCGGAATTCCTCGCCACAATGGCCGAGCGCGGCCGCATCCGCCGCCGCGACGGCGCCCGCAACTGGACACTGGCTCGCGATCTCGAAAATCCGTCGATCTGGATCGAGCACTACCACACGCCGACCTGGCTCGAATATGTCAGGCATAACGGTCGCATCACCCATGCCGACGCCATGGTCGGGGAACGCTTGCGGGCGCTGCACTCGGGCGACGAGCCGCCGCTCGTGCGCCGCGTCATCGAGCGTCCGACGACCGCCGGCACCGCGTTGGTGATGGCCAAGGGGCCGATTGAGCACTGACGAATTCGAAGGTTCGCGGCGCCTACCCCTCGCCCGACAGGTCCCGGCGCGCCTTCTCGAGCTCTTCCGCATAGCGCCGCATCAAATGGCCCTCGGTCAAAAGCCCGAGCACGATGTGGTCGGCGAAGTCCTCGACCACGGCCAGTTCCTCCGCGCCGGCGCGCTGGAAGGTCTCGGCGGCGGCCTGCACGTTCATGCTGGGCACCAGGACGGCATCCTTGTACTGGGCAAGGTCGCGCACCAGCGCCTCGCCCCCGGAAGGATCGCTGTGCAGTTCGGCCACGATCAGCACGCCGACATATTCATCCCCTGGGTCGACCGCGATCACGCGCTGGGCCGAACCCAACGGGAATTCCTTGCGGAAGGCGGCCAGCGTCGTCGATGCATCGATGGTCCTGATGTCCTCGCGCATCATCGAGCCGACGGTCAGGCTGCGCATCCAGCCGACATCNTGGGCGCTGCGGATCGTCTCGCCGCGCAGGTGGAACCGCCAGGTCGAGAACGAATAGCCGAAGGTCTCGCGCACCAGGATCGCCGCCATGATCGAGGCGGCAAGCACCACGCCGGTGAGCGTCAGGTCGCGGGTCGATTCCAGCGCCAGGAAAGTCATGGTCAGCGGCCCGCCGACGACACCGACGGCAAGCGACGTCATGCCGACGACGGCGGCGACGGAGGGGTCGATACCGGTCGCCGGCGACACGAGCGCCATGACACCGGCGAACGCCTTGCCGAGCAGCGCGCCAAGGAACAGCGAGGCGAAGAACAGTCCGCCGCGAAAGCCCGAACCCAGTGAGATCGCCGACGCCGCCAGCTTAAGCGCGAAGACGCTCGCCACCACCGCCAGCCCGTAATTCATGGCGAATTCGCGATGCAGCGCGCCGTGGCCGCTGGACAGGACCTGCGGCGTGACCAGGCCGAGGAGGCCGACCAGGACACCGCCGACGACGGGACGGAGCGAGGCATCGACCGACAGCCTGTTGAACCCGCGCTCGATCAACGTCACCAGTTGCATGATGGCGATCGAGGCAGCACCGCCAAGCAGGCCGAGCAACAGGAAGGGCACATATTGGCTGGCAGTGAGTTGCGGCAACCCTGAAAGCTCGAGCGGAAAGGGCACGCCGCCGAACACTTCCGCCGTCAGCGACGCCGAAATCGCGGCCGTCATGACGGGCGCGACATTGGCGACGGAGTAGATGCCGATGACCAGCTCGAAGCCGTAGAAGGCGCCCGTCAGCGGCGCATCGAAGGCGGCCGAGATGGCGCCGGCCGCACCGCAGCCGACGAGGATGCGCACATCGTTGCGGCGCAACCGGAAGGCGCGCGCCAGTCGTGAGGCGACGCCTGAACCGACCTGTGTGTAGCCCGCCTCCAGGCCGACCGAAGCGCCGAAGCCGCTGGAAATCATCGTCTGGACGACGATGATGAAGGTGTCGGTCAGCGACATGCGCCCGCCATAGAGGGCGTTGGCCTCGATCGGATCGACCGGCGTGCGGAATTTCCGGAGCCTCAGCCAGATCACCGATATTCCGAGCAGGATGCCGCCGATCGCCGGGGTCAGCGCCTGTATCGGATTGGCAAGCGAGAACATGCCCGACAGCCGCCCGCCGGGCTGGACGCCGAACAGCAGCCCGTGCAGGTCCTGTACGATCTGGCTCATCGCGGTGACCAGAATGCCAGCCATGACGCCGACAACGCCCGCCAGCATGACGACGGCGATGCCGCGCGCCTCCAGCAGAGGGACTGACCTCAAAAGCACCGCGCGCAGCCGGCGGGCGTAGACTTGGGGTTGGTTTCTGGAAAGCACCGGGACGGCTCGCCGATATCAAGGCAAAAGAAGACCCGCCTGATACGCCGGGCGGCACGTCGTGACAACCACAATGCCGACATCAAGGCGCCATTATGGCCGCGAACCGCCAGATCCGGCCTTCCCGCCTTGGGCCGACGGGGCTGCCCGCCAGTTGCGAACTCACCATGCCCTTTCGGCACAATGCGTACACCGAGCTGGAGCCGGCGAGGACCTAGCCGCCGGACCGCTCAGGTCGGCATGGCTTCGCCGGTCTCGTAGAGCACGAGATTGCGCTCGCCGATGCCAAGCCCCGGCCAGCTCGCGCGCCAGTCGGCAAGATGCGGAGAGCGGAAATGCGCATCCAGTGCCGGTCTGGCACGCCACACCTCGGTGATCCTGATCAAGCCGGGATCAAGCACATCCTGCGCATAGGAATATTCAAGGCAGCCGTCCTCGGCGCGGCTGGCGCGAACCATGCGCTCCATCGCCGGCCTTGCCTCGTCAAGCCTGTCGGGCGGCAGGCGGATCGTACCGATGATCAGCAGCATGAAGTGTCCTTCGCGAGAGAGTCGATCCCGTCACTCTCCCACCCTCGCGCAAGCTTGGCCAGCTACCCTCGCCGGGCTGTCGCATGCTCGGCAGCCCTGTGGTTCGAGGACGAGAATGGCGATCAGCGAAAGCATCCAGCCCGGCGCGGTGGCCAAGAACGGCCGCGACGTCTTCTTCGCGCTCGGCATCGTCGTCATCCTGGCCGTGCTGTTCCTGCCGATCCCGGCCTTTCTCATCGACATCGGGCTTGCCTTCTCGATTGCGCTTTCGGTGCTGATCCTGATGGTGGCGCTGTGGATCCAGCGGCCGCTCGATTTCTCGTCCTTCCCGACCGTGCTGCTCATTGCCACCATGCTGCGCCTGTCGCTCAACATCGCCACCACGCGCATGATCCTGTCGCACGGCAATGAGGGCACGCACGCCGCCGGCTATGTCATCGCCGGCTTCTCCAAGCTGGTGATGGCCAGCGATTTCGTTATCGGCCTGATCGTTTTCATGATCCTGATCGTGGTGAACTTCATCGTCATCACCAAGGGCGCCACCCGTATCGCCGAGGTCGGCGCGCGCTTCACCCTCGATGCCATCCCCGGCAAGCAGATGTCGATCGACGCCGACCTCTCCGCCGGCATGATCGACGACAAGACGGCACAGCTGCGCCGCCGCGAACTGGAAGAGGAATCCTCCTTCTTCGGCTCGATGGACGGCGCCTCGAAATTCGTCCGCGGCGACGCCATCGCCGGCCTCATTATCACCGCCATCAACATCGTTGGCGGCATCGCCATCGGCTACATCAGGCACGGCATGGGCATGGGCGAGGCCGCCGACGTGTTCATCAAGCTGTCGGTGGGCGACGGTCTCGTCACCCAGATCCCGGCGCTCATCGTCTCGCTCGCCGCCGGCCTGCTGGTCTCCAAGGGCGGCACGCGCGGCTCGACCAACCAGGCCGTGTTCGGCCAGCTCGGCGCCCACCCGCGCGCGCTCTACGTGGCGGCCGCACTGCTGGTGCTGCTCGGCCTGATGCCCGGCCTGCCACTGTTCCCGTTCTTCGCGCTTGCCGCCGGCATGGCCGGCCTCGGCTACGTCATACCAATGCGCCATAACCGGGCCATCGCCGAGGCCGAGGCGGTGAAGAGCCAGGAAAAAGCGAGCAAGGCCGAGGAAGAGAAGAACTCGGTCAAGGCCTCGCTCGCCACCGCCGAGATCGAACTGCTGATCGGCAAGCAGCTTTCCACGCGGCTCCTGGTCTCGCATCAGGAACTGGTCTTCCGCATGTCCAAGATGCGCAAGAAATTCGCCCAGCAGTATGGCTTCGTCGTGCCTGAAGTCCGCGTCGCCGACGACTTCGCCATCCCGCCGAAAAGCTATCAGATCAAGGTGCACGGCACCGTGGTCGCCGAATATTCGATGCGCGTCGGCGAGATAATGGTGCTGCTCGGCAACCGCGACATACCCGAAATCCCCGGCGAGGAAATTCGCGAGCCCGCCTTCGGCATGCGCGCCTACTCCGTCATGGAAACCTTCGCCGAGGATCTGAAGCGCGAGAACTTCACCTTCGCCGACAACATGTCGGTGCTGCTCACCCATCTCTCGGAAGTCATCCGCAACAATCTGCCGCAGCTCCTGTCCTACAAGGACATGAAGGCGCTGCTCGAACGTCAAGATCAGGAATACCGCAAGCTCGCCGACGAGATCTGCACCACCCACATCTCCTATCCCGGCCTGCAGGCGGTGCTCAAGCTGCTGCTTGCCGAACGCGTCTCTATCCGCAACCTGCATCTCATCATCGAGGCCATCGCCGAGATCGCGCCGCATGTGCGCCGCACCGAGCAGATCGTCGAGCATGTGCGCATCCGTATGGCCCAGCAGATCTGCGGCGACCTCTCCGAAGGTGGNTGCCGAACGCGTCTCTATCCGCAACCTGCATCTCATCATCGAGGCCATCGCCGAGATCGCGCCGCATGTGCGCCGTACCGAGCAGATCGTCGAGCATGTGCGCATCCGTATGGCCCAGCAGATCTGCGGCGACCTCTCCGAAGGTGGCGTGCTCAAGGTGCTGCGCCTCGGCAACCGCTGGGATCTCGCCTTCCACCAGAGCCTCAAGCGCGACGCCAAGGGCGAGGTGCGCGAATTCGACATCGATCCGCGCCAGTTGGAGGAATTCGGCCAGGACGCCACCAAGGCGATCAAGAAACACCTCGAAGCCGGCGAGCGTTTTGTCCTCGTCACCGCGCCCGACGCCCGCCCCTATGTGCGCATGATCATCGAGCGCCTGTTCACCACGCTGCCGGTGCTCTCCCATGTCGAAATCGCGAAGGGCGTCGAGATCAGGGTGCTCGGGACCATATCGTGAGCATTCTCTCGCAGGCCGCCGTCATCGCGGCGTTCCTCGCCTTCTGCCGCATCGGTGCCTGTTTCATGCTGATGCCGGGCCTGTCCAGCGCCCGCGTCCCGGTGCAGGTCAGGCTGTTCGTCGCGGTCGCCGCCACAGGCGGCCTGCTCGCCTTCCTGTGGGACAAGATCTTTCCCTTCGTCGATCCGCGTCCGCAGATCCTGGTGCCGATGATCGTCTCGGAGTTGCTGGTCGGCGGACTGATCGGCGCCATGACCAGGCTCTACATGGAGGCGCTTCGCTTCATGGGCTCGGCCATCGCCATGCTGATCGGCTATGGCGGCTCCGGCGGACCGGCGATCGAGGAACCGGAGCCGCAGGCGGCCCTTGCCGCCATAATTTCATTCTCGGCGCTGCTGATGCTGTTCGTCTTCGACTTCGATCACGAGATCGTCCGCGCCCTGGTGGCGTCCTACACGGTCGCGCCAGTCAACGTCTTCTTCAACCCCCAGGCAGCGCTGGTCGACATCACCGACACCGTGTCGGACACGTTCTTCCTGGTCATCCGCCTCGGCAGCCCGTTCGTCGCCTATGCCATTCTCGTCAATCTGACGATCGGCTTCGTCAACAAGCTGACGCCGCAGATCCCGATCTATTTCATCTCGCAGCCCTTCGTCATCGCCGGCGGCATGCTGATCTTCTATTTCGCCGTCGGCACCATGCTGTCGCTGTTCGTCGACGGCTTCGTCGACCTCACGCTGGCGAGGTGACATGAGCACGCGTAAGGATCGTCTGAGGAAACTGATCAAGGTGCAGGAACAGCTGAAAGCCCTGCACGAGACCCGCCACGCCACCTTCGTCGCCGAGGCAAGCGCCGCCGAGACCGAAGCCCGCGAATTGATCGGCCATTTCGACCAGGACAATTCCCTCTCCAGCCTGTTTCCCGATCTCTATCATCGCCGCATCGCCCAGGCCGTCGTGCGCCAGGAGGAAAGCCTGGAAAGCGCCAGGAAGGAAGCCGGTCTGATCGCCGCGGCAAGCGCGCGCACCAACATGGTCGAGCGCGCCTACAAGGACCTGCGCAACCGTCACGAACGCGAGGCATCAGACCGTGAGCGGCTGGACCTGATCGCGCAGAAGCGACATCCCGAAGCAGGTGAATAGGCCTCCCACTCCCCGCAAGCCTGCCACAAGCTTGTTGAGGCATGGTCCTGGCTAAGGAAACCCGGCAAAAGGCGGACCTTCTTGGCGATTTCTCCACCCAGCGACATCGTGATGGATGTCGCCCGAGCTGCCGATCCGATGGATATCGAGGCTGCCCGCGCCGCGCTGACCAAGCGCGCCGGCAGCGTCGCCGGCACGTTTTCGGTCGACACCGCGGCTTCGGTCGATGCCGGCTCGGTCCTGTCGCGCGCGACGGCGGACAAGGCCGCCGCGACAGCCGACCCGGCCAAGAAGTTCAAGAAGTTCGAGGCGATGGTCCTGCAGACCTTCATCCAGAACATGCTGCCCAAGGACACCGAGGGCGTCTATGGCACGGGTCTAGCTGGCGACATGTGGAAATCGCAGCTCGCCGAGCGCGTCGCCGACGTCATGGCTGACCGCGGCGGCATCGGCATCGCCAAGTCGCTGCTCGCCGACCATTACATGGACGGCAAGCGCAAGGTTCCGATCGGCCCGGTCTCGAATGGGCCGGAAAAAACCGAGATCGATCAGCAGACCCGTCTGTCCACTTCGCTCGTCCAGGAGTTGCAGCGCAAGGCCGCCAAGTCGATGACCGGCGACGAGACAACCAAAAAAACAGACATCAAGATCTAGGACTGGGAAACACATGGCCGACTCTTCGGAATTCACCGCCAAGCTGCCGGCGCGCACCACCGCGTCGGACGCACCGACTCCTTTCGCGCGGCCCGGAAACCTTGCCGCCATCATCGGCCGCATCGAGGAGGTGGTCGAGGAAGAGACCGCCGGCATCCGCAGCGATACAAGTTATGACCTCAAGGCGTCGAACGCCCGCAAGAGCCGCTATCTCTACGAGCTGACCCGTGCCATGAAGGGCGGCAGCGAAGCCGAATTCCTCGAGCAGCACCGCGAGGGCCTGACCCGGCTGCGCCAGAAGCTGGCGAAGAACGAAGCTGCTATCCTGGCGCATCTGAGCGCCGTCAACGAGGTCGCCAGCCTGCTGCGCAGTGCCATCCAGCGCGCCGAGACCGACGGCACCTACTCCGCCGGCGAGTTCGGCAGGATGAAAGGTTAGAGCGCGGCAATGCCGGGCTCGGGTTCAAAATGATCAAGGTCATCGCCATAGCGGTCTGGATCTGCGCCGCCACGCTCGGCGCGGTGTTCTATTCGTTCCAGGCCGCCGGTGAACAGGGCGTCGGTGAGAAGCCCAAGCCGATGTTGGGCGGGCTGGACTACGTGAAGACCGACATCATTTCGGTGCCGCTGATCCACGACTCCAAGATCGACGGCTATTTCCTGGCCAAGCTCGTCTACACCGTGGAGCCGGAGCAGATAAAGAAGCTGTCGATCCCGGCCGAGGCTCTCATTACCGATCAGGTCTACAGCTATCTCTACGCCAACCCCCAGATCGACTTCACCAAGAAGGCGACGCTCGACCTCGATGCCTTTCGCGCCGCGATCCGCGACACGATCAACACGCGTGTCGGCGCAACCCTGGTCCATGAGGTCCTGATCGACCAAGTCAATTTCCTGAGCAAGGATGAGATCCGCGACAACTGGCTGCGCCGGCGGCAGGATGCCAGCACCCCGGCGACCGAGACTCCCAAGCCGGTCAGCGCGCATTGAGCCATCGGCCCAGTACCGGTGGCCCTAGAACGGTCGGCGTTGGGACCAATCCCTGCAATCCGCGTTGACGTAAACGTCAATTCGAAGCTATATGCGGCAGCGATCATGATCGCCAGGGATGCCGCATGGACTTCGGCTGGACCGAAGTGCGTCGCGTGACAGATGCAACAGACAGGGAGAATAGCGTGAGCGTTCAGGATATAGCCGAGAAGATCAAGTCGCGCGTGGCAAGCAGCGGCTTCGACCGTTCCGTGAAGTTCGACACCGGCAGCGACGGCGTCATCGTCATCGACGGCGCGACCGTCTCGACCACGGACGCTCCCGCCGACTGCACCATCAAGCTGTCGCTCGACGATCTGGATTCGCTGATCGCGGGCGACCTGAACCCGACCATGGCGTTCATGACCGGCAAGATAAAGGTCGAAGGCGACATGACCGTCGCCATGGCGCTGAGCCAGTTGATCGGTTGACAGGCACGGTCGCCAGAAGCGACCTCGAGATAAACGAAACGCCGCCTTTTGAGGCGGCGTTTCGTTTGAAAGGCGGTCGCGCTTAAGCCCTCACGCCGCCAGGGTCGACGCCTGTGCCTTGAGCTTGCGGCCGGACGCCTTCAGCGTGCCCTTGGCGCCGTCGAGCACGCCCTCCACCAGTTCCAAGGCCAGCAGACGGTGCCGTTCGTAAGGCCCCGGCATGGCGAGCGCCCCGGTCCTCGCGGCCGAAAAGCCGAAGCGGCCATAGTAAGGCTCGTCTCCGACCAGCAGGATCACAGTGTGGCCGAGGCGCACGGCTTCCGCGATGGCATGCCGCATCAGCGCCGAGCCTATGCCGGCATTCTTGGACGACGGGTCGACGGCGAGCGGGCCAAGCAGCAGCGCTGCCGGACCGCCCTCGCCCAGCGTGACGTCCCATAGCCGCACCGTGCCGGCCACGCCGCCCGAGGCATTGCGTGCGGCGAAGGCAAGCCCCTCCGAGGGCCGGCGGCCGCGGCGCAGCTTCTCCGATGATTTGGTCTTGCGCTTCGGCCCCATGGCGCGATCGAGCTAGGCTTCGCGCGCCGCCACGTCGGCAGCGGTTTCGGCGACCGTGGCGAAGGCCGGCGCATGAGCTACGAATTCGACTGACATTTCCATTTCCGCAATCCCTGGCGAGCGGAGATCTGTTCCACAGGCGAGCCCAAGCGGGCGACAGGCGCCCACCTGGGGTGATCCGAGTGGTTCTTTCGAACCCTCAGATCACGTAGGATCGGAGAGGCTCGAAGCCGTTGAACGCGACCGCCGAGTAGGTGGTCGTGTAGGCGCCGGTGCCTTCGATCAGCACCTCGTCGCCGATGGTCAGCGACAAGGGCAGCGGATAGGGCGTCTTCTCGTACATCACGTCAGCCGAATCGCAGGTCGGGCCGGCGAGCACGCAAGGCGCGGTCTCGCTGCCGTCATGGCGGGTGACGAGGGGATAGCGGATCGCCTCGTCCATGGTCTCGGCCAGACCGCCGAACTTGCCGATGTCGAGGAACACCCAGCGCACATTGTCGTTGTCGGCCTTCTTCGAGATCAGCACGACTTCCGACTTGATGACGCCGGCATTGCCGACCATGCCGCGGCCCGGCTCGATGATCGTCTCGGGAATGGCGTTTCCGAAATGCTTGCGCAGAGCCGAGAAGATCGCCTGGCCATAGGCCTGCGCCGCCGGCACGTCACGCAAATAGCGCGTCGGGAAGCCGCCGCCCATATTGACCATCTTGAGCACGATGCCTTCTTCCGCGAGCGTCGCGAACACCTTCTTGGCGTCGGCCAGAGCACGGTCCCACGCGGTCAGGTCGGTCTGCTGCGAGCCGACATGAAACGACACGCCATGGGCGTCAAGACCGAGGCCCTTGGCATGGCGCAGCACGTCGACAGCCATGTCGGGCACGCAGCCGAACTTGCGCGACAGCGGCCATTCGGCGCCTTCGCCATCGGTCAGCACGCGACAGAACACGCGGGAGCCTGGCGCGGCGCGCGCGATCTTCTCGACTTCCTCGACGCAATCGACCGCGAACAGCTTGATGCCGAGCTGGTAGGCGCGTGCGATGTCACGCTCCTTCTTGATGGTGTTGCCGAAGGAGATGCGGTCCGCCGGCGCACCGGCGTCCATCGCCATCTCGACTTCGGCAACGGAAGCGGTGTCGAAGGACGAGCCCATCGCAGCAAGCAGGCGCAGGATTTCGGGCGCCGGGTTTGCTTTCACCGCATAGTAGATCTTGGAATCGGGCAGAGCCTTCTCGAAGGCGCGGAAATTGTCGCGCACGACGTCAAGGTCGACGACGAGGCAGGGGCCGGACGGACGTCGGGTGGCGAGGAAGTCGAGGATGCGCTGTGTGGCCATCGGGATTCTCCATCGCGCCTTTCGGCGCGCACAAGGGTGCGGGCGCGGGCTGTCGGCCTCGCGAACACGCGGTCAAACAAAGGCGGGACGGAAAATCCATGGAACCAGCCGGTGGAGACCCCGGAACCATGAAACGCCGTCTCGCGGCGATGAACCTTAGCCTTGCCCGGCTTCGGTTCGCTTTGTCTGCCTTGGCTTGGATTGGGAGAACCCCGTTCCGCACTGCCGGCAATGAAGGTGTGCCTCTTCAGTAACCCCGGTCTTTGGACAACCGGCAGAGAACCAGAAAGGCCCGCACCGTCGTTGCTTCAAGGTGTCCTCGGTCTGGCGGTTGGCCGCTAAACCGACTGGAGGGGTTAGCTCCAGTTACCTTACCGATTTCCCTCACCATTCGAGGATCGGCGGACACCCACAGGCACGTGCGACTTTGGGCAAGGGCGATATAAGAGCGAAGCATTTCACAATCAATAAAAATCGTATCGCCGGTTGTAAAATTTCTGGCATCGAACAATGTTGGCGCAACCGTATACGGATATCGAACGATGACAGGCACGCACGGCCCTTTCAACGCCTTTCTCGACCTTCGCCAGATGCCCGTGGCGCACGCCGAGCTTGGGCTCCTGGCCGGCCTGCGGCTGGCGGTCAAGGACATTTACGATGTTGCCGGCTACCGCACCGGTTGCGGCAATTTGCAGAAATTCGCCAATGGCCACGCCGCTTCGCGCACGGCGCCGGCCGTGCAGGCGATTCTCGACGCCGGTGCGCGCTTCATCGGCAAGACGCAGACCGACGAACTCGCCTTCGCTCTGTTCGGCCAGAACGCGCATTTTCCGTTTCCGGTGAACCCCGCGGCTCCCGATCGCGTCACCGGAGGCTCGTCGTCGGGGTCGGCGGCGGCGGTGGCGGGCAGGCTGGCCGACATTGCCACGGGGTCCGACACCGGCGGTTCGATCCGCGCGCCGGCGAGTTTCTGCGGGTTGATCGGGCTGCGCACCACGCATGGCCGCATTTCCCTCGACGGCACCATGCAACTGGCGCCGAGTTTCGACACGTTCGGCTGGTTCGCCGACGACATCGAAACCTATGAGACTGTCGGCAAGCTGCTGCTTGGCCGGGATCCGCACCAGCATTCCCTGGACCGCCCGCTTGCGCTCGGCTGGCTGGACGAGATGGTCGCCCCGCCGGCGGCCGCCGAATATGCCGGAATGAAGGCGCTGGTGGCCACGGTGTTCGGCACGCCGGCGACGCCGACGACGCACTTCAGCTCGTCCCCGGACGAACTCTACTGGTGCTTTCGCCGCCTGCAGGCCAGGGAGGCCTGGGCGGTGCATGGCGAATGGATCACCAGCGGGGAGCGCGAGCTCGGGCCCGGCGTCGAGGAGCGGTTCGGCTTTGGCCGTGCGGTCGACGACCGGACAGCACAGGCCGAGAAGGTGCGCCGGCTGACCTTCCGCGGCGAACTCAGCGCCATGCTCGGCAAGCACGGCTTTCTTGTCCTGCCGACAGTGCCGGGCCCGGCACCCTATGTCGACAGCACACCGGAGCAATTCCAGGCCTACCGCGAACGCGCGCTCCATCTCCTGTGCCTGGGCGGGCTCTCCGGCTTTCCGCAAATCACCTTGCCGATCGGCTCGGTCGCCGGCGCTCCATTCGGTCTCTCGCTGCTTGGCCCTTCCGGCAGCGACATTGCCCTGATACGGCTCGGCCGAAAACTTCTCGACGCAGCACAAAGAGCCTGAACAATGGATACACTGACCCGCATGCGCGCCTTCATCGACGTCGTGGAGGCCGAGGGATTCTCGGCGGCGGCACGCAAGATCGGCCGCTCCAAGGCGCTGCTGTCGAAATACGTGCGCGAGCTGGAGGACGAGCTCGGCGCGCTGCTGCTGAACCGCACCACGCGCCAGTTCTCGATGACCGAGGCCGGTCACACCTACTACCGCCGCGCCTCGGAGATCGTGCGCGAGGTCGACAGCCTGGCCGACGCCGTGCGCGAATCCTCCGGGGACGTGCGTGGCCGCATCAAGCTGTCGGCGCCGCGCACCTTCGCCGACGCGCCGATCGGCCAGTCGCTGATCGACTTCGCCAAGCAGTATCCCGACATCGTGCTCGACATCCAGCTCGACGACCGCTTCGTCGATCTGGTCGAGGAAGGCTTCGACCTCGCGGTGCGCATCTCGCGGCTGGAGAACTCGTCGCTGATCGCCAGGCGGCTGGCGCCGTTTTCGATCAAGCTCTGCGGCTCTCCCGAGCTGATCGCCAAGCACGGCATGCCGACGCGACCGCAGGATCTCGGCCATATGCCCTGCATCGTCGACACCAATGGCCGCGGACTGAACAACTGGCCGTTCAAGGGCGACAATGGCGATCCGGTGAGCATCGCCGTGTCGGGCCCGATCGAGGTTAACAGCCCAATGGCGGCGCGGGCCGCGGCCCTGTCGGGGTTAGGATTTTGCATCCTGCCGGATTTCATCGCCGCGCCCGACCTCAAGAGCGGCCAATTGGTGGCGGTGCTCGACGACCGCATCCTGTCGGGCGGCGGCATCTTCGCCGTCTATCCGCACCGCCGCTATCTGCCGGCGAAGGTGCGCGTTTTCGTCGACTTCCTGGTGCAGTGGTTCAGGACGCGCGAAAGCGCCTGACCTGCCCCAGCCTGGATACCGCACGTTTTGAGCTCTCGTGCAGACGTGGCGCTATCCCAAAGCCTCGCGCACTTTTGGGTGACATGCGCCCGCAGTCCCAATTTCGCCCCCTTTCTGGTAACCTTCGACCACGCTCTCGAAAGCCAAGGGAATCGCGACCGCGAATGCATCTGAAACGGCACGCAATCATGCTGGCTTCGGCCTTGGCCGCGACATTTGCCACCGTTGGGCCGGCCGAGGTGCATCCGCACGTCTTCGCCGAGGCGCGCCTCGACGTGATCCTGTCCCCGGATCACCAAAGTGTGAAAGCGTTGCGTCATCTGTGGCGCTTCGACGATCTGTTTTCGAGTACGGTGATGATGGAGTTCGACAAGAACTCCGACCTGAAGCTTGACGACAAGGAGCTGAAGGATGTCGCCGACACCGTCCATGCCTCGCTGGCCGAGTTCAATTATTTCCAGCTCGTCACGCAGAACGGCAAGGACGTGACGATGGTGCCGCCGCCGCATCTGATGGCCAATTTCGACAACGACCAATTGATCATCCTGTTCGAGTCCGAACCTAAGGTGCCGATCAAGCTGTCCGGCACGATCGACATCGGCGTCTACGATCCGACCTTCTACACGGCCATCGACTTCACCGAGGATTCCAACATTGCCGTCGAGGGCCTGCCGTCGAACTGCACGAGCAAAGTCATCCGGCCGGACCCGGACGAAGCGATCAAGGAAAACCAGAAGACCCTGACGGATGCTTTCTTCAACGATCCGACAGGCACCGACATGAGCAAGATCTTTGCCACCAAACTCGAACTGACCTGTCAGCCAGAAGGATAAATCCGGTGAACCTGATCGGCAACTGTTCGAAACCGTCCCCGCGTTTGGCAGTCGGCCTGTTGGCCCTTACCTTTGCCATGATGCATGTCGCCAGTGCCGCGCACGCCCAGAGTTCGCTCGGCATCGGCGTCAATGACGGCATGGCACCCACCACAGGTCCGTTCGCCCATATCCTGATGTGGATCAATCTCAGGCAGCAGGAATTCTACCGCGCGCTGGCGACAGCCATGAAGGCAATGCGCCAGGACAACAGCAAGATCTGGATACTTATCGGCCTGTCCTTCGCCTATGGCATTTTCCACGCCGCCGGCCCCGGCCACGGCAAGGCGGTGATCTCGTCTTATATGGTGGCCAACGAAGTGGCGCTGAAGCGCGGCATCCTGTTGTCCTTCGTCTCGGCGCTGCTGCAGGGCCTGACGGCGATCCTGGTGATGGCGGTCGCCTATTTCGTCCTGCGCGGCACCGCGATCTCGATGACCGACGCGGCCTGGTTCATGGAGATCATGAGCTTTGTCTTCGTCACCCTGTTCGGCGCCTGGCTGTTGTGGCGCAAGCTCGGCCCGTCCATCCTGCGGCTGTTTGGCAGAGGGCCCGCCTACAGCCTGTCGGCTGCGCACGTCGGTCATCCGCATGCGGGTCACGCGCACGCTGGGCATTCTCACGCGGGTCATTCCCACGCCGGCCATTCGCATGCCGCGCACAGCCATTCGGCGCACGCTCAGCACGGGCATGACGACCATGTCCATGAACATTCGCACGACCATCACGACCACGCCGCGCATGACCACCATCACGACCATGGCGCGCACGATCATGCGCATCATCATGACCATGCGCATCACGGCCACGCCGGCGGCGAGGTCTGCGACACCTGCGGCCACTCGCATGCGCCCGATCCGGCGCTGCTGTCGGGTGATCGGTTCGACTGGCGAACGGCCTGGACGGCGGTGGCCGCCGTCGGCATCCGCCCCTGCTCCGGCGCGCTGATCGTGCTGAGCTTCGCGCTGCTCAACGGGCTCTGGCTCGGTGGCCTGCTGTCGGTGCTGGCGATGTCGATCGGAACCGCCATCACCGTCTCGGCGCTGGCGACGCTTGCCGTGACCGCCAAGAACTGGGCGGTGTATTTCGCCGGCGACGGCCGCATGGGCAACCGCATCCACTCGATCGTCGAGATCGGCGGCGCGGCCTTCGTCTTTCTGTTCGGACTGCTGCTGCTGTCTGCGAGCCTGACGGGCAGCGTTTAGACCCTACCATTCCGTCGGAATGGGATAGGCAACGTGCGCTACCAACTGGGAATGTTGCCGCCCAGTTCATCCTCGATATGCGCGCGGATGATCTCGTCAAAACTCTTTTCGGCACTGAAGCCAAGTTCCCTTGACCGGCGCGCCTCGAAGCGGGTCGGCCAGCCCTTGACGATCGCCCAGATCGTCTCGTCCGGAACTTCTCGGATGAGGCTTGTCGTCTTCGATCCGGCCACCCGTTCCAGCGCCTCGATCTGTTCGCCGACCGTGACGGCGACACCCGGCATCGTCAGATTGCGGCGCGGCCCGACGGCATCGCCGTCAATCTCCGCGCCGTGGATCAGGAAATTCACCGCCGAGCGCGGGCTGGCATGGGTATGCACGACCGAGCGCGGCACCGGCAGGATCGCCTCCTGCCCGCTCAACGGCTCGCGGATGATGCCGGAGAAGAAGCCGGAGGCCGCCTTGTTGGGCTTGCCGGGCCGCACGCAGATCGTCGGCAGCCGGATGCCGATGCCGTCGAAGAAGCCGCGCCTGGAATAGTCTGCCAGCAGGGCTTCGCTCATCTGCTTCTGCGTGCCGTAGGAGGTCAGCGGCGTCGGATGGAATTCATCGGGAATGACATCCGGGAATGGCGCGCCGAACACCGCGATCGACGAGGTGAAGACGATGCGCGGCGCAAACCCTGCCAGCCGGATGGCGTCGAACAGCGCGCGCGTGCCGTCGAGATTGACGCGGTAACCGAGGTCGAAATTCGCTTCCGCCTCACCCGACACGATACCGGCGAGGTGGAAGACGACATCGGGGCGCGACACAACCAGGCTTTCCGCGGCGCCTGCTTCGGCAAGGTCACCCGTGTGCAGCGCGACGCTGACGCCGTCCATGGCTGGCGCCTGCGGCGGCACGATGTCGTGCAGGTCGAGCGCGGTGATCTTCTCCCCGCGCAGCGTGCCGTCCTTGGCCAGCCGGGCGATGAGCTTGCGGCCGACCATGCCCGCGGCGCCAGTGATCAGAATGCGCATGTCCGATATCCCTTACTTCCGATTTTTGCGCTGGGTGCGCGCGCGCAACCAGAACACCAGGAAAAACGCCAGCACTAAGACGGTGCCGAAGATACCCGCCAGCACGGTCGAATAACTGCCGAGTGCCAACATCACGGTCGGCAAGTAGAAAGCGGCAATGCCGAACAGAAGCATGATCCAAACCGCCGCAATGGCCGCATTGCGCGTGTCACGGTCCATCATGCCGCACCGGAACGGCGGTCGTTCATCGAGCTGAGTTGCAAAGCTGGAGGACTCCTGAGGCAGGTCCGATCAATGGCCATCGATCGGACCTAGTGATAGTGGCCGTGATGCGCGGCCGCATCGTGCTCATGCTCGTGATGATGGTCGTCGCCATCGTCGGCGCACCGGCCGAATTCCGGTTCCACTGTGGCATGGCTGATGCCGTGCTCGCTGGCAAGCCGCTTCTTGATGGCGCTGACCGCCTGATGGGCATCGACGCCCTCGTTGAGGCAGGCATGCAGCGTCGCCATGCTGCTCGACCCGTCGAGCGACCAGATATGCATATGGTGCACCTCGCGCACGCCTTGGACCGTTGCCTGAATGTCCCCCGCGATCAGGTCGCGATCGAGGCTTGGCGGCACGCCTTCGAGCAGGACGTGGGCGGCGGCGCGCATCAGCGACCATGCGGTGGACAGGATCAGCAGCGAGACCAGCACGGACAGGATCGGGTCGATCGGCGTCCAGCCGGTCGCCAGGATGACCAGTGCCGCGACGATCGCGGCTGCCGAGCCGAGCAGATCGCCGAGCACATGCAGGATGGCGCCGCGCATGTTGAGATTGTCTCGATCGCCGCCATGCAGCACCAGGAAGGAGCCGATATTGACCAGCAGGCCGAGGATCGCCACCACCAGCATCGGTCTGCCCAGGACCGGCGCCGGTGTCAGCAGGCGATCCCACGCCTCGTATACGATCCACAGCGCGATGACGAAAATGGCGATGCCATTGGTGTAGGCCACCAGCGTCTTGACGCGGCCGAAGCCGTAGGTGAGTTGGCCGGTTGCCGGCCGGCCCGCCAGATGGAAGGCATACCAGGCCAAGCCGAGCGCAATGGCGTCGGCGAGCATGTGGCCGGCATCGGCCAGCAGCGCCAGCGACCCGGTGAACAGGCCGCCGAGCGCCTCGGCCACCATGAAGCCGGCGGTCAGGCAGGCCGCGATCAGCACGCGCTTCTTGTCCGTCGAGCCATGCACATGGCCGCCGCTGTGATCGTGCCCGCTGTGATCGTGGATATGCGCCAAATGGCAAACTCCCGTTAGGCGCCGAATTCCGCGCGAAAATCCTCGAGCCGGCGGTTCTGCTGGCCATTGGCGTCGAAGTTGGCCGGATCGAGCCAGGCTTCATAAGCCTTGCGCAGAGCTGGCCATTCCTTGTCGATGATCGAATACCACGCGGTGTCGCGGTTTTCACCCTTGACGATGAGATGCTGGCGGAAAATACCCTCGAACTTGAAGCCGAACCGTTCCGCCGCGCGCTTCGACGGCTCGTTGCGGTTGTTGCACTTCCATTCGTAGCGGCGATAGCCGAGTTCGTCGAAGATGTATTTCATGAACAGGAACTGCGCTTCCGTCGCTGCCGGCTTGCGCGAGATGAGCGGTCCCCAGTAGATGTTGCCGATCTCGATGACGCCGTAGGTCGGATCGATGCGCATCAGCGTCTGGCGGCCGGCGACCTTGCCGCTTGCCTTGTCGACAATGGCGAAGAACAGCGGATCCTCGCTCGCCTCCACCTTGTCCAGCCAGGGCTGGAAGGCGGCGCGGGTTTCGGGCGGATAGTCCGGCAGCCAGGCGAAGCGGCCGTCGACGTCGGCCACGGAAGACGCTTCATGGAGGCCGTCGCCATGTGTTGCGGCACTCAATGGCTCGATCCTGACATAGCGGCCCTCCAGAACCTTGCGCTCCGGGCGCGGACGCGGCTGCCAGTCTTTGAGATTTTCCGACACCGAAAACTCCAATCCGTTTGACTTTTGCGGGCGGACGCTCACAAAAACGCTCGCCAACAGTAAGAACCACAGGGACGGGAAAAATGCTCCACACGATTTCGGCCTTCGACCGGCTCGGCGAGGAAAACGCTTTTGCCGTGCTGGCCCGGGCGACGGCGCTGGCGAGCCAGGGCCGCGACATCGTCAACCTCGGCATCGGTCAGCCCGACTTCAAGACGCCGCAACACATCGTCGAGGCGGCGATCAAGGCGCTGCGTGACGGCCACCATGGCTACACGCCGGCCAATGGCTTGCTGGCGACCCGCGAGGCGGTGGTGCGGCGCACGCTGACGACCACCGGCGTCGAGGTATCGCCGGAGGCGGTGATGATCCTGCCCGGCGGCAAGCCAACCATGTTCGCCGCCATCCTGATGTTCGGCGAGCCCGGCGCCGAGATCCTCTATCCAGACCCCGGCTTTCCCATCTACCGCTCGATGATCGAGTTCACCGGTGCAACCCCCATTCCCGTGCCGATGCGCGAGGAGAACGGCTTCGCCTTCTCGGCCGAAGAGACGCTGGGGCTGATCACTCCGAAGACCAGGCTCTTGATCCTCAACTCGCCGGCCAACCCGACCGGCGGCGTCACCCCGCGCACCGAGATCGAGAAGCTGGTCAAGGGGCTTGATAAGCATCCAGACGTCGCCATTCTCTCCGACGAAATCTACGATGTCATGACTTATGATAGCGAGACGCATTGCTCGCTGCTTGGCTTTCCCGAGATCCGCGACCGGCTGATCGTGCTCAACGGCTGGTCCAAGACCTGGGCGATGACCGGCTGGCGCATGGGCTGGTCGATCTGGCCGAACGGCGACAAGGGCGCCCACCTCTACGACAAGGTGCGCAAGCTGGCGGTCAATTGCTGGTCCTGCGTCAACGCGCCAAGCCAGTTCGCCGGCATCGCGGCGATCGACGGCCCGCAGGACGACGTCGACACCATGATGCGCGCCTTCGACAACCGCCGGAAAATCGTGGTCGAAGGCCTGAACGCCCTGCCAAACATCTCCTGCATCACGCCCAAAGGTGCGTTCTATGCCTTCCCCAATGTCTCGAAGACCGGCTGGAAGGCAAAGAAACTCGCCTCCGCTTTGCTCGACGAGGCCGGCGTGGCGCTGATCGGCGGTCCCGATTTCGGCATCCTTGGCGAAGGCTATGTCAGGCTTTCCTACGCCAATTCCGAGGAAAACATCCTGCGCGCGCTGGAACGGATCGGGGCATTCCTGGCCAGATGAGCTTCAGCGTCCGCCGCGCGAGCCGGATAGCCTGCCACCGCATTCCATGACGGTGTCATGAGCCGTCCGGAGGCGCGTAGCCATAGGCTGTGCGGGCGTACCGAAAACGGCTACGAACTCCGGTATCAGGACCAATGAGGGATCTCGGATGTTCTATGCAATCCTTGCCTATCACGTGGAAGATGCGATCGAGGCGCTGACGCCGCGGGAGGATGCGGCGCTGATGGCCGAGTTGCTCAAGATCAACTCCAGGCTTCATGCGGAAGGCACGCTTGGGCCGTCGGCGCGCCTGGGAACCACACGGGATGCCTGCACCTTGCGCGGCCCGGGCGACGGTGTGATCATCGATGGGCCCTTTGCCGAGACCAAGGAACAGTTGCTCGGCCTCTATGTCGTCGATTGCATCACCAGGGACGACGCCATCGAGATCGCCCGCGACCTTCGTCGTGTTAATCCAACCGCCGTTTACGAGATAAGGCCCATTCTGCTCTTCAAGCCCGGCGTGCCGCTGGCGGAAAAATGAGACACGGGCAAAAGCGCCGCCAGCACCCGCTGCTCACCCGCGCCCCACGAACGGCATCTTGGTCGCCATCACGGTCATGAACAGCACGTTGGCGTCGAGCGGCAGGCTGGCCATATGCACGACCGCGTCGGCGACGCGCTGGACATCCATCACCGCTTCGGCTGATATCGAGCCATTGGCCTGCGGCACGCCGACGGTCATCGGCTGCGCCATGTCGGTCAATGCATTGCCGATGTCGATCTGTCCGCAGGCGATGTCATAGGGGCGGCCATCGAGCGCCAGTGTCTTGGTCAGGCCCGTGATGGCGTGCTTGGTCGCCGTATAGGGCACCGAGCCCGGGCGCGGCGCATAGGCCGACACCGAACCATTGTTGATGATGCGGCCGCCCATCGGCTTTTGCTTGCGCATGGCGCCGAACGCCGCGCGCGCGCACAAGAAAGATCCGGTGAGATTGACGCCGACGATATCGTTCCAGACCTCGACCGGGATCTCGTCGATCGGCGTCGACTTGTAGCCCATGCCTGCATTGTTGAAGAGCAGATCGACCCGCCCGAAAGCCTCCGCCACGGTCTCGAACAGATCGTCGACTTCACTGGCCTTGCTGATGTCGCAGGCAACCGCCAACGCCCTGGCCTCGGTCGGTCCGGCCTCGGCGATCGCGGCATCCAGCACCGGCTTGCGGCGCCCGCAGAACACCGTGTTCCAGCCGGCCTTGAGCAATGCCGTGGCTACGCTCTTGCCGATCCCGGTGCCGGCGCCGGTGACGATGGCGGTTCTTTGCTCGGTCATGGCTGATGTCCTCCGGCAGCGCAGTGCGTGCTCGCCTGATCTACAAATTTGGTTCGAGTGGAGAAGGCATCGCAAATGATGGCAGCGATGGCAAGCGCGGCCACCGGGACATGCCCTCGAAAAGTGAAGCCATTTGGTTGGAGGGCAGCCTGCATTGGCCGACAAAAAGGGCGGTCATTGGCGACCGCCCTGATCTGGACCGGGCTTGGGAGGAGGAAAAGCCGATCCGACTGTGTAGAATCATGCGCTTCCTGAGTTAACGAAAGACTAACGCCGGAAGGCTCGCCTGTGCCGATTTGACCTTACCAGCGCGGATTGGGTGAAGTTCCCGCCTTGGCCGGCACCTTGGCCACGGAAACCGTCGCCTCGACATGGTCGACCAGCGCGTCCGGCAGGCCAAGTCGTCCGGCGAGCAGGTCGAGATAGCCGCGCTCGGCGCGCGAGTCGGGGTCGATGGTGAGGCGCGACGCCGTGTAGAGTTCGAGCTTCTGCGCATCGGTATGAGCACCCGCCACCAGGGCGTCGAGGTCGAGTGGGCTCTCCAACTCCGCCATCAGGAATTTTTCCGCATCGGTGCCGATCCCGGCGAGGCTGAGCTTGTCGGCGATGCTCCGGCGTTCTTCGTCGTCGACATGGCCGTCGGCCTTAGCCGCCGAGATCATCGCCCGCACCAGGGTCAGCGTGAACTCGTCCTCGCCTTGCGGCGCCTGCGAGGGGTGGAAGGCGGTGTCCTTGGGCGGCGGCAGCAATTCCGGCTCGCTGGCGGCGGGCGCCTGTTCCGGTGCGTTGCCGGCCTTGTAGTTCTGGTAGGCCTTGTAGGCGAGACCGCCGATGGCGGCCAAGCCGCCGAGCTTCACCGCGGCACCCGTCACCTGCCGGCCGGCGCCGGTCCCAAGCAGCACGGCGGCCAGCGCGCCGGCGGCCAGCGGATTGTCCTTGGCCATCTGCACCGCCTGGCCGGCCTTGTCGCGGACCGTGCCGCTGGCACCGGGAACTTGCGAGCCGAGCAGATCGTCGAGAAGCTTCTTGGGATCGAACATCAACGCCTCCAGGATTTGCCCGGCCGAACGGGCAGGTTGCGAACGCCGAAGAGGTAGGTCCCGAGGGTTGCCATTGCAATGACAGAGCCCCGGTTTGCTGGGCTCCGGTGCCCTCGATCAGGACCCGATGTGCGGTCCCCTACCCCGGGCTTGCGCGAGCTCGACCTGTCGCTGCCGCTCCGCGTAGCGCTTTCGGTCTTCGTCCGAGCGGGCTTCGAAGCAGTGCCGGCAGGAAACCCCGACGGCATATTTCGGCGACACCAGGTCGCTCTCCATCAGTGGATGGCGGCATGCGCGGCAGAGCTCCCCGTTGCCCACCGCGAGGGCGTGCGACACCGAAACCCGCTCGTCGAAGACGAAGCACTCGCCTTGCCACAGGCTCTGCTCCGCTGGAACCTCCTCAAGGTATTTGAGGATGCCCCCCTTGAGGTGGAACACGTCCTCGAAGCCGAGCGACTTCACATAGGCGGTCGCCTTTTCGCAGCGAATGCCGCCGGTGCAGAACATCGCAACCTTGCGTCCTTCGAGATCCGCCCGATGCGCTTCGACCCAGGCCGGGAATTCGCGAAAGCTCGCCGTCGCCGGGTCGACGGCGCCCTTGAAGCTGCCGATAGAGACCTCATAGGCATTGCGCGTATCGATGACGATCGTGTCGGCTTGCGAGATCAGCGCATTCCAGTCGCCCGCCTCCACATAGGTGCCGGCACTTGCCGCCGGGTCGATGGTCTCGACGCCCATGGTGACGATCTCGCGCTTCAGCCGCACCTTCATGCGATGGAATGGCATGGCCGCGGCACTGCTGTACTTGACCTCGAGACCTGACAGGCCGTCGATCGCTTCGATCTGTTCGATCAGCGCGGCGATCGCCTCGTCGCTGCCGGCGACGGTGCCGTTGATGCCCTCATGCGCCAGGAGCAGCGTGCCCTTGATGCCGCGCCCGCAGCAGAAGGCAGCAAGCGGCGCGCGCAACGCCTCGAAAGCATCGAGCCGGGCAAAACGGTAGAGTGCGGCGACGCGGACTGGCTGGGATGGCGCGGACAGTGTTGTCATTGCCAGAGCAACTAGACGCTAGTAGAAGCCGATTCAAGTGAAACGGGTTCGATCCGTCTGTCATGGCCATGTCGAGAACCTTTAAGCTGAGCGGCAACGCGTGACATCGCGCCGCGACCGGTTCCGTGGACATGGCAATACCGGTCTGCTAATCGGTTGAAATCCCATCGATACGCCGCCGACAAGGAGAGACCGAATGTCCAGCAAGACCGAGAACCTCCTGTCGCTCCTCAATGGCCAGCCGGTCATCCCGGTGTTGAAGATCGCCAACGTTGCCGATGCGGTGCCGCTGGCCCGTGCCCTGGCGCGTGGTGGTTTGCCGGCGATCGAGATCACGCTGAGGACCGCGGATGCGCTCGAAGCGATCCGTCGCGTGGCGGGCGAAGTCGGCGAAGCCATTGTCGGCGCCGGCACTATTCTGGATGCCAGCCAGTTCGACGAAGCGGCCGCGGCCGGTTCGCGCTTCATCGTCAGCCCCGGCATCACCCGCGAGCTTCTGGCTGCCGCCGCCGACAGCGAGGTTCCGCTGCTGCCCGGCGCCATCACGCCCGGCGAGATCATGGCCGCGCGCGAAGCCGGCCTGCGCTTCCTGAAATTCTTCCCGGCCGAACAGTCCGGCGGCATCGCTTCGCTCAAGGCTTTTGCCTCGCCGCTGGCGGACGTCAAATTCTGCCCGACCGGCGGCATCACCAGCAAGAACGCGGCCGATTATCTCAGCCTGTCCAATGTCATCTGCGTCGGCGGCTCGTGGGTGGCGCCCGACGACATGGTCAAGGCCGGCAAGTGGGACGAGATCGAAGCGCTCGCACGCGCTGCCAGCGAGCTCGGGAAATAGCGTCTTTCCGGACGGCATGAAAAAACCCGGCCGACCAGCGTCGACCGGGTTTTTTTGACTGGCTAATCCAAATTGCGATCAGTTGCAGACCTTCACCGTCTCCTTGCGATGGTGCCGCCAGTGCGTCACCACCTCAGCGCGGCAATGCTTCTTCATCATGTGCATATGATTGTCGGTCTTGACGACAACGGTCTCCGCCTGTGACGGAGCGATCGCGGCCGATGCTGCCGCCAGCGCCACAACTGCTGCCAGTAGAATCTTTTTCATGAGTATCGTCGGGTTGGAGCGTACCCGCACCAAACCGGAAATGAGTGAGCCGTTCCCGCTTCACGAGAAGTTCGGCCGCGCGTGATCCTCAGGGATCGGAAACCGCCTGTATCGCACTCTGGGTTAGCAAAAGGCCGCGCGGGTCGCCCGGCGCGGCCTCAGCATGTTGCGGCCTGCTCGTTACTTCGTCTGGAAGCGGGCGACGGACAGGAATTTGACGGCGTTGCCGGTAAAGCGATTGGCGTCGGCGACCTGATTGTCCTGCTGGAAGCCGGCCGTATAGACCTCGCTCGGCGGCGTATGCACGATGTTGTAGGCGTAACCCGGCGCGGTCGTCGCACTCGAAACGGTGGCGACGTTCTCGCCGCTGGTCAGTGCCCAGCGGGCGGCCTGCGGCGCCGCGGCAACCACCACGGCCCTGGGGCCGGGCTTCTGATCGCGGGCGGTGGCCCTGGCTTCCTTGCGGGTCGTCTTCACACCGGCGCCGATGGCGGCGGCCGGATCCGAACCGGCCGGCCGGCCGGCAACAGCCTGGCGCGGCGATGCCGCATCGATACCAGACGGATCGTTGAAGGCCGAACGCGGTTCTACGGATAGCGAGGCTAGCTGATATTCGTCGGCGGCGCCGACCTTGGCATTGGCATTGGCCTCGTCGAGCACGGCCTTGACGGCATCCGGCTTGGCCGGCTCGGGACGCGCCGTCGGCACCACGGAGAACGCATCCGTCGCGGTCTTGCCTTGGTCAGCCGTTTCGGCCAGCGCCATCAGCACATCCTTGCTGGGCGGCGGCGCGAGATCCGCCGGCAGCGTGCGTTCGGGACGCCATGTCGGCAAGGGGATGTTGTTGACGGCGACCTGCGCCGGATCGGCGGCCGCGGCCGCTGCTAGCACTGCCGGATCGGCCTTGCCGAAAGGCATGTTCGCCGGCGCCTGCGCGGTCGCCACGGCCTGTTCCGTGGTGGCCGTCGCATCCGCCGTGGCGAAGGGAACGTTTTCAGGCGTCTGTGCGCCGACATCGGCCTTCGGCCGCGGCGCGAAATCGGGCAGCGGGATTTCCTTGGCCGGCAGCGCCGCGATGATTGTCTCCGGCGTGTCCTTCTCCGGTTCCGGAGCCTGCTCGTCGGCAATCCGCGGAATATCGGCGCGCTGGGCATTCTCGGGGGCCACGATGGCGATGCCAGGCAGGTTGCCGCTCTTGGCTGTCACGGCCGGCTTCAGATTTCTAGCCTTGGGCGCAGGTGCGGCCGAAGCGGTCTCGACGTCGGCGCTGTCGTCGGCCTCGTCGTCGCCGCCGCCGCCGAAGAAGGCAGCGAGGAACCCGCCGGATTTCTTGCCGCTGCCGCCGGCGCTGGCCACTTCGATATTCGGTGTGCCCGAACCCTTGCGCGACTTGTAGGAGGCCAGCGCCTGTTCATAGCCGGGCAGCGGCCGACCATCGCTCGGCACATGCAGCGTCTTGCCATTGGGGAACAGGCTGACCAGTTCCTGGCGGCTGATGCCGGGCCAGTGGCGCACATTGCCGACATCCATGTGGACGAATGGCGAACCGGAGGTCGGGTAATAGCCGACGCCACCGCCCTGCATCTTGAGGCCGATGTTGCGCAATTTCCTCAGCGGTACGCCGGGAATGTAGAAATCCATCGCCTTGCCAAGCATATGCTGGCTCTTTTCGGCGACACCGCGGCTGCGGCTGCGCAGCATCGAATTGGTCGACGGCGAACGGTAGCCGCAGACGACCTGGATATAATCGGTGGCGCCGCTTTGCCGATACGCCTCCCAGACCAGGTCCAGCAGACGCGGGTCCATCTTGGTCGGCTCGTTGCGACGCCAGTCGCGCAGAATGATGTTGATCTTCCTCAGGCCTTCGGGAACGTAGCGACCATTGCGCTTGTAGACGATCTCCGCCTTCTCATGCGTGTGGAGATGGTAGAGCTTCAGCGAACGAACTTCGGCCTGGGCGCCCGTAGCGGCCGCTGCAACAAGACCAAATGCGACAATCACCGCCGCCAACCATCTCGGCCAGACGCTCAAATGATAGTGCCGCCCGTTTGTGAGTCGTTCGATTCTATTCAAATCAAAAGGCCTTGCAGGCTGCCGTTTGTCCCCGGATTTCCCCAAACGGACGTGTCATTTTCACATCCGAATATCGATCCTAATGGTTAATCATCGCTTATTGAAGCCAAAATGCGGTAAGACCATGGCGATATCCCGTCAAAAATTGTCCGCAAGGTATGTTGGTAAACCGCTGGTTTACATTAAGATTCCGGCTTTGGTCGAACACGATCTGTTACCGCCGGCCTCAATGCGTGAACAATACCCCGTCGAGCGCCGCCATTATCCGGCGACGGCGCTCTGTCAGACCAGATAATGGCGAAGGAAGCTGGCCCCGGCCTTGCGGTTCAGGAAGCGAGCCTGTCTACGCGGCCGGTTTCCGGGTCGATGCCGTATTCCTTGAGCTTGCGGTAGAGCGTCGAGCGACCGATGCCGAGCCGGCGGGCGACCTCGCTCATCTGGCCATTGTAATGGTCAATGGCGAGCTTGATCATTTCAAGTTCGACATCGGCCAGGGCACGCACATTGCCACGCTCGTCGAGCGCCCGCAGCATGCCGAATCGGGACTGGACCCCGGCCGGCAGCACAGCCGCCGGAGCCATCCGGTCGGGCACAACGTCCTCGTCGCGCGGCTCCAGCGACGGCGGCGGCGCAGCGCTGCTTGCTGCCAACGTGTCGTCCCGGTCGAGATTGACGGTGCCTTCCACCTGCGCCCGGATCTGCGGGAAATCATCGGCGGTCAACACATCGCCTTCGCACAGCACCGAGGCGCGGAAGACGGCGTTTTCGAGCTGCCGGATGTTGCCGGGCCAGTCATAAGCCTGCAGCACCGCAAGTGCTGCCGCCGAAATGCCTTTCAGCCGATGGCGCGGGTCGGCCGGCGCCACCTTCTCCATGAAATGCGTGACCAGATGGGGAATGTCGTCGCGGCGGTCGCGCAGCGGCGGCACGAAGATCGGGTAGACGTTCAGCCGGTAGAACAGATCCTCGCGGAATTTGCCGTCCTTGACCTGTTGCAGGAGGTTGCGGTGCGTCGCCGAGATGAGCCGGATGTCGACCTTGACGGTCGAGCGGCCGCCGACCGGATCGACCTCGCCTTCCTGGACTGCGCGCAGCAGCTTGACCTGAACGTCGAGCGGCAGGTCGCCGATCTCGTCGAGGAACAGCGTGCCGGAATGCGCCTCGACGAATTTGCCGGTGTGCTTGTCGGTGGCGCCGGTGAACGAGCCTTTCTCATGGCCGAACAGGATGGATTCCACCAGATTGTCGGGAATGGCGCCGCAATTGACGGTGACGAAGGGTTTCGAGCGGCGGTCGCCGCTGCCCTGGATGGCACGCGCCACCAATTCCTTGCCGACGCCGGACTCGCCCTCGATCAGGATCGGGATGTGAGAGGCCGCCGCTTTCTGGCCGAGACGTATCACCCGGTCCATGGCCGGACTGTGGGTGATCATGTCCCTGAAGGTCAGCAGCCCGCCGCGTTTGCGCGACGTGCGCTTGACCTCGCCCTCTACCGCCTCGACCTTGAGCGCATTGGAGATCGAGGCCTGTAGCCTGTCGGGCGAAGCCGGCTTGACGACGAAATCGAAAGCGCCGTGGCGCATCGCCGAAACCACGGTTTCGATGCCGCCCTGCGCGGTCTGCACGATGACCGGCGTACTGATGTCGCGCTCGCGCATCGCCTTCAGCACGCCGATGCCGTCGAGACCGGGCATGACAAGGTCGAGGATCACGACCGAGACATCGCGGGCGCCAGGCCCGTCGAGAACTTCGAGGCCGGCGGTACCGCCATCCACAACGATCGCGGTATGGCCGAACCGCGTCACCGCGGCCTCGAGCAGCCGGCGCTGCACGGGATCGTCATCGACTATGAGTATGGAACCTGTCATGACTGTCTTGCTTCGCCCGCGCCCGAAAACCCCATGGATCATCTTGGCACAGGGTTCTAAATAAGGTTTCAAAAAACCCGGTGAACGAATTCCTTAGGATTTGACGGGCTTCTCTATTCCCGTTGAGTCCGGCTCCGTGATTGCGGCCACGTGATTCAACCCAGGCCACTTGATTCAAAGAAGGTATCTCGATGCGCATGATGTTTGATCGGCGGATTGCAGCGCCAGCGTCCGGTCAGGGCGCTGCCGGGCTTGGTGATCTGCCGGAATGGAACCTCGCCGACCTTTATGCCGGCATGGACGCGACGGAACTGAAGCGTGACATTGCCAAGGCGGCCGCCGACGCCGTCGCATTCGAGGCCCGCTGGAAAGGCACGCTCGCCGCCGAGGCCGGGCGCGGCAGTACCGGCAGGCTGGGGGAGGCACTGGCCGCGTACGAGGCACTTGAGGAACTGATCGGCCGTATCGTCTCGTATGCCGGCCTCGTTTATGCCGGCAACACCGCCGATCCGCAGCGCGCCAAGCTCTATGGCGACATCCAGGAGAAGATGACCGACGCCAGCGCGCATCTGTTGTTCTTCGCGCTTGAGCTGAACCTGATCGACGATGCGGCGATCGAGGGCGCGCTGGCCGCCGATCCCGCCTTCGGGCATTACCGCCCGTGGGTGCTCGATCTCAGGATGGACAAGCCCTATCAGCTCGAGGACCGCGTCGAGCAGCTTTTCCACGAGAAATCGATAACCGGGCGCGGCGCCTGGAACCGCCTCTTCGACGAGACGATGACCGATCTCCGCTTCGATATCGACGGCGAGGAACTGACGCTGGAGCCGGCCCTNCGCCTCTTCGACGAGACGATGACCGATCTCCGCTTCGATATCGACGGCGAGGAACTGACGCTGGAGCCGGCCCTCAATCGCCTGCAGGATGCCGACGGCGAGGTCCGCCGCCGCGCCTCGGAGGCGTTGGCCACGACCTTCCGCAAGAACCTGCGCACCTTCACGCTGATCACCAACACGCTTGCCAAGGACAAGGAAATTTCGGACCGCTGGCGCGGCTTCGAGGACATTGCCGATTCACGCCACCTCGCCAACCGTGTCGAACGCGGCGTGGTCGATGCGCTCGCCACCGCCGTGCGCGAGGCCTATCCGCGCCTGTCGCACCGCTATTATGCGATGAAGGCGCGCTGGCTCGGCATGGAAGTGATGAACCACTGGGACCGCAACGCGCCCTTGCCGGAGACGCCGCAAGCGGTGATCGGCTGGGATGAGGCCAGGAACACGGTTCTGTCGGCCTATCACCGCTTCTCGCCCGAGATGGCCGAGATCGCGCGCACCTTCTTCGACCGCAACTGGATCGACGCGCCGGTGCGTCCGGGCAAGTCGCCGGGCGCCTTCGCACATCCGACCGTACCCTCGGCTCACCCCTATGTGCTGCTCAACTACATGGGCAAGCCGCGCGACGTGATGACGTTGGCGCATGAACTAGGACACGGCGTGCATCAGGTGCTGGCCGCCGGCCAGGGCGCGCTGATGGCCTCGACGCCGCTGACGCTGGCGGAGACGGCATCCGTCTTCGGCGAGATGCTGACCTTCCGCTCGCTGCTCGAGCAGACCACCGACCGGCGCGAGCGCAAAGCCATGCTCGCCCAGAAGGTCGAGGACATGATCAACACGGTGGTGCGCCAGGTCGCCTTCTATGAATTCGAGCGCAAGGTGCATGCCGAGCGTCGCAACGGCGAATTGACATCAGACAGGCTGGGCGAGTTCTGGCTGGAGGTACAGGCCGAAAGCCTGGGGCCCGCGATCAAGTTGCGCGAGGGCTACGAGGTGTTCTGGACCTACATTCCGCACTTCATCCACTCGCCCTTCTACGTCTATGCCTATGCGTTCGGCGACTGCCTGGTGAACTCGCTCTACGCCGTCTACCAGAATGCCGAACGCGGCTTTCAGGACAAATATTTCGAGATGCTGCGTGCCGGCGGCACCAAGCATCATTCGCAGCTTCTGGCACCCTTCGGCCTCGACGCCACCGATCCGGCCTTCTGGCAGATCGGGCTCGGCGTGATCGGCGGCCTGATCGACGAGCTGGAAACGCTCGACGACTGAGACGCCTCTCGCCAGCAAGAACAGTTAGCCGGAATGCATGTTTGGGCCGCGCTATTCTTGCCCTAAATATTTGTTCTTGAAGAACTCTACATCGACATTTTCCCATAGCTTTCCGCAAGCTCTATGATAGCTTTCCCTTTAAGCTAAGCCGGAGCGCATGCGGATCGGCGAGGGAATCTCAGCCCGGCCGTGGCGCTCAGGCGAACGCGACAACGGCCGTTGGCCATGGGCAGGCAAAGCCGATCGCCGACAGCTTGACCGAAGCCGGCTGTTCCGCGAACCGCGGAACCATCATCGAGTAGTCCTGCGCCGAAGGCCATGACCCACGGCAGACGGATCTGACTGGAGAGAGACAATGGGCACTTTTTTCTACGTGGTCCTGGCGTTGTTGGTAGGCGTGTTGGTCGGCTGGTTCATCTGGGGACGCCTGCGCGGTGAGCTCGACAGTCTTCGCGGCGACCTCGATCGCACCCGCAGCGAGCGCGACAAGTTGCGCGCCGACAGCGACCGCCTGACCGGCGAACTCGGTGCATGCGGCAAGACCCGCTCCGACCTCGAGCGTCAGCTGCGCGAGGCGCAGGCCTCGTCGGGCGCCGGCGGAGCAAAGGCGTCAAGTCAGCCACCGGCGGCCTTGATGTCGACGCCGGCCGCGGCCAAATCCGCTCCGGCGGCGGCCAAGGCTGCTCCTGCCAAACCAGTTGCAAAGGCCGCGCCGGCGAAAGCCGCCGCCGCCAAACCCGCCGCGAGCAAACCCGCGGCCGCCACTGCTTCGGCGGCCAAGAGTTCGGCAGCCGCCAAGAAGGCCGCACCGCCGGCGGCCAAGCCGGCGTCGGGCAACCCTGATAATCTGCGCCGGCTGATCGGCATCGGCCCAGTCAACGAAAAGCTGCTCAAGGCGCAAGGCGTCACCACATACGCCCAGATCGCCGGCTGGACATCAGCCGACATCAAGCGGATCGAGGACGTGATGAACTTCGACGGCCGCATCGCGCGCGAACGCTGGATCGAGCAGGCCAAGCTGCTCGCCGCTGGCAACGAGGCCGAATTCGCCAAGCAGTTTCCGACGGCCGGAACCGCCAGCAATACCTGAACGAAGGATACAGAGGCCTTGTGACCGGCGGCGCCAAGGGCGCCGCCGCTTTCTTTTGCCGGCAAGGTTCGATCCGGCAAAGGTCGGCTTTGAGGGACAGGGTGCCGTTCCCTCGATTGCGCGCGTCCGGCCCCCCATATAGAGCGATCGTCGGCTCCATCGATCCCGGTTCCCATGTCCCTGCCCGCCGCAATTTTCCGCAACGACGAAAGCGCGCGCCAGCTCGTTTTCGAGCGGCCCGCCGATGTCATCGTCGCGCATGAGGCCAAGGACTTCCCGGCGGCGCTGCAAGCGGCGCAGGCCGCGCACGATGCCGGCAAATGGCTGGCCGGCTATTTCTCCTACGAGGCCGGTTACCTGCTGGAACCGAAACTCGTTCCCTTGCTGCCGGGCCGGCGCCGGGCCCCGCTGGTCTGCCTCGGGGTCTTCGATGCTCCTGAGGAAGAAGCGGTGCCGCCGCCAAGCACGCCGACCAACGGCCCGATCTTCGACGCAAGGGCGACGTGGTCGTTCGAGGACTACGAGAAGCGGTTCTCGCGGTTGCATCGGCACATCAGGCAAGGCGATTGCTACCAGGGCAACCTGACCTTTCCGGTGCACGCGCAATGGTCCGGCGATCCGCTCGCCGCCTTCGACGCCCTGACCGAGCGTCAGCCGGTGAAATATGGCGCCCTGATCGCGCTGGGCGATCCGATCGTCCTGTCGCGCTCGCCCGAACTGTTCTTCGAGATCGATGCGGCGGGGATGATCGAGACGCATCCGATGAAGGGTACCGCACCGCGCGGCGCAACCAGGGACCAGGACGAGCGGCAGAAGAATTTCCTGCGCAATGACGAGAAGAACCAGGCCGAGAACCGGATGATCGTCGACCTCCTGCGCAACGACATATCGCTGATCAGCGAGGTCGGCACGCTGGAGGTGCCGGAACTGTTCCGCATCGAGACCTACCCGACCGTGCACCAGATGGTGAGCGACGTCAGGGCCAAGCTGCTGCCCGGCCTCTCGATACGACAGGTGTTCGCGGCGCTGTTTCCCTGCGGCTCGATCACCGGCGCGCCGAAGATCCGCGCCATGGAGATCCTGCACGATCTCGAGGCCACGTCGCGCGATGTCTATTGCGGCGCCATTGGCTGGATCGCACCCGGCGGCACGATGCGCTTTTCCGTGGCGATCCGCACCATCTCGCTCTTTGCCAGCGGCGAGGCCGTCTACAATGTCGGCGGCGGCATCGTCTTCGATTCGGTCGCGGAAGAGGAGTACCAGGAATGTCTGCTCAAAGCCCGCTTCGCGACGGGGACACCGCCGGTTTCGAGCTGATCGAGACCATCCGCTGGGAGCCCGCCTCGGGCTTCCTGCGCCTCGATCGCCATCTTGCACGCCTTTATGGCTCGGCGGCGGAACTGGGCTTCAGCTATGATCCGCAAAGGGTTGGCGAGGTCCTGAGCAACGCGGTCGATCGATCGCCCGTCGCCATGCGCACGCGGCTCGCCCTGTCGCGCAATGGCCAGGCCAACGCCTCGGCGCAGCCCTATGAACCGCTTGCCGCCGACAAGATATGGGCGCTGCGGCTGGCGCGGACGAGGCTCGGTTCGAGCAACATGCTGCTGCGCCACAAGACCAGCCGGCGGCAGCTCTACACCCATGCCCGCTCCGAATACCTCGTCACCCAGGCCGATGAGGTGCTGCTGGCCAATGAGCGCGGCGAGATCTGCGAAGGCACGATCACCAATGTCTTCGCCGATTTCGGCGACGGGGTGCTGGCAACACCCCGGCTCGACTGCGGCCTGCTGCCTGGCGTACTGCGCGGCGCGCTTCTGGATGAAGGCCGCGCCAGTGAAGCAATCTACAGCTTGAATGACCTGAAATCCGCCAAGGCGCTGTTCGTCGGCAATTCGCTGCGCGGGCTGATCCCGGCAAGACTGATCTGAGGCATGACGTCCCTACCCGCCCACACGCCGTATGACGGCTCGTCGAAACTCTTCACCATCGGGCTGAAGCCGCTCGACCCCGCGGACTGGATCGAGGTAGACGGCCATTTGCTGCCCTACCTCGCCGAAAAGCGCCGGCTCTATGCCGAAATCCCCGAACGAGTCTTTGTCGAGCAGGACGGTACGCGCGACGCCCAGCAGGAAGTGCTCGAATTGCTCGGCGCTTACCTGCCGGAAAGATTTCCCGACACCCACCGGCGCAGCGATGCAGGCGTTGCGGTCGTGGGTGCGACGAGCCGTCCCACGATCCCCTCCAGCCTCGCCGGCGCCCCCCTCGTCGCGGCCTCGCTGCTGGTCCAGGAAGACCTGATCCTCATGCGGCGGGGCGAAGACGGCTGGCGGCTCGCCGCGGGTTCGCTGTGCTTTCCCTCGTCCTGGTCGCTTGTCGAAAAATTCGGCAAGCCGCTGCAGCAGATCCACGAGCCGGTGCCGGGCTTCGGCCCAGGCACAAGGCCGGCCGATGTGATCAACCGGATGTTCGATGGCCTGCAGGGCCAGGCTGTCGAACGTTACAATTGGTCGATCCAATCAGGCGATGCACTCTACCATCCGCTGTCCAATATCGAGCGCATCGACCGGGCCACCAGCCGGCCGACGCGTTTCCTCGACAGTGACGTGAAGACGCACGCCTTCATCCGGGTCGAGCGTCAGACGCTGCGCAAACTGCCCGCCTCACGCGACATCCTGTTCACCATCCGCATCCATCTTGACCCGCTCGCCGTGCTGGCGCGGCACCCGGACCGGGCGACGCTGGCAGCGTCCTTTGCCGCGCAGCTCGAAGCGCTCGATGTCGCCCAGCTCGACTACAAGGGCCTGACATCGGATCGCGATCGGCTGATCGCTGTCCTTAACCACATGGCCAAGCACGCGTAGTCGCTGGTTGGCGCTTTTCGCTGGTTTGTGACAATGATCTGTGATGTAGCGCATGGCCGTTGGGCGAAAATGCCCGGCTTTTGCACGCAGTTGTCCAGCTTTTGCAGGCGGTTGCCCAGCTTTTGGACGGAGTTGAAGGAGTGCCCGATAAAATGGCGAATGAAAACTGGCCCGTTTACGGTGAGATCACCGGCCCCGTGGTGATGATCGGCTTCGGCTCGATCGGACGCGGAACGCTGCCGCTCATCGAGCGCCATTTCAAGTTCGACAAGTCGCGCATGACAGTCCTCGACCCCCGCGATGCCGATCGCAAGCTGCTCGACGAGCGTGGCATCGCCTTCGTCCAGGAAGCGGTGACCGAGAAGAACTACAAGAAGCTTTTGACCCCGCTTCTGACCAATGGCGGCGGCCAGGGCTTTTGCGTCAACCTGTCGGTCGATACCGGCTCGGTGGACCTGATGCGGCTCTGCCGCAAGCTCGGAGTGCTCTATATCGACACCGTCGTCGAGCCTTGGCTTGGCTTCTATTTCGACGCCAAGGCCGATAATGCCAGCCGCACCAACTATGCGTTGCGCGAGGCGCTGATCAAGGAAAAGCACGACAAGCCGGGTGGCGCCACCGCGATATCGACCTGCGGCGCCAATCCCGGCATGGTGTCGTGGTTCGTGAAGCAGGCGCTGGTCAACCTCGCTACCGATCTTGGCATGGAATTCTCCGAGCCCGCGCAGGACGACCGCGAGGGCTGGGCCAAGCTGATGAAGAAGGCCGGCGTCAAGGGCATCCACATCGCCGAGCGCGACACCCAGCGCACCAAGAAGCCCAAGCCGATGGATGTGTTCTGGAACACCTGGTCGGTCGAGGGCTTCATCTCCGAGGGGTTGCAGCCAGCCGAGCTCGGCTGGGGCACGCATGAGACCTGGATGCCCAAGAACGGCAAGAAGCACAAGCATGGCTCCAAGGCCGCGATCTACCTGGAGCAGCCCGGCGCCAACACCCGCGTGCGCTCCTGGTGCCCGACGCCGGGACCGCAATATGGCCTGCTGGTGACGCACAACGAGGCGATCTCGATCGCCGATTTCTTCACCGTGCGCTCCAAGAAGGGCAAGGTTCAATACCGCCCGACCTGCCACTACGCCTACCATCCCTGCAACGATGCGATGCTGTCGCTGGACGAGATGTTCGGTGCGGCCGGCAAGCCGCAACCGGTGCACCACGTGCTCGACGAGAACGAACTGGTCGACGGTGTCGACGAACTCGGCGTCCTGCTCTACGGCCATGACAAGAATGCCTACTGGTACGGTTCGCAGCTGTCGCTCGCCGAAGCGCGCAAGCTGGCCCCCTACCAGAACGCCACCGGCATGCAGGTCACCTCGGCTGTCCTGGCCGGCATGGTCTGGGCACTGGAAAATCCCGCCGCCGGCATCGTCGAGGCCGACGAGATGGATTACAAACGCTGCCTGGACGTGCAGTCGCCCTATCTCGGACCGGTCAAGGGCTATTATACCGACTGGACGCCGCTCGACAGACGCCCGGGCCTCTTCCCGGAGGACCTCGACCGAAGCGACCCGTGGCAATTCCGCAACATCCTCGTCCGATAGCAGCACCCGGACCATGCGCCATTGCCTTGCAATCGCCCGGAAATCGGGCGATTGAAGGGAGGCGGCCTGGGGTGGCGATGTGCGTCCGTTGAACGCTTAAGGCATACCCCGGCACTTTGGACGTTCGCGTCAATTCCCAGAAATCGGCCCGATTTGTGGGACGGCGCGTTTGGAGAGGATTTCATATGACGATTGCGCGCAAAGTTCTTTCGACGGGCCTGGCGGGCGCCCTTGCCTCGATGCTTGCTGCCTGTGCCACCAGCGGCCCAGATACGCCGCCCATGGCCGCCGCCCCGAAAGGGGTCGAAGGTTCCTGGATCGATGCCAAGGGCACTGGCCTGTCGACCTTCACCGGCGGCACCTTTACGACCGTCGCCACCGACACGGGACAGAAGCTTGCCGATGGCAGCTATACGATGACCGGCGCCACTTCGGTGCAGATCAACGGCACCTCACTGATCCGCCAAACCCCGGTAAGCTTCAATTGCCTGATGGTGTCGACCAGCCAGCTCAACTGCACCAGCTCCGCCGGCCAGAATTTCGTGCTGACGCGGCGCACCTGAACTCGGCGAACATTCCAGTCACAAAGGACGGCGGCCCCTCGGTCGCCGTTCTTTTTTGTGCCGGCAATAGCCCGGGTTTCGCGCCTGGAGATACCGCCGCATTTCCGCTTGCGTCGGCCCGAACGCGATGGGAACATGATCGAAACGCTGGCTGTAATACCAGTCGAGCAAGGGCGCCAGACGCCTCTGATCAGCCTACCGGGAGACGAAGATGAAGAAGCTTGCCGCCATTGCCGCCCTTTCCGCGTCGACGCTTGGCCTGTCGGCCGGCGCATCCTTTGCCGACTACACACTGAACGTCCTGCACATCAATGACTGGCACAGCCGCATCGAAGGCAACAACAAATACGAATCGACCTGCTCGGCCGAGGAGGAGACCAAGGGCGAATGCATCGGCGGCGCCGGCCGGCTGATCACCGTCATTGCCCAGGAACGCAAGAAGCTGGAGGGCCAGAACGTGTTGCTGCTCAGCGCCGGCGACAATTTCCAGGGTTCGCTGTTCTACACGACATACAAGGGCAAGGTCGAAGGCGAGTTCCTCAATGACATGAAGTTCGACGCCATGGCACTCGGCAACCATGAATTCGACGACGGCGAGGCGGCGCTGGCGCCGTTTCTCGACATGATCAAGTTCCCGGTGCTCGGCGCCAACGTCAAGGCCAACGCGCAGTCCAAGCTCGGCGACCGCGTCAAGCCGTCGATCGTCGTCGAGGTCGGTGGACAGAAGATCGGCATCATCGGCGCCGTCACCAACGACACGCCCGAACTCGCCTCCCCTGGCCCCAACATCCAAATCGAGGACGACGTCAAGTCGATCACGGCCGAGGTCGAGAAACTCAAGGGAGAAGGCGTCAACAAGATCATCGCCGTGACACATATCGGGTACAACAGGGAGCGCGACGTCATTGCCAAGATCCCTGGCATCGACATCGTGGTCGGCGGCCACAGCCACACGCTTCTGTCCAATACCGATCCGAAGGCGGCTGGCCCCTACCCGACCATGGTCGACAACCCCGGCGGCTACAAGGTGCCGGTGGTGCAGGCGGCGTCCTATTCGAAATATCTCGGCGAGTTCAAGGTGGTGTTCGACGACAATGGGGTCGTCAAATCGGCAAGCGGCGACCCGATCTATCTCGACAAATCGATCACGCCGGACCCAGCCGCGCTCGCCCGCATCAAGGAGCTTGGCGCGCCGATCNGATCGAGGCCTTGAAGAACAAGGAAGTGGCCGAGACCACCGACGTCATCGACGGCAGCCGCGAAAGCTGCCGCGCCAAGGAATGTGCGATGGGCAACCTCGTCTCCGACGCCATCCTCGACCGGGTCAAGGGACAGGGCGTCGAGGTCGTCATTTCCAACGGTGGCGGCCTGCGCGCCTCCATCGACAAGGGCACCGTCACCATGGGCGAGGTGCTGACCGTGCTGCCGTTCCAGAACACGCTGGCGACCTTCCAGATTTCTGGCAAGGACCTGGTCGCCGGCCTCGAAGGCGGCCTCAGCCAGATCGAGGACGGCGCCGGCCGCTTCCCGCAGGTGGCGGGCCTCAAATACTCCTTCGACAGATCGGTCGCGCCCAATGCCGGCCGCGTCAAGTCGGTGGAGGTGATGGAGAACGGCGTCTGGACGCCGATCAATCCGAACAAGGATTATCTGGTCGCCACCAACAACTATGTCCGCCAGGGCGGCGACGGCTACAAGGTCTTCGCCGAAAAGGCCAAGAACGCCTATGATTACGGCCCTGGCCTCGAACAGGTCGTGGCCGACTATCTCGGCGCGCACCGGCCCTATACGCCGAAGCTCGATGGCCGCATCACCGAGATCGCCGCGACGACAGCGGCAGCTCCCCCCGCCGAACCAACCAAGCCTGCCGAACCAGCAAAGCCCGCGCAGACCGCAGCGCCGGCGCCGGCCCCGGCTGCTAAACCGGCTGCACCGGCCATGCCGGAATTGCCTGCCAACTCAGGCGATATCGCCAACACGCCGCCGGCCATATCGACGGAAAACGCGCCTGCACCACCGGCTCCGCCGGCACCTGACGAACCGGCGAAGCCTGCCAAGACCGCTCCCGCGCCGGCCACTCCTGCCCCGGCGACGCCCGCGCCCGCCGAGCCGGCAAAGCCCGCTGAAGCCGCGCCAGCTACCGGCGGCCATGTCGTCGTGACTGGCGATACGTACTGGGCTCTGGCGAAGAAGGCCTATGGCGATGCGACCAAGTGGAAGCTCATTTATGAGGCGAACAAGGGGCAAAAACCGCATCGGCTTATGCCGGGCGCGACACTGAACATCCCGGCGAAGTAATTTCGCCAGTTCCGCCACATCGCCCGCCCGGGGGAACCGGACGGGTTTATAATTCTATGGCCTAATGCATGTCGCCCGGACGTGTCCTCCGGGACCACGATATGCACAAATCAGAAGCTTACGGCAGGCCGGGCGAATCCTATCCGCCGCGACATGCTGCAAGGTGCGGCCAGACGCGGCATTGAAAGCTCCTGCAGGATGGTTAGGTTCACGTCTCGGAGACCAATATGCCGCTTTCCACTATTGTCGATCCCAAAGCCGCGAAAGCCCCTGGTCCACGGCCGGTCGGGCATCCGCCAGTCACGACCGGCAAGGTAGGGGTCATGCTGGTCAATCTTGGAACACCAGACGGCACCGAGTTCAGGCCGATGTGGCGTTATCTCAGGGAGTTCCTGTCCGATCCACGCGTTATCGAGCTCAACAAGGCGATCTGGTATCCGATCCTCTATGGGCTCGTGCTGACCACGCGACCGAAGAAGTCGGGCGCCAACTACGCCAGGATCTGGAATCGGGAGAAGAACGAGTCGCCTTTGCGAACCTATACCCGCGCACAAGGCGAAAAACTGGCCGAGGCACTACGCGATCTGCCCAACGTGGTCGTCGACTGGGCGATGCGCTACGGCAACCCTTCGACGTCGAGCGTCGCCGAAAGGCTGGTCGCGCAAGGCTGCGACCGCATCCTTTCGTTCCCGCTCTATCCGCAATATTCGGCGACGACGACCGCCACCGCAAACGACCAGCTGTTTCGCGCCTTGATGAAGATGCGGGCAGCACCTGCCGTCCGCGGCGTGCCGCCCTATTATGATGAACCTGTCTACATCGAGGCGCTGGCCAATTCGATCGAACGGCACCTGGCGACCCTGGATTTCCAGCCGGAGGTGATCATCGCCTCCTATCACGGCATTCCAAAACCCTATTTCGAGAAGGGCGATCCCTATCATTGCCATTGCCTGAAGACGACGCGGCTGCTGCGCGACAGGCTCGGCTGGGACGAAAGAAAACTGATCACCACCTTCCAATCACGCTTCGGGGCGCAAGAATGGCTGCAGCCCTACACCGACAAGACCGTGGAGAAACTGGCCAAGGACGGTGTCAAGTCGATCGCCATCGTCAATCCGGGGTTTTCCGTCGACTGCATCGAAACACTGGATGAGATTGGCCGCGAAGCGGCCGAGACCTTCCACCACGCCGGCGGCAAGAACTTCGCCCACATACCATGCCTCAACGACAGCCCGGAAGGCATGGCGGTGATCGAAGCGATGGTACGGCGCGAACTGTCTGGCTGGGCCTGACACCGGAACAACACCAGCTCCGGAGCGTTGAGCAGCGCCTCCGGGGAATCCGATGCTCCGCAAACTTGACCTCAGCACTGGCCGGCCCGTCTGGTCCGCCTATCGGGCGCCCGCGGTGCCGACTGGCAGTTTGACCCGGGACGTCAAGACCGATGTGCTGATCGTCGGCATGGGCATCAGCGGCGCCATGATGGCCGAGGCGCTGACAGCCGACGCTCACGCGGTGATCTGCATCGACCGGCGTGGGCCGCTGAAAGGATCGACGGCGGCAACCACCGCGCTTGTGCAATTCGAGATCGACCAGCCGCTTTCAACGCTCTCGGGGATGATCGGCAAGAGCCAGGCACGGCAGGCCTGGCGACGCTCGCGGCTGGCCGTTTCCAATCTTGCCGCCCGCATCGCCGAACTCGGTATCAACTGCGGCATGAGCCGCACCCAATCGCTCTATCTGGCTGGCACCGTGCTCGGCCCATCGGAACTCCGGGAGGAAGCCGAGGCGCGGCAGATGGCCGGCATCGGCGCGACCTATCTTACATCGGCGCCACTGGCGGAAGCATTCGGCATCGACCGCGGTGGCGCCATCCTGAGCCATGGCAACATCGCGCTCGACCCGCGCAAGCTGACGGCAGGGCTGCTGCTCAAGGCGCTGGAGCGCCAGGCACGCTTTTACGCTCCCGTAGAAGCGACGGCGATCGAGGGCAGCGCCGATGAGGTGGTCGTGGCAACCACGNATCCTGAGCCATGGCAACATCGCGCTCGACCCGCGCAAGCTGACGGCAGGGCTGCTGCTCAAGGCGCTGGAGCGCAAGGCACGCTTTTACGCTCCCGTAGAAGCGACGGCGATCGAGGGCAGCGCCGATGAGGTGGTCGTGGCAACCACGGGCGGGCCCACCATCACGGCACGGCATGTTGTCCTGGCCACCGGTTACGAGCTGATCGACATCGTGCCGGCGGCCGCTCACCGGGTCATCTCGACATGGGCGATTGCGACATGTCCACAACCACGGAAGCTCTGGCCGGGCGCGGCGTTCATCTGGGAGGCGTCGGATCCCTACCTCTATGTCAGGGCAACCGCCGATGGCCGGGTCATCTGCGGCGGCGAGGACGAGGAATTCCTCGACGAGACGCGGCGCGATAAACTGATCGCCGACAAGAGCGCCTGCATTGCCGCAAAACTCGACCTGATGTTTCCGCACCTCGACGTCAGGCCCGAATTTGCCTGGACCGGCTCCTTCGGCACCACGACCACCGGCCTTCCCTACATCGGCGCTCTTCCCAGGCACCCGCGCATCCACGCCGTGATGGGTTATGGCGGCAACGGCATCACCTTCTCGCGGATCGCCGCCGAGATCGTCTCGGCTTCGATCGACGGGCTTGAAGACACGGATGCAAGCATGTTTGCCTTCAACCGCTGAGTGCATACCCACAAACAATCCCTCATCACCTGATTGTAACGCTCCTGAAACACACTTAAGTCTTTGGTGAAGCCGGTTGCGCGGGAATGGCTCGCGCGGCCTGCTTCTGAGGGAGGGCCAGATGGATTTCAGTGGTTTCGATATTGCGGTCGTTGTTCTGGTGGCGCTTGTCGTACTGGTGCTGTTCAAGGGCATCAAGACAATCCCACAAGGATACAACTATACCGTCGAACGCTTTGGTCGTTACACCAAGACACTGAGCCCCGGCCTGAACCTCATCTTTCCGTTCGTCGATCGCATCGGCGCCAAGATGAACATGATGGAACAGGTGCTCGACGTTCCGAGCCAGGAGATCATCACCCGCGACAATGCCATTGTCGGTGTCGACGGCATCGCTTTCTACCAGATCCTCAATGCGGCACAGGCCGCCTATCAGGTTGCCGGCCTGCAGAACGCCATCCTCAACCTGACGATGACCAACATCCGTACCGTCATGGGTTCGATGGACCTCGATGAGCTGTTGTCGAACCGCGACGCCATCAACGAGCGCTTGCTGCGCGTCGTCGACGAGGCCGCGCATCCGTGGGGCATCAAGATCACCCGCGTCGAGATCAAGGACATCAACCCGCCCGCCAACCTGATCGAATCGATGGGCCGCCAGATGACCGCCGAGCGCAACAAGCGCGCGCAGATCCTGGCCGCCGAAGGCCTCAAGCAGTCGCAGATCCTCGAAGCCGAGGGCCGCAAGGAAGCCGCCTTCCGCGACGCCGAGGCGCGCGAACGCTCCGCCGAGGCGGAAGCCCGCGCCACCCAGGTGGTGTCGGAAGCGATCTCCAAGGGCGACGTCCAGGCACTGAACTACTTCGTCGCCCAGAAATATACCGAAGCGCTGGGCAAGATCGGCACCGCCACCAACAGCAAGATCGTGCTGATGCCCTTCGAGGCGTCGTCGCTGATCGGCTCACTCGGCGGTATCGGCGAAATCGCCAAGGAAGTCTTTCGCAGCGAAGGCACGACCGGCGCGCAAAGGCAGGCAGCACGTCCGCCTGTCGTCAGGCCCTCCGACAACTGAGATAGGCCACTCTCATGATCGACCGCATCGTTTCTGAACTCGGGCCGTGGAACTGGATGGTTCTGGGCTTCGTGCTCCTGGTGGTAGAGGTCATCGCACCGGGTTTCTTCATGCTTTGGATCGGGATCGCCGCTCTGATCGTCGGCGCGGTGTCGCTGCTGATCTGGGATGTCGCTATCTGGACATGGCAGGTCCAGGTGTTGCTATTCCTCGTGCTGTCGCTGNCGCTGCTGATCTGGGATGTCGCTATCTGGACATGGCAGGTCCAGGTGTTGCTATTCCTCGTGCTGTCGCTGCTTTCAGCCTTTGTCGGCAAGAAACTCATGGGCGGACACGACCAGCCAACCGATCAGCCGCTGCTCAATCGCCGTGGCGCCCAGATGGTCGGCAGGATGGCGACGCTCGCCGAACCGATCCGCGACGGCCGTGGCCGCATCAAGCTAGGCGACACGCTGTGGCGTGTCTCCGGCCCCGATCTGCCCGCCGGCACTCAGGTGCGTGTGACAAGCGCTGCGGACACGGACCTGGAACTGACGGTGGAACAGGTCCGAGCCTCCTGATGGCGCAAGCGCACAAGGCGTTGAGATTCAGGTCAGGCCGAGGCTAGAATGATGCATTTCGGGGTCGCTCTTGCGACGAGCGGGCGGACATTGAGTCCCTGAGCACCGGGCTACGCCGGCCGAAGCCTTCGCTACCACGATCCTTCATGAGTGCTTCGGCCCGCGCAGGCCGGAAGCGCAGAAAGCCTTCGTTCGCAGGTCGGCCCCACCTGAAGATCAATACCTTAGGCAGCGCCGATGCGCAGCAGGTCGTGAAAATGCACCACGCCCAGCGGCATGTTGTTCCTGGTCACCACCAGCGCACCGACATTGTACTCGTTGAGCAGCGCGATCGCAGTGCCTGCAAGCGTCTGCGGGTCGACGGTCTTGGGTGTGCGGGTCATCACCTCGTCGACGATGACGTCGGCCAGGTTGCGGTGCAGGTTACGCGCGACATCGCCGTCGGTGATGATCCCGGCCAGTTCGCCTTTAGCGTCGACGATCAGCACGCAGCCGACCTTCTTCTGCGACAGTGTCATCACCGCTTCCGGCATCTTGGTGCCGAGCGAAGCCAGCGGCATCTGCTCGCCGACACGCATGATCTCGGAGACCATGGTCAGGTTGGCGCCGAGCTGGCCGCCGGGATGGAAGGTGCGGAAATGGTCCGGCGTGAAGCCGCGCGCCTCGAGCAGCGCTATCGCCAGTGCATCGCCGATGACCAGTTGCAGCAGCGTCGACGTCGTCGGCGCCAGGCCATGCGGGCAGGCTTCCGGGGTGCGCGGCAAAAGCAGCACGACGTCGGCCGCGCGCGCCAGCGCCGAGGTTTCGCCGGAGGTGATGGCAATGAGCGGAATGGAGAAGCGCCTGGAATAGGCGACGATGCCCATCATCTCCTTGCTCTCGCCCGACCACGAGATCGCGATGATGGCGTCGTCCCTGGCGATCATGCCGAGATCGCCATGATTGGCCTCGACGGGATGGACGAAGAAGGCCGGCGTGCCGGTCGAGGCCAGCGTCGCGGCGATCTTCGAACCGATATGGCCGCTTTTGCCGACACCGGTGACGATGAGCCGGCCCTCGATCTTCGAGATCATCTCGACGGCCTGGGCAAAGGGTGCCGCCAGTCCGTTCTCAAGCGCCTCGGCAAGGGCCGCAATCCCCGCCTGTTCGGTTGTTACCGTTCTCAGAGCCGATTCGATCGACGCTTGCCTGTCCAGAGGCTTCTTATCGAGAGANCTGTTCGGTTGTTACCGTTCTCAGAGCCGATTCGATCGACGCTTGCCTGTCCAGAGGCTTCTTATCGAGAGAGCTCGCATGCATGGATGATGCGATTAGCGCTTTGCCGCCCGCCTGTCCAACGGAAATGGCCTCTGCATGACGGCCGGATGTGCGCGGTCGTCGGGGACGACGACAAGGATCAAAATAGAAGGCAGGATGCGGACCCGCATTGTCGCCCGCGGAAATACGCGTTTGGAGCCAGTGGCGCGCGCGGCCTCAACCCTCCGTTAACCATCCCCATTTACGGTTCGGTAAGTATGGCGCGCGTGCGCCGCGCAAGCAGTGGTGGCGATGTCCGGGGTCCAGCCAGAAAAATTGAGAGGGCGACAGGGCAACGCGATCTGCGCCTTGCTGCTGGCGACCAGCGTCCTTGCCTTGCTGCGCCCTGCGCCACTCCATGCCCAGGAAACGGAACTGCGCGGAGAAGTGTCGGAATCGGCGATCCTGTCCGACCAGCAGCGCAAGGCGAGAAACCTGGTTCTTGCCCAGCAAGCGGCGGCCAACGCTGCCGCGCAGGACAATGCGCCGGCGCGAACGTATCTGCCGGCCAGCGCCGGCGCCGTTCCTGACGACGCGGACGCCGCGAACTCGACCACCAGCGTCTTCGACCCGCCCCAGGCCAGCGACGACGCCTCCGCCGACGCACCCACGCCACCCAAGCCACGCCGCGCTTCGGCCGCCAGGCAGAATGCGGCCGACAAGGCAAAGGACAAGGTCGCCGACAGAAAGAAGAAGAAAAAGAGCACCACGGCGGCTACGGACCCAACCACCACCGCCACGACGGCCGCGACGGACGACACCGGCGATAACGCGGCGGATCAGGAAGCGGCCAATCGCCGTGCACTCACCATCGACAGTGTGGACAAGCAGAAACTCGACGCTGGCGCCGAGCGCACGGCTGCAATCGAGGGCCTGAACAAGAAACCCGAGGACGATCCGTTCGCNGCCACCGGCGTCAAATGGGGCTCCTTCATCATCCGGCCGACCATCGAACAGGGGCTGACGGCGACGACGAACGGCGATTCGAGCAGTGTGGGCACATCGGCTCTGCTGTCCGAGACGGCGCTGCGCTTTACCGCCGCTTCCGACTGGCGTGAAAACTCCGCGACCATCGACGGCTACGGAATTTTCCGTGAAACCGTGTCGGGCTACCCGGTTCACGATGCCCAAGGCCGCATCGAAGGCCAGCTCGATGTCGACCTCGACCATGAATTGCGCGCCATCGCCAAGCTCGGCTACGAAGCCGTGCCGGAATCCGCGTCCTCGCCCGATGCCATCGCCGGCGTCAGTACCCAGCCGCTGCGGCAGACCATCGACGGCAGCATCGGCGTCGAAAAGGCCGTCGGCAAGATGCAGTACACGTTGACCGGGGCGGTCTCGCACGACTTCTACGGTGACGCCAAGCTCTCTGACGGCACTTCGCTGTCGCAGAAAGATCAGGACAACACGCTCTACACTGCAACCTTGCGCACCGGCTACGAGATTTCCCCGGCGCTCACGCCCTTCACCGAGATCGAGGTCGGCCGCCGGGCGTACGACCAGCGCATCGACAATGAAGGCTTCGAGCGCTCCTCGACGCGTCTTGGCGCCCGCGCCGGCCTTCAACTCGAACTGGGTGAGAAGCTGTCGGGCGAATTCTCGGCCGGTTGGCTCAGGGAGGCGATCGACGATAACAGCCTGGAAGCGATTTCGGGGGCCACTCTCAATGCCGACCTCAAATGGTCGCCGCAGCGCGGCACCACTATCGGCTTGACCGGCAAGACCACCGTCGAGACCACGACCACATCGGGCGAAAGCGGCGATATCCTCTACTCCGGACGCTTGACGGGCGAGCGCGTGATCCGATCCGATCTTACCGCGAATGCGGCCTTGGGCCTGGATTGGCGCGANCACCACTATCGGCTTGACCGGCAAGACCACCGTCGAGACCACGACCACATCGGGCGAAAGCGGCGACATCCTCTACTCCGGACGCTTGACGGGCGAGCGCGTGATCCGATCCGATCTTACCGCGAATGCGGCCTTGGGCCTGGATTGGCGCGACTATGTCGGCATTGACGGCCACGACAGGATCTTGAGCGCCGAGGCCGGGCTGACCTGGTGGCTGAACCGCTATGCGGGCCTCACCAGCCGGGTAAGGACCGAAAAGCTGACCAGCAATCTGCCCGGCCGCGACTACACCGCCAACAGCATCTTCGTCGGGGTGAAAGTGCAGCGTTGAAGGCGTGCGCCAAGGCATGTCGAGGTTCAGGTCAGGCCGAGTCGAGAATGGCTGATACCGAGAACCGGAGCGGAGCGTACTTTGAGTACGTGAGCACAGTTGTACTGCGACGCAGTAGAACTGGGAATCGTACGAGCGGCCATTCGCAGGCCGGCATCACCTGAATATCGGCATACTCTAAAAGGCTGCCCCGCGCCGTTCTGATGGCTTCATCTCGTCGAGCAGCGTGCGGATGACGCCGGCCATGCTCTGGTTCATGTCGCTGCGCCACAGCGCGAAAGCGACATTGGCCTCGACGAAACCTTCCGGCGAACCGCAATCAAAGGTGCGGCCCTTATAATGGTAGCCGTAGAAGGCCTGCTGCTTCTCCAGCTTCAGCATCGCGTCGGTGAGCTGGATCTCGTTCCCGGCGCCCTTTTCCTGGCCTTCCAGAATTCCAAAGATCTCGGGCTGCAGGATGTAGCGGCCGTTGATGTATAGATTGGACGGCGCGGTACCCGACTTCGGCTTCTCGACCATTTCGGTGATGCGGAAGCCGTGATGCGTGTCTTCGCCGCGTCCGACGATGCCGTATTTATGAGCCTCCGCCGGGTCGCATTCCTGCACGGCGATGATGTTGTTGCCGGTCTCCTCGTAGAGCTCGACCATCGCCTTCGTGCAGCTCTTTTCCGACTGCATGATCATGTCGGGCAATAACAGGGCGAACGGCTCGTCGCCGACCAGTTCGCGCGCGCACCAGACCGCATGGCCAAGACCCATCGGCACCTGCTGGCGGGTGAAGCTGGTCTGTCCCGGTGCCGGCTGCAGCCGCTGCAGCCGGGCAAGCTGCTCGTCCTTGCCGCGCTGTGCCAGCGTGTCATAGAGTTCGAACTGGATATCGAAATGGTCCTCGATGACCGCCTTGTTGCGGCCCGTGACGAAGATGAAATGCTCGATGCCAGCCTCGCGCGCCTCATCGACGACATACTGGATGACTGGCCTGTCGACGACGGTCAGCATCTCCTTGGGAACAGCCTTGGTGGCCGGGAGAAACCGCGTACCGAGACCGGCGACCGGGAAAACTGCCTTGCGAACTCTCTTCATACTTTCAATTATCCGTTTGCTGGCCAGCTCCGCAATCCCCGTCCCCCGACATTTTCGCGCCGGGATTGAAGATTAGTGGGGCGGCTGAGGGAAACTCCCACCGGTTAAAGCATCGAGGTGTCTTTTCGTTCCAGNCGACGCCTATGGTAAACTAATTCCTAACCCGGTTCGGCGATGAATGGTCTTTCCTAGGACAGAGAAGGAGGAAAAGATGTCCGTTCGCAATGCCGCAAAACGTTTCGCCAGCGTCATGACGGCGGCCAGCCTTTCGCTCGCTTTGCTTGTCCCCACCGGGCCGGCCTTCGCCGACGCCGGTTTCCGGCAATGGGTCGCGGGCTTCCGTGCCACCGCCGTGGCGGGTGGCGTTTCCGGCGCCGTCTACGACCAGGCTTTCCGGGGCATCAACGAGCCCGATCCGGTGGTACTGGAGAAGGCCCGCACCCAGCCCGAATTCACCGCGCCTGCCTGGGATTATTTCGACAACCGCGTCCATGACCAGTCCGTCGCCGTCGGACGGCAGATGGCGAAGAAATGGAAGCCTTGGCTGGACAAGATCGAGGCAAGATTCGGCGTCGACCGCTACGTTCTCCTGGCCATCTGGTCGATGGAATCGAACTATGGCGAAATTCTCAAGCGCGACGACATCATGCGCAACGTCATCCGTTCGCTGGCGACTTTGGGTTATGGCGACGCGAAACGGTCGAAATACGCCCGCACCCAGCTGGTCGCGGCGCTGAAGATCCTGCAAACCGGCGATATCGACGAGAGCCACCTGATGGGCTCCTGGGCGGGCGCCATGGGCCAGACCCAGTTCATCCCGACCAGTTACCAGCATTATGCCGTCGACATGGACGGCAATGGCAAGCGCGACATCTGGAATTCCGTCCCCGATGCGCTGGCGACATCAGCCAATTTGCTCAAGAAGAATGGCTGGCAGGCCGGCAAGACCTGGGGCTACGAAGTCACCTTGCCGGCCGGCAAACTTCCCGCCGGGTCGAAGACGCTGGCGCAATGGCAGGCGCTCGGCGTGGGCCGCGCCAGCGGCAAGCCGTTCAAGAACCTCACCGACAAGGCGACGCTGAAAGTGCCGGACGGTCGTGGCGGGCCGGCCTTCCTGATGGTCAGGAATTTTTCGGTCATCAAGGCCTACAACAATGCCGACAAATACGCGCTCGCCGTCGGTCTGCTTGCCGATGAGATCGCCGGCGGCAGCGGCCTGGTCCAGGATTGGAACCGGCCTTTTACCAAGCTCAGCTTCGAGGAACGGCAGGAGTTGCAGAAGCGGCTTTCCCAGCACGGCCTTTATGACGGCAAATTCGACGGCAAGATCGGCGACGGCTCGAAGACCGCCATCATGGCTTATCAGGCCAAGGTTGGCTTGACCCAGGATGGCTATCCGAGCTTGGAAGTGCTGAAATGGCTCAGGCAGAAATAGAGCCTGACGAAGTTGAGTAGGGAGGGAGCGATTGGTTTGGCATACGCGCGTCGGGACGTTTGTTCGTCGCATGCCGGTGCTGATCCTGGCCATCGCCGTGCTCGCCATTGCCGTGGCCGGAGCCGTCCATGCCCCAGCCATGGCGCAAGAACAGCCGCAGCAGAGCCGGGGCTGGTCTTTGCGCGACCTTCTGTTTCCGCGCCGCGGCGAGCGGGTCGAGGCGCCGCAGGACATCCAGAAGGCGAAACCTAAGCCGAAGAAGAAACCTCGTGCGCCTCGCCTTACCGAGGAGCCGGCAGCGCCCGTGGTCGAAAAAGCGCCGGACGCCCGCACAGTCCTGGTGGTCGGCGACTTCATGGCGGCTGGCCTCGCCGAGGGGCTGGACGAAGCCTTCGCCGAGAATACCGGCGTCAGGATCGTTGTCCGCAGCAATGGCTCGTCAGGCTTCGTGCGCGATGATTTCTACAACTGGCCCGAACAGATCAAATCGCTGATCGACACCGAAAAACCCGCCGCGGTGGTCGTCATGCTGGGTTCGAACGACCGCCAGCAAATGAAGGTCGGCGACGTGCGCGAACAGCCCCGCTCCGAAAACTGGATCAAGGAATACGAGCGCCGCACCGATGAGCTCGGCAAGGCAATCGCCACCGCCAAGGTGCCTTTCCTGTGGGTCGGCATGCCGGCCTTCCGGGTGCCGAAGATGACCTCCGACATGCTGGCCTTCAACGACATCTACCACAAGGCGGCCGAAAGCCACGGCGGCGAATTCGTCGATGTCTGGGACGGCTTCGTCGACGAGAACGGCGCCTTCGTCACCTCTGGCCCCGACATGAACGGCCAGCCGGTGCGACTGCGCGCCGATGACGGCATCAACGTGTCCAAAGCCGGCAAGCGCAAGCTCGCCTTCTATACCGAAAAGCCACTGCTTAAGATCCTTGGACTGGCCGCGCCGGGAAGCGTGGCACCGACGACGGCGCCGGCGGGCGCACCGGTCGAGACCCCCGCTCCGGCGGCAGCGCCTATCGTCATCGATCGCACCCAACCCATGCTGCTCAGCGATCCCGCGCTCGACGGCGGCACAGAATTGCTCGGCGCCGCCCCGCCGCCGAAGGCCAATCCGGCTCTTCCTGGCGAAAGGCTGGTGATCGAGGGCAAGGCGCCGGAGGCTTCCCCAGGTCGCGCCGACGACTTTTCCCAGCCGCCCAAGGCAAGTCCGGCGACGGCGGCAGCGTCCGACACCACCACGGCGATCAGCCCTTAGCGCGGCAGGACGGTCGTCCCCATCAGCGCCTCGTCTATCGAGCGTGCCGCCTGGCGACCTTCGCGGATCGCCCAGACGACCAGCGACTGGCCGCGGCGAACGTCGCCCGCCGCGTAGAGCCGGTCGACGCTCGTACTGTAGTCGCGGTCATTGGCTTCGACATTCCTGGAACGGCGGCTGTCGGTGGTGATCTTCATTTCACCCTCGAGTTCCGCCGCAACGCCCGCCACCGCCGGGCCGGCAAAGCCGATGGCGATAAAGGCGAGATCCGCGCGGATGACGAATTCGGTGCCGGCGATCGGCTTGCGCTTGTCGTCGACCTCGCAGCACTTCACGCCCGTAAGCTGGCCTTCCTCGCCAATGAATTCGAGCGTCGCCACCTGGAATTCGCGTTCGGCGCCCTCGGCCTGCGAGGACGAGGTGCGCATCTTGGTCGCCCAGTAGGGCCAGACGGAGAGCTTGTCTTCCTTCTCGGGCGGCTGCGGACGGATGTCGAGCTGGGTGACGCGCACCGCGCCCTGGCGGAAGGCGGTGCCGACGCAGTCGGACGCGGTGTCGCCGCCACCGACGACGACGACATGCTGGCCACCGGCGATGATTGGATGCGACGGCCATGCCACCGACTGGATCGGCTCGCCGCCGACGCGGCGGTTCTGCTGCACCAGATAGGGCATCGCGTCATGCACGCCGCCAAGATCGTCGCCGGGAATGCCGGCAGCGCGCGGCGTTTCCGAACCGCCGCAATAGAGCACGGCGTCATATTCGGCGAGGAGTTCAGCCACGGGCTTGTCGACGCCGACATTGACGCCGCAATGGAAGGTGACGCCCTCGCCCTGCATCTGTTCGATGCGCCGGTCGATATATTGCTTCTCGATTTTAAAGTCGGGAATGCCGTAGCGCATCAACCCGCCGGGGCGGCTCTCGCGCTCATAGACGTGGACGTCGTGACCGGCGCGGCCAAGCTGCTGGGCGGCCGCCATGCCGGCCGGGCCGGAGCCGATGATGGCGACCCGCTTGCCGGTCTTCTTCTCCGGCGGATAGGGCCTGATATGGCCGGTCTCGTAAGCCTTGTCCGCGATCGCCTGCTCCACCGTCTTGATGGCGACCGGAATGTCCTCGAGGTTCAGCGTGCAGGCTTCCTCGCAAGGCGCGGGGCAGATGCGGCCGGTGAACTCCGGGAAATTGTTGGTCGAGTGCAAGTTGCGGATCGCGTTGTCCCAGTCCCTGTTGTAGACGAGGTCGTTCCAGTCGGGGATCTGGTTATGGATCGGGCAGCCCGTTGGCCCATGGCAGAACGGAATGCCGCAATCCATGCAGCGCGCGGCCTGTTTCTCGACCTCCTTGTCCGACATCGGCAGCGTGAATTCACGGAAATGCCGGATGCGGTCGGAGGCCGGCTGGTACTTGTGCACCTGCCGGTCGATTTCGAGAAAGCCTGTTACCTTGCCCATAGTCCAGTTCCTGCTGTCCAGATGGTGCGGTTTTCGCCGCACCCGTTAACCTCTTGAGGCAGCCGTGGCAACCTTGAGCCCGAGGTCAAACAGTCGATGAAGGGGGCCGGGAAGCCTGGGCTCCCCGGCAATTCTCAAATCTATTCGGCCGCGACGCCCATGCGCATGCGTTCCATCTCGATCAGCGCGCGGCGGTATTCGACCGGCATGATCTTGCGGAATTTCGGCCGGAAAATCGTCCAGTCGTCGAGTATCTCGCGGCCGCGCACCGAACCCGTGTAGTGCACGTGGTTCGAGATCAGCTGGTAGAGCCGTTCTTCGTCATGACTGGTCATATCGCCGGACACGTCGACGCGGCCCTTGTGGTCGAGATCGCCGCCATGGTGCAGCAGCTTTTCCATCAGATCATCTTCTTCCGGGACTGGCTCCAACTCGACCATGGCCATGTTGCAGCGCTCGGCGAAATCACCTGCTTCGTCCAGCACATAGGCGACACCGCCCGACATGCCGGCGGCAAAGTTGCGGCCGGTTTTGCCAATGACGACGACGACGCCGCCCGTCATGTATTCGCAGCCATGGTCGCCGACGCCCTCGACGACGGCGGCCACGCCCGAATTGCGCACCGCGAAGCGCTCGCCGGCAACGCCGGCGAAATAGGCCTCGCCCTCGGTCGCGCCATAGAGCACCGTATTGCCGACGATGATGGAGTCGGCCGCGACGATCCTTGCCTCTTCCGGTGGCCGGATGACGATGCGCCCGCCCGACAGGCCCTTGCCGACATAGTCATTGGCGGCGCCGACGAGTTCGAACGAGATGCCACGTGCCAGGAAGGCGGCGAAGGACTGGCCGGCCGTGCCGGTGAGTTTTACCTGGATCGTGTCCTCGCGCAGGCCCTTGTGCTTGAAGCGCTTGGCGACCTCGCCCGACAGCATGGCGCCCGTCGAACGGTCGACATTGCGGATGTCGACCTCGATCTTGACCGGTTGCTTGGTCTCCAGCGCGGGCTTGGCCAGTTCGATCAGCTTGCGGTCGAGCACCTCGTCGATCGGATGCTTCTGCCGTTCGGTCCAATGCACCGCGTCATGCGGCGCATCGGGCTTGTAGAACATCTTCGAGAAATCGAGGCCGCGCGCCTTCCAGTGCTGGATCACGTCGCGCTTTTCCAGAAGGTCGGCGTCGCCGATGATCTGGTCGATATGCGTGAAGCCCATTTCGGCGAGCAGCGCCCGCACCTCTTCCGCCACGTAGAAGAAGAAGTTGATGACGTGCTCGGGCGTGCCCTTGAAGCGCTTGCGCAGCACCGGATCCTGCGTCGCGACGCCGACCGGGCAGGTGTTGAGATGGCATTTGCGCATCATGATGCAGCCGGCCGCGATCAAAGGCGCGGTCGAAAAGCCGAACTCGTCGGCGCCGAGCAGCGCGCCGATGATGACGTCGCGGCCGGTGCGCAGACCGCCGTCGACCTGCAGCGCCACGCGCGAGCGCAGGCCGTTCAGCACCAGCGTCTGGTGCGTTTCGGCAAGACCCATTTCCCACGGGCTGCCGGCATGCTTGAGCGAGGTCAGCGGCGACGCACCGGTGCCGCCATCATAGCCAGAGATGGTGATGTGGTCGGCGCGCGCCTTTGCAACGCCGGCCGCGACAGTGCCTACACCAACCTCCGACACCAGCTTGACCGAGACGTCGGCCGCCGGATTGACGTTCTTCAGATCGTAGATCAGCTGCGCCAGATCCTCGATCGAATAGATGTCGTGGTGCGGCGGCGGCGAGATCAGGCCGACGCCCGGCGTCGAATGCCGAACCTTGGCGATGGTTGCGTCGACCTTGTGGCCGGGCAACTGGCCGCCCTCGCCAGGCTTGGCGCCTTGCGCGACCTTGATCTGCATCATGTCGGAGTTGACGAGATATTCCGCGGTCACGCCGAACCGTCCCGATGCGACCTGCTTGATCGCCGAACGTTCGGGGTTCTTGCCGCCACCTGGCAGCGGCAGATAGCGATCAGCCTCTTCGCCACCCTCGCCAGTGTTCGACTTGCCGCCGATCTGGTTCATGGCGCGCGCCAGCGTGGTGTGCGCTTCCCTGGAAATCGAGCCGAACGACATCGCCCCGGTCGAGAAGCGCTTGACGATGTCGGCCGCCGGCATGACGTCGTCGAGTGCGACCTTGGTGCGGCCGGTCTCATCCGCCAGCTTGATCTTGAACAGGCCGCGTATGGTCTGGGCGCGGGCCGTCTCGCTGTCGATCTGCGCCGAATAGTCCTTGAACGTCTCCCACGATCCCTGGCGCACGGCGTGCTGCAATGTGGCGACCGCGTCGGGCGACCACATATGCGCCTCGCCGCGCATGCGGAACAGATATTCGCCGCCGACCTCGAGGCTATTGCGCAGCACCGGATCACTGCCGAAACCGTCCGTGTGACGGCTGACGGTTTCGCCTGCGACCTCATCCAGTCCGACGCCTTCGATCAGTGTCGCGGTGCCGGTGAAGTATTGCTGCACGAAATCGGTCTTCAGCCCGATGGCATCGAAGATCTGCGCGCCGCAATAGGACTGATAGGTCGAGATGCCCATCTTGGACATCACCTTGAGGATGCCCTTGCCGATCGACTTGATGTAGCGCGACACCACTTCGTAGGCGTCGACCTCCTCGGGCAGTTCGCCGCGCTTGTGCATGTCGAGCAAGGTGTCGAAGGCGAGATAGGGATTGATCGCTTCCGCGCCGTAGCCGGCAAGGCAGCAGAAATGATGCACCTCGCGCGGCTCGCCCGATTCGACGACCAGGCCGACCGCGGTGCGCAGCCCCTTGCGAATCAGATGGTGGTGCACGGCGGCCGTCGCCAGCAACGCCGGAATGGCGATGCGGTCCGGTCCGAGCTGGCGATCGGACAGGATGATGATGTTGTAGCCGCCGGCGACTGCCGCCTCCGCCCGCTCGCACAGTCGGTCGATGGCCCCCTGCATGCCGGCAGCACCCTCGCTCGACCCGTAGGTGATGTCGATCGTCTTGGTGTCGAAGCGGTCCTCGGTATGACCGATCGAGCGGATCTTCTCGAGATCGCCATTGGTCAGGATCGGCTGGCGCACTTCGAGCCGCTTGCGGCGCGAATTGCCGACCAGGTCGAAGATGTTCGGTCGCGGCCCGATGAACGACACCAGGCTCATCACCAGCTCCTCGCGGATCGGGTCGATCGGCGGGTTGGTGACCTGGGCGAAATTCTGCTTGAAATAGGTGTAGAGCAGCTTCGACTTGTCCGACATCGCCGAGATCGGCGTGTCGGTGCCCATCGAGCCCACGGCTTCCTGGCCGGTGGTCGCCATCGGCGACATCAATAGCTTGGTGTCTTCCTGGGTGTAGCCGAACGCCTGCTGGCGATCGAGCAGGCTGACGTCCCTGCGCAGTTCGCGCGGCTCGACCGGCTTCAGATCTTCGAGGATCAGCTGCGTGTTGGCGAGCCAGGTCTTGTAGGGATGCTTCGTCGCGATCTCCGACTTGATTTCCTCGTCGGGGACGATGCGGCCCTTGGCAAGGTCGATCAAAAGCATGCGGCCGGGCTGCAGCCGCCACTTCTGGACGATCTTCTCCTCCGGCACCGGCAGCACGCCGGCCTCGGAAGCCATGATGACGCGGTCGTCATCGGTGACGATGTAGCGTGCCGGGCGCAAGCCGTTGCGGTCCAGCGTGGCGCCGATCTGGCGTCCGTCGGTGAAGGCGACCGCCGCCGGCCCGTCCCAAGGCTCCATCAACGCGGCGTGGTATTCGTAGAAGGCCTTGCGATCGGCATCCATGAGCTTGTTGCCGGCCCACGCTTCCGGGATCAGCATCATCATGGCGTGGCTGAGGCTGTAGCCGCCCTGGAACAGAAACTCGAGCGCATTGTCGAAGCAGGCGGTATCGGACTGGCCGTCATAGGAGATCGGCCAGAGCTTCGAGATGTTGTTGCCGAACAGTTCGGAATCGACCGACGCCTGGCGCGCCGCCATCCAGTTGTTGTTGCCGCGCACCGTGTTGATCTCGCCATTATGGGCGACCATGCGGTAGGGATGCGCCAGCTTCCACGACGGGAAGGTGTTGGTCGAGAAGCGCTGGTGGACGAGGATCAGCGCGGTCTCAAAACGCGGGTCCTTGAGGTCCTTGTAGTAGGCCCCGACCTGATAAGCCAGGAACATGCCCTTGTAGACGATGGTGCGCGCCGACAGCGACACGCAGTAGGCGCCGATGTCCTTGTTGTCGTTCTCGGCGTAGATGCGGCCCGATATGACCTTGCGCAGCAGATAAAGTCTTGCCTCGTATTCCTCATCGTCGGTGATGTCGGCCGTACGGCCGATGAAGACCTGGCGGTGGAACGGCTCGGATGCGACGATGTCGGGCGCCTTCGATAGCGACGAATTGTCGACCGGCACGTCACGGAAACCGAGCAGCGGCAGCCCCTCGGACTGCGCCGATTCGGCGACGATCTCTTCGATATGTGCGCGAAGGGCCGCATCCTGCGGCATGAACCAGTGTCCGACGCCGTACTGGCCTACCGGTGGCAGTTCGATACCTTGGGCCGCCATCTCCTCACGGAAAAAAAGATCCGGAAGCTGTACCAGCACGCCGGCGCCATCGCCGACCAGCGGATCGGCGCCGACTGCGCCGCGATGCGTCAGGTTCTCGAGCACGGCAAGCCCGTCCTTGACGATCTGATGCGACTTCACGCCCTTCATGTTGACGATGAAGCCGACGCCGCAGGCGTCATGCTCGTTGCGCGGATCGTAGAGGCCCTGGGCGGTCAGGCCGCCGGCAGTCGCGCGATTTTTGGTGGAGGTATTTTTGACGGCAGCCGCTTTCGTCTGCGCGGCCTGGCCGTTCGTCGCAGAGAGCGTCAATTCCGTCATTGTCCTGTCCTCCATTCCAGCCCTTCAGGCGCTGGTTTGCCTCGGCAAGCGCTTGGCTCACCCTGATCGTCGCGGCACGTCTTGCGAAATCCTTTTCGAACCATGCGGCTTTTCGCATGCTTCGCATCTGGTATCGTACAGGCCAGCGTCCGGCCGTCCACCTGTCGCTCGCGACAACAGCCGGAGAGGCCAATATGTTACGCCAATCCGGCCTGTTTTGTGCGACAAAATAAGACAGCACTACTGTCCTAAATTTTTATGGCAGAATTCGTAAACGCGCACAAGACCGATTCACAAAAAACTTGGAGCATCCGCGACATAAAATTACCCGGAGTTCCCGAAAAACGTAAGCTTAAGTCGTCCACGCTTGCCGCCACGTTGGCTGGCTTCAACGGTTTTCCGGCGCCTGGCCCTTGCGGTCGGCGCGTTAAACCGGTCAACTCCGGCTGAATTCCCCAACACAGGCAGATACATGTTCTTCGCTTCCGACAATTGGGCAGGCGCCCATCCCAATATCGTTGCCGGCCTGTCGGCCGCGGCCGGTGGCTTTGCCACCGCCTATGGTGACAGCGCCCTCGACGAGACGGTTTATCAGCGCTTCAGTGAAATTTTTGAACGCGAGGTCGCGGTGTTCTTCGTGGCAACCGGCACCGCCGCCAATTCGCTGTCGTTGACCACCTTCAACAAGCCGGGCGGCATTTCCTTCGCTCACCGAGAATCGCATGTCATCGAGGATGAATGTGGCGCGCCGGAGTATTTTTCCGGCGGCTCGCGGCTGCACGCCGTCGACGGTCCCCTGGGCAAGATCGATCCGCCCGATCTGGACAGGGCGATCGGCCGTTTCGCAAGTGAGGTCGTCCATTGGGGCCGGCCGATGGCCGTCTCGATCACCCAGTCGACCGAGGTCGGCACCGTCTATGGTCTGGACGACATTGACGCGATCTCGGCCATCGCCAAACAGCATTCCGTGCCCCTGCACATGGATGGCGCCCGCTTTGCCAATGCGCTGGCCGCGCTCGACACCACGCCGGCCGAAATGACCTGGAAACGCGGGGTCGATGTCCTGTCCTTCGGCGGTACCAAGAATGGTTGCTGGTGCGCCGAGGCGATCGTGCTGTTCGACCTCGACCGTGCCAAGGAACTGGCCTTCCTGCGCAAGCGTGCCGCACAGCTGCTTTCGAAGTCGCGTTTCGTCGCGGCGCAGTTCGAAGCCTATTTCAAGGACGGGCTTTGGCTCGACACCGCCAGGCATGCCAATGCCATGGCCGCGCGCCTCGCAGCGGCGATCGAGGATTCGGCCACCGCCAAGCTCGCTTGGCTGCCGCAGGCTAATGAGGTGTTCGCGGTGATTAAGAAAACCGAAGCCGACAGACTGCAGGCGGCAGGCGCGGCCTTCTATGACTGGCACAGGCCGCATGGTTTTGACGGCCATATCGGCGAGGACGAACTGCTCTATCGCTTCGTCACCAGCTTTGCCACGACGACTGAGGAAGTCGACCGCTTTGGCCAGTTGATCGCCGGATAACAATCAAACTTCGGACAAAAAAGCGGCGCCTCGCGGCGCCGCTTCCGTCTCGGGAGGAGACTTTGGATTTTTATTCGGCTGTCAGGCTGCCGTCTTGGCCTCGATCTGCTTGGCCTTGGCCGGAGCCGAGGTGATCGCGATCTTGCGCGGCTTCAGCTCTTCGGGAATGTTGCGCTTGAGGTCGACGAAGAGCAGGCCGTTCTTCAGCGCGGCGCCGACGACTTCAACGTGATCGGCAAGCTGGAAGCGGCGCTCGAAGGCTCTGGAGGCAATGCCGCGATAGAGCAGTTCGGAACCCTCGCCGGTGCCCTCGTCCTTGCGCTCGCCCTTCACGGTCAGCACGTTACGGTGAGCTTCGATCGAGATTTCCTCGTCCGAGAATCCAGCGACGGCCATCGAAATCCGGTAGGAATCCTCGCCGGTGCGCTCGATGTTATAGGGCGGATAGGTCTGCGCGCCGTCGGGCTGCGCAAGCGAATCCAGCATCGTGAAGAGACGGTCGAAGCCGACGGTCGAACGGTAAAGCGGGGAAAAATCAACGTGACGCATGAGGTGTTCTCCTGTTGAGCAACATGGTTTGCGTATGGTCGGTGCGAAACCCGCGAGCGGCGTTTCGGGAGGACCAGCGGCCCCATTGGCGACCGCAACCCACATCTGGGGAGCGCTCGAAAGCATTTCAAGTTTCGTTTGACGGCAAAAAAGAACGAGGCGGCCAACCTTCGATGAACGGCAGATGAACCGGTGCTTCGGCGTCCGTTCAGACAGCCAGCCCTAAAGTGGCTTTCAAGATCAAGGGTTGGCGGCGCCGGATTTACCGGGATGCCGCAACGAGGCCGAACCGGGTGTTAACGTCCCTTCCTCCCGGATCGACAGGGGCCGGAAGCGCGCTCAAAGCCGCTTCCGGCCTTCCCCGTCGCAGTCCTCCATAACCCGGATTTGCTTTGCTTTTGATGTGTTGGCGTCTATCACCGTAACGATGCCAGCCGCGACCGACTGGCGCGCAAGGACGCCGAGCACAAAGCGCCGAATGACGGATCTTTTCCACGACACTCCGCTCTTCCACGAAACCGAGGGCAATCCGCGACCGGAAAACGCCAAGGGCGGCTTTTTCACCACGCGCGACCGCAAGAAAATACGTTATGGCCTGTTCGCGGCGGTGGCGCGGCCGATGCGGGGCACCGTGGTGCTGCTCGGCGGCCGTAATGAGTGCATCGAGAAATATTTCGAGACCATCCGCGACCTTGCCGCACGCGGCTTTGGTGTCGCCATCCTAGACTGGCGCGGTCAGGGCGGTTCCGACAGGCTGATCCGCGATCGCCAGCGTGGCTATGTCAGGTCGTTCCGCGACTATACGGCTGACCTGGAGCAGTTCTTCGAAGAGATCGTGCTGCCGGACTGCCGCGGACCGTACTATATCCTCGCCCATTCGGCCGGCGCTGTGATCGCGCTGCTTGCCGCGCCGTCGATGGTGAACCGCGTGCGGCGCATGGTGCTGATCGCGCCGTTCCTGACATTGCCCGACCTGCCGGTCTCGATAGGGACGGTGCGCCGGATCTGTTCGTTTTTCTGCGCCCTGGGGCTCGGCTGGCTCTATGCCGCCTGGGGTCCAAGGCCGAGACACACGCTGCCCTTCGAAGCCAACAAGGTGACATCGGATCCGCAACGCTATCGCCGTAACACGCGCATTTATGAAGAATATCCCCAAATGGCGCTCGGCGGCCCGACGATCCGCTGGCTGCAGGCAGCGGCGAAGGCGTCGGCAGCCATTAGCGACCCCGACTTCATGGCCCGCATTCAGGTGCCTCTGCTGATCATTGCCGCTGGCGCCGACCAGGTCGTCTCGACCAGGGCGGTGGAGGCATATGCGAGAAATCTAAGGCTGGGTTCGCTGTTGATGATCGACGGCGCCAAGCACGAGATCCTGCAGGAAGCCGATCTCTACCGCGAACAATTCCTCGCCGCCTTCGACGCCTTCGTCCCCGGCTCGGACGACCCGACAGCCTGACAGGCCCGCGGCTCTTCCAAGGCCGGCATGGCTGAACCCCATTGTCAGGAAGAAAGACGTCGGCGGCGTTCAAGCAGGTCTACGGATACGCCCCGCGGAATTCCAGCGCTCCATAGCCCGCGCCGACCGGAAGTGACCTCAGCCGCGCAGGGCAGCCATGGCGGCGGCATGAAGCTCCGGTGTCGCGGCCGCCAGCACGTCGCCGCCATTCTCCGCCGGCCCGCCATCGAAAGTGGTGACGACCCCGCCTGCCTTCTCGATGATCGGGATCAGCGCGACGATGTCGTAGGGCTTCAAGCCGGGATCGGCGACGATGTCGACGCTCCCCGAGGCGATCATGGCGAAGGCATAGCAATCGGCGCCATAGCGGGCGAGCTGGATTTGCCGCTCGAACGCGTCATAGCGATTGCGCGCTTCGCCCTTGAACAGCGCCGGCGTTGTGGTGAACAACGTGGCCTCGGCCAGCTTCGTCGTCTTGCGGGTCGTCAGCTTGCGGGGCCCTCCCGGCCCCTCATAGTGAGATCCAGAGGCGTTGGCGTAGAACAGCTCGCCGGTGAAGGGCTGCGCCATCATGCCGGCGACCGCGTCACCATCGATCGTCAGCCCGACCAGCGTCCCCCACACCGGCAGGCCGGAGATAAAGGCGCGCGTGCCATCGATCGGATCGATCACCCAGACATGCCGGCTGGAGATGTTCTCGCTGCCATGTTCTTCGCCCAGGATGCCGTGATCGGGATACTCGGCCGATATCAGCGCCCGGATCGCGCGCTCGGCCTCGCGGTCGGCCTCCGTGACCGGATCGAAGCTGCCTTTTTCCTTGTTGGCGACCGCGCCCTGGGCGCGGAAGCGCGGCAAGGTCTCCGCCGCCGCCGCTTGCGCGATACGGCGCATGAAATCGATGCTGATGTCCAACTGATTCTCCCGCTTTGCAGCGCGCCCGAGCCGGGCCTGCCGCGACTTCGCCGCCAAGACAAGCTTGTTTATCGATTTATACGCCGCGATGACTGTTGCCGGAATGTCACTCCAACGTCATCGAAACGCAATTTCCACATCACTCTGAATTAAAAAAGCCTAAACGTCGCTTGACATTTGTGCGCTGCACAATACCCTCAATCTCGGACAGGGTTTCCTGTCCATGCCCTCCTTGGGCGTTTCCTCCCTAGACTTCGACCGTATCGTGCAAACGATGCGGTCTTTTTTTCACGGCCGCTCCTGGAGCGGGCCGCCCAAAGAAGCACACAAAATCTTGGGCAGTGGCACGCATGAGACAAGGCGTGGCCTTACTCCGCGGCCAGCGGCAGGTCGATGAAATGATGGTCCGGCATCGCCATCAGGTCGGCTGAAAACCGCGTCAGATCGTCGGCCAGCGCGTCGAAGCCGGCGGCTTTCTCGAATGTCCGCTCATTCATGTAGAGCCCGCGATTGACCTCGATCTGCAGCGCATGCAAATGACGCGCCGGACGGCCGTAATGCTCGGTGATGAACCCGCCGGCATAAGGCTTGTTGTGGGCAACCGTATAGCCCATCGCGGTCAATAGGCCGATCGCGGTTTCGGTCAGGGCCGCGGTGGCCGAGATGCCGAAACGGTCGCCGATGATGAAATCCGGCCGCAGCCCGCTGTCGCCGACACGGATGCTCGCCGGCATCGAATGGCAATCGATCAGCACGGCAAAGCCGAACCGGGCGTGGGTCTTGGTCAAAAGCCGTTTCAGCGTTTCGTGATAGGGCTTGTAGACGGCCTCGATGCGGGCAACCGCCTCGGCGAGTGGCAAGCGGCCCGAATAGATGTCGAGCCCCTCGCCCACCAGCTTCGGCACGGTGCCGAGGCCGCCGGCCACGCGCGCGGAGCGGATGTTGCAGAAGGACGGCACCGGCTCGGCGAACATGCGTGGGTCGAGTTCCCAGGGCTCGCGGTTGACGTCAAGATAGGCGCGCGGGAAATTCGCCGCCAGCATCGGGGCGCCGAGCGCCACGGCGCCGCCGAACAACTCGTCGACATAGCAATCCTCCGAGCGGCGGATGGCATTGCGATCGAGCCTTGCCATGGCAAGGAAGCGTTCGGGATAGTAGCGGCCGCTATGCGGCGAGTTGAACAGGAAGGGGACGCGCTGCTCGGCGCCCGACCGGATTTCGAAGGGTGGAAAGACCGAAAAATCCTCGGCTGCCGTCTTCAATTTGAACGAACCCGAAAACACCAGTGCATCATGGCATGAAACTGCCACCTTGCTGGCCGCATGTCCAGCATTTCGGCGGTCGTGCCGCTGGGCAAATATGGGTCAGGCGCGTCCGCGTTCACTTGATGTTTACTCTCACCTCCTCATATACAGGATGGTTAACGGGCCTGCTCCACGGCAGTCTCGGGCGGGTGATTCGGACGGGATATCATGGCACGCATTCTTCTGGCGGAAGACGACGACGATATGCGCCGGTTCCTCGTCAAGGCGCTGGAGCGCGCCGGCTATCAGGTCAGCGATTTCGACAACGGCGCCAGTGCCTATGAGCGGCTGCGCGAGGAACCGTTCTCGCTGCTTCTGACCGACATCGTCATGCCGGAGATGGACGGCATCGAACTGGCGCGGCGCGCCACCGAGATCGATCCCGACCTCAAGGTAATGTTCATCACCGGTTTTGCCGCCGTCGCGCTGAACCCGGATTCCAAGGCGCCGAAAGACGCCAAGGTGCTGTCCAAGCCCTTCCACCTGCGCGATCTGGTCNGCGCTGAACCCGGATTCCAAGGCGCCGAAAGACGCCAAGGTGCTGTCCAAGCCCTTCCACCTGCGCGATCTGGTCAACGAGGTCGAGAAGATGCTGCAGGCGGCTTGAACCGCCTTCCGCAAGCCGCCGGCGTCGGTCCACGGCCGCGGCGGGACGACGTGTTTTTCCTCTTTTCCTGCTATTGACGCGCCTGACCAAAAATGGTGTATGCGCGGCTTCGGATGGGCGTGTAGCTCAGCGGGAGAGCACTGCATTGACATTGCAGGGGTCACAGGTTCAATCCCTGTCACGCCCACCATCCAACCCACACATTCGGGCCTTGCAGCATGGCGCGCCTGTCTTGGCGCTACCGGAAATGGACGACGGGTGATCCGATCGCGAAACGCGTTTAGACCCCCGCGACAGCACACAGGCTTTTCATCCGCGAAATGGCAAGGTCGGGGTCGGCCAGCAACCCTGCCTGGTCGGCGAGGCGAAAGACTTCGGCATAATGGCGGATGCCGCGCGCCGACTGCATGCCGCCGACCATCGAAAAATGGTCCTGGTGGCCGTTGAGCCAGGCCATGAAGACAATGCCGGCCTTGTAATATTCAGTCGGCGCCTCGAAGATTTTTCGTGACAGCGGCACGGTCGGCGCCATCAGCGCGTCGTAGCCGGCACGATCGCCGTCAGCCAGTTTCGCCAGCGCGGCATTGGCGGCCGGCGCGATCGCGTCGAAAATGCCGAGCAGCGCATGCGAGTGCCGCTTGCCGTCTCCGGCGATCAGCTCGGGATAATTGAAGTCGTCGCCGGTGAACATCATCACGCCGTCCGGCAGCCGGTTCCTGAGCGCCACTTCCTTGCCGGCGTCGAGCAGCGATATCTTGATGCCTTCGACCTTGCCGGCATTGCGCTCCATGATGGCGATCACCGTATCGAGCGCGGTCTCGAAATCGTCACTTCCCCAATAGCCTTTCAAGGCCGGATCGAACATGTCGCCCAGCCAGTGCAGGATGACCTTGCCGGAGGCCTGGCCCAATATGCGGTCGTAAACCAGGGCGTAATCGTCCGGCCCCTTCGCCACGGCCGCCAGCGCGCGGCTGGCCATCATGATCGCCTTGCCGCCCTGGCCTTCGATGAAGGCGAACTGCTCCTCATAGGCGGCGACCACGTCGTCGACAGCCCGGGCCCTCGACGGAGCCAGATGGTCGGTTCCCGCACCCGAGGCGAGATCGGCGCCAGCGACGGTCCGCGCCTCCGCGATTGAACGGCGGATCAATTCCTGCGCATTCGTCCAATCGAAACCCATGCCGCGCTGCGACGTGTCCATCGCCTCGGCGATGCGGAAGCCGAGCCGCCATAGATGATGACGAAACGCCATCGTCCTGTCCCAATCGACAACGGGCCGCGACCATGGATCTGTCATTCCCAGCGGATCGGCGACGACATGCGCGGCGGCATAGGTGATGCGCGGAAACCGCGCGCCGATCACCGGCTGGACCGGCTGTCCGACAAGGGCGTAGGGTGTGCCGCGGCCACCCTCGCCAGGCAAGGCAATGTCCATGGATGTCTCCCTTCGCGGCTCCTATAAATGGAACGTTCCAATAAATCAACAAGCTTTGAGATTCGAGCTGGCCAAACTCGGCCAATGTTGCGCTGCACACGGAAAGCCTCGGGGAGGCTATATTTGACCACCCATGACCACTTCTCTTGATCGAGAAAAATCCTGATTGACTCATCCGTGGAACAGATATTAGAACGTTCCAATAAACCAATTGAAAAAACTGGGGAGGATATCTGGATGGCCAGCCGGGCGAAGGCGACGATCTTCGACATTGCCCGGGAAGCGGGCGTGTCCAAATCGACGGTGTCGCTCGTGCTCCAGGGCAGCGGGCTGATCCGCCCCGAAACCGCGGTCAAGGTCCGCAAGGCGATCGAGGATGTCGGCTATGTCTACAACCGCGGCGCCGCCAATCTGCGCAAGGCCCACTCCAACGTCATCGGCATGGTCATCAACGATCTCACCAACCCGTTCTTCGCCGAGCTGGCGGTCGGCATGGAACGGGTCTTCCAGTCGGCCGGCATCGTGCCCTTCATCGCCAACACGGCCGAGAATCCGGTGCGCCAGGAAGAGGTGCTGAAGTCTCTGATGGAACAGGGCGTCGCCGGGCTCATCGTTTCCCCGGCGCGCGGCACGACGCCAGGGGCGTTCCGGCGGCTGGAAATAGCCGGTCTGCCGATTGCCTTCGCCATGCGCCGGCTGCCTGAAAGCCGCATTCCGGTGATTGCTCCCGACAATCATCGGGGCGCCTATCTCGCGACCTCGCATCTGGTTGGCAAGGGGCATCGCCGCCTGGCCTTCTTCGGCGGCTCGTCCGACCTCGTCGTCTATCATGAGCGCCTGGGCGGCTTTCGCGAGGCCTGCGACACCCTCGGCATCGACGCCCGCGACGCGCTTATCATCGAGGGCGAGACCAATCGCAAGGGCGGCATGGCCTGCCTGGAAACGTCGCTCGCAATGACCGAGCCGCCAACCGCGGCCCTGTGCTTCAACGATGCCGTAGCCTTTGGCGTCATGCTGGCGCTGCGCAAGCGCGGACTTGAGCCGGGCGCGGATTTCGCTGTCGTCGGCTTCGACGACGTGGTCGAGGCCGAACATTATATGCCGCCGCTGACCAGCGTAGCGGTGGACTCCGCCGGCCTCGGCGAACGCGCGGCCCACGTCATGATCAAGATGATCCAGTCGCGCACCACGCGGGCCGAGGATCATATCGGCGCTGTCAATCTCGTGGTCAGGGAAAGCTGCGGCCCGGATCGCCGCACGCGAAAAAGGCCCGCGGCGGCGGGAACCGCGACATGAGCGTCAAATGGGGGCTGATCGGCTCCAGCACGATCGCCCGGCAATTCATGATCGACGCCATTCGCGCGCAACCCGATGGCGAAATATCAGCGGTGATGAGCTCCAATCCCGAACGCGCCATGGCCTATGCAATGGAAAATGGCATTCCAGCCGCCGTATCAAGTCTCGATGCCTTGCTCGGATCCGACATCGACGCCGTCTACATCTCGACCACCAATGAACTGCATTTCGAACAGGCGCTGGCCGCCGCCAGGGCGGGAAAGCATGTGCTGTGCGAGAAGCCGCTGGCGCTGACCAGCGATGACGCACGCAAGATGGTCGCCGCGGCCAAGGCCGCGGGCATCGTGCTCGGGACCAATCATCATCTGCGCAATGCCGGCGCGCACCGTGCCATGCGCGACGCCGTTGCCGCGGGCCGCATCGGCAACCCCATTGCCGCGCGTGTCTTCCATTCCGTCTACCTGCCCGAAAACCTGCAGGGCTGGCGCATCACCAGACCGGAGGCGGGCGGCGGGGTGGTGCTCGACATCACCGTGCACGATGCCGACACGCTGCGCTTCGTGCTTGGCGACGATCCGGTCGAGGTTTCCGCTTTCACGCAATCCGCCGGCATGGCCGGCAGCGGGCTGGAAGATGGCGCCATGTGCCTCTGGCGCTTCAAATCGGGCCTTATCGCGCAATCGCATGAGGGATTCACCACCAGGTTTGCCGACACCGGCTTCGAGGTGCACGGCTCGCGGGGCTCGCTCATCGCCCGCGATGTGATGACGCAAAAGCCGGCCGGCTCGGTCCTCTTGCGCACCGCCAGCGGCGAAGAACAGTTGAGCTTCGACCGCGAGGATCTCTACACGAGGTCGGTACGCGGGTTCCATGCCGCGGTCCGCGGCGAGGGCCAGCCTCCCGCCACCGGCGAGGACGGCATCTGGTCGCTCGCCTCTGCCGAGGCGGCATTGCAATCGGCGGCTTCCGGCAAGACCGTCAAGATCGACCCGAAACTCGGGAGCATGAATTGAGCAAGGTCGTCTCATCGGCGCACGCCGCCGGCCTGATCAAGGACGGCATGGTCGTCTCGGTGTCCTCGTCGAGCGGCCTCGGGTGTCCGGACGCCGTGCTCGCCGCGATCGGCGAACGCTTCGACAGCGAGGGCCATCCGAAGGATATCACCACGCTGCACCCGATCGCCGCCGGCGACATGTATGGCATCAAGGGCATCGATCATCTGGCGAAGCCTGGCCTCTTGAAGCGTACGCTGTGCGGCTCCTATCCGTCAGGCCCCTCCTCCGCCGAGCCGCCGCAAATCTGGAAGATGATCGGCGACAATGCGGTTGCCGCTTATAACGTGCCGTCCGGCATCCTGTTCGACATGCACCGCGAAGCCGCGGCCAAGCGGCCGGGCGTGCTGACCAAGGTCGGCCTCGACACTTTCGCCGACCCCCGCCATCAGGGCTGCGCCATGAACGCCGCCGCCGGCGAACCCATCGTGTCGGTGCAGCAATTCGACGGCGAGGAATGGCTCTATTTCCGCGCCATCGTGCCCCAGGTCTCGATCATTCGCGCCACCACGGCGGACGAGCGCGGCAACCTGACCTACGAGCATGAGGGCGCCTATCTCGGCGGCCTCGAACAGGCGCTCGCCGCCCGCAACAATGGCGGCATCGTCATCGCGCAGGTCAAGCGCGTCGTCGAGAACGGCACGCTGAAGCCGCATGACGTGCGCGTGCCCGGCGTGCTGGTCGACCATATTGTCGTCGCGCCGGACCAGTTGCAGACGACGCTGACGCCTTACGACCCGGCGATTTCAGGTGAAATCTTCCGGCCGCTGTCGAGCTTCCGCACGCCGGAGATGAATGTTCAGAAGGTAATCGCCCGCCGTGTCGCCATGGAGCTTCGCGACGGCATGGCCGTCAACATCGGCTTCGGCATTTCGGCCAACGTGCCGCGTATTCTTCTGGAAGAAGGCCAGCACGGCAAGGTCACCTGGCTGATCGAACAGGGCGCGGTCGGCGGCGTGCCGTTGCTCGACTTCAAGTTCGGCTGCGCCTCCAACGCCGAGGCGATCATGCCCTCGCCGCACCAGTTCATCTATTTCCAGGCCGGCGGCTTCGACGCTTCGCTGCTCTCCTTCCTGCAGATCGACCGCCACGGCTCGGTCAACGTCTCCAGGCTTTCGGCGCGGCCGCATGTCACCGCAGGCGCCGGCGGCTTCGTCGACATCACCTCACGGGCGAAGAAGATCGTCTTTTCCGGCTTCTTCAATGCCGGGGCCAAGCTGTCGCTCGCCAATGGCGGCATCCGCATCGACCAGGAAGGCAAGGTCAGGAAAGTCGTCGAGGAGGTCGAGCACATCTCCTTCTCCGGCAAGCGCGCCGTCGCGCAGGGACAGGACATCACCTATGTCACCGAGCGTTGCGTCATGAAGTTGACGCCGGACGGGCTGATGGTGACGGAACTGGCGCCGGGCATCGACCTCGAGCGCGATGTGCTGGCGCAGGCCGAGATCCCGCTCAATGTAGCCAACGACCTTAAGGTGACGCCGGCGCCGCTCTACCAGGATCGGCCGATCGGCCTGTCCCTGAATGGCGGCGCCTTGCTCGGAGGCGCGCATGGCTGAGCGCCTCGTCACCTTCGAGCGGGATGGCGCGATCGGCGTTGTCACCTTGCGCCGTCCGGAAAAGTTCAACGCGCTCGATATCCCGATGCTGCGCGCGCTGGAAGCGGCGCTGGAGGAGGCGGAGAGCGCGGAGGATGTCCGTGTCGTCCTCATAAGCGGACAAGGCAAGGGGTTTTGCGCCGGCGGCGATGTCGAGGCCTGGGGGAGCATGAGCGCAGCCGATTTCCAGGTGCAATGGGTGCGCTACGGCCACCGTGTCTTCGACCGGCTGGCGCGGCTGCGGCAACCGACCATCGCCGTTCTGTCCGGCCACGCGCTCGGCGGCGGGCTGGAACTGGCTGTGGCTTGTGATTTCCGCGTCGCCGAAACGCAGGTGAAGCTCGGCTTCCCCGAGACCTCGATCGGCGTCGTCCCCGGCTGGTCCGGCACGCAACGCGCGGTGCGTCGCTTCGGCGCCCAGACGGTGCGTCGCATGGCTGTCGGTGGCGAGATTTTCCTGGCACCGGAAGCGCTTGCGCTGGGTGTCGTCGACCGCGTCGTCGAAACCGGCAAGGCGTCGGATGAAGCCAGGATCTGGGCTGAAAAAATCGCCGAACGCGGACCACTGGCGACCGAAGCCGCCAAGCTCATGATCGCGGTTGCGGAGGGCGAGGAAAGTGCCGCTGCGACAGAAGCCTTGGCCAGCGGCTTCATCGCGCTCACCGGCGATCTCAAGGCCGGCGTCGGGTCCTTCAAGACCAAGCAGAAGCCCGTGTTTTCGCGTTCCTAGGACAGAGTGGAAATCATATGAATGCACCTCTGAGGATTTCCATGCCTGCCGAGGCCTCCGTGGCCCCTAAAGCATACAAGCTTCTGATCGACGGCAAGCATGTCGATGCCCGCGATGGCCGCGTGCTGGAACGCAAGAGCCCCGGCCACGGCTTCATGGTTTCACACTATGCCCAGGCGGGTGCCGCCGAAGTGGAAGCAGCGGTGCAGGCGGCGCACAGGGCCTTCGAGACCGGCCCCTGGCCGCGCATGAAAGCGTCCGAACGCGCCGCGATCCTGCTCAAGGCCGCCGACCTGATCGAGATCCGGCTGGAAGACATCGCCCGGCTCGATGCGCTGGAATCCGGCAAGCCGATCGCCCAAGCGCGCGGCGAGATCGGCGGCGCCGTCGACATCTGGCGCTATGCCGCCTCGCTTGCCCGAACGTTGCACGGCGAAAGCTACGCCAATCTCGGCGATGCCATGCTGGGCGTCGTGCTGCGCGAGCCGATCGGCGTCGTCTCGATCATAACGCCGTGGAATTTCCCGTTCCTCATCGTCAGCCAGAAACTGCCTTTCGCGCTCGCTGCCGGCTGCACGGCCGTGGTCAAGCCAAGCGAGATGACGTCTGCCTCGACCTTCGTGCTTGGCAATATCCTCTTGGAAGCCGGCGTTCCCGCTGGCGTCGTCAATATCCTCGCCGGTCTCGGCGCCGATGTCGGCGCGCCGATGGTCAGCCATCCCCTGGTCGAGATGGTTTCGTTCACCGGTTCCACCCGTGTCGGCAAGATGACCATGGCCGCGGCCTCGAATTCCCTGAAGAAGGTTTCGATGGAACTCGGCGGCAAGAACGGTCAGATCGTCTTCCCCGATGCCGATCTCGAGGCAGCTGCCGATGCCGCGGTATTCGGCGGCTTCTTCAACGCCGGCGAGTGCTGCAATGCCGGCAGCCGGCTGATCGTGCATGAGGCGATCGCCGACGACTTCCTGGCCGCCGTGAAGGCATTGACCGCCAGGGTAACCGTGGGCGATCCGCTCGACGACCTAACCAAGGTCGGCGCGATGATTTCGTCCGACCATCTGGCCAAGGTAACGGGTTACGTCGCGGCCGCAGCGAGTGAGGGCGGCAGCATCTACAGTGGCGGCGCGCAACTCCCTTCCAATGCCGGCCAATATCTCGATCCGACGATCTTACGCAACGTCACCGAAAACATGACGGTCGCGCGCGAGGAAGTGTTCGGGCCGGTGCTCTCGGTGCTGACTTTTGAATCGATTGAAAAGGCGTTGCGCATCGCCAACAACACGCCCTATGGTCTGTCGGCGGGTGTGTGGAGCGCCAGCATCGACACCTGCATGTCGGTGGCGCGGGGCGTGCGTTCGGGGACTGTCTGGGTGAACACGTTCATGGAAGGTTATCCAGAACTGCCGTTCGGGGGCTACAAGCAGTCGGGCCTGGGCCGCGAACTCGGCAAGCGCGCTGTCGAGGACTATACCGAGGAAAAGACAATCCAGTTTCATCGCGGCCAGCGCACCGGTTGGTGGGTCGGCTGAGTTGGGAAGAACCCGGTGGGCTGCCACCGGTCGTGTAATGCAACAAGGGAGGAAGTACATGTTGCGCAAACTGCTTATCGGAACGGCGCTCGCTTCGGGCCTGGCTTTCGCGGCCCATGCCGAGGACGTCAAGGAAGTGCAGATGCTGCATTGGTGGACGTCGGGTGGCGAAGCGGCTGCTCTCAACGTGCTCAAGGGCGATCTGGCCAAGGAAGGCTATGCCTGGAAGGACGTCCCCGTGGCCGGCGGCGGCGGCGATGCCGCCATGACCGCGCTGAAGGCGATGGTCGCGGCCGGCAACTATCCGACCGCCTCGCAGATGCTCGGCTACACCGTGCTCGACTATGCCGCTGCCGGCGTCATGGGCGACCTCACCGAGACGGCGAAGAAGGAAGGCTGGGACAAGTCGGTTCCGGCCGCCCTGCAGAAATTCTCCGTCTATGAGGGCAAGTGGGTTGCCGCTCCTGTCAACGTCCACTCCGTCAACTGGCTTTGGATCAACAAGTCGGTGATGGACAAGATCGGCGGCACCGAGCCGAAGACCTTCGATGATTTCATCGCCCTGCTCGACAAGGCCAAGGCGGCCGGGGTCACCCCGCTCGCGCTTGGTGGCCAGAACTGGCAGGAAGCAACCATGTTCGATTCCGTCGTGCTGTCGACCGGCGGACCTGAGTTCTACAAGAAGGCGATGAACGACCTCGACGACGCGTCGCTCAAGTCCGACACGATGAAGAAGTCGTTCGACAATCTCGCCAAGCTCGTCACCTATGTCGACCCGAACTTCTCTGGCCGCGACTGGAACCTCGCCACCGCCATGGTCATCAAGGGCGATGCGCTGGTGCAGGTCATGGGCGACTGGGCCAAGGGCGAGTTCCACGCCGCCAAAAAGACGCCGGGCACGGACTTCCTCTGCTACCGCTTCCCGGGCACCGACGGTTCGGTGATCTACAACTCGGACATGTTCGGCATGTTCAACGTTCCGGACGACCGCAAGGCCGCCCAGGTCGCTCTGGCCACCGCCACCTTGTCGAAGAGCTTTCAGTCGGCCTTCAACGTCGTCAAGGGTTCGGTTCCGGCCCGCACCGACGTGCCTGACACCGACTTCGACGCTTGCGGCAAGAAGGGTATCGCCGACCTGAAGAAGGCCAACGAAGGCGGCACCCTGTTCGGCTCGCTGGCCCAGGGCTATGGCGCGCCTCCGGCTGTCGCCAATGCCTATAAGGACGTCGTCTCGAAGTTTGTCCACGGTCAGATCAAGACCTCGGACGAGGCCGTGACCGAACTGGTCAAGGCGATCGACGACGCCAAGTAAGCGCCGGCCACAAAACACCTTCCCCGCTCCGGCGGGGAAGGTTTCCGGTCCGTGAGGCCGATCGCCCGGACGCCGACGGGAGGAACCCCATGAGCAGTGTAGCGACAACCCAGATCAAGCTGACACCGGAGCGGTCGCGCACCTCGGTGCGCTCGCGCCTGCAGGATGCCTTGCCCAAGATCGTGCTGGCGCCGAGCTTCGCCATCACCATCGTCTTCGTCTACGGCTTCATCCTGTGGACGATCTACCTGTCCTTCACCAACTCCAAGACCTTCCCCTCCTATGCCATTACGGGCGCGCGCGCCTATCAGCGATTGTGGGGCTGGACCTTCGACACCGACCCGCCATCGAGCTGGTACACGTCGATCACCAATATGGGGATTTTCGGCTTTCTCTACATTTTGATCTGCCTGGCGCTCGGCCTGTTCCTGGCCATCCTGCTCGACCAGAAGATTCGCGGCGAAGGGGTTTTGCGTCCCATCTACCTCTACCCGATGGCGCTCTCCTTCATCGTCACCGGCGTTGCCTGGAAATGGTTCCTCGACCCCGGCCTCGGTCTCGAACAGACGCTGCATCAATGGGGTTGGACGAGCTTCCATTTCGACTGGATCAAGAACAAGGATTTCGTCATCTATACCGTGGTCATCGCCGGCGTCTGGCAGGCCTCTGGCTTCATCATGGCGATGTTCCTGGCCGGCCTGCGCGGCATTGACGGGGAGATCATGAAGGCGGCGCAGATCGACGGCGCCACCACCTTCCAGCTCTATCGCCGCATCGTCATTCCGCTGTTGCGGCCGATCTTCCTGTCGGCCTTCATCGTGCTCGCGCACCTTGCCATCAAATCCTACGACCTAGTCGTGGCACTGACCAGCGGCGGCCCCGGCGGCTCGGCCTGGCTGCCGTCCAACTTCATGTATGAATACACCTTCAAGCGCAACGAAATGGCCGTCGGCTCGGCCAGCGCCGTGATCATGCTGATGACCATCGTCGCCATCATCGTGCCCTATCTCTATTCGGAACTTAGGGAGAAGTCGCGATGAGCGCCGTGACCACTCCCGTCCGCCAGGCCAGCGGCGGCATGAACGTCAAGATCGTCAACCGCATCGTGATCTACGGGCTTCTCGCGCTGTTCGCGCTGTTCTACCTGATGCCGCTATTCGTCATGCTGGTGACCTCGTTCAAGACCATGGACGAGATCCAGAACGGCAACATGCTGGCGCTGCCAAAGGCGCCGACCTTCGACCCCTGGTTCAAGGCCTGGGGCGAGACCTGCGTCGGCCTCACCTGCGCCGGCATCAAGGGTTATTTCTGGAACTCCATCAAGATGGTGGTTCCGGCCGTGCTTATCTCGACCATGTTGGGCGCGCTCAATGGCTACGTGCTGACCAAATGGCGTTTCCGCGGCGCGACCCTGGTGTTCGGGCTGATGCTATTTGCCTGCTTCATCCCGTTCCAATCGGTATTGCTGCCGATGGCGACGATCCTGGGCAGCCTCGGACGGTTCGGCGTGACGCTGCAGAACACGGTCGGAACCAGCTTCGGCCTCGGCAACCCGACGGTGAACCTGGTGTTCGTCCACGTCGTCTACGGCATCGGCTTCACCACGCTGTTCTTCCGCAATTATTATGAGGCGTTCCCGACCGAACTGGTCAAGGCCGCGCAGGTCGACGGCGCCTCCTTCTTCCAGATCTTTCGGCGCATCATGCTGCCGAACTCGATGCCGATCTTCGTCGTCACCGTCATCTATCAATTCACGAACATCTGGAACGACTTCCTGTTCGCCTCCGCCTATGCCGGCACCGGCGACGCCATGCCGATGACGGTGGCGCTCAACAACGTCGTCAACACCTCGACCGGCGTCGTCGAATACAACGTCAACATGGCGGCCGCGATGATCGCGGCCCTGCCCACCCTCCTCGTCTACGTGCTCGCAGGCCGCTATTTCGTGCGTGGCCTGATGGCGGGCGCGGTCAAAGGATAACCAATGGCTTTTCTGGAAATTGATGGTCTGAGGAAGCGTTTCGGCCAGGTCGAGATCCTGAAGGGGATCAATCTCGAGCTGGAAAAGGGCGGCTTCCTGGTGCTGGTCGGCCCTTCCGGCTGCGGCAAGTCCACTTTGCTCAATACTATTGCCGGACTGGAGACGATCACCTCTGGCGATATCCGCGTCGACGGCCGCACCATCACCGATCTGCACCCATCCAAGCGCGACATCGCCATGGTGTTCCAGAGCTACGCGCTCTACCCGAACATGACGGTCGCCGGGAACATCTCCTTCGGCATGGAGATGCGCGGCGTGCCGGCCGACGAGCGCCAGAAGGCGATCGACAAGGTGGCGAAGGTGCTTCAGATCGGCCATCTGCTGAACCGCAAGCCGAGCCAGCTGTCGGGCGGCCAGCGCCAGCGCGTCGCCATGGGCCGGGCGCTGGTGCGCGACCCCAAGCTGTTCCTGTTCGACGAGCCGCTTTCCAATCTCGACGCCAAGCTGCGCGTCGACATGCGCATCGAGATCAAGCGCCTGCACGCCACCACGGGCACGACGATCGTCTATGTCACCCACGACCAGATCGAGGCGATGACGCTGGCGACCAAGATCGCCGTCATGCGCGACGGCGAGGTGCAGCAATTCGGTACGCCGGCCGAGATCTACAACAACCCCAGCAATGTCTTCGTCGCCGACTTCATGGGTTCGCCGGCGATGAACCTGATCCCGGCGACCATCGACGGCAATGGCGGCGACCTCGCCGTCGTGCTCGATCGCGAGGCACGCCAGCCGATCACTTTGCCTATGGCCAACGCCCCGGCCGGATTGTCGGCGTTCAAGGGCAAGCCGGTCATCTTCGGCGTTCGTCCGGAGGCGCTCACCGATCCGGAAGGCGCGGAGCGCAACGCCTCGCAAATCGCCACCGCCGATTGCCATATCGAGGTGGTGGAGCCGGCCGGTTCCGACACCTTCGCCGTCACCAATCTCGGCGGCAAGGGCGTGGTGGCGCGACTACGCGCCGATGCCAACATCCAGCCCGGTACCAACACGCTGCTCGCCTTCAACCTGACCAAGGCGGTGTTCTTCGATCCAGCGACCGAGAGCCGTATTCGCTAATGCGTGTCGCCCAAAAGTGGGTCTGGTTTTGGGGCAATGACATGCATCAGAACAAAGACCTCTAGACAATGACAAACCCGGATATCGTCATCACCGGCTCCGGCATCGGCGGCGCCACGGTTGCCGCCGGCCTGGCCGGCAGCGGCGCTTCCATCTTGATGCTGGAGCGCGGCGAACCCTTGCCGGCGACCCCGCATGCGCGCGACACGCGCTCGATCTTCGTTGACGGCCACTACCGGCCGAAGGAGATGTGGCGCGAGGCCGGTGGCGCTGCATTCAACCCGGGCAATTACTATTATGTCGGCGGCAATTCTAAATTCTTCGGCGCGGTGCTGATCCGCTACCGCAAAGAGGATTTCTCCACCATGGAGCACTTCGGCGGCGTCTCGCCGGCCTGGCCGTTTTCCTATGATGAATTCGAGCCTTGGTATTCCAGGGCAGAGCAGCTTTTCCGCGTCCGCGGCACGCTCGGCGAGGATCCGACCGAGCCGTTCCACTCGGTCCCCTATGCCTATACGCCTGTGCCCGACGAGGCGCCGATCGCGCGTGCCCGCGCCGAGCTCAAGCGGCTGGGCCTGCATCCGGCCTCGCTCCCGCTCGGCGTCGACATCGACACCTGGCTGAAGGAGGGCAGGACTGGCTGGGACGCCTTCCCCAATACTGGCCAGGGAAAGATGGACGCCCAGACCGCACCGCTGGCGGCGGCACTGAACGATCCGAACATCAAGCTCGAAACCGGCGCCTATGTCGAATATCTCGAGACTGCTCCGGACGGCAAAACCATATCGGCGGTTCATTACCGCCAGAACGGCGAGCTGAAGAAGCTGTCGCCAAAACTGGTCATCCTGTCGGCCGGCGCGGTCAATTCAGCGGTCATCCTGCTGCGCTCGCCTTCTCCCGATGGCAAAGGCCTCGCCAACCGCTCCGACCAGGTGGGTCGCAATTTCATGAACCACAATTCTAGCGCCATGCTGGCGATCGATCCGCGCCGCAGGAACGATGCCGTCTACCAGAAGACGCTGATGCTGAACGACTACTATCTGACGGGCGGCAAGGGCGGCAAACCGCTCGGCAATGTCCAGCTTCTCGGCAAGATCGACGGAAACATGCTAAAGGCCAATGTGAAACGGGTGCCGAAATTCGTGCTCGATTTCATGGCCGGCCATGCGGTCGACTGGTATCTGATGTGCGAGGACCTGCCCGACCCCGAAAGCCGCATCATGGTCGACGGTAAGGACATCGTCATGCAATGGCGGCGCTCCAACATGCAGTCGCTCGACGGGCTGACCAAGGTGATGCGCGAGAATTTTCGCGCCTGCGGTTATCCCCTGGTGTGTCGCGCCCTTTCGACAAACGCACGCCCTCGCACCAGTGCGGCACGGTGAAAATGGGCGATGATCCGGCGACGTCGCCGCTCGATCCGTTCTGTCGCGCCTTCGAGCATAAGAACCTGTTCGTCGTCGACGCCAGTTTTCTGCCGAATTCGGCCGCCGTGAACCCTACGCTGTCGATCGCGGCGCAGGCGCTGCGTGTCGCCGAACACATCCGCAAAGCGGACCTCGCCGCATGACCCGCCCGGCGGCCATCGTCACCGGCGGCGCGCGCGGCATCGGCCTTGCCTGCGCCGAAGCGCTGGCCGACGCCGGCTTCGACATTCTCGTGGCCGACCTTGCCGAAACAGCCGCAGGCGAGCTCGCCGCTGACATAACCGCGCGCGGCGCGAAATTTGCCTATGTCAGTTGCGACATCGCCGATCTTTCTAGCCACGCCGCCTTGGTCGAAACCGCCATGCGCGACCTCGGCCGCGTCGATTGCCTGGTCAACAATGCCGGCATCGGCGCCGTCGTGCGTGGCGATCTGCTCGACCTCGAACCCGACAATTTCGACCGCGCGCTTGGCGTCAACCTGCGAGGCACCGTATTCCTCAGCCAGGCGGTCGCCAGGGCGATGCTCCGCCAGCCCAGCGATCATCCAAAATCGATCATCACCATCACCTCGGTCAGCGCCGAGATGGCCTCGCCGGAACGCTCCGAATATTGCATCTCGAAGGCAGGGCTTTCGATGTGGGTGAAGAATCTGGCGCTCAGGCTGGCCCCGGAAAACATCGGCGTGTTCGAGCTGCGGCCGGGCATTATCCGCACCGACATGACGGCGGGCGTGACCGCCAAATATGACGCTTTGATAGACAGCGGCCTGGTGCCGGCGAAACGCTGGGGCGAAGCGTCCGACATCGGCGCCATGGTGGCCGCGCTCGCTGCCGGGAGACTGGGCTTTTCGACCGGCTCGATCATCAATGTCGACGGCGCGCTCTCCGTGCCCCGGCTATGAACGGATGAGACAATGACCGACTATATCATCGTGGGCGCCGGCCCGGCCGGCTGCGTGCTGGCCAACCGGCTGAGCGAGGATCACTCCAATTCCGTGCTGCTGCTCGAAGCCGGCGGCAAGGATTGGCACCCCTATATCCATATGCCTGCGGGCTTCGCCAAGATGACCAAGGGCATCGCCTCCTGGGGCTGGTCGACGGTGCCGCAGAGGAACATGAACGACCGCGTCTTCTGGTACACGCAGGCCAAGGTGGTTGGTGGCGGCTCCTCCATCAACGCCCAGATCTACACGCGCGGCAATGCCCGCGACTACGACGCCTGGGAGAAAGAGGAAGGGCTGGCCGGTTGGGGCTACCGCGACGTGCTGCCCTATTTCAAACGGGCCGAGAACAACCAGCGCTACGCCAACGATTTCCACGGCGACGAGGGCCCGCTCGGCGTGTCGAACCCGATTTCGCCGCTGCCGATCTGTGAGGCCTATTTCCGCGCTGGCCAGGAGATGGGCATTCCCTTCAATCCGGATTTCAACGGCGCTGCCCAAGAAGGCGTCGGCTACTATCAGCTGACCCAGAAGGATGCCCGGCGCTCCTCCGCCTCGGTCGCCTATCTCAGGCCGATCCGCGCTCGCAAGAACCTCACCGTCCGGACCGACGTACTGGTCACCCGCATCGTCGTCGAGAACGTCCGCGCCATCGGCGTCGAGGTGGTCGACAGGCCGGGCGGCGAGACAAAAATCCTGCGCGCCGACCGCGAGGTGATCGTCTCGTCCGGCGCCATCGGTTCGCCTAAGCTTTTGATGCAGTCGGGCATCGGCCCGGCCGACCACCTGAAATCGGTCGGCGTCACGCCGGTGCACGACCTGCCCGGCGTCGGCTCCAATATGCAGGACCATCTCGACCTGTTCGTCATCGCCGAATGCACCGGCGACCATACCTACGACAATTATGCCAAGCTGCACCGCACGGCCTGGGCTGGCCTGCAATATCTGCTGTTGAAGAAGGGACCGGTGGCTTCCAGCCTGTTCGAGACCGGCGGCTTCTGGTACGCCGACCCGACCGCCGCCTCGCCAGATATCCAGTTTCATCTGGGTCTTGGCTCCGGCATCGAGGCTGGCGTCGAGAAGCTGAAGAACCCGGGCGTCACCTTGAACTCGGCCTTCCTGCGCCCGCGCTCGCGCGGCACGGTGCGGCTGAAAAGCGCTGATCCCGCCGACCATCCGCTGATCGACCCCAACTACTGGTCCGATCCCTATGACCGCGACATGTCGCTCAAGGGCCTGCGGCTGGCGCGCGAGATCATGCGGCAGAAGGCGCTTGCCCCTTACGTGCTGCGCGAGGTGCTGCCCGGTCCGTCGCTCGCCAGCGACGATGAGCTGATCGACTATGCCTGCCGCACGTCCAAGACCGACCACCATCCCGTCGGCACCTGCCGCATGGGCAATGACGACATGGCGGTGGTGGCGCCGGACCTGAGACTGCGCGGCATCGAGGGGCTGCGCGTCTGCGATGCGTCTGTCATGCCGCGCGTGCCTTCCTCCAACACCAATGCACCGACGATCATGGTCGGCGAAAAGGGTGCCGACCTGATCCTCGGCCGCGAGCCGCTGCCGCCGGCGGTGTTTTCCGGCAACCGCGTGGCATAGGAGCAGAAAATGATCAGGCACTGTGTCTTTGTCAGGTTCCGCAACGACATCGGCGTCGATGAGCGCAAGGCCATTCACGCCGATCTCGAGGCGCTTCGCTCCGTCATCAACGGCATGGGCACCGTCCGGTTCAGCACCAATGTCAGCCCAGAGCCTTTCGCGCGAGGTTTCAGCCATGGCTTCACCATCGATTTCCGTGATGCCGCCGCCCGCGACTCCTACCTCGTGCATGGGGCGCATCAGCGTGCCGGCGCCCGGCTGGTCGCGGCCCTCGAAGGCGGCACGGAGGGATTGATGGTCTTCGATCTCGATCTTACGAAAAAGTGACCGCCGGCCTTCCGAAAGCCGGCTGATCTCTGTTCTCTTTTGCCGACAGGGCGACATATCGTTCCTGGGGGATGCAAAGGAGGACGCCTTGAACCTCACTACCGAGCAGAAGAAAACCGTCCTGGCCTCATTCCTGGGCTGGACGCTCGATGCTTTTGATTTCTTCCTTCTGACATTCCTGCTCACCGATATTGCGACTGAATTCCAGACGGATGTCCCGGCAGTATCAAAGGCACTGTTCCTGACCTTGGCCACGCGCTTCATCGGCGCGTTCTTCTTTGGCATGCTAGCCGACAAATACGGGCGCAAGCCCATTCTCATGCTCAACATCGTCAGCTATTCGGTGATCGGCGCGCTCGCCGCCTTCTCGCCCAATCTCGGCATCTTCCTGGCGCTGCGGGCCTTGTTCGGCATCGCCATGGGCGGCGAATGGGGCCTTGGCAGCTCGCTTGCCATGGAATCCGTCCCGCCGAGCGCCCGCGGCATTGTCTCGGGCATCCTGCAATGCGGCTATCCTGCCGGCTATCTGCTGGCGGCGGTGGTCTACGGCCTGCTCTACCAGCAGACGATCGGCGGCTACACGATCGGCTGGCGCGCCATGTTCCTGCTCTCCTTCGTCCCGGCGCTGATCGTCCTGTTCATCCGCTCGCATGTGCCGGAATCTCCTGCCTTCGTCGAGGCACAGAAAACCGCTCGACCGGGAATGCTGGAGACCTTACAGAAGCACTGGGGCGTCGCGCTCTATGCTGTCGTGCTGATGATGTTCTTCAACTTCTTCAGCCATGGCACACAGGATCTCTACCCGACTTTTTTGAAGAAGCAACATGGCTTTGATCCGCATACGGTGAGCTGGATCACCATCGTTGCCAACATCGGCGCCATCGTCGGCGGCCTGGCATTCGGCGCGCTGTCCGAGAAGATCGGCCGTGTCAACGCCATCACCCTGGCCTGCATCATCGCCCTGCCGGCAATCCCGCTATGGGCCTACAGTTCCACGCCGTTCATGCTGGCCATCGGCGCCTTCATCATGCAGGTCGCGGTGCAGGGCGCTTGGGGTGTCATCCCCGTGCACCTCAACGAGCTTTCTCCCGGTGCGGTGCGCGCCACCTTGCCCGGCTTCATCTATCAGGCTGGCAATCTCGCCGCTTCCTATGGCGGTCCATATCAGGCCGGGATCGCCGAAGCCCCCGGCGGCAGCTATGGCTATGCGCTGGCGCTTTTTGCCGGCGTGGTCGCCGTCTGCATCATCGTCGTCATCCGCTTCAGTCCGGAGCGGCGCGGCCAGGTAATGACGGTGCTCGGCTGAGAGGTCAACCCATCCTCAGCGCGATGACGCCCGCGACAATGCTGAGCGCGGCGGCGCCGCGCCAGCCTGTCATCTTCTCGCCGAGGGCGTAGACCGAGATCATCATGGCAAACAGGATCGAAGTCTCGCGCAGCGACGCCACCGAGGCGATCGGCGCCTTGGTCATCGCCCACATGACGATCCAGTAGGCGGCGCCGGAAAGCACACCGGTGAACAGTCCCGTCTTCCAGTCGCGCGCCAGAACGGGAAGCGCCTTGGGCCCTCGGAAAACGAGGCACAGCACCAGCGCCCCAAATGCATCGCAGATGAACAGCCAGGCGGCATAGCTCTGCGCCGTTGCCGCCAGCCGCGCGCCGCTGCCGTCGGACAGCGTGTAGCTGGCGATGAAGATCGACGTGCCCAGCGCATAGCCGACGGCGCGCAGGTTCAGCTTCTCCAGATGCGCGCCACCGCGAAACGACATCACCAGCGTGCCGGCCGACAAAAGCAGGATGCCAAGGATGGCAAGCGGCGCCGGCACTTCGGCGACGACGAACATGCCGCCAATCGCGGCCAGCAGGGGTGCCGTGCCACGCGCCAGCGGGTAGGTCTGGGCGAAATCGCCGGCTTGGTAGGCTCCGATCAGGAAGGTGCGATAGCCCATGTGGAAGATCACCGAAGCGATGATGTAGGGCCAGACCTCCGCCTTCGGCACCTCGACGAAGGGCAGCACGACGAGGGCAGCAGTGCCCATGCCGAGCGTCATCAGCGTGATCGACAGGAAGCGGTCGAGATGCACCTTGACCAGGGCGTTCCAGATCGCGTGCATGGCGGCCGCGGCAAGCACCGCGAAGAAGACGAAAAGCGTCATAGGGAGCTCATCGACCTCCCCAGCCGAAGGGCGTCTCGAGATCGATGTCGACCCGGACCGGGAAGTGGTCGGAAGCCACCTCGCCGATGTCTGATCCAACCGAACGCACACGCCCGGCCAGCATGCCGCCGACGAAGCAATGGTCAAGCCGGCGCTTTGCCAGCCTGCCGTCGATGATCTTCTCATGCGTATGGAAATCCGCCACCGGCTCGCTGGCGACAGAAGCGGCATCGACCAAGCCGTCGAGATAGGCAGCACCCCGATGATAGGGCGTGCCGCCGACAATTCGGCGATATTCGGCGCTGCCGGGTTCCATGTTGAAATCGCCCATCCAGATTGTCGCCAGCGGATTTTCCGGCTCGACTTCCCCATGTGTCCAGTTACGCGAAGGTTCGTCATCCGCGCCGCTCCACGGTCCGCCTTCCGATTGTGCCCGGCGGTGCTCGGTCATGAGATAATCAATCTGCTCCAGCCGCTCTTCCGCCGCGATGTGCGCGAGATGCAGCGACAGCACCCTGACCGGCCCCGCCGGCGTGCGGATCATGCATTCGAGCGCGGCGTTGCGGGTGTTGAGCGGCCGCAGTGTGCGGCGCATCGGCAGCGCGTGCAGTCGCGACCAGACGATCGGCAGCTTCGACATGACCATGGTGCCGAACTGCCGGCGGCGATTGACCAGGCGGCCGTCACGCAGCTCGCTGGCATCCATGTCGAAGGCTGGGCCGTAGACCCAGTGATACCCGGCCAGCAACTGGGAAAGCATCTCCGGCTGGTCATCGAAATCGCTGCGCTGCCAGTGCCGCTCGACCTCCTGCAAGGCGATGATGTCGGCGCCGGCGGCAAGGCGTGCCGCACGCGAAAGATCGTAGCGTCCGTCGCTGCCGAATCCGTACTGGATGTTGTAGCTGACCAGCTTCATTGCTTATCCGGCTCACTTTNGCTGGTCATCGAAATCGCTGCGCTGCCAGTGCCGCTCGACCTCCTGCAAGGCGATGATGTCGGCGCCGGCGACAAGGCGTGCCGCACGCGAAAGATCGTAGCGTCCGTCGCTGCCGAATCCGTACTGGATGTTGTAGCTGACCAGCTTCATTGCTTATCCGGCTCACTTTTCGATGTTGGCAGTAGCGGTTCGGCTGATCGCTTGCAATGTGCAGGAGGACGGATGGGGCTTGGGCCAGCAGGGCAGCGGTCGAGACGCGGTATCTGCTAGTCGGTGGTCAGCGGCTGGAAGCGCCCTGCCGGCGATGCCGCAAGCTCCGTCCAGTCGATCTCTTCCTCCAGACGGTGATAGGCTTCGTCGCCGATGGTGCCGTCGCGGCGCAGCTCCTCCAGGGCATCGCGCTGGCTTTTGATGGCATAGAGACGCAGCCTGTCATATTCGGTCGCGGCCTGGGCGTCCTCGGGATTTTTGGCGACCTTGCGCTGGGCGGCATATTGCTCGCGCACAGCGGCTGCGGCGCTCGAGGTCTTGCCGCTCAATACATCGAGAGCAGCCTGCATCACCACGACGCGCGCCTTCGCGACCTCCCGGTCGACCGTTTCGTCGGGATCCAGTTTCAGGATGCGCAGCAGCGGCTTCAGGCTCATTCCTTGCAGCACCAGGGTGCCGAGCACGACCGTGAAGGCGGCGAGCACGATCGGGTCGCGAGCAGGAAATTCGACCGGCAAGGCGAATGCCGCCGCAAGCGTTACCAGTCCGCGCATGCCGCACCAGCCGATGAGCACGCCGCCGCGAAAGGACGGCGTATCCGGCTGGTGCTCGGCGCCGCCAAAGCGGGCAAACCACCTGATGATTGCACCGCAGCCCAGCACCCAGATCAGGCGCGAAACGATGACGACCGCCAGCACTGCCGCGGCAAAGATGAACGCGTCGAGCTCTCCCGTACCGGCGAGCCGTCCGACGATCGACCGCGCCTGCAGACCCATCAGCACGAAGGCCAGCACGTTGAGCACGAACACCGCCGTCTCCCAGACCGAATAGGAACTGACACGCTTTCTCGCTGACATTCGGCGTGGCGCGGTCTGCGCGATAGTCATGGCGTAGACGACGATTGTGATGATCGCCGAGAGACCCAACCTGTCCGCCAGAATCCAGACACCGAACGTGCCGGCGAACTGCACAACGGTGCCGCTGGCGGCGTCCTCGATGCGGCTCAGCGTGGCGAGCGACAGCCGGCCCAGTACATAGCCGGCCACCAGGCTTCCAACGGTCGACAAGGCGACCATGGGCGCGGCGCTGCTCAGCAGGAACGGACCGAGTGCGGCGGCGACAGCGATACGGTAGATCAGCAGCGCGGTTGCATCGTTGAGCAGGCTCTCGCCTTGCAGGATGGTGGTGATGCGGTGCGGCACCTTGAACTGTCCGAGCACGGCCGACGCCGCGACGGCATCGGGCGGCGCTACGATGGCGCCAAGGGCGACAGCCGCGGCGATCGGCAGGCCTGCCATCTTCCAGCCGAGCAGCGCAACCGCTGCGGTGGTGAAAACAACCGCCCCCAAGGCCAACAGCGCGAGCGGCAGCCGGTTGCGATTGAGGTCGCGCAACGAGGTGTCATAGGCGGCGTCGAGCAGCACGGGGGCGATGAACAAGGCCAGCGCCAGTTCCGGGTCGATTTCGATGGTGGGCATGCCGGGCAGGAAGGCGATGCCCGCGCCCGCCAGCGCCAGCAACGACGGATAGGGAACTTGCAGCCGCCGCGACAGCGCCGTCAGCGCGACTGCAATCAACAGGAGGATAAGCGTCAGTTCGAAAAGAGCCATGCTCTATCGTAGCCGCCGAACGAGGCGATTGGCAGTGCCAAAGTCATGGTCGTGAAACAACAGGGACACCTCTGGCACGGGCCGTGTCGCTGCCGACAGCATGAGAAATCCCGATGGCTGGCGCGCCCGTTTGGGAGCGCCTTCCGACAGCGGACTACCTAGTGCAGCACCAGCATATCGCTCGACGAGAACGAAATCTCGGCCTTCTCTCCGACCGCGGGCGGCGGGGTGGCGGAGTTGTTGAACGTGTCGAGCGACACCGTGTTGCCGCCGATGCCGACACGGACCCGGATAACCGAGCCGAGGAAGTGCACTTCGGAAATCTCTCCGGTCAGGCTGGAGTCGCGGCCGGGCTGGCGGCCGAGCGAAATCGCCTCGGGCCGCAGCGCCAGAGACAGCGTGTCGCCGGACTTCGAGCCGTTGAGCTTGCCTTTGAGCGAGACTTCCTGCGTGTTGACCTGCACCTTGCCGGAGGCGGCGTCGGTGACCTTGCCTTCGAGCACGTTCAGCGTGCCGACGAAATTGGCGACGAACTTGGTCGCCGGCCGGTTGTAGATCTCGAACGGCGTCGCGACCTGCTCGGCCTTGCCGCCATACATCACCGCGATGCGGTCGGAGATCGACAGCGCCTCTTCCTGGTCATGGGTGACGAAGATTGTGGTGATGCCGAGCTTCTTCTGGATCGAGCGGATTTCTTCGCGGAGCGACACGCGCACCTTGGCGTCCAGCGCCGACAGCGGCTCGTCGAGCAACAGGAGCTTCGGCTTCGGCGCGATCGCGCGCGCCAGTGCGATGCGCTGCTGCTGGCCGCCGGACAGCTGGTAGGGATAGCGGTCCGCCATCTGCGGCAGCCTGATCATGTCGAGCATCTCGGCGACGCGCCTGTCGGCATCGGCCTTGTTCATGCCGGCAACCTTCAGCCCGAAAGCGATGTTCTGCGCCACGGTCAGGTTCGGGAACAGCGCGTAGGCCTGGAACACCATGCCGACATTGCGCTGGTTAGGCTTCAGCCGCGTGATGTCCTTGCCGGCGACGACGATCTTGCCGGCCGATGGTTCCTCGAAGCCGGCGACCATGCGCAGCACCGTCGTCTTGCCGCAGCCGGATGGCCCCAGGAACGAGACGAACTCGCCCGGCTCGACGTCGAGGCTGAAATCCTGCACCACGGTGTTGGACCCGTAGGACTTTCGCACATGCTGGATCGACAGGAATGGCTCGGCCATGGCTTTTTCTCTCAGGTCAGTTCGGGCGGTTCGCCGATTTCGGCGCGAAGCGGGACAGGATCTGGATGAGCGACATGCAGCCCCAGGTAATGGCGAAGGCGATGATGGCAAGGGCTGCCGGTTCATAGGCGCGGTTGGCGCCGACGTTTTGCAGATAAGGGCCGAAGGCCGGACGGTTGAGGAGGCTCGCCATGGTGAACTCGCCGATGACGATGGCAAAGGTCAGGAAGGCGCCCGACAGCACGGCGATCAGGACATTGGGCAGGATCACCCGGCCAATGATCGTGCCCCAGCCGGCCCCCAGGATCTGCGCTGCTTCGGTCAATGTCCGCACATCGATGGTGCGCAGCCCGGTATCGACGGCGCGATACATGTAAGGCAGAGCCAGCGTCGCATAGCCGATCACCAGGAGGGCATTCGCTCCCATATTGCTGCCCAGGAACGGCAGCGGGGAATTCGAGCCGTACATCCGGATATAGCCGAAGACGATGACGATGGCTGGAATGACCAGCGGCAACAGCGTGATGAATTCGACGATCGGCCTGAGCCGCGGCAGGCGCAGCCGGATCCAATAGGCCGCCGGCACCACGATCAGCACGCCGAGAATGATGGTGAAGACGGCCGCTACCACCGAATACAGGAAGGTCGACTGGAAGCGAGCGTCGCCCAGCACGATCTGGTAGGCGTCGAAGGAATGGACGCCGCGGCGCATGCGCAACGAGAACTCGACAGTCGCCATCAGCGGAATGAAGAAATAGGCCGCGCCGACAATGAAGACGACCCAGGCCCAGAATTTGCCCGACTTCATTTGAGCCACCTTTCGGACCGGGTCCGGAACCAGATGTAGAAGACGTTGGCCAAGCCCGTGATGACGATCATGCCGAAGGCGATGGCATAGCCGAGCTGCGGGTTGTGCAGCACGTCGCCATTGATCTGCGAATAGAGCTTGATGGGAACGATGTTGAGTGCCGGGCCGGCAAACGCGTAAGCCGTGGCGATGGCGCCGAAGGAATTGGCGAACAACAGGATGACGGTGCCAAGGAAGCTCGGCCATATCACCGGAATGACCACCATGCGCCAATACTGCGACTGGGTGGCCCCGAGCGTGGCGGCGGCCTCGCCCCATTCCTTCTTCAAGCCGTCGATGGCCGGCACGATGATGACCACCATCAGCGGAATCTGGAAGAACAGATAGACCGCGATCAGGCCCGATGTCGTGAGGAAATTGAAGCCCATCGCGTAGATGTTCACATTGAGAACGTCACGCAGAAGCGTTGTGACGATGCCGACGCGGCCGAGGGTAGCCAGGAAGGCGAAGGCCAGCGGCAAGCCGGCGAAATTCGAGGCGACACCCGAAAAAGTCAGGGTCGCCGAGCGGGTCCAGTTGGGAAGGCCGCCGCGCACGATGGCGATGGCAATCGCGAGCCCGGCGAAGGCACCGATGACGGCCGACCAGAAACTGATCTTGATCGAAACCCAATAGGAAGCGCTGATCGAGGGATCGCTGATCAGCTGCAGGATATTATCCAGCGTCAGCTGACCGTCGCCATTCTGGAAAGCGCCCAGGACGAGATAGATCGTCGGCAGGATCAGGAACATCAGGACGAAGATGAAGAAAGGCGCCACGCCAATCCACTGCATCGGAAAGCGGAAAGTGGTCGCCTCGTTCGGCGGCGCGGGCTTGGTGGTAACGGACTGATTTGAGAGCGTAAGATCGGTCATGCGCCGGCTACCGTCTTCGAGGGGAAGCCGGGCGGCCTCGCGGCCGCCCGGTGGATTTCAAGCGTTACTTGACGTTGGCGCCGACAACGGCGTCCCAGTTCTTGCTGATGGTCTCCTTCGCCTTGCCCTGCTCGTCGAGCGTCGGGAAGGCGGCCGAGGCGTAGGATTCCGCTGGCGGCAGCTTGGCCAGAACGTCCGCGGGGATCTTGCCGTTCTTGGCAAGATCGTTGAAGCGGATCGGGTGGCAATAGCCCTTCAGCCAGCCGACCTGGCCTTCGTCGGAATAGAGATATTCCATCCACAGCTTGGCAGCATTCGGATGCGGCGCGAAGGCGCTGATCGCCTGCACATAAACACCTGCGACAACGCCGGTCTTCGGCACGATGACGTCGACGGGCGGGTTGCCCTTCAGCGTGTCGCGACCGGCGAGCGCGTTGTAATCCCAGTTGATCAGGATCGGGGTCTGGCCTTGGGCAAGCGTTGCCGGCTTGCCGACGACCGGCACGAAATTGCCGGCGGCGTTGAGCTTCTTGAAGAAGTCGAGGCCAGCGGTGCCAGCGGCCTCACCAGCAGCCGCGCCACCGGAAAGGCCCGCGGCGTAGACGGCCTGGATGGCCTGGTTCGAAGCGCGCGGATCGCCGGCAACGGCGACCGCGTTGGCGAATTCGGGCTTGAGGAGATCGGCCCAGTCCTTCGGCGACTCCTTGATCAGGTCCTTGTTCACCATGAACGAGAGCACGCCATAATAGTCGCCGTACCAGGCGCCATCGGCATCCTTGGCGCTGTCCGGGATCGAGTCCCAGGTGGACACCTTGTATGGCATCAACAGGCCATCGGCCTTGGCGGTCGGGCCGAAGGACAGGCCGACGTCGATGACATCAGGAGCCTGCGGACCCTTGTTGTCCTTGTTGGCCTTGATCGCCTCGACTTCGTCGCCGGAGCCGGCGTCGGGGTTGAGTTCGTTGACGGTGATTTCCGGATACTTCGCCTTGAAGCCGGCGATGACGTCGCCGTAGCCGCACCAGTCATGCGGCAAGGCGATCGTGGTGAGCTGGCCTTCGGCCTTGGCGGCCTTGATGAGATCGTCCATCGAAGCGGCGGACGAAATCACCGACGACACCATCAGGGTCGCGGCCGAAAGGGAAAGCATTTTCCCCGTGAATTTGAACATGTGTTCTCTCCATTGAACTGACGCCGTTGGACGTCTGCGATGCGGTACCGTTTTCGTGTGACAGCCAGATGAAAGCTTTGTGAAACCGGCGCCTCGCAGCGTGAAAAGTTAACTCTTTTTAACGGACTGTAGCAATTAGCCATCACTTAATTTTCCGGCTAATCATTAATCCGCCCCTATATCGCCCCTTCCCCTCTCCTTTCCCCTCGTTTCCCGATCAACTTCCGCACCCCGGAACCGGCCTCAGACCGTCCCGGCGATGGCGTTTTCGAGCAGTGTCAGCGCCGCCTTCTTGGTCAGCTTGACCGGGTTGCCGCCGGCCGTCGGATCGACCACCGCCATGTCGGCGATCAGCCCCTTGCGCTTCTTGTCCATGTCGAGCCCCTTGATCAGGCCCGGCAGCGCGTGCGGCACCTTCAACTCCTTGCGCAGCTTGATAACGGCCTTGGCGAAGCCGTCGAAACCGCCCTTGATGCCGCAATAGGCGGCGAGCCGGGCAATACGCTCCTCGATGGAGTCGCGATTGAAGGCCAGCACATAAGGCATGAACACGGCATTGGTCATGCCATGATGGGTGTCGTAGAGCGCGCCGATCGGATGCGACAGCGAGTGGATCGCACCCAGCCCCTTCTGGAACGCCGCGGCGCCCATGGCGGCCGCGCTCATCATGTGGGCGCGGGCGACGAGGTCCTTGCCATTGGCATAGGCCTTCGGCAGGTTCTCGAACACCAGGCGTATGCCTTCGACGGCAATGCCGTCGGCCATCGGATGATAGCCCGGCGCGCAATAGGCTTCGAGGCAATGGGCAAGCGCGTCCATGCCGGTGCCGGCGGTGATGAAGGAAGGCATGCCGACCGACAGCTCCGGATCCGCGATGACGATCGCCGGCAACAACTTCGGATGGAAGATGACCTTCTTGGTATGCGTCTCCTCGTTGGTGATGACACCGGCGCGGCCGACCTCCGAGCCGGTGCCGGCGGTGGTCGGCACCGCGATGATCGGCGCGATGGCGTCGGAGTTGGCGCGCGTCCACCAGTCGCCGACATCCTCGAAGTCCCAGACCGGCCTGACTTGGCCGGCCTGGAAGGCGATCAGCTTGCCGAGGTCGAGCGCCGAGCCGCCGCCGAAGGCGATGACGCCGTCATGCTTGCCCTTCTTGAACACCGCGATGCCGGCGGTGAGGTTGGACTCGACCGGGTTCGGCTTCACCTCGGAGAAGACGCCATAGGGCACCTTGGCCTCGTCGAGAATCCTAAGCGTCGAGGCGACGACCGGCAGTTTCGCCAATCCCGGATCGGTGACGAAAAGCGGCCGCTTGATGCCGGTGGCCGCGAGCACCTCCGGCAGTTCCTTGATGCGCCCGGCGCCGAAACGAACAGTGGTGGGGTAGTTCCATTTGGAGATGAGCTTGGACATTTTTGTCTTTCGAAAATTAGATGGCTTCACGCAGATGGAATGATTTCGGCCGGGTCAAATTGTCATAGCCCAGTGCCGACAGGGCAACGCCCTTGCCGGTGTCCTTGACGCCGGTCCAGACCAGCGCCGGATCAAGATAGTCGCAGCGGTTCATGAACACCGTGCCGGTCTCGACGCGGTCGCCGATCGCCACCGCATGCTCGGTGTCGCGCGTCCAGATCGAGGCCGTCAGCCCGTAGGGGCTGTCGTTCATCAAAGCGATCGCCTCTTCATCGTTGCGCACCTTCATGATGCCGACGATCGGCCCGAAACTTTCCTCGCGCATGACGCTCATCTGGTGGTCGACTTGCGTCAGCACCTCCGGCGCCAGATAGGGCGAGCCGGCCTTGTCGTTAGCCAGCTTCATGTCGATGTGCGCCTTGGCGCCCTTACGCAGCGCTTCGGCCTTCTGCTCGCGGATCAGATCGGCAAAGCGCGCCTGCGCCATCGGTCCCATCGTCGTCGCCTGCTCCAGCGGATTGCCGACGACATAATTCCTGGTCTCGGCGATGAAGCCTTCGACGAACTCGTCATAGACCTTCTCGTGCACATAGACGCGTTCGATGCCACAGCAGCACTGGCCGGAATTGAAGAAGGCGCCGTCGACCAGATTGGCCACGGCATGGTCCATCTTGGCGTCGGGCAGCACATAGGCCGGATCCTTGCCACCAAGTTCGAGCCCAAGCGTCATGAAGGTGCCTGCCGCCGCCTTTTCGATAGCACGGCCGCCAGCGACCGATCCGGTGAAATTGACATGGTCGATCTTGCCGGAACCCAGCAGTTTTTCGGTCTGTGCATGGTTGAGCACGACATTCTGGAACACGCCCTTTGGCAGGCCGGCCTTGTCGAACGCCTGTTGGAAGCGCTCGCCGACCAGCAACGTCTGCGCGGCATGTTTGAGGATGACGGCGTTGCCGGCCATCAGCGCCGGCACGATGGTGTTGACCGCTGTCAGATAGGGATAGTTCCATGGCGCGATCACCATGACCACCCCAAGTGGATCCTTCTTCACATAGCGCCGGAAGCCGTCCTTCGGGTTGGAGGCCGGCACGGACTTGAGCGCCGCTTCCGCGATCTCGACCATATAGTTGGTACGCTCCTTGACGCCGCCGAACTCGCCGCCATAACGAACGGGACGCCCCATCTGCCAGGCGATCTCCGGCACGATCTCGTCTGATATCGCGACCAGTGCTTCCAGCATCGCCAGCATGTACTTGCCACGCTCGACGATCGGCGTCCGCGCCCACTTCTCCTGCGCCGCCCTGGCGAGCTCGACCGCGGCGTTGATCGCCTGGTCGGTAGCGACCGGCCGCTCGGCATAGATCGAGCCGTCGATAGGGGATTTTAGTTTGACCGTTTCGGTCATCGTTTAAGTCCTCGCACTTCTGTACAATCGAAATCACATGGCTTGACGCTGCCCCTCACACCTTTCTTCACGGGAGAGGGTAAGGGTGAGGGGCGGCGTCAGCCTAGTACCGCTCGAAACCCCTGTGCAGTTCCCAATCCGTGATACGCCGATCGTATTCGAACTGCTCCCACTTCGCGGTGTGCACATAATGTTCGAGCACATCCTCGCCGAGAGCCTGTTTCAGCATCTTCGACTTCGCCAGCGTCTCGGTCGCATCGCGCAGCGTCTTTGGAATCTCCGGCAAACGAGAAGCCTGGTAGGCGTCGCCGACGAAAGGCTTCTGCAATTCCAGCTTCTCGTCGATACCGGCGAGGCCGGCCGCGATCAGCGCCGCGAAGGCGAGATAAGGGTTGAGGTCGGCGCCGCCGATGCGGCATTCCATGCGGATGCCCTTGGTGCCCTCGCCGCACAGGCGGAAGCCGGCGGTGCGGTTGTCTTCGCTCCACATGATCTTGGTCGGCGCGAAAGTGCCGGCTTGGAAGCGCTTGTAGGAATTGACGTAGGGCGCCAGGAACCAGGTGAATTCCTTGGCGTATTTCAACTGCCCGGCCGCCCATTGCTGGCCAAGGGTCGACAAGGTCCAGTCGGCTTGTCTGTCGAAGAACAGGGGCGTCTTGCCGTCCGCGCTCCACAGCGAATTATGGATGTGGCTGGAATTGCCGGCGAGACCGTAATTATACTTGGACATGAAGGAAATCGCCTTGCCTTCGGACTCGGCAATCTCCTTTGCGCCGTTTTTCAGGATGACGTGGCGGTCGGCCATGTCGAGCGCTTCTGCGTAGCGCACATTGATCTCTTCCTGGCCCGGACCCCACTCCCCTTTGGAGTTCTCGATCGGAATGCCGGCGGCTTCCATTTCGTTGCGAAGCCGGCGCATGACGCCTTCTTCCTTGGTGGTGATGCCGATCTGGTAGTCGCCGATATAGGGCGAGGCTGTATCGAGCCCCTGCCAATGCTTCTTGCGGGCGGAATCGTAGGTCTCGTTGAACAGGTAGAATTCGAGCTCGGAAGCGAAATAGCCGATATATCCCCGCTCGCTCAGCCGCTTGACCTGCTTCTTCAGGATGGCGCGCGGCGAATGCGGCAGGTCGTCGTGGGTGTGGTGGTCAAGCACGTCGCAAATGACGAGCGCCGTCTTTTCCAGCCAGGGAATGCGCCGCAGCGTCGCCAGGTCCGGCTTCATGACGAAGTCGCCATAGCCCTTCGACCAGCTTGCCGCCTTGTAGCCCGGCACCGGCTCCATATCGATGTCGGCCGCCAGCAGGTAGTTGCAGCCATGCGTCTCGTCATGCGCGGAATCGACGAAGTATTGCGCCAGGAACCGCTTTCCCGCCAATCGGCCCTGCATGTCGACAATGCATGCCAGCACAGTGTCGATCTCGCCGCTGGAGACCGCTTTCTTCAACTGATCGAACGAGAAATTTCCGGCCATTTCCTTTGGCACTCCAGTGCTTGGTCGTTGAAAGGGAGGAACAAAACCATGGCCGGCGCGATGCCGGCCATGGTTGGTGATGCTTGAAGTCAGTGGCCGGTTTCGCCGACCGCCTGTTCGGCTGCCTTGATCGCCGCCTGGCGCGCGGCGATGATGTCGCCGAGTGGCGGACCCTGGAAGCGGTTGCGCTCGAAGGCGAACCAGACGATCGCCGTCAGGATGAAGAAGCCGACGGTGATGTAGAGCGCCCAGTCGTTCGGCGGCTGGATGCCGATGACGAAGATCAGGATCATCGACACGATCGACAGGACGGCAAACAGCATGAACACGCCGCGCCCCATGTTCCATGGACCCATCTTGTCCCACTTCGGCGTGCCCCAGGCCAGCATGCCGAGCACGATCGGCACGGTGAAGGACAGGAACAGGAAGATGACGGTGCACGATACGACGATGGTGTAGGCCGAGGTGCCGGCGACCGAAACCAGCGTCGACCCCCAGACGAACAGCACCGACAGGACCGACGCCGTCCAGATCGCCGCCACCGGCGTGCGATAGGTCGGGCTGACCTTGGCGAGTGCCGCCGAGCCCGGCAGGCCGCCGTCACGCGAGAAGGCGAAGATCATGCGCGACGCCGACGTGACGGTGGCGAGACCGCACAGAAGCTGCGCGATGAACACGACGAGATAGACGAACTCCTTGAGGCCGGGACTGACGCGCTGGTCGAAGGCCCAGAAGAACACGTTCCAGCCCTGCTTGGCGGCGTCGTCCATGTTGGGGATCATCAGCACGAAAGCGGCCAGGAACAGATAGCCGAAGACGGCCGACCAGATCACCGACATGACCATGGCGCGCGGCACCGAGGAAGCCGCCTTGATGGTTTCCTCGGAAGTATGGGCCGAAGCGTCATAGCCGGTGATCGTGTAGATCGGCAGCAAGAGGCCTAGTGCGAACACCCACGCATTCGAGACCGACGGCCAGACGCCGGCGCCGGCGTCACCCGAATAGTTGTGGAAGGTGAACAGGCGGCTGAAATCCCACGTCTCGGCGGAGAACAGACAGACGACCGCGATCAGGATCGAGCCGAAGAAGATCAAATAGCCGGAGAAGTCCGTCAGCTTGGCCGTCAGCTTGATGCCGAGATGGTTGATCAACGCCTGGGCGCCGGTGATGACGACCAGGAAGATCATCTGGTTGGTCAGCGTGCCCTCGATGCCCAGCGCCGGTCCGAAGGCGCCGACGAAGAACGTCCAGGTGCCGACATTGATGGCGCCGAGCACGGTGATCAGGCCGAGCAGGTTGAGCCACGCCGTCACCCAGCCGGTGCCGCGATTGCCGAGGATCGAGCCCCAGTGATAGAGGCCGCCGGCGGTTGGATAGGCCGAGCTGATCTGCGACATGGCGACCGCGAAGGTCAACGAAATAAAGCAGCCGACCAGCCAACCGATGCCGATGCCGATGCCGCCGGCGCCCGACGTTGCCTGAGCCAGCGAATTGATGCCGCCCGACAGGATGCAGATGATGGAGAAGGAAACGGCGAAGTTTGAAAAGCGGCTGAGACGCCGCTCCAGTTCCTGGGCGTAGCCCATGCTGTGGAGGGCCTTTACGTCCTCCGCCTTGTCAACGTCTGTATAACCCGGTGCTGCCATTGGAAGTCCCCTGTTTGTTTCTCAGCTGGCCGATTGGACTGACTTTCTGACTGAATGCGATCTGGGCCGCGTGGCCTCCTCTGGTTCCAGATCCGAAAAAATGCCGGTGAGCAGATCCGCCCATTTCCGCTGCCCGGTTTCGCCGGATATCTCATCGTTGCGGATTTCGATCATTGCACAGGGCAGCCCACGCGAGCGCGCATGCCGTTCCAGCGTGAAATAGACGCGATCGGCAGGCGAATAGGGTTCGTTGACGCCGACGGTGATGCCGGCAAGCCGCTGTAGCGCCGCTATCAGCGGTGCCGCCAGCCGGCGATCTTCGTCATGGATGATGCCGATATGCCAGGGCCGGTTGCGGCCCTTGTAGACCGGCGTGAAGGAATGGACGGAAACCAGGCGGGTCTCCTGCCCGCGCGCCAGCCTGTCTTCGACAATGCGCTCGATGGTGCTGTGAAATGGCTGCCATGACAGGGCGACCCGCGCCGCGCGCTGTTTTTCGGACAGGCCGGTATTACCCGGTATGGCAGTGGTTTCGCTGACCGGCGGCACCAGGTCCGGCGCGTCGAGCGGCCGGTTGCAATCGATCACCAATCGCGAAATGCGGGTTTCGATCAGCGTGGCATCGAGCGCCTGCGCCATCCGCAGCGCAACCGGCAACGCACCGGGATCCCAGGCGATGTGACGCGACAGGTCCTCGGTGGCGAGCCCGAGCGTGCCGAATTGAGCCGGCATGAAATTGGAAGCGTGGTCGCAGGTCAGTACGAAAGGGCTCGATCCGCCAGGGTTCGTCACCCCCACGGTATCAGACGATGCAAGGCTGGCGGGCCGCGCTGTCTCCATAGTCCTGCCGTCCCCTGGGAGCGCTGTATCGTATGTTACGTATTTTGTTTCATTGCGTCCCGGTGGATGATTTCATACAGTTTGTTTGGCTTTGTCAAATGCGATCTGGGGAAAAGACCGTCGGCGGGCCAAGGGTGGGGAAAAGATGATTTCCAACATTGCCGAATTGATTGCCGACCGTATCGGCGCGATGCCCGCCGGCGAACGGCGCGCAGCGCAGACGCTGATCGCGAGCTATCCGATGATCGGACTGAAGACGGTCGCCGAATTCTCATCCGCGGCCGGCGTATCCTCGCCGACGATCCTGCGTTTCGTCGCCCGGCTGGGTTTCCAGAATTATCCCGAGTTCCAGTCGAGCCTCCAGGATGAACTGGCGGCGCAATTGCAATCGCCGGCGATACGAACGCTCAACCCGCCCACGCCTAGTGGCGGCATGGTGTCGCCCATGCTGGAAGCGACGCTCGACAATATGCGCGAGACCTTCAGGCATCTGTCCGACAAGCAGCTTGCCGACATTGCCGCCAGGCTGGCCGAGCGGCGTGGCAAGACATTTCTGATCGGCGGCCGCTTCACCGACCCGCTGGCGCGCTACATGGCCGCCCACCTCGCCGTCATCCAGCCCGATGTCTTTCACCTCGCCGGCCAGGAGAGCATGTGGCGCGACCGGCTGATCGACATGGGCAAGCGCGACGTGCTGGTGATCTTCGACATCAGGCGCTATCAGGACAGCCTCGTCCGCTTCGCCGAAAAGGCGCATCAGCGCGGCGTTCAGATCGTACTGTTCACCGACCAGTGGCTGTCGCCGATCGCCCGCTTTGCTCGCCATGTCATCGCCGGACGAACCGCCGTGCCTTCCGCATGGGATTCCTCGGCGGCACTTTTCGTCGTCGCCGAAACGCTGATCGGCGCCGTCACCAGGCAACTCGAGGCCGACGGGGCCCGGCGCATCCGCGAGATGGAAGGCCTGCGATAGGTCGAATCCTCCGGATAAATGCATCGGCTTCGCGGCCGTCTCGGTCTCACGTTACCGAGATTTAATGTGCACGATTGCGTGATAATTGCCATAAACCGCTGATATTGGGGGGTGGCGTGGCCGAATTTTGCCTCCCGCCCGCATCGTCGCTGTGCCGTTCCTTCGGGAAGGGCTGACGATTCGTGAAACCGGAGTGTCGATGCGGACCTGGAAGCAAATTGCCGTTGCGCTTGTGATCGTGCTCGCCGCCGCGGCCGCCTGGGCACGCTTCTATCCAGGCGCGCCGGAAGTGCTGGCGCGCTGGGGGATGGATTGGGCCTACGCGGCAACGCCTCCCGCCAGAAACGGTGCGGACGGCGCGAAACAGGCTGGCAATCGCAATGGAGTCCGGCAGGTCAACGTCGTCGCCTTGCCTGCCGGTACGGCCACCATAAACGACCGCCTGCAGGCGATCGGCACCGGCCGTGCCAACGCCTCGGTGACCGTCAATCCCTACAGTTCCGGCCGCCTTGCCGAGTTGCTGGCCGAATCCGGCACTCATGTCGACAAGGGACAGATCATCGCAACGCTCGATTCCGAGACGGAGATCATCGCACAGAGATCGGAAGAGCACACGTCTNGGCGACACCGGTCGCGGTCGCCGATGCCGAAGTGGTTCTGGCTGGCGCCAAGCTGGCGCTTCAGGACGCCGAGCTTGCACTGCAGCGCCGCTCGATACTGGCGCCGATCACCGGCACGGTCGGCATCCTGCCGATCTCGGCCGGCAATTACGTCACCAACCAGTCGGCGATCGCCACGCTTGACGACCGGTCCTCTATCCTGGTCGATTTCCAGGTGCCCGAGCGCTTCGCCGCCGCCGTCAAGGTCGGCGCGCAATTGACGGCGACGTCGATCGCCAATCCGAGCAACGCCTACACCGGCACCGTTTCAGCGATCGACAATCACATCGACGAAAAGAGCCGCACACTTCTGGTCAAGGCCACCATCGCCAATCCGGCCGATTCGCTGCGCGCCGGCATGTCGTTCTCCATCACCATGAAATTCCCCGGCGAGACCTATCCGGCCGTCAGCCCGCTGGCGATCCTGTGGGGTTCGGACGGCGCCTATGTCTGGCAGGTCGAGGACAGCAAGGCCAGGCGCGTGCCGGTGCGCATCATCCAGCGCAACACCGAGACCGTATTGATCGACGCTGAGATCGACAGCGGCGACATGGTGGTCACCGAAGGCACCCAAAGTGTCAGCGAAGGCGGCGAGGTTCGCATCGCGGACCAGGAGCAGCGCGCCACCAAGGCCGCGGAAGGCTCATGACCGGCTCCGTCAACGCCGCCAGCGATACCGGCTTCACCGCACTGTTCATCCGCAGGCCGGTCATGGCGTTCGTGCTGAACACCCTTATAGCCGTTGCCGGCCTCGCTGCCTTCTACGGTGTCGAGATCCGCGAACTGCCCGACGTCGACCGCGCTGTTGTCACGGTCTCCACGACCTTCGAAGGCGCGGCCGCCGAAACCGTCGACCGCGAACTGACCGACACGATCGAGGGCGCCGTCGCCCGCGTCTCTGGCGTCAAATCGATCTCGTCTTCCTCCTCATTCGGCTCGAGCCGCGTCACCATCGAGTTCAACGACGGTGTCGATCTGAACGTCGCCGCCTCGGATGTGCGTGATGCCGTCGGCCGGGTCGCCAACCAGATGCCCGATACCGCCGATCCGCCGCGCATCGTCAAGGCCGATGCCAATTCCGACGCTGTGATGCGGCTGGCGGTGACTTCGGACACCATGTCGATCCAGGACATGACGGTGGTGGTCCAGGACCAGATCGAGGACGAACTGGCAGCCGTACCCGGCGTCGCCGACGTCCAGCTCTATNGGACATGACGGTGGTGGTCCAGGACCAGATCGAGGACGAACTGGCAGCCGTACCCGGCGTCGCCGACGTCCAGGTCTATGGCGACCGCGACAAGATCTTTCGCATCGACGTCGACCAGAACAAGCTCGCCAGCCTCGGCTTCACCGTCGCCGACCTTCGGACGGCGCTTGCCTCCGTCGCCTTCGATTCCCCGGCCGGGTCGATCACAACGACCAACCAGGACCTGATCGTGCGCACCACGGCCGACGTGACGACGCCCGAGGAATTCGAAAACATCATCATCGGCGGCACAACGCGCATCCGCGATGTCGCGACCGTCACGCTCGGCCCCGATGTAGGCCAGACGACGCTGCGTTCGGACGGTAAGACCGGAATCGGCCTAGGCATTATCCGCCAGGCGGAATCGAACACGCTGGACATTTCGACGGGCGTGCAGGCCGCCGTCGCCAAGCTGCAGGAGAACTTGCCCAAGGGCATGTCGATCAAGATCACCAGCGACGACGCTGTCTTCGTCAAGGGTGCGGTGCACGAGGTCGAGATCGCGCTTGGCCTGTCGGTTACCATGGTGCTGATCGTCATCTACATCTTCCTGCTCGACTGGCGCGCCACGCTCATCCCCGGCCTGTCGATGCCGGTCGCCATGATCGGCACCATCGCCGCCATCTATCTGGCCGGCTTCTCCGTCAACATCCTGACGCTGCTCGCTTTGGTGCTGGCCACCGGCCTTGTCGTCGACGACGCCATCGTCGTCTTGGAAAACATCGTGCGACGGCGCAACGAAGGCATGGGGCCGCGTGCGGCGGCCGTGCTCGGCGCGCAGGAAGTGTTCTTCGCCGTCGTCGCCACGACACTGACGCTTGTCGCCGTCTTCGTACCGATCTCGTTCCTGCCCGGCCAGACCGGCGGCCTGTTCCGCGAATTCGGCTTCGTGCTTGCGATGTCGGTGCTTCTGTCCTGCGTGGTCGCGCTGACGCTTTGCCCGATGCTTGCCTCGCGCATGCTGACCAGCGCGCCGCTTCACCGAGAGGCCGGCCAGGGCATTGGCGCTCGCATCGGCGGCGTCCTGAATGCCGGCTACAAGCGCGCGCTGCACGCTTGCCTCGACGCGCCCTGGATCGTGATTCTGGTAGCGGTGCTGTTTGCCGGCGTCGCCTTCGCGCTGTTCGGCACCATCCGCCAGGAACTGACGCCGACCGAGGACCGCGCCGCGGTGCTGTTGCGCATCAACGCCCCGCAAGGCGTCAGCCTCGACTATACGACACAGCAGATGCAGAAGATCGAGCGGCTGATCCAGCCGATGCGCGATTCCGGCGAGATTCGCTCGACCTTCGAAAACGCCGGCCAGAACGGCTCCTACAATTCTGGCTTCATGGTGATGACGCTGGCGCCGTGGGACGAGCGCAGCCGCGGCCAGCAGGAGATCATGGCCGAGATCAGTCGATTGACCAGGCAGGTGCCCAGCGTGCGGATCTTCCCGGTCCAACCCAACAGTCTCGGCATCCGCGGCGCCGGCAACGGCCTGCAATTCGCTCTGGTTGGCAACGACCGCAAGGCGCTTGGCGATGCGGCGGTCAAGATCATCGCCGAAATGCAGAAGGATCAGCGCTTTCAGACGCCGCGCCTGTCGATCGACCCGACGCAGCCGCAACTGGCCGTAGCGATAGACCGTGAGCGCGCGTCCGATCTCGGCATCGACATCACCGGGCTCGCCAACACCATGCAAGCCATGCTCGACGGCAATGACGTCGTCGATGTCTACATCGCCGACCGCAGCTACGGCGTGAAGCTGGTCTCGACCACCAACCCGATCAACGACCCGACCGATCTGGAAAATGTCTTCCTCAAGACGGCGGATGGCCGCTTCGTGCCGATGTCGACCATCGCCACGCTGACCGAGCGCGCCGTACCACCGTCGCTGTCGCGCGAACAGCAGCAGCCTTCGGTGGCGATCACCTCGAACCTCTCGGGCAATTTCGCGCTTGGCGATGCGCTGACACGCGCCGAGCAGATCGCCACGCCGCTCCTGCCGCCTGGAAGCCGAATCCTGCCCCTGGCCGAGGCAGCGACTTTGGGTGAAACCAACAGCGCGATGGTCACCATCTTCGGCTTTGCCCTGGTCATCATCCTCCTGGTGCTGGCCGCCCAGTTCGAGAGTTTCGTCAGCGCCGTCATCATCATGGCGACGGTGCCGCTCGGCCTCGCCTGCGCCATTTTCGCGCTGCTGCTTTCGGGCACCAGCCTCAACGCCTACAGCCAGATCGGCCTGGTGCTTCTGGTCGGCGTCATGGCCAAGAACGGCATCCTGATCGTCGAATTCGCCAACCAGCTGCGAGATCGGGGCTGGGGGGTGCGCGAAGCGATCGAGCAGGCTTCCACCATCCGTCTGCGGCCGGTGATGATGACGATGATCTGCACCATACTTGGCGGTGTCCCGCTCGTGCTGGCCGCCGGTGCGGGCGCCGAGGCACGCGTGGCGCTCGGCTGGGTCATTGTCGGCGGGCTTGGCCTGGCCACCATCTCGACGTTGTTCCTGACCCCGGTCGCCTATCTCCTGCTTGGCCGCTTCGTCACGCCGAAGACCCATGAGGAAGCACGGCTGAAGCGCGAACTCGAGGAAGCCGCCTCCACCAATGTGGAACCGGCGGAATAGAGATACCTATTTCAGCAGCCGACCCTCGATCGACCAACGCGCGGCAAGGAAGTTCAGCACGGCCGCCACGATGACCCCGCCGATCTTTGCCGGCCACACACCGCCGATGCCGGCGAAGAGTGCGATCGACAGGCTGGACACGCCGAGCGAAATCAACGCCCCAGCCGAGACGAAGCGCAGGAAGGCATCATGCAGCCGAATGGCGTGATTGCGTTCGAACGACCAGAAGCCATTCGCCACGAAAGAGAAGACGACGGCAATCGACCACGAGATGACATTGGCGGACAGCGGCGGGGCGTGCAGCTTGAGAAGCAGGAAAAAACCGGCAAGGTCGATGGCCGTNTTTGCCAGTCCGACTAGCGCAAAACGGACGATCTTGCTGCCCGTCGAACGCCGGGGCTGAACGCCGCTCATTCCCTGCCGTCCATGATCTCGATACCGGCTCGGGCCATGTTCGCGCCGAACGCATCCGAAGCCAGAACGCCGAATTCCACTTCGCGCACGCCTTGCATCGGGTCACGCGCGCACAGCGTTTGGTCGACATGGCCGGGGTGGCACATGAACAGCCCTCGGTCCGACAGCGCTTCGACGGCAGCCTCCAGCAAGGGGGCGAACTTTTCGGGTTGCCGCCAGTCATAGATGCCGGCGAGCGGCTTCAAAACGGCAAAGCCGGCGCGCTGCATCGATTGGTCGAAGCCGGCGGCCACGGCAGCGATTGCCGCGATTTTCGGCGCGGCGACGGCATCGCTCAGCGCTGGAGCGCCGCGCAGCACCGGCCTGCCGGCAGCGTCGGGAAAACGTGTCCGCAGCCAGCCGCGCGCGACAAGCAGGAAATGCACGTGCTGATGACCGTCGATGAAGTCGGGCTTGCGGCCCAGCGCCTCGACGAAACGGCTATATTGCGCGTCGAGTTCGGCATGGACGTCGCGCTCATCGATCCGCCCGCGCAGGATCGACAGGGCCAGCGAACGAAGCGGCGGCAACCGGCTCTCGGGCGCCAGGCTCGATTTGCCTGTGACCGCTGGCTGGTCCGTAAGGGTCAGGTGCAGCCCGATCGCCGCGCGGCCACGCAGCGGCTTTATGCGCGCCGCCGCCTCGGCCCATTCCGGAAAACCGGTCATGCAGCTGGTGCCGGTCAGGCGCCCGCGGTTGAGCAGGTCGAGAATGCCTGCGCAAACCCCTGGTGCCAGCCCGTAGTCGTCGGCGATCAGGCGAATGCGCCGCGTCATCCGCTGGACGCGCCCGGCGCATTGTCGGGGGCGGTCTCGCTGAGCACCACATCGCGCACCAGATAGACCGGCCGGTCCTTGCTCTCCGACAGCGTGACCCAGACATATTCGCCGATCAGGCCGAGCAAGGTGAGGTTGAGGCCGCCGAGCAGCACGACGGCGACCATCAGGCTGGGGTAACCAGGCACGGCAACTCCGTAGAACATCACCTCGAAGAACACTTTGGCGCCGTAAACGACGCCCGCCAGCGCCGCAAGCATCCCGCTCAAGCTGATGATGCGCAGCGGGATGACGGAAAACGATGTAAACCCTTCCAGTGAAAAGGCGATCAGGTTGAGCCGACTCCATTTCGACGTGCCGATGGCGCGGTTTTCCGGCGAATAGGGTATGGCTTTCTGACGGAAACCGGCCCAGGCGAACAGACCCTTGTTGAAGCGCCGTTTGTCGCGCAGGCTGGTCAGCGCACGCACCACGGGACCGCGCATGACGCGAAAATCACCGGCATTCTCCGGAATATCGAAACGCTGGCTGCTGTTGATCAGGCTGTAGAAAATCCGCGCCAGCTGGCTGCGCCGCCAGCTCGCCTCGCGGCGGTCGTTCTGCGCGTACACGACGTCGATGTCTTGGCTTTCCACCAGCTCGGCGATCATCTTCAAGCTGATATCCATGGAATGCTGCAGATCGGAATCCATGATCAGCACCATGTCGCCCCGCGACCGGTCGAGGCCGGCGAGCACCGCCACCTCCTTGCCGAAATTGCGGCTGAGGCGAACGATCTCCCACGATCCCGACAGGGCCTGTGAAAATCGCCTGGCACCATCGTCGAGGCTGCCGTCGTCGACCAGGATCTTGTGGACGGCCATACCAAAACGGCTTGATACCGCTTCCTCGAGCCTGTCGAGCAGCGCGGCAAAGGCCGGCGCCGATTGCGCCTCGTTGAAGAAGGGCGCCACGATGTCGAGTTTTTGACGCGGATCAGCCATGTGCAACGGGTCCGACACTCACGATCTTTGCGCGCCCCTTGGCCCAGAACCACCAGATCAGGGAACAGGCGATGAAGCTGACCGCGATCGGCCGGAACCAAGGGTAGAAGAAATCATGCATGTGGCGCTCGACGCTGGTCAAACCTGTGAGGAACAATACCGTCGACAGCACCGAGGCCAGGACGCCGCCACGCTCCTCCCGCCACAGTGTGGCGATAGCGAGGCCGGCGGGCACGGCGATCATGGCATAGGTATTTGGCTCGACACGCGGATTGAAAACGCACATGTAGAAGGCAGCCGCCAGGAAGATCGCCAGTCCGGCAATTCCAGGCTGGAGCTTGCGGTCGAACCAGAGGACGATCGACAGCGTAAGCAGTGCCACGACGATGCGCACGACCGTGGCGGCGAATTCAGGCATCGGCAGCCCGGCCGAGGTGAAGGGCGCCGTGAAGTCGGTAGGCACAAAGTGGCCGGACTTGTCAACGGCCATGGAGGTCAACATGCGGGCGAAATCGCCGTACTGTTCGTTCAGGTAGCCGGCAGGCGCGAACGCGTACGGTATGGCCAGTACCAACAGCACTGCCAGCACCAGCACGGGTATCAGCCGCAGACGCAGCGCCGACACCAGCAAAAGCATGATGATCGCGGTAGGTTTGGCAATGATGGCGACCGAAGCCCAGAAGAAGGTTTCGGCGCGCCGCCCTTCGAACGCCGATAGGGTCAGAAGCCAGCAGGCCGCGGTCAGAAGGATCGTTGCCTGGCCGTTGCGGATCGCACCCAGCGCCATCGGCAGGGCAAGGAAGAGGCCGAAGGAAAGCAGCCATGGCAATTCCTCACCGCCGATTTTGCGCACTTGCCGCATCGCCGCGAAGGTGAGCGCCGCGAAGCCCAGCGCATGCCACACCACGCCGCCCAGATACGGTCCGAGCTTCAGCACTGGCAGGTAAAACGCGGCGAAGGCTGGCGCATACAGGTACCCCATCTCGGATTGAAGATTGTACAGCGGCCGCCCGCTCAGGAATGCTTCGCTGCCGTATCCGTAGGCCTGCGTCACCGTGCGCGTGCCGGGCGACCATAGCACCAGGCCGAGAACGATCAGGAATGCCCCGATCCACATGGCCAGCCCCAAACGATCGAAAACCGGCTTGGAAATCGTCATCAATTCACCCCGCACGCCATCGGGGAAGACGCCTCAGCCCGGCGCCGTCCCGGCATTCGATGGCGGCGACATATCACGGACAAAGCGACGAGGCATAGGGGCCGAAAGACGCGGCGATGAATTTCGGGACCGCCAGGGATGGCCGACCGAACTGGGAAAAGCGTCCAGAAATCCTGCGACTAGGCCCTTCCGGCTCCGCATAAGGCGGCATCAGGGCCGGATGAACACTTTGCCGTTGGGCTTGGCCAGTTCCGCCGGCGTTCGCGCCATTGCCTCGGCCAGCGGAATGACCGCCGTCACGTCGGTCGACCAGCGTCCGTCGGAAAAACGCTTCTGTGCCTCGAGGACCGCCGGACCTCGCCGATCCCTAAATTGCCGCATCCACTCGCTCAGCCAGAAGCCTTCGATGTGCTTGTGCTGGAAGATCAGCTGGCCGGGCTCGCGGATGATCGTTGCCTCGGGATCGAGCCGGCCATAGATGATCCAGCGCGCCCGTTTCGGCATCGCGTTGAAGATGGCTGACGCCAGCGGCCCGGTGACCGCATCGAGGAAGATGCGCGGCTGTTCGGCCTTCATCACCTCGCGCAGCGTGGCCTCGAATTCCGGCGCCTTCTCATTGAGGACGTGCGCCGCGCCAAGCTCTTTCAGCATCGCGATCTGTTCGTCGCGGCGCACCGTGACAACAGGCCGAAACCCTTCCTCCCTCGCCAGCCCGATGATCAGCTTGCAGAGCTGGCTGGCACCAGCGGTCATGACGAAGGCCTTTTCGCCTTCCTGTTTGACGATGTCGAACATGGCGATCGCGGTCAGCGGATTGACGATCATCGCGGCGCCATCCTCGTCTCGAACCGTATCGAGAAGCGGAATGCAGGCCGCCGCCTCGGCGACGGCATATTCAGCCCACGAACCCCAATTGCTCAGACCGGTGGCGAAAGCGACGCGCTTGCCGACAAGGCTCTTGGGATGGGGCTCCTCACCGCCCGCGACGACCGTGCCGACACCCTCGAAGCCGGCCGGCCGGCCCTTGGCGCGCGGCTGGCCGTACTGGCCCTTGATGAAGGCGACATCCGATGGATTGATCGAAGCGAGGCTGACCTTGATCAGCACTTGGCCCGGTCCGGGCGCAGGCACGGCGATGCTGCCCGGCTCGAGATACGGCTCCATCGCCTCGAGCGCACTGCCGCTCGGCGTCCTTGTATAGCCGTCACCGACCAAGAGCAGCGCCTTCATTTCGGAGGGGATCGTCATTGACGGTATTCCTTGTTTGTCGGCGGCGACGCGGCCGGGCAGCGCTCAGACCTTTTCCTGCGTGTATTTCTTCAGCTCCATGCGCGCCACCTGCCGCCGATGCACTGCATCCGGCCCATCGGCGAGGCGGAGCGTTCTGAGATGCGTCCACGAGCGGGCGAGAGGCGTATCCTGGCTGATGCCTTGCGCGCCGAACATCTGCACCGCCTCGTCGGTGACCTTGAGCGCCACGCGCGGCGCGATAACCTTGATCTGGCTGATCCAGGGAGCCGCGGCCCGCGCGTCGCCCTGATCGATCATCCATGCCGCCTTGAGGCAGAGCAGCCGGGCCATCTCGATCTCCATGCGGCATTCGGCGATGATATCGAAATTGGCGCCGAGTTTCGCCAGCTTCTGGCCGAAGGCCTCGCGGCGCACGGAACGCTGGCACAGCATCTCCAGCGCCATCTCGGCCTGGCCGATGGCGCGCATGCAGTGATGGATGCGGCCGGGGCCGAGCCGGCCTTGCGCGATTTCGAAGCCCCTGCCCTCACCGAGGATCAGGTTCGACGTCGATATCCGCACATTGTCGAAGCGAAGATGCATGTGGCCATGCGGCGCGTCATCGTCGCCGTAGACCTGCATTGCCCGGACCTTGGTCACGCCCTTCGCGCCCGAGGGGACCAGGATCATCGAATGGCGGCGGTGCTGTGGCTCTTCATCGCCGGCGGTCCGCACCATGACGATGTAAATGGCGCAGCGCGGGTCACCGGCACCCGACGCCCACCATTTCTCGCCGTTGAGCACATAGTCGCCGCCCTGCCGCTCGCAGCGCATGGAAATGTTGGTGGCGTCGGAAGAGGCGACATCCGGCTCCGTCATGAGATAGGCCGAGCGGATCTTTCCGTCCAGCAGCGGCTCGAGCCATTCCCGCTTGTGCTCTGCCGAGCCGTAGCGTTCCAGAACCTCCATATTGCCGGTGTCGGGTGCCGAACAGTTGAAGGTTTCGGCGCCCAGATGCGCCTTGCCCATCTCCTCGGCCAAATAGGCGTATTCGACGGTGGACAGGCCGTAGCCGCGTTCCGAGCCGGTCAGCCAGAAGTTCCACAGGCCGCGCTCCCGTGCGGTCTTCTTCAGCCCCTTAAGGATCTCCTTCTGGCGCTCGCTGTAGGCCCAACGGTCGCCGGCCTTGCCGACCTCGCTCAGGAATTCCTTGTCGAGCGGCATGATCTCGTCGCGCACCATGGCCGTGACGCGGGCGTGGATCGGCTTCAACCGCTCGGTCATGCCGAGATTCATCTCCGTCATCGGTCGCTAACCCTTCATGCAGGCCGGGCATTTGTCAGTGGCAAGGATGACCGTACTTCGGATAGCCTTGTCAACGCGAACTGTTTGCCCGCGGGCCGTGCGGAGGATTGTGATGAGCTATCTGGACGAGCTGTTTTCGGTGACCGGCAAGACCGCGCTGGTGACGGGAGCGGCGACCGGCATCGGCCGCATGGCGGCCACCGCATTGGTGAGGGCCGGCGCCAGCGTGATGATCGCCTCGCGCAAGGGCGACGACTGCATCAAGGTGGCCAGTGAATTGAACGGGCTTGGCGCTCCGGGCCAAGCGGAAGGCTTTGCCGGCGACGTCTCCAGCGAAGCCGGCATCGCCGCCTTGGTCGGCGAGGTCAAGGCGCGCACCGGCAAACTCGATATCCTCATCAACAATGCCGGCGTGTCCTGGGGCGCGCCGCTGGAGAGCTTCCCTTATTCGGCATGGGCCAACGTGTTCGGCGTCAATGTCACCGCGGTCTTCCATCTGACGCGCGAATTGCTGCCGCTGCTCGACGCCGCCGCCAGCGACGAAGATCCTGCCCGCGTGATCAATCTGGGATCGGTGATGGGAACGCAGCCGCTGGCCGACGACGCCTATTCCTACACCGCCTCCAAGGCGGCCGTTCATCACCTGACACGCACGCTGGCGCTCGAATTCGCCGGCCGCCGCATCACCGTCAACGCCTTTGCCCCCGGTCCCTTCCAGAGCCGCATGACCGCTTTCGCCACCGGCACGGACGAACAGGCCAGGCATGTCGGCGGCCATGTCCCGATCGGCCGTATCGGCACAGCGGATGACATTGCCGGCGCAACGCTCTATTTGTGCAGCCGTGCAGGCAGCTATGTCACCGGCGCCATCCTTCCGATCGACGGCGGGCAGTCGGTGCAGCATGGGTTGACCTTGTTCAAGGAATGACATTTTCCGGCCGCAGAAGCCGGAGGTGAACTGGAGGACATGAGCGTGGAACCAATCAGTCTCGATGTGCTTCTGGCCAGTGTCGGCAAGGAGGTCGGCGTTTCGCCCTGGCGGGTGGTCACGCAACGCATGATCGACCAGTTCGCCGACGCCACCGACGACCACCAGTTCATCCACTGCGATCCGGAGCGGGCCAAGCGCGAAACGCCGTTCGGCGGCACCATCGCGCATGGCTTCCTGTCGCTGTCGCTGTTGTCGGCGATGACGTTCGAGACCATGCCGCCGCTGGAAAACGGCAAGATGGGCGTCAATCACGGTTTCGATTCGTTGCGCTTCCTCGCCCCGGTGAAGACCGGCGCGCGCATCCGGACCCGTTTCGTGCTGGCCGACGTCAAGGTCAGGCCGTCGGGCTGGGTGCAGACGGCGCACGACGTGACCATCGAGATCGAAGGCTCCAAAAAACCGGCGCTCACCGCCCGTTGGCTGACGCTGACCTTGCTTGAACGCCAGCCCGAGACAGCATGAGCGACGCCAACGCGCTCGACCGGGCGACGCTCGCGCCTTACCTCGACGCGCATATCCCGGGTTTTTCCCGACTCGCGGCCATCGAAAAATTCAAATCCGGCCAATCCAACCCGACCTATCTCCTGACGGCGGCAAGCGGCCGTTACGTGCTGCGCGCCAAGCCGCCAGGCCAACTCCTGAAATCGGCTCACCAGGTAGACCGCGAATTCCGTGTGATGAAGGCGCTTTCCGGCACCGCCGTACCAGTGCCCGAAATGCTGCACCTGTCGACGGAGGATTCGCCCATCGGCCGCATGTTCTACGTCATGGATTTCCTCGACGGCCGCATCTTCTGGGATCCGGCACTGCCGGAGGCACACGGCAACGAGGAACGCGCCGCGATCTACGACGCCATGAACGCCACGCTCGCCGCCCTGCACGATGTCGATGTCGAGGGCATAGGTCTTGGCGACTTCGGCCGCCCCGGCAATTACTTCGAGCGGCAGCTGGCGCGCTGGACAAGCCAGTACCGTGCCTCCGAAACCGGTACCATTGCCGACATGGACCGGCTGATCGCCTGGCTGGAAACCCGCCTGCCGGTCGATGACGGCCTGATATCGCTCGTGCATGGCGACTATCGGCTGGACAATCTGATCTTTGCGCCGGACCAGCCGAGGGTACTGGCGGTGCTCGACTGGGAATTGTCGACCTCGGGCCACCCCTTCGCCGACATCGCCTATCAATGCATGCAATGGCGCCTGCCGCATGCCTCCGGCTTTCGCGGCCTTGGCGGCATCGATCGCTCGGCATTCGGCCTGCCCTTGGAAGAAGACTATCTCGCTGCCTATTGCCGGCGGCGGTCTCGCCGGCATCGGCAACTGGACGTTCTTCCTCGCCTTCTCCTTCTTCCGCCTGGCTGCAATCTGCCAGGGTGTCTACAAGCGGGCGCTGGACGGCAATGCTTCCAATCCGGAAAAAGCCAGGACCTATGGCGAGGCGGTGAAGCTGCTGTCGCACCTTGCCGCCGAGCTGATCGACAAGGAGGACTAAGCAATGGGCCGCTTTTGATGGGGCCACCGTGCTGATCACGGGCGCGACCGGCGGCCTCGGCCGCGGCGCCGCCAAGGGCTTTGCCGCAGAAGGCGCCCGGCTGGTTCTCTCGGACCTGGATGAAACGGCCCTGATGAGTTTCGCCGAGACGCTCGATACCGAGACGGCGATTCTGGCCGGCAGCAGTGCCGACGAAGCGCTGTCGGAAGCACTGGTGGCGCTGGCGGTGGAAAAACTTGGCCGCCTGGACGTCGCCGTCAACATTGCCGGTGTCATTCAGAGTTTCGTGCGCCTGCCGCAGGTTCCATCGGACGAAGCCCGCCGGGTGCTCGAGGTCGACCTGCTCGGCGTCTTCTCCGCCATGAAGCACCAGATCCCGCAAATGGAGCGGCAGTTCAAGGCCACCGGCAAGGGCGGCGCCATCGTCAACATTGCCTCGGCCGCCGGCCTTTCGGGTGCGCCGAAGCTTTCGGTCTATGCAGCCGCCGAGCATGGCGTGGTCCGCCTGACCCGCTCGGCGGCGGTCGAATGTGCAAGCAAGGGTCTGCGCATCGATGCCATCTGCCCCGCCCACACCAGAACGGGGATGGTAGACAGTTTCGTGCGCGTCTCCGGGGCGCCGGGGACGGAGGCATTGGCCGAGCTGACCCGTGGCATACCGATGAAGCGCGTGGCGGAAGTCGACGAAAACACCATGGCCATCTTGTTTGCCTCCGACCCGGCCAATTCCTTCATGACCGGCCATGCGTTGGCCATCGATGGCGCTGTCGGCGCGATCTGACCCCCACGATCCTGACTCCCGTGCCGCGTGGGAACTTCCCGTGCTCTTGTCCGTTTCCGTACAGCGTATATAATTTAGCCGCGCACCACCGACCCAGACAGCACCGAAAGGCATCAGACTTGCCGCCGAGCGTCCAGAAACGCCGCGAAAAACAAAAGGCCGAACTGCGCTCCGAGCTGGTCGAGGCCGCACACAAGCTCGTCCAGGAAGAAGGCTATGATGGGCTGACCATCCGCAAACTGGCCAAGCGGGTCGGCTACGCGCCGATGTCGGTCTATTCCTATTTCGCCGACAAGCAGGATATCCTTTTTGCACTGGCCGAAGATGCGTTCGAGACGCTGGCACGCCGCATCGAGGAGCACTCGTCAGATGATCCGATCGAAGCCTTGCGGGCGGTGATGACCGAATATGCCGCTTTCGGGCTCGGCAACCCCAATGAATATCGCACTGTCTTCATGACCGAGAAGACTAGGGCCCCGGAAGGCCGGAGTTTTCAAGAGATGCACGAGGCCAACCCGGCGATGAAGGCGCTGATCACCCGGGTCGAAGCCTGTGTCGCCGCCGGCAAACTGCAGGGCGACCCGCGTGCCATCGCCACCATGCTGTGGGCGGTGGGCCACGGCACGATCTCGCTGCTGATCACCTTCCCTTTCTATCCCTTCGGTGACCCGTATGCCTTCGTGAAGCGGATGTGCGATTTCCAAATGGCCGCACTTAGCACGCAGAACGTGCCGCCACTGACCGAGGCACCGGTCAACGGCTGAACGACATCTCCTTCGTTTCTATATTTTCTCGCAACCTTGCCCAGCCAGACCGGGGCCCAGCCAGACCGGGGCCCAGCCAGACCGGGGGTAAATTCTTGGTTAGCAAAAAGTTATCGTACGCGTACGATTGCGACTTGAACTTCGCGATCGGCGGTCGTATTTGTACGGCATATCGTACACGTACGACAGAATTCAGCCGTCGAAACGGAGACCTGACAGTGAAAAAGACCCTCCTCACCCTCGCCGCCGTTCTGGCCTTTTCGGGCTCGGCCGTTGCCGCCAGCACCACCCACCCTGTCAAGCATGTGCCCGCCGCGACTTGCGTCGACACCAAGACCAATGTGAAGCTCGATTGCGCCTCGACCGGCTCGGTCGAGAAAAAGGGCGCCACCGAAAACACCGCTGAAGGCAAGGGCCCGCGGCTTGGCATCAGCATCAATCCGTGGATCGTGCCGAGCACGTTCTGATTTTCTTCGGCAAGTCGGTTCTGGCCGGCTGAGCCGGCCGGATGGTGATTTCAGCCGATCGGGACCGGCAGCTTGGTCGCTGAACTTTCGAACGCCGCGTCGATCAGCTTTTGCATGTCGGCGGCCCGCCGGAACGACGGATCGCCGTTCTGTCCCGTGTCCAGCGCATCGACAAAGCGCCGGGCGTTGTGCTTGACGGCAGGGGGCGTCAGCGTCCGCCAACGGTGCTGATCGACGTCGTCACCCAGGCAAGCGGACAGTTTCGACACCTTGCCGTCGGTCTCGACCTTGATCGCGCCCTTGGTACCGTGCAGGGCCAGCGACAAATCATTGCCGTGGCCTGTCGTGTAGCGGCTGGCCATGATCGTGGCCAGCGCGCCTGACCTGAGCCGCGCCGTTATCGCCAAGCTGTCATTAACGTCGAGCACATAGTCGCCGATGCGGTCGCCCTCCGCCTTCGGAAACGTCACCAGATCGGCACGCAGGCTGACGATATCCTCGGCCGCCCCATAGGTCGCGAAGTCGAGGATATGGATGCCGACATCGCCCAAAACACCTGTCGAACCGTGCCGGCCCGACAGACGCCACAGCCATTTGTCGTCGACCCGCCAATCGCCCCAAAACTTGCTGACCAGCCAGCTTTGCCGGTAGCTCGCCTCTACATGGCGCAACTCGCCGATCTCGCCGGCCTCCACCATGCGCCGCGCCTCCTGGATCACCGGAGTGTTGCGATAGGTCAGGTTCACCATGTTGACGAGCCCAGCCGCCTCGGCGGCATCGCTCATCGCAAGCGCATCGGCGTGGTTCGGCGCCAGCGGCTTTTCGCAGAACACATGTTTCCCGGCGGCCAGCAGGGCCAGCGTCGTCGCCTTGTGAACCTGGTCAGGCGTGGCGTTGATGGCGGCATCGAACTCGCCCCAAGCGATCGCCGCATCGAGGCTTTGAAAGAAAGTGCCTATTTTGTTGGCGGCTGCGAACGCCGCCGCGCGGCCCGGCAGGTGGTCGACGCAAGCGACGATGGCGCAGCCCGGGACCTGACCGAACTCCTCGATATGATGCGCCGCGATCCAACCGGTGCCGAGCAAAAGCAGGCGGTGCATCAGCTCAGCCCCTTATCACCGTCCGCATGCAGACGCAGGCCTTTCTGCACGATCTTCTCGTTGGCCTTGTCCGTCGGCACGTTTGGCGCATTGGTGATGCCGGACCAGGCCGGGGCCGGGTTCTGCGCCCAATGCACAGCGTTGCGCAGCACCTGCTGAACGCCTTTATTGTGATAGATCGGATAGGTCTCATGGCCCGGCGAGAAGTAGAAGATTTTTCCCGCCCCGCGCTGATAGGTCAGCCCCGATCGGAACACCTCGCCCCCTTCGTACCAGGAGATAAATACCGTCTCCAGCGGCTCCGGCACGGCGAACGGCTCACCATACATTTCCGTCTCGCCGATCTCCAGGCATTCGCCGATGCCTTGCGCGATCGGGTGGCCGCGGTTAATCGCCCAGACACGCTCGCGCTCGCCCGCCTCGCGCCATTTCAGCGAACAGGGCGTGCCCATCAGCCGCTTGAAGATCTTCGAGTAGTGGCCTGAATGGAGCACGATCAACCCCATCCCTTCCCAGACCCGCTTCTGCACGCGCTCGACGATCTCGTCCTTGACCTCGCCATGGGCGGCATGGCCCCACCATAAAAGCACGTCGGTGGCGGCCAGGCGCGTCTCGCTCAGGCCATGCTCGGGTTCCTGCAAGGTGGCGGTGGTCGCTTTGACACCCTTGTCCTGATTGAGTGCGGCGGCAATGGTGCCATGCATACCCAGCGGATAGAGGTCGCGTACGGCGGCATTGGTCTGTTCATGGACGTTTTCACCCCAGACAACGGCTCTAACAGGCATTGTTCCTCTCCAAAGCGCTTTGAATATCGCGTCCACGGACGTCTTGGGAAGAGGCCTTCAACCAAAAATTCTGAAATCAGGGCTTGCGGGCCTTGCGGCCGGGGACGATCTTGGCCTTGCCGGGTTTCGCCGGTGCACCCGGAATGGCGGAACTGGTAATCGATACAGGATCGCTGGCCGGGAACGTGTCCTCGAGGCCTTCCTCAAGTTCCTCCTCGGCGTCGGTCTCGTGATGCCGCTCGTGTTCGAGCGAACGGACCGCCGCGGTTTTCGGCGATTTCGGCGCGGACTTCGACGGCATCGGCATCTCTCCCTCGACTGTCGCCGCTCAACGGACGCGGGCGGCAAACGTTCCTGGGTCAGCCGGCGGCGTCGCGGGCTCCCTCGGACAGGAAAGTAAAGACATAATCGGAGAAGGAACGCCAGCACTCGACCCGGAAGGCCTCGTCGGCCGTGCGCAGCAGCACGATCTCGGCCTTGCCGAGAATGGTGCGCGAAGCGGCGCCCACCGGGAAGGCGTCGAGCGACAGGTCCTGCGGGCAGCCCGAATTGATCGCGGCTTCCGCCGCCGGACCGGAGACTGAAATCGCGATGTTGCGATGCGAGATACCGACCGACGAATGCAAGGCGGAAACTCCTGCGCAATCGGCGAGCGGATCCTTGCCGGCTTCGTCGATGACCAGCCATTCATCCGGGCCAAGCCACAGCGCCGTACGCCCCGCTTTGGACGCCGAGGTTTTCGGCTTCTTCGGCAAGGTCACACCGAGCGCCTTCGACAGAGCACCGACTGAAGCCTCCGGCGCGCGCAGCGAGATACGCTCGGCCGGCGGCAGCACCTCGACCTTGACACCCGTTGCGGAGACTGTGCGCCCGGCCAATGCCGGACGCCGCTCTGCCGAGGGTGAAGCCGTCGTGGCCGTCTTTGGGGCAGCCTTAGCCATTGAGGCGACCTCCCGTCTCGTCGAAGAACACCATGCCGGTAACCTCCACTTCGATGATCCCGTCCGGCATCGGCACATAGAGCGTGTCGCCCATCCGGTCACGCCCGCCGGCGACAAGCCCCAGCGCGATGGAACGGCCGCAATTTTGCGACCAATAGCTCGAGGTGACATGGCCGATCATCTTCATCGGGACCGCCTGCTTGGGATCCTCGACGATCTGCGCGCCCTCTTCCAGCACCACCTTTGGGTCCTTGGTCTTCAGGCCGACCAGTTGTTTGCGGCCCTTGGCGACGAGATCAGGCCGCGTCAGGCCGCGAATGCCGACGAAATCGGCCTTCTTCTTGCCAACCGCCCAGTCGAGACCGGCGTCGTTTGGCGTCACCGTACCGTCGGTATCCTGGCCTACGATGATGTAGCCCTTCTCGGCGCGAAGCACGTGCATCGCCTCGGTGCCGTAGGCCGTAGCGCCATGCTTCTGGCCCTCGGCCCACAACGCTTCCCAGACCGCCTGGCCATGGTCGGCCGGCACATTGACTTCGAAACCGCGCTCGCCGGTGAACGACATGCGGAACAGCCTCGTCGGCACGCCGCGGATCTTGCCCTCGCGCACCGACATGTGCGGCAGCGCCTCGTCGGACATATCGATGCCTTCGACCAGCGGCGCGATGATGTCGCGCGACTTCGGCCCCTGAACGGCAATGACCGCCCACTGCTCGGTGATCGAGGTCAGCCAGACATTAAGGTGCGGGAACTCGGTCTGGAGATAATCTTCCATGTGGTTCATGACGCGCGGCGCGCCGCCTGTCGTCGTCGTCACATGGAAGCGGTCCGGCGCCAGCCTGCCGACGACGCCGTCGTCATAGATGAAGCCGTCCTCGCGCAGCATGATGCCATAGCGGCAGCGACCGGGCTCCAGCTTCTCCCACGGATTGGTGTAGAGCAGTTCCATGAACTTCGCCGCGTCGGGGCCGACCACTTCGATCTTGCCCAGCGTCGAGGCATCGAACAGGCCGGCCTGGTTGCGGACGGCGACGCATTCGCGGTCGACCGCCGCATGCATGTCCTCGCCTGCCTTGGGGAAGTACCAGGCGCGCTTCCACTGGCCGACGTCCTCGAACACCGCGCCTTGCGCCTCGGCCCAGGGATGGATCGCGGTTCTGCGTGTCGGGTCGAACAGCGGTCCACGCGCGTGGCTGACGATCGCGCCGAAGGTGACAGGCGTGTAGGGCGCGCGGAACGTGGTCAGGCCGACTTCCGGGATCGGCTTGCCCAGCGTTTCGGCGGCAATCGCCAGTCCGTGCATGTTAGAGGTCTTGCCCTGGTCGGTCGCCATGCCGTTGGTGGTGAAGCGCTTGACATGCTCGATCGAGCGCATGCCTTCATGCACCGCCTGGCGGATGTCCTTGGCGGTCACGTCGTTCTGGAAATCGACGAAGGCTTTCACCGTCGTGTCCGGCCCGGCGCCAGGGCCAGCACCCAGCATGCCGCGCGACCAGCTTTCCGAGGCTTCGACCTTCGGCTTGGTGCCCTTGGACACCTTGCCGCCTGTTTCTTTCGCCGCCTTGGCGCCCGCCGCATAGGCCTCGTCCACGGTCGCCGTCAGGCCGTCGCTGCCGTTGCAGGCGCCGACCGACACGCAGTCCTGCGCGTAGGTGCCGGGCACGAAGCGCTTGGTCTCGTCGTTGAAGGCGACCTTGCCGCGCGATTGCGAGAACAGATGCACCGACGGCGTCCAGCCGGCGGACATCAGGATCGCATCGACGGGAATAGTGCGTTCGCCGCCGCCATTCTTCGGCTGCACCGTCATCGACGACACGCGTAGCTTGCCGCCGGCGCGGATCACGGCACGGCCGAAATTGATCTCGATGCCGAGGGCCCTGGCCTCATCGATCACCGTGCCGGTCGGGTTGTCACGCAAATCGACGATCGCCGCCACGTTGATGCCGGCCTTCTTCAGGTCGATCGCGGCGCCGTAAGCCGAATCATTGGCGGTGTAGACGCCGACATTCCGGCCGACCGCGACACCATAGTGGTTGAGGAAGGTGCGTGCCGCGCCCGCCAGCATGATGCCGGGCCGGTCATTGTTGGCAAACACCATGTGGCGTTCGATGGCGCCGGAGGCCAGCACCACGCGCTTGGCGCGGACCTGCCAGAGCCGTTCGCGCGGCAGATCATGGCCGGGGGCCTTCAGGTGATCGCTGACGCGCTCGACCAGACCGACGAAATTCTGCGCGTAATAGCCGAACGCCGTGGTGCGCGGCAGCACCCGGACATTGTCCATCGCGCTCAGTCTGGCGATCGCCGCTTGTGCCCAGGCAAAGCCGTCCTGGCCGTCGATCTTCGCACCAGATTCGAAGCGCAGGCTGCCGCCGAACTCGGCCTGCTCGTCGGCCAGGATGACGCGCACGCCGGTCTCCGCCGCGGCAAGTGCCGCCGCGATGCCGGCCGCGCCGCCGCCCAGCACCAGCACGTCGCAATGCGCGTAACGCGAGGAATAATGGTCGGGATCCGGTCGGTCCGGCGAAACGCCGAGGCCGGCGGCTTCGCGGATCTTAGGCTCGTAAAGGCTCTTCCAAGCCGCCTTCGGCCACATGAAGGTCTTATAATAGAAGCCGGCCGAAAATAGCGGCGACGCCAGGTCGTTGACGGCGCTGACATCGAAGGACAGCGACGGCCAGCGGTTCTGCGAATTGGCGGCGAGCCCGTCATAGAGTTCCTGCACGGTGGCGCGCACGTTCGGCGTCTTGCGCGCGTCATCGCGCACGATCTGCACCAGCGCGTTGGGCTCTTCCGCGCCGGCCGACAGGATGCCGCGCGGGCGGTGGTACTTGAACGAGCGACCGACCAGATGCACGCCATTGGCGAGCAGCGCCGAGGCCAGCGTGTCGCCCTCTATACCGGCATAGGACCGTCCGTCGAAGCTGAACCGCGCGGTGTTGGCCTGGCTGAGGCGTCCGGCGCCGGGAATGCGCAACGCGCCGCTCATTTCGCTACTCCGGGCAGCTTGGAGGGTTTCGGTTCGCCGGCCTTGTAGGTCATGACGAACTTGTCGGTGACGGTGTCGCGCACCGCGTTGAAGAAGCGCGCGCAGCCATGCATGTGGCGCCAGCGCTCATAGATGATGCCCTTGGGGTTCGAGCGGATGAAGAAGAACTTCTCGAAGTCGTCGTCGCTCTCGCCCGCCATATTGGCCGAGCGGGCGATGTGCGCCTCGCCGGCGTTGCGGAATTCGAGTTCCGGGCGCTCTTCCTCGCAATAGGGGCAGCGGATGAGAAGCATCGTGTTTGTTCCTACAATTCGCCGTGGCCGACGCGCGCGCCGGCCGGTTGATCGCAAAGCTTCTGGCCCATGGTCATGAAGGGAGCGACGAGCCGCAGCCGCTCCTCGACGCTCGTCGCCGCGCTGAAGAGATCGCGGTTGGCAATGTTGCCGAGCGTCAGTTGCATCGGATCTGTCGTAACGATGACGCCACGCGGCTGGAAATCCTCGTCTTCATCCAGCCCATGCGGCCTGCCTTCGAAGAACATCACCACTTTCTGGCCGACACTCCAGACGCAGGCGAGCATTCCCTCGTCGACCGAAAACGGCCAGCCGGTCTCGTTTCCCGCACGGCTGATCGGCTGCAGCCGCACTTCCTGCGCCGTCGGAACATGGAACATGCCCTGTTCCCCCGCCAGTATCAGCGGCACCGCGACTGCCACCTCGGCCATCATCATCAGTGCGCCACCGCCGCCGCCGCCGCCTCGTCGATGAGGCGGCCGGTGCGGAAGCGCTCGATGGTGAAGGGCGCGTTGATCGGGTGCGGATCGTCCTTGGCAATGGTGTGGGCAAAGACATGCCCGGACCCCGGCGTCGCCTTGAAGCCGCCCGTGCCCCAGCCGCAATTGACGTAGAGGCCGGGCACCGGCGTCTTGGCCAGGATCGGCGAGCGGTCGGGCGTGACGTCGACGATGCCGCCCCACGAGCGCAGCATCTTCATGCGCGTGAAGATCGGGAACATTTCGCAGATGGCGTCGAGTGTATGCTGAAGAATGTGCAGCCCACCGGTCTGCGAATAGGAGACATACTGGTCGGTGCCGGCGCCGATCACCAGTTCGCCCTTGTCGGACTGCGAGATGTAGGCGTGCACCGTGTTCGACATCACAACGCAGGGCACGACCGGCTTGATCGGCTCCGACACCAGCGCCTGGAGCGGATAGCTTTCCAGCGGCATGCGCACGCCGGCCATATTCATGATGACGGAGGAGTGGCCGGCGGCGACGACGCCAACCTTCTTGGCGCCGATGAAGCCACGCGTCGTGTCGACGCCCGTCACCGTGCCATTGGCAGCCCGCTTGACGCCCGTCACCTCGCAATTCTGGATGATGTGCACGCCGCGCGCCGAGGCGCCGCGCGCATAGCCCCAGGCGACCGCGTCATGGCGCGCCGTGCCGCCGCGACGCTGCAAGGCAGCCCCGACGACCGGATAGCGTGCGTCCTTGGAGGTGTTGAGCGGCGGGCAGAATTCTTTCGCCTGCTCGGGTGTCAGCCATTCATTGTCGATGCCGTTGAGCCGGTTGGCATGCACGTGGCGCTTCAGCACCTGGATGTCGTGCACATTGTGGGCCAGCATCATGACGCCGCGCGCCGAATACATGACGTTGTAATTGAGCTCCTGAGAGAGCCCGTCCCACAGCTTCAGCGCATGGTCGTAAATCCCGGCGCTCTCGTCATAGAGATAGTTGGAACGGATGATGGTGGTGTTGCGGCCAGTGTTGCCGCCGCCCAGCCAGCCCTTTTCCAGCACCGCGACATTGGTGATGCCGTGCACGGTCGCGAGATAGTAGGCGGTGGCCAGCCCATGGCCGCCGGCGCCGACGATGATGACGTCGTATTCTTTCTTCGGCTCCGGCGAGGACCATTGTTCCTCCCAGCCCTTGTGGCCGCGCATGGCCTCGCGGGCGATGGCGAATACCGAATATTTCTTCACGTTCCAGCCTCGCAAATGGCAGCCGGGCGTTCATCATCAAGCCCCGGCGCGCGAGGTGTATCACTAGCGAAACAGCGCTGCCACCCTTGCGCTGTTTGCGACGGCGCTTGCCGTTTTGCGCCGCGCTGAAAAAGAGCTATCCGGCCTGGCCCCCATGATTGCCTTCAGTCACACTTCTCGGCGCTGGGATTCGGAGGATGATGATGGGCAACGCCTGGTGGAACCTCACATTGCGCTTCCTGCTGGAGCTTGCCGCCTTGCTTGGCCTTGCCATGGCAGGCTGGAGTCTTTCGGACGGAGCGTGGCGTTGGGTCCTCGCCGTTGCCTTGCCGCTCGCCGCAGCCGGGCATGGGGTACCTTCGCGGTCCTCAACGATCCAAGCCGGTCTGGCCGGGCACCGGTGCCTGTGCCGGGCGCTGTCAGGCTGGCGCTGGAATTCGTCGTCCTGTCCGGCGGCGCGGCGGGTTTCCATCTGGCAGGCCATACCATTCCGGCCATCATCATGGCCCTGCTGATCGTCATCAGCTACGCGTTCTCGCTGGATCGTCTGGCATGGCTGCTGCGGCAGTAGTGGCGCGAATCTCTGCGGCTTTCGGGTGGCTGCTGTCCTGCCGATTTGCGACCAAGCATCCGATCGCCGGCGAAGCTGGCGCGAAGGACAAGGATGCCAAACATGCTCGCACTCGCCAACAAGATCGCCATCGTTACCGGCGCCAGTTCCGGCATCGGCCGCGCCGCCGCCAAACTGTTCGCCGAGGAAGGCGCCAGGCTCGTCATTTCCGCTCGCCGCCAAACGGAGCTTGATGCACTGGCAGTCGAAATCGAGGACGCCGGCGGCACGGCCGTCGCTCTCGCGGGAGATGTCACGGACGAGACCTATGCGAAAGCCCTCGTCGAGTTGGCGGTGGGCAGCTTCGGTGGTCTCGACATCGCGTTGAACAATGCCGGCTCCGTCGGACTGATGGGGCCAGTCCCCGACATGCCGGCACAGACATGGCACGGGACGATGGACACCAACCTGACCAGTGCCTTTCTCGGCGCGAAGTATCAGATACCGGCCATGCTGGAGCGCGGCGGCGGCTCGCTGATCTTCACATCGAGCTTTGTCGGTTACACCGCAGGCATGCCGGGCATGGCCGCCTACGCCGCCGCCAAGGCAGGCCTGATCGGTTTGACGCAGGTGTTGGCCACCGAATACGGACCGAAGGGACTGCGCGTCAACGCGCTGCTGCCGGGTGGCACCGACACACCCGGCGCGACGACGACAACACCCGAGGCCCGCGCCTTCGTCGAGAGCCTCCATGCCCTGAAACGCATGGCGCAGCCGCAAGAGATCGCCCGCTCGGCGCTTTACCTTGCCTCTGACGCCTCGAGCTTCACCACGGGTACCGCGCTGTTTGCCGATGGCGGCGTGTCGATCAACCGGACGTGAGGGATTTTTGCGGTGAACGGGCCTGTTCGTCGTTGTGACGCAGGCGGCCGCTCTTGCTTTTTCGGCCCGATTTGGCGATTCCGTTTGCTGTCGAACGGGTCTTCTTGCCAAGACGGGTTGTGAAACCATGATGCTGGTCCGAACCTATGTTGCCCAGAGCGCGATCGAAGGCGTGGGCATGTTCGCCGCCGAACCGATCCGGAAAGGCGCCTCGATCTGGCGCCTGGATCCGGATTTCGACCGGCTGATCCCGGTGGACACGTACGAGACGGCACCCCAGCCCCTGAAGGAATTACTCGACCGCTACGCCTATCCGAGCCCGGATAAGCCCGGTTTCATGGTCTACGAGGTCGACAATGGCCGTTTCATGAACCATTCGGCGACCCCGAACACCGACTTTTCGCAATATGGAGGGGCGACCGCGACCCGCGATATCGCCGTCGGCGAGGAGATCACCTGCGACTACGGTGAGTTCTTCGAGGATTTCGAGCGGCTGCACCTGGCGACGGCGTAACGGGCACACTATCTCCAGCCGACGTGGCAATTTGGCCGTCGTCTCTCATTTCAACTGTGGACAGCGAGGCTTGATTCTGCTATCAGCCGCCACAATTCGTGGTGTCGAGCGCCGCGGAGGCTTGCGGCTATGGCTGCTTGCCTGTTGATATCAAACCCGAAAGACAGGATTGCCCGTGCAGGTACTCGTCCGCGACAATAACGTTGATCAGGCGCTTCGCGCGCTCAAGAAGAAGATGCAGCGCGAAGGCATTTTCCGCGAAATGAAGATGCGCGGCCACTACGAGAAGCCTTCCGAGAAGCGCGCCCGTGAAAAGGCCGAAGCCGTTCGCCGCGCCCGCAAGCTGGCCCGCAAGCGCGCACAGCGCGAAGGCCTGCTGCCGATGACCCCGCGTCCGGTTGCTGCTGGCGGTGCCGCCGGTGCAGCGCGTCCGCCGCGCTGATTATCGCCAATATTTCGTCCTTTTCGAAGGATACCTGGGTGGCGCGATGCGGAATCGCCGCCACCCTTTTATTTTGAATGTGACCCGGCCCGGAGGGGGGAACCGGACCTGAACGACGGCGCAAGTGAGGACAGGGCAGACATGAACGCAACGAGCGTGGAGCGCGGGACCGCATTGCGTGGTTTCGCCCTGACAGCGGCCCTGCTTTCCGGACTGGTGCTTGCCGGCTGCCAGACATCGGGCCCGGCCGGTGAATTCAACAACATCGACAAGGCGCAAGGGTCGACCGAGAACATCTCCTCGCTGTCGGCGGTCATCCAGCGCAATCCCCAGGATCCGGAAGGCTATAATGTCCGCGGCTCGGCCTATGGCCGCGGCGGCCAGTACCAGGCGGCGCTCAAGGATTTCAACCAGGCCATCCAGCTCAATCCGAATTTCTACCAGGCCTATTCGAACCGGGCCCTTATCCAGCGCTTCCTCGGCAACCAGGAAGCCGCCCTTGCCGACTACAATCGCTCGATCCAGATTAACGGCAATTATGATGCCGCCTATATCGGCCGCGGCAATCTCTATCGCAAGGCGGGCCGCACCCAGGATGCCTTCACCGACTTCCAGAAGGCGATCCAACTCGATACGACGGATGCCCGCGCATACCACAATCGCGGCCTGATCTATCAGAGCCAGGGCCAGCACAAATTCGCCATCGAGGATTTCTCGACCGCCATCTCGCTGGCTCCCGACGCAGCCGAACCCTACAACGGCCGTGGCCTCTCGTATCTGGCGACCGGTGACGAGGACAACGCCTTCTCCGATTTCAACATGGCCATCAAGCTCGACGGCCAGAACGCCGAGGCCTGGGCCAACCAGGCGCTGATCTATGAACGGCGCGGTGACAAGGCGAAGGCGGCGAAGGCCTATCATGAGGCCGTGCGCCTCAACCCCAGCTACCAGCCTGCCAAGGACGGCCTCGCTCGCGTCAGCTGACGTCGGCTTCATCAGGCCCGCGCCAGGCGCCACTGCATCCCGCGTGTCCGAAAGGGCACGCGGCGTTGAAGATCGCCGCAATCCGGCAACCCTGTGTTAACCCCCGCGACAAGCCGTTAACCCTCGCCTTGTTCGCGCCAAGTTTTCGGCGGAACGGTCGCGGCGCTCGAGACGTTACTGAAGACTGATTGCGAAAGGACCCCCCATGATCAAGAAACTCGTCTGCGCCGCCGCCCTTGCAACGACCATGTTCGCTGCCGCTCCGGCCAGCGCCGGCAGGTTGCAACTCGGCACGCTCGACTGCACCATCGATGGCGGCACCGGCTATCTCGTGACGTCCAACAAGGGCGTGTCCTGTGTGTTCCGGCCCTATCATCACGGGCCGTCTGAAATTTACACCGGCGTCATCTCGAAGCTCGGCGTCGATCTCGGCAAGACGCACCAGGGCCAGTTGGTCTGGGCGGTGTTTGCCGCGACCCGCGACCGTGACGCGGGCGACCTTGCCGGCAGCTACTACGGCGTCAACGCCGAGGCGAGCGTCGTCACCGGTGGCGGCGCCAACCTGCTGGTCGGCGGCTTCGACAGCGCCTTCATGCTGGAGCCGCTCAGCGTCCAGGCCCAGACCGGCGTCAACCTGGCGGTCGCCGTCACCTCGCTGGAGCTGATCCACTCGCTCAAGTGATTGCACGGAGCCACGCGCTCGACGCCCCTCACCCTACGGCGCGGAACCAGATAGTATGGTTCCGCGCCGTTTGATTTCGAGGGGACCCTCATGCTCAGGACAGCCATCGCCGCTGCCGCGACCATGATCGTGCTTGCGGGAGCCGCACGAGCGCAGGACCAGGGCATCGAACTCGGCGCCCTTGAATGCGCTATATCGGGCGGCACCGGCTTCATCTTCGGCTCGAGCAAGGATTTGAGCTGCACCTTCACCCCGGCCGACAGGACCTTCGCGCCGGAAGCCTATTTCGGCGCCGTCAACAAGTACGGTCTCGACATCGGCACGACCAAGCAGACGGTGATGCGCTGGCTGGTGCTGACGCCGCTGAAGAACATCTATGCGCCGGGTGCATTGGCGGGTGACTATATCGGCGCCAGCGCCGAAGTTACCGCCGCCGTTGGCGCCGGCGCCAATCTCCTGGTCGGCGGCTCCTCGCGGGCCTTCGCCCTGCAGCCGCTCAGCCTGCAGACGCAGACCGGCATCAATCTCGCCATCGGCGTCAGCCAATTCCAGTTGCGCAGCACCGAGAATTGATCGCAAGCGGTCCGGCCAGGACGACGCTGGCCCAAACATATTTCGAGAAAATCGCTTGAGCTCAACCGGGGTTGAGGTTCTACAAACCCGCCCCGAGCAAGGCCGCGTCTCGAGGCAGCGGGCATGGTCCTGCCGNTGGCGCGCATTGTGGGCAAGCGGCGACCTCGCCCGCTTCTGCTTCATCAGCCTCGGCATCCTGCTGCACGCCACCAATGAGACGATGGTGGCGACGGTCATGCCGGCCATGGTCGGCGAACTGGCCGGCGTACAGCTCGTCGGCTGGTCCCTGGCGATCTACGAACTCGGCGCCATCGTCGCCGGGGCCGCAGCCGGACGCCTGGTGAGTTATATCCCGCTGCGCACCAACATGGTGGTCGCGGCCTTGCTTTATGCCGCCGGGGCGCTGATCTGCGCCACCTCGCCCTCGATGCAATTGTTCCTTGCCGGCCGCTTGATCGAGGGCCTCGGCGGCGGCGCGCTGGTGTCGCTGGCCTTCGTCTCGGTCGAGCGGCTGTTTTCGCGTGCCATCTGGCCACAGCTTTTCGGTATCATGTCGGCTATCTGGGGCGTCGCTGCCTTCAGTGGCCCTTTGCTCGGCGCTGTTATGACCGAACTGCTGTCTTGGCGCTGGGCCTTCGGCGTCTTCACACTCGGCGGCGCCGCCATGGCGCTGGCAAGCTTCCTCGTACTCAACACCCCGGAGGCGAAGAGACCCAGCATGAGTGCCGGCAAGGCGCCGCCCTTCCCTTACATGGCGCTTGGCTGTCTTGCCGTCGCCGTGGTGCTGATCGCCTCCGCCGGCGTCGACATCGCCCTGTTGCGGTCCTCGCTGCTGATCGTGCTGGGCCTGACAAGCCTCGCGCTGTTTTTCTACGTCGACGGGCTGAAGCCGCGCTCCAGGCTGTTCCCGGCGCGGCTGTTCTCCTGGCGCACGCCGGTCGGCGCCGGCATGACCATGGTCGCTGCCTTTTCCATCGCGACCTGCTCCTTCGGCGTCTACGGGCCGCTGCTGCTGACCAGCCTGCACGACATTCCGCTGCTGACCACCGGCTACATCATCGCCGCCGAATCGATCGCCTGGTCGATCCTGTCGATCCTCGTCGCCAACGCTCCGCCGCGGCGCGAACGGCTGATCATCGTCTGCGGCGCACTGATGATCGCGGCGGGCATCGCCGGCTTCGCCTACACCATACCGCTGGGCTCGATCCCGCTGATCCTGGTCTGCGCCCTGCTGCAGGGCGGCGGCTTCGGTATTGCCTGGCCATTCCTGACCCGCGTCATCGTCGCCTCCGCACCCGACGAGGAGCAGACCATCGCCTCGGCGGCGGTGCCGACCATGCAGCGCATCGGCTATGCCGTGGGCGCCGCCCTTGCCGGCATCGTCGCCAATGCCAGCGGCTTTTCGCAAGGCCTGAATCATGACGCGGCGGCCAATGTCGCGAGCTGGCTGTTCCTAGCCTTCGTGCCGCTCGGCATTCTGGGTTGTCTCGCCGCCTTGCGGACATCGGCGGCGGCAGATCGGCCTCTGCAGGCCATCGGCTGACGCAGGTTATCGGAAGGGCTAATTCACTCGACACGCAGGCGGTAGCCGACACCGGTCTCGGTGGTGATGTAGCGCGGCTGGTCGGGAATTTTTTCGATCTTCTGCCTGAGCTGGCGGACATAGACCCTGAGGTACTGCACGTCGGTCGAATCGTCCCAGATCTGCTTCAGGATGAAGTGGTGGGTCAGCACCTTGCCGGCATGCTGCACCAGGATGCGCAATATGTCGTACTCTTTCGGCGAGAGCTTCACCTCCCTGTCCTCGACCTTGACGACGCGCTTGACCAGATCGACGCTGAGGTCACCGCTCTGGAATACCGGCTTCTCACCCTGTTGCTGGAACTTGTGGCGCAGCGCCACCCGGATGCGCGCCACCAGTTCGTTCATGCCGAACGGCTTGGTGACATAGTCGTCGGCGCCGAGTTCGAGCGCGCTGACGATGCCGGCCTCGTCGGTACGGCTGGAGAGGATGACGACGGGAACGTCGACGCCCTCCTCACGCCATTTGCGCAGGAGTTCATGGCCCCCCATGCCGGGCAGGCCGAGATCGAGCAGCACCAGGTCCGGCTTCTCCTGTTCCATCAGCTCGATCGCCACCTTGGCGTTCGGCGCCTCGCTGACCGCGTAACCCTGGCTGGCGAGGCCGACCCGCAGCAGCTTGCGGATCGGCGGCTCGTCGTCGACGACCAGTATCCTGACATTCGAATTGGTCATCAAGGCTGATCCGTGCTGGGCTCGTGGCCACGGTTGCCGATATCGCGCGCTTGCGCCGGCACCGGCATCCTGATGGTGAAGGCGCCACCGGGGCGGTCGGTCCGGTTGGTGGCCGCGATCGTGCCGCCCATCGCCTCGACGAAGCCACGGCAGATCGACAGGCCAAGTCCGGTGCCGGCGCGCACCTGATCGCCCTTGCGCACCCGGTAGAAGGTGTCAAAGACGCGTTCCAGGTCCTGCGCCGGAATGCCCGGTCCTTCGTCCATGATCCGCACGATGACGGAGCCATTGTCCGCCCAGGCCTGGACGCGGATCGTCGAACCGGGCGGCGAATATTTCGAGCCATTGTCGAGAAGGTTGAACAGGACCTGTTCGAACAGCACGGGATCGAGCCGCAGCATCGGCAGGTCGGGCGGAATATCGACCTCGATCTTGTGCGCGCTGGTGATCTTGCGGGCACGATCGAGCGCCGTGCCGACGATATCGCCGACATAGTGGAGGGCGTAGTTCGGCTCTATTGCCCCGGATTCGATCTTGGTCATGTCGAGCAGGTTGGCAATGAAGCGGTTCAGCCGCTCCGATTCGTCGATCACGGTCGACAGGAGCTCCGCCCTGTCCTGCTCGGGAAGGTTGGGCGCGAATTCCTTGAGCGTGCCGGCCGCGCCCATGATGGCCGCGAGCGGCGTTTTCAGGTCATGCGAAATCGAGGTCAGCAGCGCCGAGCGCAGCCGGTCGGCTTCGGCCGCGAGCTTGGCGCGGTCGACATCGGCGACGAGCTGGATGCGTTCGATCGCCACCGCCGCCTGATCGGCCAGCGCATCGAGCAGCCGCTGCTGCTCGGGCGTCAAAAGCGGGCCCTGCTTGTCATTGTCGAGGCCGACGACGCCGATCGCGGTGCGTCCCGTGCGCAAGGGAAGATATAGGCGCTTGGCGCCAGGAAGCGTGTCGGCGCCGCGTCCGGCGGCACGGTTGTGCTCCCAGGCCCAGCGTGCGGCGGCGATGTCGGCCTCGGCCAGCGTGTCGTCGGGCGGATAGCCTGCCTTGACGGTGATCGTGCCGTCTTCCGGCAGCAGCAGCACCACGCGCAGCTTCAGCATCGAGGCGATCTGGAAGGCGGTGGCCCAGAGCACGTCGTCGAGTGTGCCGGCGCCTGCGAGCTTCTTGGAAAACAGATAGATGTCCTCGGTTGCCCGCGCCCGCGAGCGGGCGGCGGCGGCCTGACGCTGCACGCGCGCCGTCAGGTTGCTGGCGATGACGGCAACGGCGACAAAGACGGCAATCGCGACGATGCTCTCGGGATCGCGGATGGTCAGCGTGTAGCGTGGCTCGAGGAAAAAATAGTTGAAGGCAAGGACACTGAGGAAACAGGCGTAAAGCGCCGGCCAGAGACCACCGGCCACCGCCGATGTCAGCACCGAGAGCAGGAAGACGATCGCCAGATTGCGAACGTCGAGGAACTGATCGAGAGCAGTGCTGACGGCCAATGATCCGGCAACGTAAGCCGTGGCGAGCAAATACGGCTTGGCCTGAAAATGCCTATCCTCGGCTGCCGCGTTCACTCTCCTGGAAGACGTTTCGGTGTCCCGCTCCGTTCCGGAGATGACATGGACACTGATGTCTCCGGCATTGCGGATCAGATCGTAGGTGAGCGACCCCTCGATCAGTTCGCGCCAGCGCGACCGGGTCGGCCTGCCGACCACGATGTGGGTGAAATTGTTGGCCGTGGCATGGCGAACGATGTCCTGGGCGACGCTCTGGCCAGGGATGGTCGTCACCTCGGCACCGAGCTGCTCGGCGAGGCGCAGCAGTGTGGCGAGCCTGTCCTTGTCGTCCTCGGACATGCCGGCGGAGCGAGGCGTGTCGACATGAAGCGCCGTCCATGGCGCACGAAGCCTGTCGGCCAGCCTGCGTGCGTAGCGAATGCGGGCTGCCCCGCCCGGACGGGCATCGACGCAGACAAGCACCCTTTCGCCTGCCGCCCACGGACCCTGGATAGCATGGGATTGCATGTGGTTGAGCAACTGCTCGTCGACGCGCTGGGCGGTACGGCGCAGCGCCAGTTCCCGCAACGCCGTCAGATTGCCGGGCGAAAAATAGTTCTCGACGGCGCGCTGCGCGGTGTTGGGGAAATAGACCTTGCCCTCCTCCAGCCGCTTGATCAGGTCGTCGGGCGTCAGATCGACGATCTCGACATCATCCGCCTGGTCGATGATCGAGTCTGGAACCGTCTCGCGCACCCTGACCCGGGTAATCTGGGCGACGACGTCGTTCAGGCTTTCGACATGTTGGATGTTCAGCGTCGTATAGACGTCTATGCCCCGTGCCAGGATTTCCTGGACATCGAGATAGCGCTTGGGGTGGCGGCTGCCGGGCGCGTTGGTGTGGGCGAGTTCGTCGACCAGGACCAGCGCCGGACGCCGGGCAAGGATGGCATCGATATCCATCTCGTCGAGGACGCGCCCCTTGTAGTCGACCCTGCGGCGGGCAATGACTTCATACCCCTCGACCAGGGCCCGTGTTTCCTTGCGGCCATGCGTCTCGACCACGCCGATCACCACGTCGGCACCGTCGGCCACCCTGGCACGACCCGACATCAGCATCTCGTAAGTCTTGCCGACACCGGGTGCCGCACCCAGGAATATGCGCAGACGGCCGCGCCCTTCCCGCTCGGCATGCTCTAGCAGCGCGTCGGGAGATGGTCTGTTTTCGACGTAGCTTCTGTCGTCCGGCATCGGGTCTGATCATGAATGGCGCCGGGGACCGTGTCGATCCCCGGCGCCGGACATCACCTATTTCGCGGCATCCAGCGCCAGGTTGAGGGCCAGCACATTAACCGCCGGCTCGCCGAGCACGCCCAATTCCCTGTCCTCGACCTGGCTGTCGACGAGCGCCTTGACGTTGGCCTCGTCGATGCGCCTTGCCTTGGCCACGCGCGGAACCTGGAAATAAGCGGCCTCGGGACTGATCTGTGGATCAAGGCCGCTGCCGGACGTCGTCACCAGGTCCATCGGCACCGGCTGGTCCGGGTTCTCAGCCTTCAGCTTTTCCGCATCGCCCTTGATGCGTTCGATCAGCTTCGGGTTGGTCGGGCCGAGGTTGGAGCCGCTGGAGGCGCTGGCATCGTAGCCGTTGCCGGCGGCCGACGGCCGTCCGTGGAAATACGTGTCGCTGGCGAAGGCCTGGCCGATCAGTTCGGAGCCGATCACCCTGCCGTCCCTCTCGATCAGGCTGCCATTGGCCTGGCGCGGGAACAGCGCCTGGGCGATGCCGGTCATGCCGATGGGATAGACGAGCCCCGTCAGCACGGTAAAGAAAACGATCATGATGATCGCGGGTCTGATCTGCTTGAGCATCGGAATGATCCTTATGCAAGGCCGAGGGCCGTGACGGCCATGTCGATTATCTTGATGCCGACGAACGGCACGACGATGCCGCCGAGGCCGTAGACGAGAAGGTTGCGGCTGAGCAGCGCACCCGCGCCGATCGCCCGGTACTTCACGCCGCGCAGCGACAACGGGATCAGCGCGATGATGATCAGCGCGTTGAAGATGATGGCCGACAGGATGGCGCTCCGCGGTGTCGCCAGATGCATGATGTTAAGCGCTTGAAGCGGACCTGTGGTCTGGTCGGGCGCGACGTAGAAGACGGCGAACATGGCCGGGATGATGGCGAAATACTTGGCCACGTCATTGGCGATGGAGAAGGTGGTCAGCGAGCCGCGCGTCATCAACAGCGCCTTGCCGATCTCGACGATCTCGATAAGTTTGGTCGGATCACTGTCGAGGTCGACCATATTGCCGGCCTCGCGAGCAGCGACCGTGCCGGTGTTCATGGCGACGCCGACATCGGCCTGGGCGAGGGCTGGCGCATCATTGGTGCCGTCGCCGCACATCGCGACCAGCTTGCCCTTGGCCTGCTCGTCGCGGATCAGCTTCAGCTTGTCCTCCGGTGTCGCCTGGGCAAGGAAATCGTCGACGCCGGCTTCGGCCGCGATGGCCGCTGCCGTCATCGGGTTGTCGCCGGTGATCATGACCGTGCGGATGCCCATCTTGCGCAGCTCGGCGAAACGCTCGCGGATTCCGCCCTTGACGATGTCCTTGAGGTGCACGATGCCGAGCAGGCGCCCGTCCCGCTCGACCGCCAGCGGCGTGCCGCCGGATTTCGCAACCTCATCGGCGATCGCCTGCAAATCCCTGATCGTGTCGCTGTTCGGGCGCGTCGCGCTGCTGGCCGATGTCGCCTGGCTGACATGGGCGAGCACGGAATCGACCGCGCCCTTGCGTACCGAGGAACCGTCGATGTCTACGCCGCTCATGCGGGTCTGCGCGGTGAAGGGCACGAAGGTAGCACGCAATGTCGCCATGTCGCGGGCACGGATGGCATACTTTTCCTTGGCCAGCACCACGATCGAGCGGCCTTCCGGCGTCTCGTCGGCGAGCGAGGCAAGCTGTGCCGCGTCCGCCAGTTCCTGCTCGCTGACGCCCTTGACCGGGCGAAATTCCGTCGCCTGGCGGTTCCCGAGCGTGATGGTGCCGGTCTTGTCGAGGAGCAGCGTGTCGACGTCGCCGGCGGCTTCGACGGCGCGACCCGACATGGCCAGCACATTGAAGCGCACCAGCCGGTCCATGCCGGCAATGCCGATGGCCGACAGCAGCGCGCCGATCGTGGTCGGGATGAGCGTCACGAACAGGGCGACGAGCACGGTCACCGAAATATAGCCGCCCGAGTAGTGGGCAAAGCTCGGGATGGTCGCTGTAGCCAGCACGAAGATCAGCGTCATGCCGACGAGCAGGATGTTGAGCGCGATCTCGTTGGGTGTCTTCTGGCGCTCGGCGCCTTCGACCAGCGAGATCATGCGGTCGAGGAACGTGTGACCGGCGGCGGCGGTGATGCGCACGCGAATCCAGTCCGACAGCACCTGCGTGCCGCCGGTGACGGCCGAGCGGTCGCCGCCGGATTCGCGGATCACCGGTGCGGACTCCCCCGTGATCGCCGCCTCGTTGACCGAGGCGACGCCCTCCACCACCTCGCCATCGGACGGGATGATGTCGCCGGCCTCGACGAGAACGACATCGCCGACCTTCAGGCTGGTGCCGGGCACCAGCTTGAACCTGGTGCGGTCCTCGCCCGTCAAAAGCTTGGCCTGGGTTTCGGTGCGGGCCTTGCGCAGCGATTCCGCCTGCGCCTTGCCGCGCCCTTCGGCGACGGCTTCGGCGAAATTGGCGAACAGCACGGTGAACCACAGCCACATGATGATCTGCAGCGTGAACAGCAAATCACCGCCGCCGGTGACGAGGTCCTTGACGAACAGCACCGATGTCAGCGCCGAGACGACGGCGACGACGAACATCACCGGGTTGCGGGCCAGCGTGCGCGGATCGAGTTTGCGGAAGGCGCCGCCGATGGCGGGCCACAGGATGCCGGCATCCATGATGCTGGCTGACTTTGACTGACTCATTTCGAAGCTCCGGCTTCAGTGTTGGTGTGCGGCGGCGATCGGTCGGATGCGGAGAAAAGATGAGGAAGCCCGTAGGCCAGCAGCCAAAGCGCGATCATGGCGGCGGCAAGCCCAAGAAACGTCGACATGGTCGGGAAGGGAGGCGGCAGCCCCTCCTTGCCCGGATCGGCCCGACGCCTGACATTACGGCGCTTGTTGCTGAACCAGGACATGTCTGCCTCAGAATGTCTGTCCATGGATCATCGCCAAGTGCTCGACGACAGGTCCGACGGCGAGCGCCGGGAAGAAAGTCAGGCCGCCGACGATGACGATGACGCCGACCAGCAACCCGACGAACAGCGGACCGTCGGTCGGGAAGGTGCCGGCCGAGGCGGGGACGGTCTTCTTCGCCGCCAGCGCGCCGGCGATGGCGAGCGCCGGGATGATGACCAGGAAGCGGCCCATCAGCATGCCGATGCCGAGCGTGATGTTGTACCAGGGCGTGTTGCCGCTGAGGCCGCCGAAGGCCGAACCGTTGTTGGCCGCCGCCGAGGTGTAGGCGTAGAGGATCTCGGAGAAGCCGTGCGGCCCGCCATTGGCGATCGATGCCACCGCGCTCGGCAGCACCACCGCGATCGCGGTGAAGATCAGCATCGCCAGCGGCAGGCACAGGATGGCCAGCATCGCCATTTTGACCTCCTTGGCCTCGATCTTCTTGCCGAGATATTCCGGCGTGCGGCCGACCATCAGGCCGGCGACGAAGACGGCGATCAGGATGAACATCAGCATGCCGTAGAAGCCGGCGCCGACGCCGCCGACGACGACCTCGCCGAGTTGCATGTTGATGAGCGGGATCATGCCACCGAGCGCGGTGAAGCTGTCATGCATCGCGTTGACCGCGCCGCAGGAAGCGGCCGTCGTGATGACGGCGAACAAAGCCGAGAGCACGATGCCGAAGCGGGTCTCCTTGCCTTCCATGTTGCCGCCGTCGATGCCCAGCGCATGCACCAGCGGATTGCCCGCGGCTTCCGCCCAATAGCAGACGGCGACGCCGGCGATGAATAGCACGCCCATGGAGGCGAGGATCGCCCAGCCCTGGCGCTGGTTGCCGACCATGCGGCCGAAGACGTTGGTCAATGCGGCGCCGACGACGAAGATCGACAGCATCTGGATCAGATTGGAGAAGGCGTCGGGATTTTCGAATGGATGTGCCGCGTTGGCATTGAAGAAACCGCCGCCATTGGTGCCGAGCATCTTGATGGCGACCTGCGAGGCCACCGGCCCAAGCGCGATGGTCTGCTTGGCGCCCTCAAGCGTCGTGGCGTCCACGTAAGGCCCCAGCGTCTGTGGCATGCCGAGCCAGACATAGAACAGGGTGAGCACGATGCAGAGTGGCAAGAGCACATAGAGCGTGGCGCGCGTCATATCGACCCAGAAATTGCCGATCGATCTTCCGGAAGCGCGGGCAAAGCCGCGGATCAGCGCGATTGCAATGGCGATGCCGGTGGCGGCCGAAACGAAATTCTGGACCGTCAGCCCGGCCATCTGCACGAGGTAGGACATGGTGCTTTCACCACCGTAGTTCTGCCAGTTGGTGTTGGTCATGAAGCTGGCGGCGGTGTTGAAGGCGAGCGCCGGGTCGACCGCGCTCATGCCGGCGGGATTGTAGGGCAGACTGCCTTGCAGGCGTTGCAGGATATAGAGCACCAGGAAGCCCGCCAGGTTGAACAGCAGGAGAGCCACCGCATAGGTGGTCCAGTGTTGCTCCTCGCGCTCGCTGGTTCCGCAAATGCGGTAAAGCCCGCGCTCGAGCGGGCCGAGGATCGGTGAAAGCGGCGTGCGATCGCCATTGAAGACGCGGTGCATGTAGAAGCCAAGCGGCTTCGCCAGCAAAACGAGGATCCCGCAAAAGACCAGGATCTGTATCCATCCGTTCAGTGTCATGGTTGTGGCTTTCCGTGCCTTCAGAAGCGTTCTGGACGAATGAGCGCGTAGGTGAGGTAGGCGAGCAGGAACAAGGTCACGCCACCGCCGAGGATGTAATCGACAAGCATGGTCCGATCCTTCAGCCTAAATTCTATCGCAAGCTTTGACGTAGACGATGGACAGGCCGAAGAACAAAGCCCCGACCCCGAGAACAATAAAGTCCATTGTGCTTTTCCTTGCTTCCATTTTCTACCGTTCGCCTGCCAAAAACAGGTCGGCAATACCGTGAGACAGCGCGCAGCACTGCGGCGGCGCCCGACGGCTTTTGCTCGACGTGAATATGGACCCGATCACCATAAAGGTTCGAGACGGGGCGGATGGGAAAGAAATAGGAATTCTATAAAGGTTTCCGGCGCGGCTCGCCGTCGAAGAGCAGCTCGTCGACGCGGATTGCCGCGAAGGATATGCCGCAGCGCTTTGCGGCCTTGCTGGGACGCTACCGCGGCTCCCGCGTCAGGCTGAGATAGGTCGGATCGAACTCGGCGATTTCCTGGAGCCTGTGCCAATCCAGGATTGTCACCGTGTGATTTGCCCAGTTGACGACGCCGACTTTGCGCAAGGCGCCGATGACGCGGTTCATGTGTACGACGGAAAGACCGAGCACATCGGCCAGTTCGGCCTGTGAGAGCGGCAGATGAAAGCTCATGCCGTTGGTGCGCTGCACCACCTGCAGTCGTACGAAAAGCTCACAGAGGAGATGGGCCAGGTGTGAGGTCTTGGAGCGACGGCCCATGGCCACGATCCACTCGCGATGGATGGCGCCATCGACCAGCGTATCCAGCCACAGCAGCCGCGTCAGATGAGGCGCTTCCTCGGTGATGGCACGAAGCCGGCTGTGATCGGCGAACATGACATGGCAGGGCGACATGGCAACGATGCCGTGATCCATCGTCTTCAGGAGGAAGGCGTGGAGATCGACGAAATCGCCGGGCACCTGCAGCGAGGTGAACTGCCGGCCGCCGCTCTCGAGCACCTTATAGCGCGCCGCCAAACCGTCGAGGATGAGGGTCGAATAGGCGGGCCGCGCGCCCGATGCGACGATATCCTGACCGACCGCGAAATGCCGCTCGAAAGTCATGGCTTCAGCCAGCAGCGCCTTTTCGGCATCGGAAAGCGCGTCGTGCTGGGCGAGATTCAGATACAGGGATTCCAGCACCGCTATCTCCAGCGAAAGGGCTCAGAGCCGATCGCCAACTGTCGAAAGCAAGGGGCGGCTACCGAAGCACTAGGTCGTCGGGCGCCGGCGGGCATTAACATTTGTTAGAAGGCGCTTATTCGCCAACGAAGATCATCTCTTATGGAACAACGGCTTAGCCCGCGAATTGTCGATCAGTCTCTCTTGGCAATTTCATCAGCTCGGGATTCGGCCGCATCATGCCCAGATACTTTCTTGACCTTTACAATGGCGATGGCCTGACGGTGGATGACCATGGTCAGGTGTTCGACTCGCGCGAGCGTCTGCGGCGCGAGGCAATTCTCATCCTGCCCGACATCATTCGCGACGAGATGATCGAAAACGACCGAACGGCCATTACCGTGAAGGTGCGCGACGAGAGCGGGCGCCAGGTCTTCGAAGCATCGCTCGTCATCTCATCGAGTTGGTGTGATTGACCGCGGCCTGATCTGCGGACCCTCCGCAAGTTGGAATGGAAAAGCCCGGCTCGAAGCGCCACGCCGGGCTTTCGGGGCGGCCGTACGACCTGGCCACCGCGATGGCAAGTCGAACGATCAGGCGGCGTAGCCGCCATGGCCGCGTGCGACGGCCCGCGCCACGATGACAGGTTCGATCTCGGGCCAGAGAATACCGGTGGCTTCCGCGAATTCAACAAGCGCATGGCGCGCCTCGTCCCTCGTGATGCAGCCTTCCAGGGCTAGGCCGCACGCCTCGACGGCATTGTGATAAAGCGGACCACGGCGGGAGGTCGTCCAGTTGGTCAGGAAATCGTGCATTTCGGCCAGCGAGGCGATTTCGCGCTTGAAGCCCAGACCGACGGTCAGTGCGACGGGCGAATGAAACAGCTTGTCATGCATGAAGAGGGCTCCTGATTGGTCGCAGTGCTCGGAGAAATCCTGGCGGGATCTATGATGAGACGCCGGGAAACGCATCGCGAGCCAGGAGGTTCCGGAGCAAACAGGACTCTTTGCGGACCGCACGCCTGAGTGCGCCGGAAATCTTACGTCCTGATCCACCGGCCCGGCGAGAAGACGATTAAGGCTCGATATAGCTAGGCTGTCCCAGAAGCGCCTGCGGAAAAGGGAAGCTGGCGGAGAGAGCGGGATTCGAACCCGCGTTACGGTCTCCCGTAAACACACTTTCCAGGCGTGCGCCTTCAACCACTCGGCCACCTCTCCGTCCTTGCATTTTTCGCGACGGCCGGTTTCGCCGCGCGGGTTGGGGACAATGCGGTCCCTTCAGGGAGCGGTAGCGATTTCCGCGCTATGGGTGCCGCCAACCAGCGGACACCTCTCCCGGCACCTGAGCCGTCAAAGCAACAGGCGCGGGGCTCATCTAGTCGATCCCGCGCCGAATGCCAAGCCATAACGACAGTCTATTCGCTTTGCCGGCCACACAACGCTTCGTGAGGCCGCCATGGCATCCGGTTCAAGGTGCCGACGCCCCGAATAATGTGCACAGACGAGCCCGCAAGGCCAGGCGCGCTTGACTTCGTCGCGGGCCACCTGTCGAGTGGAACGGAGGCTTTGCGGGGGCATCGTCCGGGCATGACATCAGGCAGTGAACAACCGGGCGGTGGCATGCAGGGTGGTGGGCAGGCGCCAACCGGGCGGCCGGACAGCGGGCTGTCCTACGTGCCGGCGGGCTGGCTCATCTTCGTCATGGCATGGTCGGTCTACGGCCTGGCCTCCGCCTGGTGGCTGACCGGCAATTCCGGCCTGCCGGACAGGATCTTCTATTTCCTCCTTGGCGGGCTTGCCGTCGACATCATCACCATCCTGTGGGGGCTTTATTTGCTCGGCCTTGCCTTTGGCCGCTCGGCGCGCTTCCCGCGCCAGTTCATCATCTGGCAGGTGGCGACCATCGCCTGGGTGCTGGCCAGGCAGGCCTATGTGCTCGCCGTGCCCGATTTCGTCTTTTCCGCCAGGAGCCTGCTTATCGGCGGCGCCGAAATCGCCATCGGCCTGCTCTGCATCTATCTGCTGCGCCGTGGCTCCGGCGCCGAGGGCGTCTATGCTAGGCCGCGCGCCGAAGCGCCGTCGGTCTTCGTTTCCATCGTGGCTGCCTTGCTCGGCATCATCCTGGGCGCGGTCATCGGCGCCGTTGGCGGTTTCCTGGCTGGCTCGGTGATCGCCGATGTCGCCGAGGTCAGCTGCTTCGAGGGCGGCTGCGGCTACTTTGCCGCCTTCATCGGACTGGCCGGGCTGGTGGTCGGCGCCATTGCCGGAGGCATTCTTGCCGTCTGGCTCGTTCACCGCCCCAGGCGCCAGCCGGTCGCATAGGGGCTCAGAAAGCGCCGGCCTTCAAATTCGCGTATCGCGATTGCAGCCGAACCGCACGCATTCTATGTCTGTTTCGGATATGTGCCGGTGGTCTTCTGGTCAGCGTCCAGGGTGAACCGGGGGAGAGCCTTGATGTTTCGCTTCGTCTTTCGTCTTGCGGCCATGGTCGCGCTGTCGGTTTCCGTCATCATGGCGGTGCTCGACACGACGCGCACGGTGGCGGCTTCGGCCCTTGTGCTGACCCCGCTCAACGCCAGTTGGCTGGCCGTCTCGCCGGACACGCGGGCCGCCTTCGAAACCTTCGTCCGCGCCAAGGCCGGTCCGCTGCTGTGGGACACAGTCATCGCCTGGGGGCTCAACCAGCCGGGCTTTGCCGTCTTCGCGGTGCTGGCCTTCCTGCTGTACGCCATCGGTTATCGGCGGCAGCGGCGCACGGGACAGTTCGCCACCAACTGAACCCATCTCCCGCACCATTCCGGCCGGCTGTTGAAAGCTTGCACGCAAGATCGGATCGCGGCGGGGCTTGCCCATGGTACGCTTTTCCAAAAGGTCAAAATTCCGCGTGAATTTTGTTTCGGGCCGTGCCAGATTGCCCGGGAGCGGGAGGGGAATGCACTCCTGGCTAACGTCGTTTGCTTGCCGGAGAACCGGGCAGGCAGGCGGTGTGTAACGGAAAAAATAACCGACAGGGTGTGGATCACATGAAACGTATCGTTCTCGGCCTCCTGGCCGCAACCGCAATGGTTCTTCCGGCATTCGCCGCGGATGTCCAGCCGGCCATCCTCTATGATCTGGGCGGCAAGTTCGACAAATCCTTCAACGAGGCTGCCTACCATGGCGCCGAAAAATTCAAGACCGAGACCGGCGTCGCCTATGTCGAGTTCGAAGTATCCAACGCCTCGCAGCGCGAGCAGGCGCTGCGCCGCTTCGCCGAGGACGGCCACAACCCGATCGTCATGGCCGGCTTTGCCTGGGAGGATGCGCTGAAGAAGATCGCGGCCGAATACCCGGACCTCAACTTCGCCATCATCGACGATGCGGTCGACCTGCCCAATGTGCGCTCGCTGGTGTTCAAGGAGAATGAAGGCTCCTATCTCGTCGGCATCATGGCCGCGATGGCGTCGAAGTCGAAGAAGGTTGCCTTCGTCGGCGGCATGGACATCCCGCTGATCCGCAAGTTCGAATGCGGCTATGTCGGCGGCGCCAAGTCCGCTGGCGCGACCGACGTCATCCAGAACATGACTGGCGATACGCCGGCGGCGTGGAACGATCCAGCCAAGGGTGGCGAGATCGCCAAGACGCAGATCGACCAGGGAGCCGACGTGGTTTACGCGGCCGCCGGCGGCACCGGCGTCGGTGTGCTGCAGGCGGCGGCGGATGCCGGCAAGCTCGGCATCGGCGTCGACTCCAACCAGAACGGACTGCAGCCCGGCAAGGTGCTGACCTCGATGCTGAAGCGCGTGGACGTTGCCGTCTACACCGCCTTCATGGATGGCAAGAACGGCACCTTCAAGGGTGGCGTCGAGAATCTGGGCCTCAAGGAAGGCGGCGTCGACTACGCCATGGACGACAACAACAAGGCACTGGTGACCGACGAAATGAAGGCGGCCGTCGAAAAAGCCAAGGCCGACATCATCGCCGGCACGGTCAAGGTGCACGACTACACAGCCGACAACGCCTGCCCCTATTGATCCGCGGCGCCATACGGCCATGATCCGCAACCGCTGGGCGAAAGCCCGGCGGTTTTGCTTTTGCCGATCGAACGAAACTCGCGGATGGCATGGAGCGACGAATGCAGCCAACGATCGAACCCATGCGCGGGCATGACATCGAAGTCGTCGCGCGACTGCGGATTGCCGCCTTCTTCGAGGGGACGGGAAGGACGCTGGAAGAGGATGCGGCAGGGCTTCGCAACCTGCTGACCAGCGACGGCGTTGAAAAGGCTTTGGTTGCCCGTGTGAACCATGTGCCGGTAGGCACCTGCCTGCTGGTCCGCCATGAACTGGAACCGGCGCATGATCTGACACCGTGGTTGGCCGGGCTTGTCGTCGATGCCGGCCATCGGGGCAAGGGAACCGGCACCGCGCTGGTCAAGGCGATCGAAGCGCATGCGGCGTCAGCCGGGGTCNGGATGCGGCAGGGCTTCGCAACCTGCTGACCAGCGACGGCGTTGAAAAGGCTTTGGTTGCCCGTGTGAACGATGTGCCGGTAGGCACCTGCCTGCTGGTCCGCCATGAACTGGAACCGGCGCATGATCTGACACCGTGGTTGGCCGGGCTTGTCGTCGATGCCGGCCATCGGGGGAAGGGAACCGGCACCGCGCTGGTCAAGGCGATCGAAGCGCATGCGGCGTCAGCCGGGGTCGAGACGCTCTACCTCTACACCTGGCAAGCGCGCGGGTTTTACGCGGCGCTCGGCTGGGACGCGATCGAGGTGTGCGAGCAGGACGGCGAAACGATGATGTTGATGTCGCGCCGGCTCGATCACAATGTGCCCAGGAGATAGCCGAGCGCGAAGGCCGCAATCAGCCCGGCCATGACGACAAGTCCATGCCTACCGCCGAGCGAATGCACGCCGACGCCGTACGGCTGTCGGGACGGGTTTCGGATTACTGTCGGCGACTTGGCATCGTTGCCGCCCAGGCCAACGCCTCGCATCTGCGGCATTTCGGCGAGGCGCTGCGTAACCAGTTCCCAATGATTGACGCCGGCTGGCTGTTCGGCCCGATCGAAGACATGCATGCGTTCGGCCAGTTGCACCACCGCGTCGCGGAACGCAGGGTCGATCTCGAGATCGCGCTCGGCCCGCTCGCGGTCGGCATCGTTCATCAGGCCCAGCACATAGTCGCCGGCCCTTGCGATACGATCGCTCTCACCGGCCATGATCCGTGCCCTCCCCCTCTCCTCACCAGTGTGGCGGCTTGGTCACCGGCACATCCGGTGCCGACTGCTCTTCAAGCGCCAGGAAGCGGTCGGTCAGCGCATCGAGCTTGCGCTGCATGCGTTCGATCACCTTCCACTGCTCGGCGATCTGGCCCGACAGTTCCTCGATGGTCTTCTCCTGCTCGGCGGCGCGGATTTCCAGCGTCGTCAGCCGGTCGGCGGGCATGATCATGCAAAGTCCCCAGTTTGTACCGCGACACCGTGCGCCGCAACGTCAAATCGACCTCGTCATAGTAGCGAATGTGAGAGCTTCGGCCACGTTCGAAATTGACAAGCGTGCGGGGATTTGTCGAGAGTGGATGCTGCTCCGGACAATTGGCATAAGCGGAGCGCCATGCTAGGCGTTTTGACCAAGCGATAAAAAATAAGAGTGGGACAGGCTGCATGGCGCAAGCCGCAATCGAACTGATCGGCATCAACAAGAGTTTCGGCGCGGTGCGCGCCAACCGCGACATCAATCTGGAGATCGCGCGCGGCACCATCCATGGCATCGTCGGCGAAAACGGCGCCGGCAAGTCGACGCTGATGTCGATCCTCTATGGCTTCTACCAGGCCGACAGCGGCGAGATCCGCGTCGGCGCCAAGCCGGCATCGATCAAGACACCCAACGACGCGATCGCGCTCGGCATCGGCATGGTGCACCAGCATTTCATGCTGGTCGACAATTTCTCGGTGCTGGAGAACATCATGCTCGGCGCCGAAACCGATGCGCTGCTGAAGAGCAGCATTGCCAAAGCGCGCTCCGAGTTGGACCGGCTTGAGCGAGAATACGGGCTGGAAGTCGATCCCGATGCGATCATCGAAGAACTGCCGGTCGGCCTGCAGCAGCGCGTGGAAATCCTGAAGGCGCTTTATCGCGGTGCCGAAATCCTGATCCTCGACGAGCCGACGGGCGTTTTGACGCCGGCCGAGGCCGACCACCTGTTCCGCATCCTCAGGCAGTTGAAGGAACAGGGAAAGACGGTGGTGCTGATCACCCACAAGCTGCGCGAGATCATGGCCATCACCGACACCGTGTCGGTGATGCGTCAGGGCACGATGGTGGCGACCCGGGAGACCAGGAAAACCACGGTCGAGGAACTGGCCGAACTGATGGTCGGGCGGCGTGTCCTCTTGAGGGTCGAAAAGGGCGAGGCCGAGGCCGGTGCCGTCAAGCTCGCGGTCAAGAACCTGACGGTCAGGGATTCGCGCGGCGTCACCATGGTCGACGACGTCTCCTTCGATATCAGAGCCGGCGAGATCGTCGGCATCGCCGGCGTCGCCGGCAACGGGCAATCCGAGTTGCTTGAGGCGATTTCCGGCATCAGGCACGCCGTTTCCGGTTCCGTGACGCTCGACGGCAAGCCGATCGATCTCACCGGCAAGGCCGATCCCGGCGAATTGCGCGACCGTGGCCTCGCCCACGTACCGGAAGACCGCCACCATGTCGGGCTGGTGCTGGCCTTCGAGGAGAACGAGAATTCCATCCTCGGCTACCACGACGATCCCCGTTACCTCAGAGGACCGTTCCTCAACATCGATGCAATCATGGCCGACGCCAGGGACAAGATCGAGAAATACGACATTCGTCCCGGCAATCCGCGCCTGAAGACGGCCAATTTTTCCGGCGGCAACCAGCAGAAGATCGTGCTCGCGCGTGAAATCGAACAGGACCCCGGCGTGCTGATCGTCGGACAGCCGACGCGGGGCGTCGACGTCGGCGCCATCGAGTTCATCCACAAGCGCCTGATCGCCATGCGCGACCAGGGCAAGGCGGTGCTGGTGGTCTCGGTCGAGCTAGACGAGATCCGCTCGCTTTCCGACCGCATTCTGGTGATGTTTGCCGGAAGGGTCGTCGGCGAGCGCGGCCCCGACGCGACCGAAGGCGAGCTCGGCCTGCTGATGGCCGGTGTCGAGCATCAGGAGGCGGCGCAATGAGCACGCCTTACGCCAAATTGCCTGCCTGGGCCGACTACGGGCTGATCCCGCTGATCAACCTGTCGGTCGCCTTCATCGTCGCTGGCTTCGTCGTCATGCTGGTCGGCGAAAACCCATTCCGCGCCGCCGTCATCCTGGTCGAAGGCGCCTTCGGCAAGGGCACAGGCATCGCCTTTACCCTCTTCTATGCCACGACGTTCATATTCACCGGGCTTTCGGTGGCTGTGGCGGCGCATTGCGGACTGTTCAACATCGGCACCGAGGGACAGGCCTACATCGCCGGCCTCGGCATCGCCATCGTCTGCCTTTCCCTCGACAGCACACTGCCCTGGTGGCTGACTTTTCCGCTGGCGATCGTGGCCTCCGCACTCGTGGGCGCATTGTGGGCGTTGATCCCCGCCTACCTGCAGGCCAAGCGCGGCTCGCACATCGTCATCACGACGATCATGTTCAACTTCATCGCNGTTGATCCCCGCCTACCTGCAGGCCAAGCGCGGCTCGCACATCGTCATCACGACGATCATGTTCAACTTCATCGCCGCCTCGATCATGGTCTACCTGCTGGTCGGTCCGCTGAAGCCGGCAGGGTCGCAGGCGCCGCAGACGCGCAACTTCCTCGCCGGCGCGGAGTTGCCGAAACTCAACTGGATCATCGAATTGTTCGGCGCCAAGATCCGCTCGGCCCCGCTCAACATCTGCTTCCTGCTGGCGCTGGTGATGGCTTTCCTGGTGTGGCTGCTGATCTGGCGCACCAAGCTCGGCTACGAGATGCGCACCTATGGCCACAGCCCGAAAGCGGCCCGCTATGCCGGCATTTCGGAAACCCGCATCATCATCACTGCGATGATGATTTCGGGCGCTCTGGCCGGCATGATGGCGCTCAACCCGGTGATGGGCGACCAGCACAATGTCGCGATCGACTTCGTTTCGGGCGCCGGGTTCGTCGGTATCGCCGTGGCGCTGATGGGCCGCCTGCATCCGGTCGGCATCGTGCTGGCGGCGATCCTGTTCGGCATGCTTTACCAGGGCGGCGCCGAACTCGCCTTCGAGATGCCGGCAATCAGCCGCGACATGATCGTCATCATTCAAGGATTGGTCATCCTCTTCGCCGGCGCGCTGGAGCATATGTTCCGGCCCTATATCCAGGCTCTGTTCGCCTCGTTCAGCCCGAAGTCGGTGGGCATGCAGGCCGTCAACGGGAAGGGCGCCTGAGATGGATATCTTCAACGCGGTCATCCAGGTGCTGGACTCTACCATCCGCTTGTCGGTGCCGCTGCTGCTTGCCTGCCTCGCCGGCCTCTATTCGGAGCGGGCCGGCATTTTCGACATCGGCCTCGAAGGCAAGATGCTGGTCGGCGCCTTCGCGGGTGCTGCCGCGGCTTCGGTGTTCCATTCCGCGCTTATCGGCCTCGGCATGGCGATCCTGATCTCCGTCGCCTTCGCTTTGGTGCACGGCTTTGCCTCGATCACCCATCGCGGCAACCAGATCGTTTCGGGCGTTGCGATCAACTTCGTCGCCGCCGGATCGACCATCATTCTTGGCCAGGCATGGTTCCAGCAGGGTGGCCGCACGCCGGCGCTGCAACCGGGCGAACGGTTCGAGGCGATCATCTGGCCCGGCGCCGATGCAATCAGGGGCGTGCCGATCATCGGTCCGATCTATGCCGAACTGATCTCCGGCCATTCGATTCTCGTCTATTTCGCCTTTGCGATGGTGCCGTTCACCTGGTGGGTGCTGTTTCGCACGCGCTTTGGGCTCAGGCTGCGCGCGGTCGGCGAGAATCCGGCAGCGGTCGACACCGCCGGCATCTCGGTCGCCTGGCTGCGCTATCGCGCGCTGATCTGCACGGGCATCCTGACCGGATTCGCAGGGGCCTATCTTTCGATGGTGCAGAATGGCGGCTTCGTGAAGGACATGACGGCGGGCAAGGGCTACATCGCGCTGGCCGCGCTGATCTTCGCCAAATGGAAGCCGGTCAACGCCATGTTCGCCTGCCTGCTGTTCGGCTTCCTCGACGCGGCGTCGATCCGCCTGCAGGGAACACCGCTGCCCATTGTCGGCAAGGTGTCGGTGCAGTTCATGCAGGCCCTGCCCTATATCCTCACCGTGATCCTGCTTGCCGGCTTCATCGGCAAGGCCATCCCGCCGCGCGCCGGCGGCGTGCCCTATGTCAAGGAACGCTAACGCTCGACAGTTCGGCGCGGACGAAGCGCCGGGTTTTGGACACGATCATCGGAGAGAACACCTGAATGTCGCATGATCTGTTCGAAGCGGCCAAGGCAGCCATGGCCAAGGCCTATGCGCCCTATTCCAAGTTCCCGGTGGGCGCCGCCCTACGCACCGAGGACGGACGCGTCTTCACCGGCGCCAATATCGAGGTCGCCTCTTATCCGGAAGGCTGGTGCGCCGAGACCACCGCGCTTGGCCATTACATCATGGGCGGCGGCGGCAAGATCGTTGAAATCGCCGTCCTTGCCGAACGCATGGCCAAATGCTCGCCTTGCGGCGGCTGCCGCCAGCGGCTGGCCGAATTCTGCCGCCCGGAAACGAAGCTCTATCTCTGCGATGCTACAGGCGTCGCAGAAACGGTCACGATGGGCGACATGCTGCCCTATGGCTTCCGCGGCGACATCTTGAAATGAAGAGCTGGCTGATATGACGCAAAAAACGGTCGACCACCTTATCGAAAGGCTGGACGGCCTGGCGCCGTCGACCGCGCTGGTGTTGGGTTCCGGCTTGGGCGGCTTGGTCGACCGGATGGAGAATCCGATTCGCGTCTCCTATGCCGACCTGCCCGGCTTTCCCAGGAGCGGTGTCAGCGGCCACGCCGGCCAAGTGGTCGCCGGGCTGTTTGCCGGCGTTCCGGTGCTCATGCTGTCCGGCCGTGCCCACTACTATGAGCATGGGGACGCCGCGGCGATGCGACCGGTGCTGGAGGTGCTCGCCGGCATCGGCGTCACGAAACTGATCCTCACCAACGCAGCCGGCTCGGTCGANCCGGTGCTGGAGGTGCTCGCCGGCATCGGCGTCACGAAACTGATCCTCACCAACGCAGCCGGCTCGGTCGATCCGGATATGCCGCCGGGTTCGGTGATGCTGCTCACCGATCATATCAACTTCTCCGGCACCAACCCGCTGATCGGCGAGCCCAGCGACCGCCGTTTCGTCGGCCTGACCGAAGCTTATGATGCCGGCATCCGCGACGCGATCGAAGGCGCGGCGAAGGCGACCGGCACAGCGCTGCACAAGGGCGTCTACATGTGGTTCTCGGGCCCCTGTTTCGAGACACCGGCCGAAATCCGCATGGCGCGCATCATGGGCGCCAACGCCGTCGGCATGTCGACCGTGCCGGAAGTCATTCTCGCGCGTTTCCTCGGCCTGCGCGTCGCCGCCTGCTCGGTCATCACCAATTTGGCCGCCGGCATGACCGGAGCCGAGCTTTCGCACCAGGAAACCAAGGACATGGCGCCGGTTGGCGGATCGCGGCTGGCAACGGTGCTGCAGCGCGTGTTCCGTGACGGGCTGCTGGAGAGCTGATGCTTCCACAGGAACTCATCCGTCACAAGCGCGACGGCCACAGGCTGGCGCCTCACGAGATCGCCGCCTTCATCGACGGCGTGACGTCTGGTACCGTAACCGACGGCCAGGTCGCGGCCTTCGCCATGGCGGTGTTCTTCAACGGCATGAACCGCGACGAGGCGGTGGCGATGACGCTGGCCATGCGCGATTCCGGCGACGTGCTCGACTGGTCGGATTTGCCAGGCCCTGTCACCGACAAACATTCCACGGGCGGTGTCGGCGACAATGTCTCGCTGATGCTGGCGCCGATCGTTGCCGCCTGCGGTGCCTATGTGCCGATGATCTCGGGCCGCGGCCTCGGCCATACCGGCGGCACGCTGGACAAGATGGATGCCATTCCCGGCTACATCAGCCAACCCGACATCGCGCTGTTCCGCAAAGCCGTGCTGCAAACCGGCTGCGCCATCATCGGCCAGACCGCCGACCTGGCACCTGCCGATCGCCGGCTCTACGCCATCCGCGACGTGACCGGAACCGTGGAGTCCGTGCCGCTGATCACCGCATCGATCCTGTCGAAGAAGCTCGCGGCGGGTCTGCAATCTCTGGTGCTCGACGTCAAGGTCGGCAATGGCGCGTTCATGGAGAAGTCCCGGGATGCGACCGCGCTTGCCAATAGCCTCGTCGAGGTCGCCAGCGGCGCCGGACTGAAAGTCTCGGCGCTGATCACCGGCATGAACGAACCGCTTGCCTCCGCCGCCGGCAATGCCGTCGAGGTGCGCAATGCCGTCGATTTCCTGACCGGCCGCCTGCGCGACCGGCGGCTGGAGGAGGTGACGCTGGCGCTGGCCGCCGAAATGCTGCAGTCGGCGGGACTGGTATCGTCGAACCAGGACGGCATGCGCCGCGCCACCGAGACGCTCGCCAGCGGCCGCGCCGCCGCCACCTTCGCGCGCATGGTGACGGTGCTTGGCGGCCCCATTGATTTCATCGAGAAGCCGGAGAAATATCTGTCGGAAGCAGAAACGGAAATCGCGGTGAAGGCGACGTCAGAGGGTTTCGTCACTGGCATCGCCACCCGCGACATCGGTCTTGCGGTCGTCGGCCTAGGCGGTGGCCGCACCCGGCCCGACGACAAGATCGACTCCTCGGTCGGCATCACCAGGCTGCTGCCCATAGGCGCGGAAGTACACGTCGGAGATGCCCTGGCGCTGATCCACGCCCGCTCACCGTCCGATGCCGAGACGGCAGCCGCGACCGTGCTCTCAGCCTATGCGATCGGTGCTTCGAAGCCGGCCGCCGACAAGTCGGTCATCCGGCGGATTCTGCCGCGTGGCTGAGTGGACCTACTGAACCAGCAGCAATGTGCCGTTCTCAGCCTGGTATTTGCCGAGCCTGTTGAGGAAGCTCATGCCGATCAGGTTGGTGCGCAGTGCCCTGTCGTCGAGCACGATCGCCTGCACACCCTCGACGCTAATGCTGCCGATCTGCAGGCGATCGATCGTCACCACGGCTGCCTTGATGGTGCCGTTGGCGGTGTTGACCTCGTGGCTGAAATCGGAGGGATTGAGCGACAGTCCGATCCTACGTGCCGTCGACGTATTGACCGCGACCAGGGTCGCACCGGTGTCGATCATGCCGTCGACTTGACGGCCGTTGAGCTTGAAGGTCGACGAGAAGTGTCCGCGCCCGTCCGCCGCGACCACGACCTTTCGGCCGGTCGGCAGCGGCGCTACCGGCTTGTCGGGAACGGAAGCCAGGCTGACATCCGGTTGCGTCTCGCCCGCTGGCTTGGCCGTCACCGCCGATTTCAGCAGGTTTTCGAATATTCGCGGATTCGACTGGTAAACGACCGGGATCGATGCCGACGCACCGGCAAAGACGCTGAGAATGAGAAGCTTGCGCAGCATGGATCGGCCTTTGTGAAGAGCTGATCATTAGCGCCGGATGGTGTTTGCCGCTTTAACGCGCGCCGGAACCCCGTCTTTGCGTAAACGCCTGGTAAAAAACACCAAGCACATTGTTCGGTATTACTTCGTCCCGTACATGCGGTCGCCGGCATCGCCAAGGCCGGGCATGATGTAGCCCTTCTCGTTGAGCTGGCGGTCGATGGACGCGGTAAAGACCGGAACATCCGGATGCGCCTTGGTAAAGCGCTCGATGCCTTCTGGCGCCGCCAGCAGGCACAGGAAGCGGATGTTGGTGGCGCCGCGCTCTTTCAACTTGTCGATCGCCGCGATCGCCGAATTGGCTGTCGCCAGCATCGGGTCGACGACGATGACCAGCCGATCGGCGAGGTCGCTCGGCGCCTTGAAGAAATACTCGACGGCCTCCAGCGTTTCGTGATCGCGGTAGAGGCCGACATGGGCGACGCGGGCCGCCGGCACCAAGTCGAGCAAACCTTCGAGCAAGCCGTTGCCGGCGCGCAGCACCGAGGCGAAGACCAGCTTCTTGCCCTCCAGCGTCGGAGCCTCCATCGTCTCCATAGGCGTTTCGATGGTTGTCGTTGTCAGTTCGAGATTGCGGGTGACCTCATAGCCGAGCAGCAGCGATATCTCACGCAGCAACCGCCGGAAGCCGGCCGTCGAGGTCTCCTTCTTGCGCATGATGGTCAGCTTGTGCTGGACAAGCGGATGATCGACGACGGTGACGCCCTTCATGATGTTCTCCTGATGCGTGTCGCCCGAAACCGCGCGCATGGATCCTTTCGGATATGCCGCGCTTCAAGCTGCTTGGGCGAACCCTAGCGACAATGGACCGGCCAAGGAACCGCTTGGCCCGCACCGACCACAGCTTTGTCGGAAGAAATCAGCGTGTCGCGCCGTTCAGCCGGGCGAGAAGCGCTGTCTTGGTCTTCCTGTCGACGAAGGCGGCTTCGATGGCTGTTCTGGTGACAGCGGCAAGCGCCTTTTCGCTCATCGAGAAATGTTCGGCGGCGATATCGTATTCGCGCTTCAGCGAGGTCCAGAAATAGGGCGGGTCGTCGGAGTTGAGTGTCACCTTGCAGCCGGCCGCCTGCAGGGCGGGAAAGGGATGATCGGCGAAACTGTCGAACACCTTGAGCGCGATATTGGAGCCGGGGCAGCATTCCAGCACGACACCCTCGTCGGCGATACGCCGGACAAGGTCGGTGTTTTCGATGGCGCGCACGCCATGGCCGATGCGCGACGGGCGGATATGGTCGAGTGCGGCCTGCACCGTCTCCCATCCGGTCAGCTCGCCGGCATGGATGGTGATGCCGAGGCCGGCTTCGCGNTGCGCGACGGGCGGATATGGTCGAGTGCCGCTTGGACGGTTTCCCAGCCCGTCAGTTCGCCGGCATGGACGGTGATGCCGAGCCCGGCCTCGCGCGCGATCTCGAAAGCCCTGACATAGTCCTCCATCTCGCCAACGCGCTCATCGCCGGCGACGCCGAACCCGGTGACCAGCGGGTGGCCGCAACGCGCCGCGAAGCGTGCCGCACGCTCGATCGACTCGACACCGACATGGCGCACGCCGGTGACGATCATGCGCCCCTCGATGCCGGTTTTTGCCTTGGCGCGCAGCATGCCTTCGCCGAGCGCATCGGTGTAGGCCTTGGGTGACAGCCCGGCTTTCGCCGCGTGGTCCGGCGAGGTGAACACCTCGGAGTAGATGGCGCCATCGCGGGCCAGGCTGGTCAGATAGTGGTCGGCCAGCCGCGCATAATCCTCCTCGGTCCGGAACAGGTCGGCGGAGAAATCATAGGCTGCGAGAAAGGAGGTGAAATCGTGCCAGACGAAGGAACCGTTCTGGATATAAGGCGAGGTGTCCTTGTCGTATTTCTGCGCCTGGCGGATGACGAGATCGGGCGCCGCTGCCCCTTCGATGTGGCAGTGCAGTTCCGCTTTCAGAGGCATTCAATCATCCCGTCGGTCAGTCCAGGTCTTGAAACCCACCACCTGGAAGCGCGGCTGAACACCGCGCCTTAAACAATAGCGCCCGCATCATCGATCGGCTATGGTCCCGCCGGTTTTATGACGGATCAAAAAAATGTCAGTTGAGAGAACCACGGCCGCCGGCGGCATGCAAACCTCCTATGGTTTCAAGCGTGTAGGGGAAGGCGAGAAGCAATCCCTGGTCAACGATGTTTTCCACAAGGTCGCCAACCGCTACGACCTGATGAACGACCTGATGTCTGCCGGCCTGCACCGGCTGTGGAAGGATGCCATGGTCGCCTGGCTCAATCCGCCCAAGCGCGCGGGCTGGCGCGTGCTCGATGTTGCCGGCGGTACCGGCGACATCGCTTTCCGCATCGTCGATGCCAGCCATGGCCATGCCCATGCCACCGTGCTCGACATCAACGGCTCGATGCTCGCCGTCGGCCGCGACAGGGCCGATAAGAAGGGTTTGTCCGCCAACACCGATTTCGTCGAGGCCAACGCCGAGGAACTGCCCTTCCCTGACGCCAGCTTCGACGCCTACACCATCGCCTTCGGCATTCGCAATGTCCCGCATATCGACGTGGCCCTGGGCGAGGCGTTCCGCGTGCTGAAGCCCGGGGGCCGTCTCCTGTGCCTGGAGTTCTCCGAGGTCGAGATGCCGCTGCTCGACAAGGTCTACGAAGCCTGGTCGTTCAATGCCATCCCCAGGATCGGCAAGTTGGTCACCGGGGACGGCGAGCCCTATTCCTATCTGGTGGAATCGATCGCGAAATTCCCCAATCAGCAAAACTTCGCGGCGATGATTTCTCGGGCCGGCTTCGGCCGCGTCTCCTTCCGCAACTATTCCGGCGGCATAGCGGCCCTGCATTCGGGCTGGAAGCTTTGAAGCCGTCGCCGACCTTTCTCACGCGACGAGCCTTGCGCCAGTTCGATGAACCGGTAGGGCGGACGCGGCCATGAGCACCGTCAGCGCGGGGTTCCGGCTCGTACGGGCCGGTTGGGTACTGGTGCGCGAGGGCGTCGTTGCCGCCTTGCCCGGCGAGGAACTGTCCGGCCTGCCGAAATTCGGCTGGCGGCTGGCGCGGCTGTTCACCCGCCGTCGCGCGCTGGCCTATCAGCGCAGCGATCGGCTGGCCAAGGCAGTGGTCCGGCTCGGCCCATCCTACGTCAAGCTTGGTCAGTTCCTGGCCACGCGGCCCGATGTCGTCGGCAACGACATGGCGCTCGATCTCGCCATGCTGCAGGACAAGATGCACACCTTCCCGACGGCCGAAGCGGTCGCCGCCATCGAAGCCTCGCTCGGGCGCAAACTCGGCGAACTTTACAAGCAATTCGGCGACCCGGTCGCCGCGGCTTCCATCGCTCAGGTCCATGCCGCTGAAACCGTCGATGGTGGTGTCGTCAGGAAGGTAGCGGTCAAGGTCATCCGGCCGGGCGTGCGACGCCGCTTCTTTCAGGACCTCGAAAGCTATTTCCTCGCCGCCCGCCTGCAGGAGAAATACATACCGTCGTCGCGTCGGCTGAGGCCGGTCGAGGTGACCGAGACGCTGGCGCAGACCACCAGGATCGAGATGGACCTGCGCCTCGAGGCGGCCGCGCTCTCGGAACTTGGCCAAAGCACCAGGGAAGACCCTGGCTTCCGCGTCCCTTCGGTGGACTGGGAACGCACCGGCCGCGACGTGCTGACCATGGAATGGGTGGACGGCGTCAAGATGAACGACATCGCCGGCCTGCAAAGCGCCGGCCATGACCTTAAGGCAATCGCCACCAACCTCATCCAGTCATTCCTGCGCCATACGCTGCGCGACGGCTTCTTCCACGCCGACATGCATCCGGGCAATCTGTTCGTCGAGGCGAACGGCACCATCGTCGCCGTCGATCTCGGCATTGCCGGGCGCCTCGGCAAGAAGGAGCGCCGCTTCCTCGCCGAGATCCTCTACGGCTTCATTACACGCGACTATCTGCGCGTCGCCGAGGTGCATTTCGAGGCCGGCTATGTCCCGCGCCAGCACAATGTCTCTGCCTTCGCCCAGGCGATCCGTGCCATCGGCGAGCCGATCCACGGCCAGCCCGCCGAAACCATTTCGATGGCCAAGCTTCTGACGCTGCTGTTCGAGGTGACCGAACTCTTCGACATGGCGACACGGCCGGAATTGATCCTGTTGCAGAAGACCATGGTGGTTGTCGAGGGCGTGGCGCGCACGCTGGATCCGGCTTTCAACATGTGGAAGACCGCCGAACCGGTGGTCGGCGGCTGGATAGCCGGGAACCTCGGGCCGCGCGGCTTGCTGGCCGACGCGCGCGACGGCGGCAAGGCGATGCTGGCGCTGATCCGCCAGGCGCCGGAACTCGCGGCCCGTACGGAACGGCTGTCGCGAGAGATCGACCTGATGGCCGAGCACGGCCTGCGCTTCGATGAGGCGACCGCCCGCGCCATAGGTAAGGCCGAAGCGCGCTACAGCCGTTCCGGCCGTGTCGCCTTATGGGTGATCGCGCTGACGCTGGTCTACATTGCCTGGACGCTTCACTAGCCCCGTATTCGCGGCAAGCCAGCTGGTTGCGGCAATTTGATTGCATTGCTATCATCGCTATCAGGCAAGATGAGTAGTGTGCAATCACATGGCCAGCATCACGATCCGTAACCTAGACGATGAGGTCAAGGAGTTGCTGCGCCGCCTGGCGGCGGCAAACGATCGCTCCATGGAAGAACAGGCGCGGGTGATGATCCGGGCCGCTGTCGACGGCCAGGTGGGCCCGATTGGTCGTCTCGACCAGATCGAGAAAGCCCTTCAAGAACTCACCAATTCGCAAGGCACGCCGATCCGGGCGTCAGCCTTGACAGGCAAGAGCTTGCCGCGAGGCACGCTTTCCAACAAGCGCATCCTGCTCATCATCGGCGGCGGCATCGCCGCTTACAAGGCGCTCGACCTCATTCGCCGGCTGCGGGAGCGCGGCGCGGCGGTGCGCGTCGTCATGACATCGGCGGCGCAGGAGTTCGTCACCACGCTGTCGGTCGGTGCGCTCTCCGCCGACCATGCCTTCACCGACCTGTTCGACCGCAATGATGAGCACGATGTCGGCCACATCAGGCTGTCGCGCGAGGCGGACCTCCTGGTGGTGGCGCCCGCCACCGCCGACCTGATGGCCAAGCTCGCCAATGGCCATGCCAGCGATCTGGCCTCGACTGTGCTCATCGCCACCGACAAGCCGGTCCTGATGGCCCCGGCGATGAACCCCAGGATGTGGTCGCATCCAGCCACCCGCCGTAACCGCGCGAGCTTGGGCAAGGACGGCATCACCTTCGTCGGCCCCACCAAGGGTGAGATGGCCGAGAGCAACGAGGCCGGCGAAGGCCGCATGGCCGAACCGCTGGAGATCGTCGCCGCGGTCGAGGCGCTGCTCGATGCCGGCCCCAAGCCACTGGCGGGGCGCAAGATCATCGTCACGTCAGGCCCGACGCACGAGCCGATCGACCCGGTGCGCTATATCGCGAACCGCTCGTCCGGCAAGCAGGGCCACGCCATCGCCGCGGCATTGGCAAGGCTCGGCGCCAATGTGCGCCTCGTCTCCGGTCCCGTCACCATCGCCGATCCGGCCGGAGTGAAGACCCTCCATGTCGAACGGGCGCAGGAGATGCGCGACGCGGTGGAACAGCTTCTGCCCGCCGACGCCGCGGTGTTCGTCGCCGCCGTTGCCGACTGGCGCCCCGAGAATTCAGCCGGTGAGAAGATCAAGAAGGTCGCGGGCGAAGGCCCGCCGGTGCTGCGCATGGTCGAAAACCCCGACATATTGGCGAGTGTCGGCCACCACGAGCAGCGACCAGCTCTGGTCGTCGGCTTTGCCGCCGAGACGCAGGATCTCTTGCGCAACGCCGAGGCCAAGCTCAGGAAGAAAGGGGCCGATCTTATCGTCGCCAACGATGTGTCGCACCAAAGCGGCATCGGTTCTTCAGGCGTGATGGGCAGCGATCGCAACCGGGTGCGGATCGTGTCGAAGGCCGGCGTCGAGGAATGGCCTGAAATGACCAAGGACGAGGTAGCAGCACGGCTTGCCGCGCTCATCGCCGAGCGGTTGAAGACGATCGTCGTCTGACAAGTGTCGGCGGAAGCGTTGGCCGCCAACACCCCTGTCGCTTGCGGTGAGCCAAGCCGTCAGTTGGCCAAAAGCTCCGCCGTGCGGGCAAGCGCACCGCTGAAGCCATTGAGCGGAATGGAAAAGGTTACGACTTGCCCCGTATCGGCCGCGAACGCATCGATCTTGAGTGTGGTGCCGTTCTTGAGCAGCGGCGTGACATTGGCATCGAACGCCACTGGCACTAGGCAGCCGATCACCTGGCAGGTCCTGAACGGCAGGCTGCCGTCGAGCTTCTGATCGTCGACGGTCAGCGCGACACCCTTTGCAAGCGCCAGACCGAAAGGCAGGGCGAGCGTTCCGGTCGCATCCTCGCCGGTCTTGTTCGACAGCTCGATCGCCAAAAGCCGCTGGTTGCTTCGCTTGTTGAACTGCTGATGCGACAGGCTGCAGACCTTGTTCGTGCCCGATATCTGGCAATTGACCGTCCAGTCACCATGGGTTTCGGACAAGGCCGAAGCACCACCCGGCAGTTGCGGCGCGTCAGTTGCGGCGGCGTTGCCGTCACCTTGTCGCCCTTGGTTTGCGCCGCCATGGCCGGCAGGCCTGCGATGCAGGCACCACCCAGCACTGCTGCGAAATACGCGTATTTCCTCATCAAGATCTCACCCGCCCGGCTCCGCCTCCGTTTCCCGAAGGCGCCATTATACCTGACGGACATGCCGACGCCATTGCCGCAATTCAGCTCGAGGCAGGCGCCGACCCGATAGAGCGGCGAATCGATCGCCTCGTCAGTGCAATGCGGGGTTGCCAGCAGATTCTCCGCCGCGGCGAAGCGGCCTTCGATCTCCCCCTCCTTGGTGGAAAAAGTTGAAACCGGCAACCGACCCTTCTTCCTTACCGGAACACGCAGCCAGCGCGGGTACCAGCCCTTGCGCGGCTCGGTTGGCGTGAGGCTGATCGGCATTCGCCATGGCATCGCCGGGCAAACGTCCTATATATCTGGTGTGATAAGATTTTCTTGCAGGAATGGATGGATGTATACGCGTCGTTCATCGATGATTTTCGCATTGGTGGTGCTGGCTGGAGCGGTTTCCGCCGGCTTTGCGACGCCCGCTTCCGCGCAGGTGCTCAATCCCGCGGTCAGAAACAACACACTCATCCAGCAGAACGATCTGCAAGCCTTGCAAAACCGGGTTCAGCGGCAGCAGTTTCAGCAGCAGCAACAGCAGTATCGTGCCCAGGATCGCATCATCGTCCAGCAACCGCCGCCGGTCGTGCCGCAGGTCAGGCCGAGCTGCCAGACGCAAATAATCGGCAACACCGCCGTGAGCACCTGCCGCTGACGGACGGGCAGCTTCTTTTATTTAGCCGACTTACATGATAGGGCACTTCGGATGTCCCTGCGGTAGTTTGGATTTTCCAAAGGCGTCGCGGCACGCTAAGGGGCATTGCAGCGACTGGATTATTGAGATGGCAGCCACCAAGAAAAAGGCCGTACGCCAAGCCAAGCGGGGCGAAGGGATCCGCCAGGTGGCGGCGATACCCTTCCGGCTAAACGCGCATGGCGGCATCGAGGTGATGCTGGTTACATCGAGAACCACGAGACGCTTCATCGTGCCCAAGGGATGGCCGATGAAAGGCAAGAGCGGGCGCAAGGCAGCCACCATCGAGGCGCTGGAGGAAGCCGGCGTGCTCGGCAAGACGCTGAAGCAGCCGGCGGGCACCTATTCCTATTGGAAACGCTTGGCCAACCGCTTTGTCCGCGTCGACGTCGTCGTGTTTCTGCTGGAAGTGACGGAAGAGCTTGCCGATTGGCAGGAAGCCAAGCGGCGGCAGCGGGCCTGGCTGGCGCCGGCCGACGCCGCGATGCTCATCGACGAGCCCGATCTCTCGACGCTGGTGAACACCTTGAAGCTTCCCGGGCCCACGCCGCTCGAGCAGGCATAAGCCTCAATTGTCCGCGCCCTCATCTCCGGGAAGCGGCCGTGCCGGCGGACCGCTATAGGCCCACAGCCATTCGCGCGGCAGCGGCCCCTTGTTGCGCTCGGACTGCTGAGATTGCTCCCAGGCATGCGCCAGGATGCCGACGGAACGCGACAGCACGAAGAGCCCGCGCGTCAGCGGCGGCGGAAAGCCGAGCTCGCCATAGATGACGGCGGTGGCGCCATCGATGTTGAGCGGGATTTTTTTGCCCTTGCGCCGCGCTACGTCGGCCTCGACGGCCTCGGCGATGTCGGCAAAGCGGCCGTTGACCACGCCACGCGCGGCAAAATCTCTGACCAGTTCCAGCAGGCGCGGCGCGCGCGGGTCGACAGGATGGAAGCGATGGCCAAGCCCCGGCACATAGCCCTTCTCCTGCCCGAAGAACCGGTCGAGACGTGTCGAAACCGCTTCGTTTAGGGCCATGCCGCCATCGAGCGCCACGGCAATATCGCCATAGAAGGAAAGCGCCTGCTCGCCGGCGCCGCCATGCACGTCGCCCAGCACGTTGATGGCCGAGGCCATGGCGCTGTTGATGCCGACGCCGCAGGTGGCCGCCATGCGGGCGATGGCGATCGACGGCGCCTGTGGCCCGTGGTCGACGGCCGCCCCCAAGGCAATGCCGAGCAGTGCCGCCTCGTCCTCGCTGGGCAATTCGCCACGCAGCATCAGCCAGATGACAGCCGGGAAGCTGACGCGGCCGATCAGGTCCTGGATCTCGTAGCCGCGCAGCCGGATCACACCGGGGCTCATCTCGATGATGCCGGTCTGCCACCATTCCTCGCCGCGCGCGCGGCCTGTTTGCTTCTCCACGCCGCTCATGTCAGGGCCTTTGCCTTGGCGTGCGGCGGCAGACCGGCGAACACCTCGTCCATGTGCTCGCCCAGCACTGGCGGCGGCCGCGTCGGCAACGGTGCCGTGCCGTCTATCATGAAACCGCCGCGCAGGACGGTCAGCGGCCCTTCCATTCCAGCTACATTCTCGAAACGAGCCGTCACCTGGCGTTCGAGCACCTGTGGTTCGGTCAGCACTTGTGGGATCGTCAGTACCCGGCCCGCCGGCACGCCGGCTCGGTTGAGCGTCTCTTCCCAAATTGCCGCCGGATCGCTTGCCAGAGCATCCTCGATCTCGACCTTGAGCGCGGCGCGGTTCTGCTTGCGGGTTTCGCGCTCGGCAAAGCGCGGGTCCGACGCCAGTTCCGGCCGTCCGATCAGACGGCACAGTGCCACGAACTGCTCCTGCTTATTGGCGGCGATGTTGATGAGCCCGTCGCCGGTGCGGAAGGCGCCGGAGGGAGCCGCCGTCATGTTCTCATTGCCCATCGGCTTGGGATCGACCCCTGCCGTCAGATAGTTGGAAACAGGCCAGCCAAGTGCGGAAAGCGTGCATTCGAGCATCGACACGTCGAGGAACGCCCCCTCGCCCGATGTCTTCAGCCTGACCAGTGCCGCGGCGATGGAGAACGCGCCGACCAAGCCTCCCAGCGTGTCGGCGACGGGATAGCCGACGCGCAGCGGCGCGGTTTCCGGCGTGCCGGTGATGCTCATGATCCCGGAAAGACCCTGGATGATCTGGTCATAGGCCGGGTTGTCGCGCATTGGCCCGCTCTGCCCGAAACCCGATATCGCGCAATAGACGAGGCCCGGGCGGACCGCCCTCAGCATCTCGTGGCCAAGCCCGAGGCGTTTCATCACGCCGGGACGAAAATTCTCGACCAGCGCATCGGCGCTGGCGACCAGGTCGAGGAAGCGCTCGCGATCCGTCTCGTTCTTGAGGTCGAGCATGACCGATCGTTTGCCGGCGTTCTGGGCCAGGAACGATGCGCCCATACCCGCGCTGTTGAGCTTTGGCGAGCCGCCGAGCTGGCGCGCCAGGTCGCCGCCTTGCGGCCCTTCGACCTTGATCACGTCAGCTCCCAGCAAGGCCAGCTGATAGGCACAGTAAGGCCCGGCGAGAACATTGGTCAGGTCGAGGACGCGGATACCGGAAAGCAGGTCTGTCATATCTTTTCAAATCGCTCAGGCATCGCCCGGCACATGTTCGGGACCACGCCGCCGCCGGTGCTCGATTAAGGCCCAGACATGCGGCCCGACGAGGCCGATGAAGGCGAGCGTCAGCAGGGTCAGCGACAGCGGATGCTTGTAGAACACCGACCAGTCGCCGTTGGAGATAGTCATCGCCCGTCGGAACTGGGTTTCGGCGAGCGGTCCCAGGATCATGCCGATGATGACGGGCGCGGTCGGGAAATCGAATCGCCGCATCAGGAAGCCCGCGGCGCCCAGGAGATAGAGGATGACGAGATCGATCGGCGACTGCGAGATGCCGTAGGTGCCGACAGTGGCGAACACCAGGATCCCGGCATAAAGTTGCGGCGCCGGGATCTTCAGCAGCCGCACCCACAGGCCGATCAGCGGCAGGTTGAGGATGACCAGGATGACATTGGCGATGAACAGGCTGGCGATCAGCCCCCAGACGAGATCGGCCTGTGTCGTCAACAGCAGCGGTCCAGGGTTGATGCCGTAGCTCTGGAAGGCCGACAGCATGATCGCCGCCGTCGCCGAGGTCGGTAGCCCTAGCGTCAACATCGGCACCAGCACGCCGGCCGCGGACGCGTTGTTGGCGGCTTCGGGGCCTGCAACGCCTTCGATGGCGCCGACCGTACCGAACTCCTGCTTGTGCTTCGACAGTTTCTTTTCGATGGCATAGGACAGGAAGGTCGGGATCTCGGCGCCGCCGGCCGGCATGGCGCCGATCGGAAAGCCGATCGCCGCTCCCCGCAGCCAGGCCTTCCATGAGCGGCCCCATTCGGCCGCCGTCATGTAGAGCGAGCCTTTCAGCGGCACGATCTCGTCCTTGCCGGCATAGCGGCGCGAGGCCATGTAGAGCGTCTCGCCAACCGCGAACAGACCGACGGCGGCGATGATGACGTCGACGCCGTCGAGCAATTCCGTCATGCCGAAGGTGAAGCGCGGCTGGCCCGTCTGCAGATCCACGCCGATCATCCCGATTACAAAGCCGGCAAACAGGCTGGTCAGGCCTCGCACCGCCGACGACCCAAGCACCGCCGAAACCGTGATGAAGGCGAGCACCATCAGCGAAAAATACTCCGCCGGGCCAAAAGCCAGCGCGAACTTGACCACGACCGGGGCCAGGAAGGCGACGCCGAGCGTGCCAAGGGTGCCGGCGACGAACGAGCCGATCGCGGAGGTGGCGAGCGCGGCGCCGCCGCGGCCGGAGCGGGCCATCTTGTTGCCTTCCAGCGCCGTCACGATGGTTGCGCTCTCGCCTGGCGTGTTGAGCAGGATCGACGTCGTCGAGCCGCCATACATGGCGCCGTAATAGATACCGGCGAACAGGATGAAGGACGCCTCCGGCGCCACCTGATAGGTGATCGGCAACAGCAGCGCGATGGTCAGTGCCGGCCCAAGTCCAGGCAGCACGCCGATGGCGGTGCCAAGCGTCGTGCCGAGCAGGCACCACAAAAGATTGGTCGGGCTGAAAGCGACCGCGAAACCATGTGCGAGATGGCTGAGCGTATCCATGGTCTCAGCCTCCCAGCGTGCTTGTGAACGCGTCGATCACCATGTTGAGCTGGTTCTCGACAAAACCGGCGCCGATGTTGACGCCGAGCGCCTTGGCAAAGCCGAAATAAGCAGCCAGCGCCAGCACAAGGCCGGTGAGCACATCCCGCAGCGTATGCCTGCTGCCGAAACCGTAACAGACCAGAACGAACATGATGACCGATGCGGCCGTGAAGCCGAGCGGCTGGATGAGCACAAGATTGGCCAGCAGACCGATGACGACGAAGCCCATCGCCTTCCAGTCGGTCGGCGTTTCCTTTTCCTCCTCCGGCTGCCAGCCGCCGCGAAGCGCGGCGAGGATGAGCGCCAGGGAAAGCACAACCAGTCCGACCATGGTGAGATAGGGAAAGACGGTCGGACCAACCTTGGAATAGAGCGGCGAGATCGGGATCGCCAGCGTCTGCCAGGCCACGGCCCCGGCGCAGGCCAGGAGGCCGACGCCGATCAGCAATTCCGGCATGGCAAGCCGCGAGGGCGCCGCCTGCTGGTTGATGGTGCTCATGAATGTCCTCCCCGCTATGGATGGCCGAGACCGCGGCCAACCTTCGCCGTGCCCTCTAGTACCGATCGCCTCCCTGCGGCCGGCTGCAATTGAAGAATGTGGGACGGCTCGCGCCGTCCCTTGGGGAAAATCAGGCGAGACCGAGATCTTTGAGGATGGCCTCGATGCGAGCCGAATCCTCGGTGACGAATTTCGCGTAATCGTCGCCGGTGAGCAGGATGGACGTCCAGTTGCGGTTCTTGCATTCGGTCGCCCATGCATCGCTCTTGGCCATGGTTTCGACGAGCGTGATCATCGCCGCCTTGTCGGCGTCGGAAATGCCGGGCGGCGCGAAGACGCCGCGCCAGTTGAACAGTTCTACATCGATGCCGGCTTCCTTCAGCGTCGGCGCGTCGATGCCGTCCTGGCGCTTGTCGGCCGAAATGGCGAGCAGCCTGAGCGCGCCCGCCTTGACTTGCTCGGAGAACTCGCCGAAGCCGGAAATGCCGGCCGCCACCTGGTTGCCGAGCAATGCCGACAGAGCTTCGCCGCCCCCCGCGAACGGTACATAGGAGAGGCTGGGAGCCGGAACGCCAACCGTCTTGGCGATCAGGCCGAACAGGATGTGGTCGGAGCCACCGGCCGAGCCGCCCGCGACAGGAACCTTCGTCGGGTCGGCCTTGAGCGCCGCGACGAAATCGGCGGCCGTCTTGAACGGCGAGTCCGCCGGCACCACCAAGGCCTCGAACTCACCGGTGAGACGAGCGATGGGCGTGACTTGGGTCAGGTTGTTGGCTGCCTTGTTGGCGATGATAGCCCCCACCATGACCATGCCCGCGACCATGAGCGAATTGCCTTTGCCGCTCCACTGATTGATGAACTGCGGCAGCCCTACCGTGCCGCCGGCGCCACCGACATTGGTGATCTGGGAGCCGGAGATGAGCTTCTCGCCGCGCAGCACCTGATCCATCGTGCGCGCCGTCTGGTCCCAGCCGCCGCCGGGCGCTGCCGGCACGAAGATTTGGACTTGAGGTGCACCTTCGGCGAAGGCGGGTGAGAAATGCGATGCCACCAGCCCGGCCGCGCCAGCCGCCACCGTGCTCATCAAAAATCTGCGTCTGTTCAGCATGGGATTCCTCCAGATCACGACACCTCCTCCGGTGCCTGCCAAAACGCGCCTGTTCACAGACCCGTGATCAAGTTCAAGCAGATTTTACCTTGTTCCGTCAACAGGAACGACATTCTTCTGGACAGAACGGTGCGGTGGCGCGACAGAGTGGTTCCGCTCGGGCTTCTCCGGATTGGGAACCGCAATGGACTTACAAGGCAACTCGGCTGATGCCGAAATCCGGCGCACCTCCGTCGAAGGTGTTGCGGCACTCGACCGGGCGATCGCCATCCTCGATGCCTTCAGCACGGCCGACCGCTCGCTAAGTCTTGCTGAAATCGCGATGCGCACTGGGCTTTACAAAAGTACGATACTGCGGCTCGCCAATTCGCTGTTGCGCGGGCAACTGCTCGAGCGCCTGGACGATGGGCGCTATCGCGTCGGACCCGCCGCCTTTCGGCTTGGCGCGCTTTACCAGCGTTCGGTGGTGGCGGCGGACATCCTGTTGCCGATCATGCGCGATCTCTCCGAACGAAGTTGGGAGAGTGTTGCCTTCTACGTCCGCTCGGGAGACGTGCGCACCTGTCTTTATCGGGTCGAATCCAAGCATCCGATCCGCTACACGATACGCGAAGGCGACGTATTGCCTCTGCTCGCGGGCTCGGGCGGGCGCGTGCTGGCGGCGTTTTCGGGACAGCAGGGCGAACCCTACGAAACCATCCGTAAAACGTTCAATTGTCTCGCTGTGGGTGACCGCGACCACGAAACGGCAGGCGTCTCGGCACCGGTTTTTGGGCCGGGCCACGTGCTGCTTGGCGCCTTGACGCTGGCTGGTCCAAGCACGCGCGTCGACGCTGCCTTTCTTGGGCGCATGAAGCGCCCGCTGCTTGAGGCGGCGGCCCGCGCCACTCGCGCCTTCGGCGGGGATGCCTCCATGCTGGATCAGGTGAGCCTCGCGACGGAGGCTTGGCCCTAGCTCCCGCCATTATGGCGTCGGAAGACCTCCAACTTCCGTTCGCCGCCCTTGTAGGGAAGCTGCGCCTCAAGGCCGGCCGCGGCAGGTCAGGTGTGCAGCGGTTTTCCGTCCGGATTGCGCGTTTGTAGCGCCTGGCCGGTTGGTTGTCGGCGCCCTCCGCCTCGCCTGACACCGCTCAGGGCAGCCGCTCCAACAGAATGGTCGGCGCATCGTGATAGAGGGTCTGCGTCAGCTCGGTATAGCCGCACTTCCTGGCGACGTTCAGCGAAGCCGTATTTTCGGGATCGATGATGCAGACGGTTCTGGCACGTCCGAACGTCTCGTCGCCCCAGCCATGCACGCGGCTGACGATCTCCGTGGCAAGGCCGGCGCCGTGCGCGGCCGGGGCGAGCGCCCACCCCGCCTCTGGGATGCCTTCGATCGACGGCTCCATGTCGCGCTTCAGATCGTGGAAACCGGCCTCACCGACGAAGCGGCCGGTCGCTTTCTCCTCGATGGCCCAGAAGCCGTAGCCAAGCAGCGACCACAGGCCGGCATGGCGCAGGAAGCGCATCCAGCTTTCCTCACGCGTGCGCGGCTTGCCGCCGATGAAGCGGGTGACGACGGGGTCGGTCCACATGGCGGTATAGGCATCGAAATCCTCCAGTTGGTGCGCCCTTAGAATGGTTCGCTCGGTTTCGATGACCGGAACGCCGTGCGGATTTTTCATGACGATATGCCTCGCTGATCGTCAGCGCTTAGCAAATCGCTGGTGCGGTGCAAGGGCCAGGGCGATACGCGCCATCATCCAGGGAGGCCTAGTTGATCGAAGAGAACTTCAGCCGTGCCAAACCATATTCATGTAGACACCACCACGCTGCAATTCATCCAGCATCTGGTCGAGCCGCTTTCGCCTGGTGTCCGGTCGCTTGGCGCGGCGGATCCAGCCCAGATAGTCGTTCCTCTGATAGTCCGGCCGAGCCTCATAGGCGGTCGTCAGCCCGCGCTCCACCAGGGCAGCGCGGACCGTGTCGGTCATCGGGTTCACGGCTCGTTTCAATCCGGTCACGTCTGCGAACGTAACCTGCCAGGATTCGGCGTCAACGCTGCCTATGGCTAGGTGCGGACTCCGCTATGGGAAATCCATGCGGCGGTGTTATTTTCCCCGCGGGATGATTCAGCACCTGCCAACGCGACCTTTTCACAGGCGAGTTTGGGCCATCGACCTGGGGCGACGAGCATGGATACAACCGACCTTGCGCTTGCCATTGTTCATCACCTGCTGGTGTTCTCGTTGGCGGGGATCATCGGCGCCGAATTCGTGCTGATCCGTGGCGACCTGCCCGCCGCGACACTGAAGCGGCTCGCCGCCATCGACCGCCATTACGGCATCATCGCCGCCCTCATCATCGTCGTCGGCATCGGCCGTCTCGTCTGGGGGCTCAAAGGCTGGGAGTTCTACGTCCACAACTGGGTGTTCTGGGCCAAGATGACGGCGTTTGCGATCGTCGGTCTGCTGTCGATCATCCCGACCGTCCGTTTCATTTCCTGGAACAGGCAGGCCAGCGCCGATCCATCCTTCGCCGTGCCCTTGGGCGAACTGGCTTCGGTGAAGACCTACATCCGCGCCGAGGCCGTCGTCTTCCTGCTGATCCCGGTGCTCGCGGCGGCGATGGCGCGCGGCTACGGCATCTGATCTTCGGCGGCGACAGTTTCAAGCGGAGCGATCGGCACCAGGGGCGCCGGAATGCTGTTCGTCTTCACCTCTGCCTTGCAAATATCGGCAATGACGCAGGCCGGGCAATCCGGCTTGCGCGCCTTGCAGACATAGCGGCCGTGCAGGATCAGCCAGTGATGCGCATGGCGCATATACTCGTCCGGTATGATCTTCAACAACCCCTGCTCGACCTGTTCCGGCGTCTTGCCCGGCGCCAGGCCAAGCCGGTTGCCGATGCGCAAGATATGCGTGTCGACCGCCATCGTATGCTGGCCGAAGGCCATGTTGAGCACGACATTGGCGGTCTTGCGCCCGACACCGGGCAACTTGACCAGTTCATCGCGGTCATCCGGCACCTCGCCGCCATGGTCGCTGATCAGCGCCTGCGATAGGGCGATGACGTTCTTGGCCTTGTTGCGCCAGAGACCGATGGTCCTGATATAGTCGCCGACCTTGGTTTCACCGAGGGCCAGCATCTTTTGCGGCGTGTCGGCAACCTTGAACAGAGCCCGCGTCGCCTTGTTGACACCCGCATCGGTCGCTTGCGCCGAAAGCACCACCGCCACCAGCAGCGTGAAGGCATTGACGTGTTCGAGTTCGCCCCTCGGCTCCGGCCGCTGTACCGAAAAACGCCGGAAAATCTCATGCACTTCGGCCGGGCTGTAGCGGGACGAGCCCCGCAGCGGCCGAGGGCGCGGCTTGGCATTGGACCCATCACGCCGTCCGGCCGGCAGCTCTTTTTCGGGCATGGAAGACTCATTGGACTTGGGACGCGCCATTTCCCTCCTATAATAGTCTGTCATGAGTGACACAAACGCCTCGTTTCAGGCTGACGAGCCCTTCTTTCATGCACTGCTGACCCCGCACCGGTCGCTGGGCAGGACGGGCTTCCTGATCCTGATGGGCGCACTGATGTTCGGCTGGCTGGTGACGGGTGCGTTTTTCCTGTCGCGCGGTGCCTGGCCGGTGTTCGGCTTCTTCGGCCTCGACGTGGTGGCCGTCTACATCGCCTTCCGCGTCAATTACCGGGCTGCACGCGCCCGCGAGGAAGTGTCGGTCTCGCGCACCAGCCTCGACATTCGCAAGACGGCCCCCTCGGGAAAGTCGGAAGCGCATCGCTTCAATCCGTTCTGGGTACGGTTTTCGATCGCCCGGCACGCCGAGATCGGCATCACCAAAATGACCGTGGAAGCACAAGGACAGAACGTGCCGATCGGCGGCTTCCTCGACCCCGATTCGCGCGAGAGCTTCGCCACTGCCTTCTCGCGCGCGCTGGCGACCGCCAAGGCGCGCTAAAGGCAATTCCAGGAAATTTCCGTTGGGAATTGCGTGGAAACAAACAGATAGGGCGGTTCGCGACTAACACTGTGCTTCAGAAGCGATACCGCAGCAGCCTGCCGATCTTGCGCAGCGCCGGAACGTATTTCCAAACGCGAACGAACAGCTTGGCGGACCAGCCCATTCGGGCAGCGTGCTCAGGCTTGTAGGCCGAGATGCCCTCGCTGAACCGCAGCTTCGGAACCGCCCGTTCCAGTTCGTGCGGGTCGTCGATCCCCAATGGACCTTGGCGCGCCCGTCGCCTTGATCGTCGGATTGAGACGAAGCAGCGTCAGGCCGAAACGGCTATAGGCGTCGAAGACCAGTTCGCCTGCGGGTCCGCGAAATGAACCCAAGCAGCGGATCCGGCATCCGGCTCTCCAGCGCGTTGCGGTGGAGCGTCATGAGCAATGTCTCTTTTGCCCCCGCCGGATGGACTTTTTCGCCAGCCATCAGCGGCTCGCTGGCTCGAAGCCCGGGTCTATCTGGGCAAGGGCTGCAAGAAGGCAAGTTTCGGGTGGCGATCCGCGCCCCAAGGGGCGATATTCCAGCCCAAGGAGACAGGTCCATGAGCACACACACGGCAGTCCTCAAGAAGGACATCACGCCTGAGGGCAGCGACTACGAAATCGTGCGCCGCGCCATCGAAAAGATCAGCCTCGACTATCGCGACCAGCCATCGCTGGAAGAACTGGCCGAGGAGGTCGGCGAGACGCCGACCGGCTTGCAAAAACTCTTCACCCGCTGGGCCGGCCTTTCGCCCAAGGCCTTCCTGCAGGCGGTGACGCTGGACCATGCGCGCAGGCTGCTCGATTCAGGAATGCCTCTGCTCGAAACCTCCTTCGAACTGGGCATGTCCGGCCCCGGCAGGCTGCACGACCTGTTCGTCACCCATGAGGCGATGTCACCGGGCGACTACAAGACGCGCGGCGCTGGCCTCACCATCCGCTACGGCTATCACAGCTCCCCGTTCGGCACTGCCCTGATCATGGCCACCGACCGCGGGCTTGCCGGCCTCGCCTTCTGCGACGCCGGCGAGGAACGCACCGCTTTTGCCGACATGTCCGGCCGCTGGCCGAACGCGCTCTATGTCGACGACAGGGAAGCGACAGGGCCCTATGCCGCGCGCATCTTCGAGCCGACGCTCTGGCGCGCCGATCAGCCGCTTCATGTCGTCATGATCGGGACCGACTTCCAGGTCCGCGTCTGGGAGGCGCTGCTCCAGATTCCGATGGGCAAGGCCCGTACCTATTCCTCGATCGCGGCCAGCATTGGTGCGCCGAGCGCCAGCCGCGCGGTCGGCGCCGCCAACGGCGCCAACCCGCTNCTCGGCTGGGAGGCGGGGCAGATTTCGTCGTGAAATGTCGATTTTTGCTTTCCGTCGCATAGAATATACCAATATTTGGAATACGCAGTATTATTGCGCATGAATTTGGAACTTCTGGATACAACCTTGGACAACCGCCGGTTTCTTCACCGCGTTCTTTCAAATCCTTATTTGAGTTTACGCTAAATTAACCACGATAAAGCGATGATGATCCATATTAATTCGGGCGATCCGACTTAATAGGAGGATCTCGATGAAGTTGTTCCGCACCGTGTTTGGTGCAGCCTTGCTGGTCATGTGCCTGGACCACGCGGCGATGGCCACAACGCAGAATGTCATTTTCAATGGCACCATCACCGCGACCTGTACGCTCGTTGTCGGCACCAACGGCACGATGACGGTGAGCGCGGACCTTCAGTCGCTGAGCTCCCACAACAGCGGCGGTTCGGCTGGAACAGTCACGCTCACCACCACGGGGGGTGTTTCACTTAGCGTCGATCCGGTGACCCTCACCACTGTGCCCGCCGCGGACAGCACGGCCACCACCTGGACACCCACCTATTCGGCCAGCGGCGCTCACACGACCGCTGAAACGGGGGCCACCACCGCCCTCACTGTCCCCGGCGCCGACCTTGTCTCGGTCCATCTCGCCGGCACCAAGGGCGGCAGCAACCGCTTCGCCACCGGAAACTATCAGGCAACGGTAACACTGCGCTGCGAATAGGCCGTCGCGAAGGAGGGGTCCTTGAAACATGCACGAGTCCTGGCAACGGCGCTGGCCGTCGGCCTGCCGGCCATTGCCGCCAGCGCCCAGTCGATGTCGCCGATGCGGGGTGAGGTCAACAGTTTCACCGACGCCTTCGCGGTCCGCGTGTTTCCCGCCAATCCCTACGGCCAGAAGATCAAGGTCGAAATCCACGTCTACGATCAGAATTTTCAGCCAGTGGACGCCAAGATCTCTCCGAGCGTTTTCCAACTGGGCTCGCAGGCGTCCCGTCCTGTCCTCGTGGTCGTGCCCTTCGGCGGCGCTGCCGAGCGTAAAGTGCGTATCTGTACCGAGAGCATCCCCTTTCCCAATCAACAGACGCAGATAAGGGCACAGATATGCGGAAAGTTTTTTGGGCACCGCAAGTCCTGACAGTCGCGTTTGCGGCAATCTGGGCAGGGATCTCGCCGGTTTTGGCCGAGGATGTCTACAACCTCAATCAGAATGAGAGCGGCTTCAACCTGCCCGGCGTGACCTTGCCTCAAGGGCAGGATGAGGTCCACGCTTCCGACGGAACCACCTGTCGCTCGGCCGTATCGGGCACCGGTGCCTATCTCGACCTTGGCGTCATCAGAGGCAACAATCAGGCGAACAACGACATCGCCACCTACGGCCGTGTGGTGATTCCGATCGGGCGTACGCCGAAGCGCGTCGATTGCAGCCGCCTCTACGAGCTTGAGGTCGAGCGCCTGCAGCTGGAGCTGAAGCTCCTCAAGATGGGCCTCGGCGGTGACGGGCCGACTGCGAGCGTGGCAGCTAGCGCTCCCACGCCCGTGGCCGCATCACCCGGATGGGCCAACGAAGGCTGGAGCATCAGGACCGGAAGCGGCGATGGCAAGAAAAAGAAGAGGAAATAACCGCGCGCTGCTCGCGATGGCCGCGCTCGCCGGCTGCTGCCTTCCGGCGCAGGCTGCGATCATCGGCACCTGCACCATCATCGTCGGGGCATCGGGCACCATGACCGCAAATCCGGCCATCGGCATACTGGGTTCCAAGCAGGCAGGCGGATCAAGCGCCAGCGCCACCGTGGTGGCAAGTTCCTTTCTGTGCTCGCTGCTCAACTTGCTGGACTGCTATTCGGTTTCAGCACCGGCGCCTGCGGCATTCTCGTCCGCGCCGAGCGGCGGCGGCACCAACGTGACCTTCGCCTCGGTCTTCCGCCTCGATGGCTCGGGGGTCGACAACAACGGAAGCGTGCCGCAAAGGGTCGCCAACGGCACCCACGCCATGCAGATCGACCTCACCGCCACCAAGTCGAGCGGTATCTTTCCCGCCGGCAACTATCAGGGCATCGTCACCGTGCGATGCGAGTGAGGCGGCAAATCACGCTGGACCATTCGCGTGGTCTGGCATCGCAGGGCTCGGCAGGATAGCTTCCGCGCATCAGTAGGAGGCATTTCTTGATTATCGTAGTCGGTTCGATCAACCTCGACCTTATCGCCAATGTCGATCGCTTGCCGAGCCCCGGTGAGACGGTGAGCGGTTCCAGCTTCAAGACGGCCCCCGGCGGAAAGGGCGCCAACCAGGCACTCGCCGCCGCGCGTGCCGGGGCTCAGGTGCGGATGGTCGGCGCCGTCGGCAAGGACAATTTCGCACCGGAGGCACTGGCTTTGCTGCGCGAGGCCAAGGTCGACCTGTCGGGCGTGGGAGAAACCTTCGCCTCGACCGGCACGGCGCTGATCATGGTCGGCGATGACGGCGAAAACATCATCGCCGTCGTGCCCGGCGCCAACGCTTCCGTGGTGCCCGGCGACCTCTCCAAGGCTTTTCTGACAAAGGGCGACGTCGTGCTGCTGCAGCATGAAATTCCGCTCGCGACGGTGGATGCGGCCCTAGACCAAGCAAGGGCGGCCGGCGCGATCACTGTCCTCAACACCGCCCCTTTCCATGCCGGGGCAGCCGCCTTCCTCGGCAAGGCCGACTATGCGGTCGCGAACGAAACCGAATTCGACCTCTATGGCGAAGCCCTTGCCCTGAAAGGCCGCGATCGTGCGGCGCGCATGCGCGACTATGCCAGCAAGACTGGACGCATCATCGTCGTCACGCTCGGCGGCGACGGCGTGATGGCGGCGACGCCGAGCGAATTCCTGACCGTCGCTGCTTTGCAGATCACGCCGGTCGACACGGTCGGGGCCGGCGACACCTTTTGCGGCTATTTCGCCGCCGGCCTGTCGTCGGGCCTCACGCTCGAACAGGCATTGGCGCGTGCCGGCGCCGCCGGCTCGTTGGCTTGCCTCAAGCCCGGCGCCCAGCCGGCGATCCCGCTGGCCAAGGATGTCGACCAGGCCTTGCGGCAAGCCCGTTGAGATGATGCGTCCCCGCACCAGACACGCTGTGCCCGCGGCCAGCGACATCTGCCGCCTGTCGGCTGTCGAGCTTGCCGATGCTATCCGCCGGAAGAAACTCTCCGTGCGCGAGGTGGTGACGGCGTTCCTGGACCGCATCGACGCGGTCAATCCAATGGTTAACGCCATCGTCTCGTTGCGCGACCGTGCCGACATCCTGCGTGAGGCCGATGCCGCCGATATCAGGCGGACGGACGGAACCAGCCCCCTCTTTGGCCTCCCCATCGCCATCAAGGACCTTGCCTCGACCACCGGCCTCAGGACCTCGTTCGGCTCGCCGATCTTCGCCGATTTCGTGCCGCAGGAAGACGATTTCTTCGTCGAACGCATCCGCGACGCCGGCGCCATCATCATCGGTAAGACCAACGTTCCCGAATTCGGGCTCGGCTCCAACACCTACAACAATGTTTTCGGACCGACGCTGAACGCTTTCGATCCGGCGCTGACCGCCGGCGGCTCGAGTGGCGGAGCGGCGGTGGCGCTGGCACTCGACATGGTGCCCGTCGCCGATGGCAGCGATTTCGGCGGCTCGCTGCGCAACCCGGCGGCCTGGAACAATGTCTACGGTTTTCGGCCATCGCAGGGGCTCGTGCCCAGCGGTCCCGACTTCGAGGTTTTCCACGCGCAGATGGGCGTCGAGGGGCCGATGGGCCGCAACGTCGCCGACATGGCGCTCTTGCTCGACGTGCAGGCCGGCTACCATCCGCAGGCGCCTCTCTCCTATGAGAAGCAAGGCTCCTTCCTCGAAGGGCTCGCGACGGCGGCGACCGGTGGCCGCATCGCCTGGCTCGGCGATCTCAGCGGTCATCTGCCGATCGAACCCGGCATCCTCGACTTATGCGAGGCAGCACTCGCACGGTTCACGGATGTATCTTTCCTGACCGAGCCCTTGCGACCGGATTTCGATTTCGAGGCACTCTGGCAGGCCTTCGTGGTGCTGCGGCAGGCCAGCAGCGGCTGCGCCTTGAAAGTACACTATGACGATCCCGCCAGGCGTGGCCTGCTGAAGCCGGAAGCCGTATGGGAAGTGGAAAACGCGATGCGGTTGACGGCGCCGGAGATACGAGCGGCCTCGGTCGTCCGAACCTCCTGGTACCGCACGCTGCTGTCGATGTTCGACCGCTTCGACCTTATCGCGCTGCCTACCGCACAGGTCTTTCCGTTCGATGTCGGCACCCATTGGCCCCGCGAAGTCGCGGGACGGATGATGGACAGTTATCATCGCTGGATGCAGGTTTCGGCCTTCGCCACCCTGGGCGGTTGCCCGGCGGTCAATGTTCCCGCCGGCTTCGACGACAGGGGCCGGCCGATGGGCATGCAGCTGATCGGCAGGCCACGCGACGATCTCGCCGTGCTGAAGGCCGCGGCTGCCTATGAGACGACGTTGCCCTGGTCCGCAGGGGCCTGAGCCAGAGGCGGCGCGTGCCGGCTTGCGCCCGTCCTCGCCGCATGCATTGATTGTCGCCTGACAGGCCGTGATAACGGTGTTGCGAGGAAAAATCATGTCGCTGGAACTCTACGCTGCCTATGTCCTTGCCTGCATCGTCATCATCCTGGTGCCGGGACCGACGGTCACACTGATCATCGCCAACAGCATCCGCCACGGTACTCGCGCCGGTCTCGCCAATGTCGCCGGCACGCAAGCCGGCCTTGCAGTCATGATCGCCATCGTCGGCATCGGCCTCAACACGCTGATTTCGGGCATGGGCCACTGGTTCGAGTGGGTCAGGCTGATCGGTGCTGCCTACCTGATCTGGATGGGCGTGCAGATGTTCCGCTCGAAGGGCACGCTGAACGCCGACGGAACCGCCCGCAAACCACGCGGCGGCTTCTTCCTGCAGGGCTTGGCCGTGGCGCTGAGCAATCCAAAGACACTGATCTTCTTTGGCGCCTTCTTTCCGCAGTTCATATCTCCCGCCGGCAACTACCCACTGCAGATCGTCATCATGGGCTTGACCGCCATGATCTTCGCCGCCATGTCGGATTCGACCTATGCGCTCGCCGCCGGCCGGGCCGGGCGCATGCTGTCGGCCAGCCGCATCAAGCTCCTGTCGCGGATCAGCGGCAGCTTCATGGTCGGCGGCGGCCTGTGGCTGGCGTTTTCGAAGGCGAAGTAACGGCGAAAGCGCGTTCTTCGCAGGGACATGTTGAAGAATTGTACGCTGCTGCACAACTTTACGACGTGCGCCTTGATGACAACACGCGAATTTCGATCGACGATGACGTCGCGCGACCGCATCTTGTCGGCTCGCTCGTTCCTATTGAACGGCAACACCACAAGCACGACGTCGACACCTATCGATTGCTCAATGGGTGACAACGCGTGCCGGTGACAACGCGCGCTCGTCGGCGGTTCCAAACGTCAGTTATGCCGCCCCAACCTTTCCACCAGCAGCGCGAAGAAACCATCATGGTCGATGTCGCGCATCACCATGGCGTTCTTTTCCCTGGAGGTAACCCCCCACCAGTCGACCACGGTCATGCCCATGGTCAGTTCGGAGGTGGTTTCCACGGTGACATTGCAATAGCGGCCTTTGAACAGACCTGGCTTCAACAAGTAGGCGATGACGCAGGGGTCGTGCAGCGGTCCGCCATCCGTGCCGTATTTGCCTTCGTCGTAACGCTCGAAAAATTCAAGCATCTCGGCGGCGGCGATGCCGACCTTGGTGCCGAGCTTGCGGAAGGCCTCGATGCGCTTGGACGTGGTCAGCGCCTTGTGGGTGACATCAAGGGGCATCATCACGATCGGGATGCCGGACCGGAAAACGACGTCGGCGGCATGCGGATCGACATAGATGTTGAATTCGGCCGTGGGCGTGACGTTGCCGCCCTCGAAGAAGCCACCGCCCATCAGCACGATTTCCTTGATGCGCGGCGCAATCCGGGGCTCTCGGATTAGCGCCAGCGCAACATTGGTGAGCGGCCCGAGCGGGCAGAGCGTGATGGTGCCGCTCTCTTCCTTCATCAGCGTCTCGACAATGAAATCGACGGCATACTGGTCCTGCAGCTTCATTGTCGGTTCGGGTAAATCCGGTCCGTTCAAGCCCGTCTTGCCATGGACCTCCTCGGCGGTGACCAGTTCGCGAGCCAACGGACGGATGGCGCCGGAGTAGACCTTGATATCGGGCCGGCCGGCCAGTTCGCAGATCTTGCGGGCGTTCTTTTCGGTGAGCTTCAGCGGCACGTTGCCGGCTACGGCCGATATGCCGACGATCTGCAGTTCAGGACTGCCAAGCGCCAGCAGAATCGCGATGGCGTCGTCCTGGCCGGGATCGGTGTCGATGATGATCTTGCGTGGTTGGGGCATTTCAATTCCTTGTTTGGCTGGCCATCAGCTCACCGGACCGGTCCCGCGCCCGAAAGACGCCAACCGGCTGCAAAGCTGCTGAACCGCTTGACGGGGGACGGTTCCGGCCTGCGCGCTTCTCCTTGCATCAGCGCGTCGTTTCAAGCGCCATGTCGATTATTCCTGTGAGTCCACGACGTGATCCTGGGCTATTTCCGTGGGTCCGCGACATGGCCTCCTTGGACGGGTCTTTCGGTGGCTTGAACTTGCTCGCGGGGCGGACCATATCAAGACCACCGGGAAAAATGCCATTTGGGTTTTTCCAGTTTATGTCGCTCTTGAGAGGACAGTGTAACATGAGCCGAATGACGCCTTTCTCCAGCCCGCTTCTCCTGGGTTTCGACGCCATGGAAAAGACCTTGGAGCGTCTGGCGAAGTCCGGCGACAGCTACCCTCCCTACAACATCGAGCGCCTGAGCGGTGCCGACGGCAACGCCGAAAGGCTGCGCATTACACTCGCCGTCGCCGGTTTCGCCGAAAGCGATCTCGATGTGACAACGGAGGAAAACCAGTTGGTCGTGCGCGGTCGCCAGACCGACGACACCGAGCGCGAATTCCTTCATCGCGGCATTGCCGCACGCCAGTTCCAGCGCTGCTTCGTGCTGGCCGATGGCATGCGTGTGATCGCGGCGGAGCTTAAGAACGGCCTTTTGTCGATCGACCTTGATCGGCCGGAGTCGGAACGGCTGGTACGGAAAATAAACATATCGGTGAAAGACTGATCTTTACCGATGGCTCTCATGCGGGATGGCCTTGAGCGGCGTCCTCGCGCCAAGGAGGCTTGAAATGACCAGAACTGACGAAACCATCACCATGACCAACGGCGAATTCGCCCATCTCGGCGAAGGCTCTGTCGCCTATCTGCGCAAGGTTTCGAGCGACGAACTGCTCGGCCGCTTCCCCAACATCGGTGAAATCGCGCCCGGCATGGAGCTTTGGGCTCTGTTTGGAGCCAATGGCCAGCCGATCCTGCTTTCCGACGCGCGTGACCGCGCGCTGGCCGGCGCCATGGAAAACGACCTGACCACCGTCGCCATTCATTAAAGACAATTGGTTGGCTGAACTGAAAGGGCCGCCCATGGCGGCCCTTGGAGCAATATTTAAAAAGATGGCTTCAGGCCGCGTGCGAGGCCTGCGTATCCGACAAAAGCGCATGGATCGCCGCGGCGTCGCGCGTGCCCCTGACCTTGGCCACGGTGTCGGCGTCGCGCAGCACGCGCGCAATGCGCGACAGTGCCTTGAGATGATCGGCACCCGCCCCTTCGGGCGCCAGCAGCAGGAACACCAGATCGACCGGCTGGTCATCCAGCGATTCGAAATCGACCGGCGTCTCCAGCCGGGCGAAAACGCCGGCGATGCGCTTCACGCCGGCGAGCTTGCCGTGCGGGATGGCGATGCCGTTGCCGACGCCGGTCGAGCCCAGCCGCTCGCGCTGCAGGATGGTGTCGAACACCTCCCGTTCCGGAATGCCTGAAACGGTCGCCGCCCGTTCGGACAGCAATTGCAGAAGCTGCTTCTTGGAGTTCGCCTTCAACGCCGGCAAAATCGCCGGAACGCTGATAAGATCGCTCAGATCCATGCTTGAAAATCCTTGTTCGCCTGCCGCGCCAGTCCCCACCCCTCGTGCGGCTGGCTTTTATCCCTGTGCGACTTTGGTCGTGGACGGATCGATCCAGCCGATGTTTCCGTCGGGCCGGCGATAGACGATGTTGAGATGGTCGGTCCCGGCATTGCGGAAAACAAGCACGGGACTGTCCTTGGTATCGAGTTCGATGACGGCCGAGGCCACCGACATGGTCTTCAGCGTCATGGTCGATTCGGCGACGATGGCCGGTGCGAAATCCTCCGGGATTTCCTCATCGTCATCGGCAAGCGGTGCCATCACCGTGTAAGCGATGTCGGTCAACTCGCCGTTTCCATTGCCTGAATTGTGCGATTTCAGACGGCGCTTGTAACGCCGAAGCCGGGTTTCCAGCCGATCGGCCGCGGCCTCGAAGGCGAGTGTCGGATCCTGGGCATCGCCGGTGGCCTGCAGCGAGGCGCCGGAATCCAGCCGGATCATGCAATCCGCGGAATAGCGCGAGCCCGATTTTATGACGGTGACATGCCCCGCGAAGCCGCGATCGAAATATTTGCCGATCGCTTCACCGACACGATCGTTGATGCGTGTACGGAACGCATCGCCGATATCCATGTGCTTTCCCGAAATGCGCAGATTCATCTGAAAACTGACCTTCCTTGCTCAGGCTTCAAACTGGCCCGAGTTTATACTCGTGATCCGTGCGCACAAGCTTTGCGGCGTCACTCGCGCCGATTTAAATCCGAACTTTCCGGTTGATCACAAGCCGCCTTCTTGACCATCCCGGGTCATTGTCGTGACGGACCATCCGCTAGCGGGCATCAAGCCCGTCTCATGCGGGCGGGCTTCTAGCCACTTCACCGTGGCTTGTCAATGAAACTTGAAAGCTGTGGAAATCGTGAACGCCTAGCGGCCGGCGCTGGCGAGCGCCCGTTTCTCGCGCCGGCGCTGTACCGAGGAGGGAATATTCATGCCTTCCCGGTACTTGGCGACCGTGCGCCGGGCGATATCGACGCCGCTTTCCCTGAGCATGTCGACAATAGCATCGTCCGACAGCACATCGACGGGCTTCTCCTCGTCGATCATTTGCTTGATGCGATCACGCACCGCTTCCGAGGAATGCGCATCGCCACCACCCGATGCCGCGATCGAAGCCGTGAAGAAGTAGCGCAGCTCGAACACGCCGCGCGGGGTGAGCATGTATTTGTTGGCGGTCACCCGGCTGACCGTCGATTCGTGCATGCCGATGGCGTCCGCCACCGTGCGCAGGTTGAGTGGCTTCAGCTGGCGCACGCCATGGACGAGGAAGGCATCCTGCTGGCGCACAATTTCCGAGGCCACTTTGAGGATCGTCTTGGCCCGCTGGTCGAGGCTGCGTGTCAGCCAGTTGGCGTTCTGCAGGCACTCGGCCAGGAAATCCTTCTCCGCCTGGTTCTTCGCGTGCGGCGACACCTGGGCGAAATAGATGTGGTCGACCAGCACGCGCGGCAGCGTTTCGGCATTGAGTTCGACGGTCCAGCTGCCGTCATTGGCCGCCCGCACCTCGACATCGGCGACGATCGCATCGCTGGCACCGCCCGAAAACGCCATGCCCGGCCGCGGGTCGAGCGCCCGGATTTCGGCCAGCATGTCCAGCAAATCCTCTTCGTCGACGCCGCAGAGCCGCTTCAGCGTCTGAAAATCGCGGCGCGCCAGCAATTCGAGATTGGCGACCAGGGCCTTCATGGCCGGATCGAGACGGTCACGCACGGCAAGCTGCAGCGAAAGGCATTCCGCGAGATCCCGGGCAAACAGGCCGGCCGGCTCGAAGGTCTGGCACACGGCCAGCACCTTGCCCACCGCGACCTCGTTGGTGCCAAGCCGCGCGGCGATCTCCGCCAGATCGGCCCTGACATAGCCCGTCTCGTCGAGCCCATCGGCAAGTTCTCCGGCGATCAGCCGCGCGACGGGATCGATGAAGGCGAGCGCGACCTGCTCGCCGACATGGTCGCGCAGCGTGATCCCGCTCGCCGCCATGTCGCCGGCGTCGAGCCCCTCGGACGAGGAGCCTCCACTGCCCGAAGCCGATTTCCATTGCGCCGTCAGGTCGGGCCCCAGCCGCTCGCTGGTGCCGGGGTCATCGGGAAACAGGTTTTCCAGGGATGTGTCGAGCTTTTCCGAAATCGCTTCGGCGCTCCATCCCGCCTCGTTCTCGAACCAGTCGCCATCGGCGGCCGCTTGCGGCTCTACGTCGGGCTTCTGCGCCTGGTCGCTCGCGGCATCATCCTGCGGCTCGGCGCGCTCCAGCAGGGGGTTGCGCTCGATCTCCTCGTCGATGAAGTGCTCGAGTTCGACATGGGTGAACTGCAGCAGCCGAATCGACTGCATCAGCTGCGGCGTCATCACCAGCGACTGCGACTGTCGGAGCTGTAGTTTGGCCGCCAATGCCATGGTTCGGTTTCAAACGCCTCCTCTACGCGTTCCAACTTCCGGAAATGAATTTCACGGCCGGCCATAGAAACTGGCCCGGCTTTTGCTTGTCAAGGCAAAGCCTAGCAAAACCCGCTTACCGGAGCGTTATCCCGGAGCAAAATCGCGGAAAATAGGTCGCTGGCGGGCAAAAAATCGTATCAGGAAACAAATTTCACGCTCAGAGCGTAAAACCCTCGCCGAGATAAAGCCGCCGCACATCGGGATTTGCCACAACTTCGTCGGCGCGGCCGTGAGTGAGCACCTGGCCGGCGTGGATGATATAGGCACGATCGATCAGGCCGAGCGTCTCACGCACATTGTGGTCGGTGATGAGGACCCCGATGCCGCGCGCTGTCAGGTGACGCACCAGTTGCTGGATATCGGCGACGGCGATCGGATCGATGCCGGCGAAGGGCTCGTCGAGCAGCATGTAGGCCGGGCGTGTCGCCAGCGCCCGCGCGATTTCCAGGCGACGCCTTTCGCCGCCCGAGAGCGACATGGATGGCGCCTTGCGTAGATGGCTGATGTGAAATTCCTCGAGCAGTTCGTCGAGGTTGCGCTCGCGGACCTTGCGATCCTTTTCGACCACTTCGAGCACGGCGCGGATGTTCTGCTCGACATTGAGGCCGCGAAAGATCGAGGCCTCCTGAGGCAGATAGCCGATGCCGAGGCGCGCGCGACGATACATCGGCATCGAGGTGACGTCGAAGCCGTCGATTTCGATCGTGCCTTCATCCACCGGCACCAGGCCCGTGACCATGTAGAAACAGGTCGTCTTGCCGGCGCCGTTGGGGCCGAGCAGCCCGACGGCCTCGCCGGCGCGCACGCCCAGCGTAACGCCGCTGACGACCTTGCGGCCCTTGTAGCTCTTGGTCAGACCCTTGGCGATCAAGGTTCCCTTGAACTTCGCCTTGTCGACAGTGACCGTGGCCGGAGCCGAAAGCTTGCCTGCGGCCCGTCCCGGAAGACGCGCCGTCAGCGACGACAGGCTGACCATCAGGGGTTCGTCGCTCCCGATTTCGGCGCATCCGATTTCGGCGGGGGTGTGATCGACATCTGCACACGCTGCCCAGCGCATGGATCGACTTGAGCGAGCCCGGTTTTCATCTGTACGGTGAGCTTGCAGCCGACCAGAACATTGTCGTTTTGCGAAAGGACGACCTTTTTGCCCGAAAGCACCAGCACCTGGCTCTTCATGTCGAAACTGCCCTGATCGCCGGTCGCGACCTGCTGATCCGACTTGATGTAGACCTTGTCGGAGATCTCCAGGTGATCGATGTTGGCCGAGCCGGTCATGGCCGCCGCGCCAGCGGCTTCAGCGCCCTTGGCGCCCGCGTTGGGGTCCTTGACGTAGTAGACCATCATCTTGCCGGCCTTCATCAGCGTCGGCCCCTGGACGACGGTGACATTGCCGGTGAAGATCGCGACGCTGTCGGCCTGATGGACTTCCAGCTTGTCGCTTTCGATCTGGATCGGCTTGTCGCCGGCCAATTTGAGACCCGACACCTGGCTGGCCGCTCCCGACTGCGCCAGCGCCGGCGCCAGGCTGAGCAGGAACAGCGCCGAAGTTGCGGCCGCAAGCCGTGTCGAACTATTGAGCCACATTCGCTTCTTCGCCCTTTGCCTCAGCCGCCTTTAGAACGGCGGGATCGATGTTGACACGAACCTTGTTCTCGAACACCAGGATCTTGCCATTGTCCTGGACCGACATCGAATCCGCCCTGATCTGCGACCCGCCACGGCTGACATCGACGGGATCATCCGTCTTCATAGTGCCTTTGCCCATGTCGAGGAAGACCGATTTGAACTTGGCTTGCAGGCCGTCGGTCGTGGTGATGGTGACGTCGCTGTTCAGCTTCATCGTATTGCCGTCGCGATCGTAGGTACCGCGCGAGGCTTTGATCGCCGCGACATTGTCGGGGGCGATCGGCACCTTGGCGTCTATGCCTTCGAGTTCGATGATGCCTTGCGTGCTCACATCCTGGATGGCACGCAGCGCCGTCATCGAATAGGGCTGCTTCTGCTTGGTGAACCCGTTGAGTTTGGGATTGGCCATCACCAGCTTGCCGTTGGAGAAGGCTGTGCCTTCGGCCTGCACCGCGACGGAGACGGGCGCGGCGAGGTAGGAATAGACCGGGAAGGCGATGGCAATCAATGCCGCGGCCAAGGGCACGGCGAATTTGAGCACGCGCACGCGGCGCGAATGACGTTGGGCGCGGTCGAAAGCTTCGCCCCGCGTCCAGCCATCCGCCGGGGGAGCCAACTCCGTCTCCGGGCTGGTCGGTTCATTCGGTCGCGCTAACATGACTGCTTTCTTCTAAAACCCCTGCCCGGGGAGCACCGCCTATACGTGGGAGGCCAGCGCCCTCGCGCAAGCACAAGCCGACGAAAACCGCAAAAATGTGACAGCTGCCGTGCACAAACGAAACCCGGGTCAGCGCAAACAGCCAATGCTTCATAACAGAAATAGACGCCCTTGCGTCTTTTTTCACCACCGAAGTTCTTCCCACTTACCTTGCGCCGCCCCCACAGGCCAGTCACGAAACAGACAACACGGACCCCTGCGCGCGGATTGCCGCGCCATGTGCGGGACGGAACTGCTTCCCGATCAAGACATCATGGTCTAAAAGCGTCTCTTCCCGATGACTGTGAGGCTGACGATGGCATTGAGAGCCGACGACCTGATCGACCGCCGCCGCTTGCGGCGCAAGCTGACTTTCTGGCGTGTTGCGGCCTTTGGCATCGTGGCGCTCGGGGTGATTGCGCTGTCGGCCTGGTTCTATGGCGACGATTTCGGCGGCTCCGCCGTCGATCACATCGCCAAGGTCAGGGTCGAAGGCACAATCACCGAGGACGACGAACTGATCAAGCGGTTGGAAGCCATCCGCCAGTCGCCGAAAGTAAAAGGCGTGATCCTTGTGGTCGATTCTCCTGGCGGCACCACCGTCGGCGGGGAATCGATCTACGAGGAGGTTCGCAAGCTGGCCGCCGACAAGCCTGTCGTGGCCGAGGTCGGTACGCTCGCCGCGTCGGCGGGCTACATGATCGCCAGTGCCGCCGACCATATTGTCGCCCGCAAGACCTCGATCGTCGGCTCGATCGGCGTGCTGATCCAGTATCCTGACGTCAGCGGCCTGATGGACAAGCTCGGCGTCAAGCTGGAGGAGGTCAAATCCTCGCCGCTGAAAGCCTCACCCTCGCCCTTCAAGCCGACCAATGACGACGAGCGCGCCATGGTCCGCAAGCTCATCCTGGACAGCTACGACTGGTTCGTCGGCATCGTCGCCGAACGCCGCAAGATGACCCACGAACAGGCGCTGGCGCTGGCCGACGGTTCGATCTTCACTGGCCGCCAGGGTGTTGCCAACGGGCTGATCGACGCTGTCGGCGGCGAGTCCGTGGCGATCGACTGGCTGGCGACCAAGGGTGTCGATGCCAAGCTCAAGGTGGTCGAGTGGAAGGACACGGAACGACGCGGCGGTTTCCTGTTCTCGAAGGCTATGGCACGCACGATCGCCGGCGCGCTCGGCCTGCCGGACTCCGGCGGCGACGTGATCCATGAACTTGGCGCCGACCGCTTGTTTCTTGACGGTCTCGTTTCCGTCTGGCACCCTTGAGACGCGTTGGGACAGCTGAAAAAGCAAATAAAATCATCCTGATAATTTTGGCCGAACTGCTTTCACGGGGACCCGTCTGATGATCAAGTCCGAGCTTGTGCAGATTATTGCCACGCGCAATCCGCATCTTTTCCTGCGCGACGTCGAAAACATCGTCGGCGCGATCTTCGATGAAATCACCGACGCGCTTGCCGAGGGCAACCGGGTCGAATTGCGCGGTTTCGGCGCTTTTTCGGTGAAGAACCGACCTGCCCGCACCGGCCGCAACCCGCGTACCGGCGAATCCGTCGAGGTCGAGGAGAAATGGGTGCCGTTCTTCAAGACCGGCAAGGAATTGCGTGAAAGGCTGAACGGCGGCAAGTAGGCGCGTCAGCGCCGGACGGCCCTATCGGCCCGCTTGCGACGGAAAACATCATGCTCAATCGCCTCATGCTCATCGTGGTCTTCGTGCCCCTAGCGATCATCCTGATCGCATTGGCCGTGGCCAACCGCGAACTCGTCGCCTTCACGCTGGACCCGTTCAATCCCGGCAATCCGAAGCTGACGCTCACCTTGCCGCTGTTCATCTTCCTGTTCCTGGCGCTCGCCATCGGCATGGTCGTCGGCAGCCTGGCGACATGGGTCAAGCAGGGCCACTACCGCAAACTGGCGCGCCAGCGCGGTGTCGAGGCCGAAAACCTGCGCCAGGCAGTCAGCCGCACGCCCGCGGTGCCGCAGGCATCAGCCCAAGGATCCGCTCAAGGGTCGGCTCAAGGGTCGGCCCAGGGGTCGGCCCAGGGGTCGGCCCAGGGGTCGGCATTGCCGAAGCCGACCAATTGAGCCGCAGATCGGCGCGTTTCTTTTACGGAGCTTTTCATGCTGACCATTTCGGCCGCGGAGGTCGATCGTGCGCTGACCTTTCCTGGACTGGTCGATACATTGCGCACGGCATTTCGCGAGGGCGCGGTGCAGCCGGTCAGGCATCATCACGCGGTCGAAAGGCCTGACGGCGCGGCGTCGACCTTGCTGCTGATGCCCGCCTGGACCGATTTTCACGCCGCGGGAGGTTCCGCCGGCGGCCATATCGGCGTCAAGATCGTCACCGTCTCGCCAGACAACAACGCCGTCGGCAAGCCCGCCGTGATGGGGCTCTATCTCCTGCTCGATGGCAGCACCGGCGAGCCGGAAGCCCTGATCGACGGCCAGCGGCTGACGCAGTGGCGCACGGCGTGCGCCTCGGCGCTCGCCGCGTCCTATCTCGCCCGCGACGATGCCTCGCGGCTGCTTGTGGTCGGCGCCGGCGCGCTGTCGCCCTTCCTGGCCAAGGCGCACAGCGCCGTGCGACCGATCAAGACCATTCGCATCTGGAACCGCACCCCGGCCAACGCCGAGAAAGTCGCGGCCGATCTGCGCGCCGAGGGCTTCGCGGCCGGCGCCGCGACCGATCTCGATGCCGAGCTTGGCCAGGCCGACATCGTCTCCTCGGCGACAATCACCACCACGCCGCTGCTCAAGGGCACGTTGCTGCGGCCGGGAACCCATGTCGACCTGGTCGGCGGCTTCACGCCTGCGATGCGCGAAAGCGATGACGACGCGATCATGCGCGCCCGCGTCTATGTCGACACCCGTGCCGGCGCCACCAAGGAAGCCGGCGACATCGTCCAGCCACTGGCCTCAGGCGTGCTGAAGCCGGACGCCATCGTGGCCGACCTGCACGAACTGGCGCGCGGCCAAAAGGAAGGTCGCGGCAGCCCGGACGAGATTACGCTGTTCAAGTCGGTCGGCGCCGCGCTGGAGGACTTGGCCGCCGGCATTGCCGTCTACAAGGCACTCAGGGGCTAGTCGAAGCGAGTTTGGCGCCCATCGTCTCCGCGATCAAAGCGAAATCGGCCATGCTGATGGCGAACAAGCCAAAGCGCAACGGGTAGCCCCAGTTCGATTTGCCTGAGGTGAACTCCAGCCTCTCAAGCAATGGCTTGATCGGCGTTTCCTGTGCCTGCGCCCAGTCGACATCGCGGCGGAACGGCGTGAAGCCGCCGCCCATGTCGCCTTGGTAGGGGTCTCCTTCCCGCACCGTGCCGATCGCCGTGAACGCCTGCAGACCGTCCTTCTCCCCCAAAACCGTGGTCGGCGAGTAATAGACGATGCCGTCACCGGGCCTGACGCGGCGCAGCGGTGCCGCCTTGCCATGGTTGACCTGCATGAAGCCGTCCTGGCGGCCGCGCCGGACATGCTGCGCCGACGCCACCGCGATCCAACAAGCGTTCATGTCTGTTCCTAATTGGCCTGTTGTCCGTCGGCCAACGCTGCCCGGCAATCGGCCCGAAGTGCCGAAGTGCCGAAGTGCCGAAGTGCCGAAGTGCCGAAGTGCCGAAGTGCCGAACGATAGGGCCAGAGCCGCGGCAATGGCAAGTGCGGCCGTTCGGAACGGCTTCGGCGCGGAATCGTTGTTGCGTCATGCGACTATACGGCTTCCTGCTGTTCTGGTCTGTCTTGACCGCAATGATCGCTGCGCTCAGCCTCGGACCGTCCTTCGCCCATGTCCTGGAATCGGCGCCCCGGCTCACCCGATGGTCCCCGGCGCTTTGGCGCGAGGCCACCGTTTTCAACGGCCAGTTCCTGCTCTTCGCAATCGTTGGCGCGCCGCTGGATGTCGCGGCAATCATTGGCCCGGGACTGCTGGCATGGCTGCTGCGCCAGGATCGGCCGGCGTTCTGGTTCGCACTCGCCGCCACCTTGCTCTATGTACTATCACTCGTGCTTTGGTTCATTCTCGTCAGACCGGCCAATAAAATTCTCGCCACCTGGGTGCCGGGGCGAATTCCAGACAATTTCGAAGTCATACGGCTGCGCTGGGAAACCGGCCACATGGCCGTCACGGCGGCCAAGGCTGCCGGATTCGTTTCGCTGGTTGTCGCACTGCTTTCGATCGGACGTGGCGGCTAAGCCATCGTCCCAATCGCCCTAACCCTCGCAATCGCAATGTGGCTCGGGTTTGTTGCGCCGATGGGCATAGCTGTGGCAGAAGCGGGCCGAACCGCCGGAGAAGCTGTCTCTTGAAGTCTTTTCGCGACAAACGCCGCGACGGCCGCCCGCATCAACCGGGTAAAGGCGAAGCCGCGCAATCGCGTCCACCGGAAGGTCGCGGCGTGGCCAGGCCGGAGGTCAGGCCGCGGCAAGACCTGAAGCCGGACCAGCCCGCACCAAAATCCACGCCCCGCAACCTAGCCCGTCGCGACGGCGTCCTGCCCGCTGAGCAACTTCCGGTAATCCTCGAAGTGGCACCCAACGCGGATTACGCGCTGCTCGACAGCGGCGCGGGACAAAAGCTTGAACAATATGGCCCCTACCGGATCGTGCGGCCCGAGGGCCAGGCGATCTGGCAGAAGGCTCTGCCGGCCAAGGACTGGGAGCGTGCCGACGCGATCTTCACCGGCGACACCGACGAGGAGGGCATCGGCCGCTGGCGTTTTCCCAAGACGCCGCTCGGCGAAACCTGGCCGATGAAGCATGACGGCATCGACTATCTCGGCCGCTTCACCTCGTTTCGCCATGTCGGCGTCTTTCCCGAGCAGGCCTCGCACTGGGACCATATGGCCGGGCTGATCGCCGCCGCCAGGCGGCCGGTCAAGGTACTCAACCTGTTCGGCTATACCGGCCTTGCCTCGCTGGTGGCCGCGCGCGCCGGCGCCGAGGTCACCCATGTCGACGCCTCGAAGAAGGCGATCGGCTGGGCCCGCGAAAACCAGGAGATATCGGGACTTGGCGCCAAGCCGATCCGCTGGATCGTCGACGACGCGGTCAAGTTCGCCGAACGCGAGGAGCGTCGCGGCAGCCGTTACGACATCATCCTGTTCGATCCGCCGGCCTATGGCCGCGGCCCCAAGGGCGAGGTCTGGCAATTGTTCGAGGACCTGCCTGATTTGACGGATCTCTGTCGCTCGATCCTGACTCCGAAACCGCTTGCCGTGGTGCTGACCGCCTATTCGATTCGTGCCTCCTTCTTCGCCATCCACGCTCTGATGCGCGACACCTTCGCCGGCATGGGCGGCAAGGTTGAATCGGGTGAGCTGATCATCCGTGAAAAGTCCGCCGGCCGGGCGCTTTCGACGTCGCTGTTTTCGCGCTGGGTGGCCTGACATGAACGAACGGCATGCCGGCGCGCCCGGTCAGGTGAAGGAAGTCACCAGCCTCGCCAATCCGCTGGTCAAGGACATCAAGGCACTTGCCTTGAAGAAATTCCGCGACCAGCAGAACGCCTTCATGGCCGAGGGGCTGAAGCTGGTCATCGATGCGCTCGACTTGGGCTGGCAGATCAGGACGTTGGTTTTCGCCAAGGCCGGACGCGGCAACGCGGCCGTGGAAAAGGTGGCGGCACGCACCGTCGCCGCCGGCGGCACCGTGCTCGAAGTATCGGAAAAGGTGCTTGTCGCCATCACCCGCCGCGACAATCCACAAATGGTGGTCGGCGTCTTCTCGCAGAAATTCCTGGCCTTGAAGGACATCCGTGCCGACAATGGCGATGTCTGGGTAGCGCTCGACCGGGTGCGCGATCCCGGCAATCTCGGCACCGTCATCCGCACCGTCGATGCCGTCGGCGCCAAGGGCGTCATCCTGGTCGGCGACACCACCGATCCGTTTTCGGTGGAAACGGTGCGCGCCACCATGGGGTCGATCTTCGCCATACCGGTGGCCAAGGCAACGACAGAGGCATTCCTTGCCTGGCGCGGCGGTTTTTCAGGGCTCGTTGCCGGCACGCATCTGAAAGGCGCGGTCGACTACCGCTCGGTCGATTTTTCCCGCGGGCCGGTGCTGCTGATGATGGGCAATGAGCAGCAGGGCCTGCCCGAAAGCCTGGCGGCAAGCTGCGACAGGCTGCTCAGGATTCCGCAGGCGGGCCGCGCCGATTCGCTCAATCTCGCGGTCGCCACCGGCATCATGCTGTTCGAGATCCGGCGCGGCGCGCTGAAGCTCGAACCAATTTCGGACCAGCAATGAGGGTTGCCCAATCGTGAAATCATGGTCTCCCTACGCGCTGCTCGTCATCGTCGCCATCGCGCTCGACCAGTGGATAAAGACACTGGTCGAAGCCGGACTGCCCTTCCAGGAAAAGCTCGACCTCCTGCCCTTTCTGGCGCTGTTCCGCACCTACAACACCGGAATCGCCTTCTCGATGTTCTCCTCCTTCGGCGACACCGGCCTGGTTGTCATCGCGGTGCTGGTCGTCGCTTTCGTGCTTTACCTCGCCACGCGCACGCCATCGGGCCATGTCATCGCCCGCACCGGCTTTGCCCTGATCATCGGCGGCGCGCTGGGCAATCTGATCGACCGCGCCGTCTACGGCCATGTCATCGATTACATCCTGTTCCACACGCCGGTCTGGTCCTTCGCCGTCTTCAACCTTGCCGATGCCTTCATATCGGTGGGCGCGGCGATGGTCGTCTTCGACGAACTCATCGGCTGGCGGCGTGAATCCACGCCTCCGAACGCCAAGCCTTCCGAAGATTGACCTCGCGCGGCCATCGCCGCACAGTCACGCCGAGCAAAGTTCGCGGAGAAAAAGATGACCGAAACCTTCAAAGCCATCCTCGTTTCGCGCGATGCGGAGAAAAAGCAGTCCGTCGCCGTGACCGATCTCACCGACGCCGATCTGATGGAGGGCGACGTCACCATCGCGGTCGAGGCAACGACGGTGAACTACAAGGATGGACTGGCGATATCGGGCAAGGCTCCGGTGATCCGTCGATGGCCGCTGGTGCCGGGCATCGACCTTGCCGGCACCGTCATCTCATCTTCCAATCCCCACTGGCGCAAGGGCGACAAGGTCATCCTGAATGGCTGGGGTGTCGGTGAAACCCATTTCGGCGCCTATGCCGGGCGCGCCCGCGTCAAGGGCGACTGGCTGGTGCCTCTGCCGGAAGGCATGAGCGCGCATGATGCCATGGCGGTTGGCACAGCCGGCTATACGGCCATGCTCTGCGTCATGGCGCTGGAGCGGCACGGCATCCTGCCTGAGCGCGGACCTGTCGTGGTGACGGGTGCTGCCGGCGGCGTCGGTTCGGTCGCCGTCTCGATCCTGTCCAGCCTCGGCTACCATGTCATCGCGTCGACCGGCCGCAACGCCGAAAGCCCCTATCTGATCAACCTGGGCGCCGCCGAGGTGATATCGCGCGACGAACTCAACCAACCCGCCAAGCCGTTGGCCAAGGAGCGCTGGGCCGGCGGCATCGATTCGGTCGGCAGCCACACGCTGGCCAATGTGCTGTCGATGACCTCCTATGGCGGCGCGGTCGCGGTCTGCGGCCTGGCCGGCGGCATGGATCTTCCGTCGAGTGTCGCCCCTTTCATCCTGCGCGGCGTCTCCCTGCTCGGCATCGATTCGGTGATGGCGCCGAAGGCCGTACGCCTCGAGGCCTGGCGGCGCATCGGCTCCGATCTCGATGTGGACAAGCTCGCCAGCCTGTCCACGACCATCGGCTTCGACGGCATCATCGGTGCGGCACACGACATCGTCGACGGCAAGATCCGCGGCCGCGTCGTCGTCGACATGTGACCCGGCTCAGGGGTGGCAGGCGCGGGGCGAAATTCCCCCATTGGCTGGCAAATCCGTCGCCGCCGGGCCAAAAACGCCCGATCAACTAAAATTCGAACGATCCCCCGCAATTTTCCATAATCTCTATCTGGCAAAGGATTTCGCATGATCGCGGAATCCGACAGCCAACAGGCCGACGCCGGCGACAACATCGATGCGGCATCGGCGCAACTGCCGGTATCGGCGCGGCGGTTTATCGCCGCGCCGCCGCTGGTCCCTGATCAGCAACCGGCCAAGCGCGAAGGCCTGCCGGTCCTGACCTTCGTTGCCGTCATGCTGCTGGCCGGCCTCTCATCCCTGACCGGGGCGCCAGTCTTCATCAGCCTTGCCTTGCTGGCAACCGGCCTTGCTGGCCTGGCCATGCATCTGCGCGCCAGACGCAGCGTACGCCGCACCGCGGTCCTGCTCGACGAAACCACCGCCCGCAACCGCGCCGAGATCGAGACGCTGGCCGACCGCATGTGGGAGATGCAGGAAAGCGAGGAGCGCTTTCGCGGTCTCATCGACGCGCTCGGCGATCTCGTCATCCATCGCGACCGCGACGGTTACATCGTCTACGCCAACAAGGTGTTCGCCGACATCGTCGAAACCGATCCGCGCGATCTTGCCGGCAAGACGTTGGCCGAATTCGGGATCGAGGTCGGCATCGTTCCCGATGCGGCTTTCTCAGATCATGAATGCCTGAGTTCCACCGACGTTGCCATCCGCACGCCGACGGGCCCGCGCTGGTTCTCCTGGATCGAGCTGTCGGTGCGCGAAAAGGACAGCGGTGCCGTCTCGCATCGCGCCATCGCCCGCGACATCACAGCACGCAAGCGCGCTGAGTCGTCCATGATCACCGCGCGCGAGCGGGCCGAGTTCGCCAGCCAGGCCAAGTCGCGCTTCCTCGCCACCGTCAGCCATGAGATCCGCACGCCGATGAACGGCATCATGGGCATGGCCAGGCTGCTTGCCGACACCAGCCTTTCGCCGGAGCAGCAGACCTATGTCGGCGCCATCTCGACCTCGGCCAGCGCCTTGCTTGCCCTGATCGAGGACCTGCTCGATTATTCCAAGATCGAGGCCGGACGCTTCGATCCCGAACCGCAGCCCATGTCGGTGCGCGAGATCGCCGACAACATCATCGAATTGATGGCCGCGCGGGCCTTCGCCAAGAATATCGGCCTCGGCTGCCATGTCGAACCGGATGTGCCGCAATTGATCACCGCCGATCCGGGCCGGGTCCGGCAGGTGCTGCTCAACCTCATCGGCAACGCCATCAAGTTCACCGACAGTGGCGGCGTGCTGGTCAGCGTCGCGCGCGCCCGAACCGAGACCAGCGACCGCATCTGCTTCACCATCGCCGATACGGGTCCCGGCCTGCGCGACGAGGACATGGAGCGCATCTTCGAGGAGTTCGAACAGGCCGACGGCACCTCGACGCGCACGCATGGCGGTGCTGGACTGGGACTTGCCATCTCCAAGCGCTTGGTGGCCGCCATGGGCGGCACGATTTCGGTTTCCAGCCGGCTTGGCCAGGGATCCGAATTCGTCTTCGAGATTCCCGCCACGTCAGCCACCGAGCCGCCGCAGGGCCGATTGAACGCGCTTGCCGGACGACGCGCCGTGATCGTGTCCAAGAACACCGTCGAGGCCGACGCCATCGCCCGCACCATCCGCTCCAATGGCGGCGCGGCCGGCATCGCCACCACCGTGGCTCAGGCCGCATCCTTCGCCGACGGCTGCGACGTGCTTCTGGTCGACGCGGCCATGGAAGAGAGTGACGGAAGGCTGCTCAAGCGTCTTCGCCAGCATGGGTTTTCCGATTGCGAAGCCGTCACGCTGATCGCACCCACCGACCGCGGCATGCTGGGCGAGTTTCGTGCCAGCGGCTACGCGACTTTCCTTGCCCGGCCGGTGCGCGGAGGAACACTTTTGCGTGTCCTTTTGAGCAGCCACGCACCGGTCCTGGCCCAGCCGCAGCCGGAAAAACGCCGCGCGCCGGCGCTTCGTGCCTCAGGCGAACGCCAGCACGGCCTGTCCGTGCTGATCGCCGAGGACAACGACATCAATGCCATGTTGGCCCGCGCGACGCTGTTGAAGGCCGGGCATCGCGTCAAGGTGGTCGGCAACGGCAAGGCCGCCGTCGAGGCGGTCACCGGTGCCGGCCAGAAGCATCGCTTCGACGTGGTGCTGATGGATCTCCACATGCCGGTCATGGACGGACTGGACGCCATTGCCGCGATCCGCCGCCATGAAGAGGAGGCCTCCGTGCCGCCGGTGCCGATTATGGTGCTGTCGGCCGACAGCCAGGAAAAAACCCGCCATGCGGTGCTCGCCCACGGTGCCAGCGGCTTCGTCACCAAGCCGCTCGACCCCGATGCACTGGTCAGCGCCGTCGAGGGCCAGGTCGCCGCCTGAGCCTGCTTTTCCGGGTGCGTGGCTGGTCAATGCCGCCGAAAAGCAGCGCATTCTCGGCGCCCCGCGAACGCGACGCGCCGTGGGGTCCTGTGACGCAACGTAGCCGGTTGACCGTTTTCGCCAGCCGACGAAGTATTGCCCGCAACGCCGTATCACGGTACTGTCACAATCCTGTTGCACCTACACCGTATCCCCGTGCCAAGAGGGATGGCTCGAAGGAGAATCACTCGTGCATACAGTTATGCCGGAATGTGACACTCGGCCGAACGCCAGCAGCGCCTTGCTCGCCGGACGTAATGTCGATTCCGTCATAAAGGGTGCGGCGCTCGGCCGTATCGGCAATCTCGAAGTGCGGCTCGCCCGCAACGAGGCCGAGATCGCGGCCGCGCAGGAAGTGCGTTACCGTGTATTCTATGACGAGCTTGGCGCCAGGAAGGATCTGTTCCAGGCGCAGGACCGCCGCGACGCCGACCGTTTCGACCCGCTCTGCGACCATCTGCTCGTCCTCGACACCACGCTGTCCGGCCCTGAGCACCGCCGCATCGTCGGTACCTATCGCTTGCTGCGGCAAGAAATCGCGGCAACCGCCGGGGGCTTCTATTCCGAAGGCGAATTCGAGCTGACCAAGCTCATCGCCCGCCATCCCAGCCAGCGGTTCCTTGAACTCGGCCGTTCCTGCGTCTTGCCGGAATACCGTTCGAAGCGCACCATCGAAGCGCTATGGCAAGGCATCTGGGCCTACATCAATCACTACCAGATCGGGGTGATGACCGGCTGCGCCTCGTTCCATGGCACCGTGCCGGCCGCGCATGCGGAGGCGCTCACCTATCTTGCCCATCACTGCCGCACCAACTCGGCCTGGGACGTGCGCGCTGTGTCCGGGCGCTATTGCTCCATGGATCTGATGCCGATCGAGGCGGTCAACACCAAGGCCGCGATCGCGGCGATGCCGCCTCTGGTCAAGGGCTATCTGCGGGTCGGCGCTCGCATCGGCGATGGTTGCGTCATCGACCGCGAATTCTCCACGGTCGACATTTTCGTCGTGATGCCGGTCAAGGAGATCGGTGCCCGCTACGTCAACTACTATGGCGGGGAAGCGCAGCGCTTCGCCGCGTGACGCGAATAGCTTCTTTTCATGGAATGTCTTCCGGCCGCCGGCCGGGCCGGCTCTTGTAGGCTGGAAAGGTCCAGCCGAAACGGAGCGCGCCGCCGCGAACGGCGAACGCCGCGGCGAAGCCGGCCAGCTCTGAAAAAATCGGCGGCAATCCTGTGACGTCGCCAGCCGTGAAGATGGCAGCGCCTGCCAGAGCGGCCGTAACATAGATTTCCGGCCTCAGCAGTACCGAGGGCTCGCCGGCCAGCAGATCGCGCAGGATGCCGCCTGACGTGGCGGTGAGCACGCCGGTGATGACGGAGACGACCGGCGAACCCGTAATGGCCAGACCCTTGGCCGCACCCATCACCGAAAAAGCGGCCAATCCGATGGCGTCGAGCCAGAGCAGCCATTTCCAGCGGGATTCGACACGGTGCGCGGCAAAGAACACCAGCACCGCGACCGCCGCGCAGATCAGAACGTAGCTCGAGTTGGCGACCCAGAAAACCGGCAGATTGAGGATGACGTCACGAAGCGTGCCGCCGCCGATGCCGGTGACGCTGGCCAGGAACAGGAAGCCGATAATGTCGAGCTGTTTGCGCGACGCCGCCAACGCCCCCGTCGCCGCGAAGACGGNAGTGAATGGCAATTGGCGAAGCAGGCGCCTACTCGTCCCGGTCCTTGCTACTCACTACTCTCTATTCGCTACCCCACTAATCACGCATCTTTCTCGGCCTGCTCATTGACCGGCCCTGGCTCGACCGGCGCGTCGGCGGCAATTTTCGGACCGCCCTTGGCGACGCCGACCATGGCCGGGCGAAGCACCCGCTCGCCGATCGAATAGCCCGGCTGCACGACCTGGACCACGGTGTTGGCCGGGACATCGGGATTGGGCACTTCGAACATTGCCTGGTGGAAATTGGGATCGAACTTCTCGCCCTCGGGAGCAAGTTTCTTGACCCCATGCCGTTCCAGCGCCGACAGCATGGCGCGCTCGGTCAGGTCGACGCCTTCGATCAGCCCCTTGAAGCCGGCATCCCCCGATGCCTTGGCCTCGGCGGAAATGGCATCCAGGGCGCGGCGCAGATTGTCCGACACCGACAGCATGTCGCGGGCGAAATTCGCCACCGCATAAGTGCGCGCGTCATGCACGTCGCGCGCGGTGCGGCGGCGCAGGTTTTCCATCTCGGCCGCGACCCGCAGCGCGCGGTCCTTCAGCTCTTCATTTTCCTTCAGCAGCCGCACAAGCGCTTCGTAGTCGCCATCGATGCTGCCTTCCGTGCGCTCGGCATTGGCCTCGGCCGCCTCGGCTTCATTGGGCGTGCGTTCGTCTTTTGCCTGGTCGCTCATCGCCGTTTCCCGTCATCTCGAATGGTATGGATTTTGTGCCCGATATCGAGGTTCGCAGGCCAAAAATCAAGGGGAAAGCGACGGCAAGAGCCTGCGACCGGATCAGGCAAGCACGGTGGGACGCTTCGATTTTAATTCAAATTTTACCCTACTTGCCGGCTTTGCTTGCCACGAAGCGGTGATGCGGGAACCATTCCGCTGCTGGGGGAGTTTCGGAGCCGACGCAGGATTTTTGAAATGATGACCCGCAACAAGCTTGAAAAAGGAGAAAGGCTCGCTGCGGAGGTTCGGCGGCAGTTTGGCGCCGAGGCAGTGACGCGCTTTCTGCGCACCTTGCCAGCCTTCCGCATCGAACCTGACATCCCGGACCGATTTGAGCAATTGCTCGAGCATCTCGACCGGGTCGAGAATGGCGACGCCGGATGGCGACGGCAGTAAGTCACCCGGGCCTTACGCGACAATTACGCACAGTAACTTTGCGTGATCCCTGGCTTGCGGTGGCGGCACACCCCGCCTATGCTTCCTGATGAACATGATTTCCCCCGAGGCAGCTGCCAACAGCAAGCGCGCCTGGCTAAAGATCCTGGCGCGCTACAAGAAGCCTGACAGGCGGCGTAGCACACTCGAACTGGCCATCACCCTCATTCCTTTCGCCACGCTGTGGGCTCTGTCTTCCGCTGCCTATGCCTATGGTCATTGGTGGGGACTGGTCCTGATCCTGCCCGCGGCCGGTTTCCTGGTGCGGATTTTCATGATCCAGCACGATTGCGGCCATGGCTCCTTCTTTGCCAATCGCATTGCCGATGACTGGATCGGCCGCGCGCTGGGCATCCTGACGCTGACGCCCTACGACTGCTGGCGGCGTGCCCATGCCACCCATCATGCCAGCGCCGGCAACCTCGACGAACGCGGCATGGGCGATATCAGGACGCTGACCGTCGCCGAATACCGGCGGATGTCCTGGCGGGGTCGCCTGGCTTATCGCCTCTACCGCCATCCCCTGGTGATGTTCGGCCTGGGGCCGATCTGGCTGTTCATCTTCTCGCAAAGGCTGCCCGTCGGCATGATGCGCGGCGGCCTGACGCCCTGGGTGTCGTCGATGACCACCAATCTTGGCATCGCGGTTGCCGCGGCCATCCTCATCTGGGTCATCGGCCCTGGTGCGTTCCTGATCGTCCATCTGCCGATCGTCATTCTTGCCGGTTCGGCCGGCATCTGGCTGTTCTATGTCCAGCACCAGTTCGAGGAGACCGAATGGGCGAAGGATGAGGAATGGGAGTTCCAGCGCGCCGCCCTGCACGGCTCGTCCTATTACGACCTTCCGCCGGTGCTGAACTGGTTCACCGGCAATATCGGCGTTCACCACGTCCACCACCTCTCCGCCAAGGTGCCCGGCTACCGGCTGCAGGAAGTGCTGCGGGATTATCCCGAGCTGCGCGGCATCGGCCGCGTCACGCTGCTCGAGAGCCTGCGCTGCGTCAAACTGGCCTTGTGGGACGAAAGCCGCCAAAAACTGGTGTCGTTCCGCGAAGCGCGGATGGCGGCGTAGAGCATACCGCCGCGCCAGCGCGCGGCGGTAGTTCCCCAAACCTTTCTCAGGCCGCTTGCCGCTCGTCGCGCATCAGGATCTGGCCATGGCGGATCTCCGTGCCCAGCACCTTCAGGCATTCGCGGATGAAATTGGACAGGCCCGGCCAGCCCTTGGCCGAAACAAGATTGCCGTCGACATGGGCCCCGTTGGGCGCGACGTCGACATAGATGCCGCCGGCCAGCGTGACTTCCGGCTCGCAATAATGAAGCGCCGCCACTTCCCTGCCCCGCACCACGCCGTCGACCGCGATCAGGATCTGCACGCCATGGCAGATGGTGAAGATCGGCTTTCCTGTCTCATGGAAGTGCCGCACCAGCGCCTGCACGCGCTTGTCGATACGAATGTATTCGGGACCGCGCCCGCCCGCCGCGTAGACGGCATCGTACTGGGCCGGATCCACCTCGGAAAACGTCTTGTTGAGGATGTAATCGTGTCCGGGCTTCTCGGTGTAGGTCTGGTGGCCCTCGAAATCGTGCAGCGATGTCTTCAGCACATCGCCTGCCTTCTTGTCCGGGCAAACGACATGCACGGTATGGCCGACGGCATGCATGGCCTGTTCAAAGACGAAAATCTCATATTCCTCGCTGAACTCGCCAACGAGCATCAATATCTTCTTGCCAGCCATTCCCGGTTCCTCCCTTTGTGGCCATTTATTTCGGGTCGCGAAATAACAGCGATATCCTAAGGGCAAGATGCCGAGAGGAAAAGCGCAAATCACACAATTGGTACGACCAGCTTCGAGTGAGAGGGCCTTCGGCCTTCCTGGAAAAAGCGTCAGCTGTTGCGAAGACGCCGCCAGGAATATTTCGGACCCTTGGTCTCCACTATGGCGGCCGGCTGGTAGTAAAGCCCCAACCCGCCGGTGCGGCCTTCTTCAAGGCGCTTCAAGAGCACTGGATTCGAGATCTCGAATTCATCGAAGCCAAGCCGCAGCATGTGCGGCAACGGGTCGACCAGGACCTGCCCGGTGGCACGCAGCGCGCCCGTGAAGTGATAGCGGCTGCGCAGCAGTTCGCCCTTGGAGAAGGAGCGGCCGTCGCCGAAAGCCGGGAAGGCCAGCGCCACCAGCGACAACTGGTCGAGCAGATCGGCGATCTTGTCGAGCTGGTCGCCGGGCTGCAGCACGACGCCGAGCCGCTCCTTCGCCGAGCGGCGCACCTCCGGGTCGAGATCGAGGAACGCCTGCAGCGGCAGGATGAATCGGCCATTGCCGGAAAGCGCGTCGGCACTTTCGGCATGGCTCCACTCGTCCTCGCGAAAACCCTCCGGGGTCCAGAGCCGGGTCTCCGGTGTCGTCAGTCCAGTCATCAAAATTCCTAAAATTCGAAGAGCTCGAGCATGTGTTGAAATTCAGGTCAGGCTGTGTCGAAAACGGCTGCTTGCGAGAACCGGAGCGGAACGTACTTGAAGTCCGTGGGCACCGGAAGCGCAGGAAGCCGCCGTTTGCAGGCCTGCCTCACCTGAATTGCAACATACCCTATAGTGATGCGTCGGTCAGCGACACTTCCAGTCCCGACAGATGGATGCCGCACTCGGTCTTGGCGTGGCCGGCCCAGCGGCCGCTGCGCGCATCCTCGCCCGGCTGCACCGGCTGCGTGCATGGAAAGCAGCCAATCGACAGATAACCATAGGCGACCAGTGGGTTTTCGCGCAGCGCATGCGCGCGCATGTAGTCGGCCTGGTCCGACGTCGTCCAGTGCGCCAGCGGATTGATGCGGATGCGAGGGCCTACCGCCTCGAACACCGGAAGTGCGGCCCGTGTCGAGGCCTGGAAGCGTTTGCGGCCCGTGAACCAGGCGCGGAAGGGTGCGACGCCACGTGCCAGCGGCTCGACCTTGCGCACGTCGCAGCAGGCATCGGTGTTGTTCTGGTGCAGATTGCCGGTCGGGTCGATCCGTTCGAGCGCCGCTTCGTCCGGCTTGATCACCCGGATGTTGGTCAATCCGAAATCGGCGACCAGCGCGTCGCGATAGCCGAGCGTCTCCTCGAAATGCTTGCCCGTATCGAGGAAGATGACCGGTAGCGTACGGTCGATCTTGGCGATCATATGCAGCAGCACCGCCGAATCCGCGCCGAACGAAGACACGGCAGCGATCTCGTCGTGAAACAGATCGTTGGCCGATCGTTCGATGATCTCGATCGGGCTGAGATGACCGTAGAGCGCGTCAAACCCCGCCGCTTTGGCGGCGATGCCGTCATCGACGTCGGCAATATGGTCAAGCGGCCTTGGCTTCGCCAGCATAGAGCGCCTCCTTGAACGGCGCGGGACCGACACGGCGGTAGGCGTCGATGAATTTTTCCTGCGGGTTGAGCCGAAGGCCGAGGTAGGTGTCGACGATCTGCTCGATGGCATCGGTGATTTCTTCCGAAGAGAAGCCCCGGCCGATGATCTCGCCGACCGAAGTGTTCTCGTCGGCCGAACCGCCCAATGTCACTTGGTAGAGTTCGGAGCCCTTCTTCTCGACACCGAGGATGCCGATATGGCCGACATGGTGGTGGCCGCAGGCATTGATGCAGCCGGAGATCTTCAGCTTCAATTCGCCGATCTCGCGCTGCCGCTCCAGCGAGGCGAAGCGGCGCGAGATTTCCTGTGCGATCGGTATCGAGCGTGCCGTCGCCAGCGCGCAATAATCGAGGCCCGGGCACGAGATGATGTCCGAGATCAGGTTGGAGTTAGCCGTCGCCAGCCCGATGTCGACCAGCGCGTCATAGACCGCCTTGAGGTCGGCACGCGCCACATGCGGCAGGATCAGGTTCTGCTCGTGGCTGACGCGAAGCTCGTCGAAGGCATATTTCTCGGCAATGTCGGCGACCGCTTCCATCTGGCTGTCGGTCGCATCGCCCGGCACCTCGCCGATACCCTTGAGCGAGATCGTCACCGCCGCGTAGTCGGGGTGGCGGTGCGTCACCACGTTCTGCTCGAGCCAGTCCGAGAAGCCCTTGGAATCCAGCCGCGCCACCTTGACGGCGGCGTCGCCGTCCGGCCGCCCGGTCAGCGCGGGCGGTGCGAAATAAGCCTCGATGGCGCGGATGTCCGCCTCGGGCAGCTTCAGCTCCGCGTCCTTCAATTCCTGCCACTCGGCCTCGACCTGGCGGGTGATTTCCTCGGCGCCGGTCTCGTGGACCAGGATCTTGATGCGCGCCTTGTACTTGTTGTCGCGGCGGCCATGGAGATTGTAAACGCGCAGGATCGCCGTGCAGTAGGAGAGAAGGTCGGCTTCGGGCAAGAAGTCGCGGATCTTCCTCGCCACCATCGGCGTACGGCCCTGGCCACCACCGACGTAGACGGCGAAGCCGAGTTCGCCGGCGGCGTTCTTCTTGAGGTGCAGGCCGATATCGTGCGTCTGGATGGCGGCGCGATCGCGCTCGGCTCCCGTCACCGCGATCTTGAACTTGCGCGGCAGGAACGAGAATTCCGGATGCACCGAAGACCACTGCCGCAGGATTTCGGCATAGGGACGCGGATCGGCGACCTCGTCGGCGGCAGCCCCGGCAAAATGGTCGGCGGTGACATTGCGGATGCAGTTGCCGCTGGTCTGGATGGCGTGCATCTCCACGCTGGCCAGGTCCGCCAGGATCGCCGGAATGTCCGACAGCGCCGGCCAGTTGAACTGGATGTTCTGGCGCGTGGTGAAATGGCCGTAACCCTTATCGTATTTGCGGGCGATGTGGCCGAGCATGCGCAACTGCTTGCCGTTCAGCGTCCCGTAGGGCACCGCGATGCGCAGCATGTAGGCGTGCAGCTGCAGATAGACGCCGTTCATCAGCCGGAGCGGCCGGAACTGGTCCTCGGTAATCTCGCCGGACAGCCGGCGCTCGACCTGGTCGCTGAACTCGGCGACGCGGGCCTGGACAAAATCGTGGTCGAACTCATCGTAACGGTACATGCTTCGTCTTTCAGGGCGCGTCCGCCCGTTCACCTGGTGTCCTGGCTATGCCGCCCGCTCGGCCTGCTTGCCGAGGTCGTTGCGGATGGTCGGGCCGGCGGCGCGGATCTTCTCACGCAGCCGCACCGGCTCGACAACGCCGTCGACGATGTCCGCATCGATCAGATTGACGTCGACCACTTCATTGTCGGCGTGGGCCTTGGCGCCGATCGCCTCCAGCCGATCCTCGGCCGCCTTGTCGTGGGCAAGGTCCGCATGATCCACCGTCTCGGCCCAGCCGCCATCGGCGTACCAGACGGCAATACCGTCGCCGAGGCGATTGGCGGTCAGTATCTTCATGGCTGAACTCCCTCGGCGGCTGCTACGGGCACGCTCTCGAGCCTGTGTGCCGCGAGCGGCTCGGACCGCTCGAAATTGGCACCGGCGACGGCGTCGCCGATGATGGTCATGACCGGGCCCGACAGATCGGCGCGCGCTTCCAGCGACGGCAAGTCGGCAAGCGTGCCGTGGAAGCGTCGGCGATTGGCCAGACTGGCATTCTCGACCACGGCGACCGCGGTGTCCGGCGACAAGCCCGCCTCGATCAGCCGGCCGGCAACTTCGGCCGCGACCGAGCGGCCCATGTAGACGGCAACGGTAGCGCCGGAAATGGCGAGCTTGGCCCAATCCGGCAGTGAATTGCCCTTGAGATCGTGGCCGGTGGTGAACACCATCGAGGAGGAAACGCCGCGCAGCGTCAACGGCAGTTCGAAATCGGCGGCAGCGGCAAAGGCCGCTGTGACGCCCGGAACCACCTCATAGGCGATGCCGGCGTCACGAAGCGCGGCCATCTCCTCGCCGGCGCGGCCGAACACCAGAGGATCGCCCGATTTCAGCCGCACGACGCGCTTGCCCTGACGGCCGAGATCCACCAGCAACGCATTGATTTCGGCCTGGCTCTTGGTATGGCAGCCCTTGCGCTTTCCCACCGGCAGGCGCTCGGCATCGCGGCGGCCCATGGCGACGACCGCCTCCGGGACCAGCGCGTCATGGACGATGACATCGGCCTCCATCAGCAGACGATGCGCCCGCAGGGTCAGGAGGTCCTCGGCGCCGGGACCGGCGCCCACCAGGGCGATGTGGCCGCGAACGGGCGCGTTGGACAACAGCAGGTCGGTGGCGGCTTCGCGCGCCTGCGAAAATTCGCCGGCCTCGACGGCGCGTGCTGGCGCTCCGCCGAAGAAGTCGCTCCAGAAACGGCGGCGTATACTGCCCCTGGGCAATCTCTCGGCGGCATTGCGGAACGACGCCGCAAGCGCTGCCAGTGGCCCGAGCGACGGCGACAGCATGCGGTCGATTCGGCTGCGCAGCATCTGTGCAAGCACGGGGCCCGCGCCTTCGGTACCGATCGCCACGGCGACCGGTGCGCGGTTGACCAGCGCCGGGGTGAAGAAATCACAGAGGTCCGGCCGGTCGACGGCATTGACGGGAATGCCCAGCCGGCGCGCATCGGCGGCGACGCGACGGTCGAGCGCCTCGTCGCCGCTGGCGGCAAACACCATCACGGCGCCTTCGATCTGCGAGGCGTTATACGCGCCGGGCATATAGTTGGCGCCGGACTCGGCGATGAAGGCCAACAGCTCCGGTTCGGCATCCCTAGCGATGATGTGCAGGACCGCGCTCGACTGGGCGATCAGCCGCGCCTTGGCCAAAGCCTCCTCGCCGCCGCCGACAATGGCCACGGCTTCGCCCTCGACCCGCATGAAGACGGGAAAGGAGTTGAGCTTGGTGGTGGCTTGCGACATGACAAAGCAAATCCGGGAACAGGATCGCAGTTTTACGCCCAAGCGTAAAAAAGCAGAAGCAAAGCACTCGCGCATCCGGTGATGGCAGGCAATCGCTTTTTCGCAACCGCGAAGGGCAGGAGAAAAATATTCCATGCCCATGCACCGGGAGCGCCCGAGCTGCTGAAATGCGCCTTGATTTCAGGCACTTTTAGCTGCCGGCGACCTGTCCCACAAAACAGTTTTTTCTAATTTCTACCAATTCAGTAAATTAAAGTCGTGCAGCGGTGATTTCGTCTTCAGGGCCTGGCTGCACGGCCACTCGGTCCTCCGTTCGGGTGGAACGTTGACGGGTCAAAATGCGTTCCCGGTATAGCCACCACTCAACAAGGAGCGTTCCCATGAACACGATCAAACTGAAGCATGGCATTTGGGTTTTGGTGGCCGACGGCGAAAAGGCGCTCCTGCTCAAGAACGCCGGCGACACTAAGTTTCCCAACCTTGAAGTCGTGCAGGTGATGGAACAGGAGAACCCGCCCACACGCGAACAGGGAAGCGACAGCCCCGGTCGATACAATGACGGCCCATCCGTGCATCGCAGCGCGGTCGAGGAGACCGACTGGCATCGCATCGGCAAGGAGCGCTTCGCCGAGGAGATTGCCGCCCGCCTCTACAAGCTTGCACATGAGGGTGCATTCGACAGCCTTGTGCTTGTCGCCCCGCCAATGGTGCTCGGCGCGATGCGCAAGAAGCTGCATAAGGAGGTTGGCGACAAGGTGACGGCCGAAATCCCGAAGACCATGACCAACCACGCCATCTTCGAGATCGAGGCGTTGCTGCAGGCAGCCTGACCACGCGCGGCGAAGGGGCCTATCGGGTCGCAGCACGGTTACCACTGAACCCAGGCACTTGACCGGCAGTCACTCAGCGGCCGGTCAAGTTTTTGCCGTCTCGACGTTGATTTCGCGGCTTTGCGGGTTGCATCGCCGACACCGCGTCCACCATATTGCAAACAGGCGGCGGCTTAGGGCGGCGCATATCCGACATCGCTAGCTTAAAAGGCGCTCCATAGACAATGCCGCATGACACGCCCCTTATCGCCACCATCGTCGCCGGTCTGGGGCTGGCATTCGTCTTCGGCGCCCTCGCCAATCGGTTCCGCATTCCGCCACTGGTCGGCTATCTCGTAGCCGGCGTGCTGGTTGGGCCGAACACACCCGGTTTTGTCGCCGACGCTGGCCTTGCCAACGAATTGGCCGAAATCGGCGTCATCCTCCTGATGTTCGGCGTCGGCCTGCATTTTTCGCTGAAGGACCTTCTGTCGGTCCGCGCCATTGCCGTGCCGGGCGCCATTGTCCAGATCGGCTTCGCCACGGCGCTCGGCGCCGGGCTGTCCTGGATGCTCGGCTGGTCGATGGGCGCGGGCCTGGTGTTTGGCCTGGCGCTGTCGGTCGCCTCGACCGTGGTGCTGCTGCGCGCGCTTCAGGAACGCCGCCTGATCGAGACCGAGCGCGGCCGCATCGCCGTCGGCTGGCTGATCGTTGAGGATCTGGCCATGGTGCTGGCGCTGGTGCTGTTGCCGGCACTTGCCGGCGTGCTCGGCGGCCAGGAACAGGCCCATTCGAGCGGCCTGCTGTCGCTGCCGGCCATTTATGGCATCTGGGGTGTCGTCGGCATCACGCTGGCGAAGGTCGCCGCCTTCGTCATCGTCATGCTGGTGGTCGGCCGCAGGGTCATTCCGTGGATCCTGCACTATGTCGCCCATACCGGGTCGCGCGAACTGTTCCGCCTCTCGGTGCTGGCAATAGCGCTCGGCGTCGCCTTCGGCGCGGCAAAACTGTTCGGCGTCTCGCTGGCGCTGGGCGCCTTTTTCGCCGGTATGATCATGAGCGAATCCGAGCTCAGCCACCGCGCCGCGGAAGAATCGCTGCCGCTGCGCGATGCTTTCTCGGTGCTGTTCTTCGTCTCCGTCGGCATGTTGTTCGACCCGTTCAGCCTGTTCAGCAACGGCCTGCCGATCCTGGCGACGCTGGCCATCATCGTCATCGGCAAGTCGCTGGCGGCGTTCGTCATCGTCGTCGCCTTCGGCTATCCGTTGGCCACGGCCTTGATGATTTCGGCCAGCCTCGCCCAGATCGGCGAATTCTCCTTCATCCTGGCCGAACTCGGCGTCGGGCTGAAACTTCTGCCGGAACAGGGACGTGACCTCATCCTGGCCGGTGCCATCCTTTCGATCGTACTCAACCCGCTGATGTTCCTGATCATCGATTGGATGAAGCCGTGGCTCGAGGCCCGCGCCGCCAGGACGGCACCGCCGACGGACGCCAAGCCGGTTGGTCCAGCGACGGAACCGGGCCAAGTCGCCTCGGTCGCCGTAGCGTCCAAAAAGGAAGACGGCCCGCCACCAAGGACGGCGCTCACCGGTCATGCCATCCTGATCGGCTACGGCCGCGTCGGCGGCCTCGTCGGCGCGGCGTTGAAAGATGCAGCACGGCCTTTCCTTGTCATCGAGGACGCCGACAAGACGCTGGCGAGGCTGAAAGCAGACGGCATCGAAGCCGTCGCCGGCAACGCCGCCAACACCGAAGTCTTCGCCGCCGCCAATCCCGAAGGCGCCACGCGGCTGATCCTTGCCATCCCCAATGCCTTCGAGGCTGGCCAGATCGTGCTGAGGGCGCGCGCCGCCAATCCCAACATCAACGTCGTCGCCCGCGCCCATTCCGACGCCGAGGTCGAGCATCTCAAGGGGCTCGGCGCCAATACGGTGATCATGGGCGAACGCGAAATCGCGCGTGGCATTGTCGACGAGGTGCTTGGCCACAAGTCGCGTGTCGCTGAACCGTTCGCTGCCTGAGCAGGCGCTGCCCACAGGCGCGTTGATCAAGCCACGAATGAATTGCCAAGGCTGTTGTCACCCCGACCAGATGAGCGGGCCTTGGCTCCCACCAGTTCACACGTGCTGGCCGCCATTGATGTGGATTTCCGAGCCGGTGACATAGGATGCCTGCCCGGAGCACAGGAAGAAGATGATGTCGGCGACTTCCGCCGTGGTGCCCAGGCGCCGCAGTGGGATGGTCTCGACGATCTTTTCCGTGCCCGGCGACAGGATCGCGGTATCGATCTCGCCTGGCGCGATGGCGTTGACACGGATGCCGTGCGGGCCGAAATCATGCGCCATCTCGCGCGTCAGCGAGCCGAGAGCGGCCTTCGACGTCGCATAGGCGGTGCCGGCGAAGGGATGCACGCGGGTGCCGGCGATCGATGTCACATTGACGATCGAGCCTTTCGCCGCCGCCAATTCCTTGAACAGGCCGCGCGCCAGCATGATCGGCGCGAAGAAATTGACCTGGAACACGTCGCGCCAGACATGCATCGGCGTGTCGATCGAGTTCATTCGACTGTTGCCATCCTTGAGCTTGGGCGAAATGCCGGCGTTGTTGACCAGCGCGTGCAGCTGGCCGCCATGCGCTTCCAGCCGATGGCGGATTTCCGAGACCGCAATACCGACATCTTCCTGATCGGCGAGGTCGACCTTGATGTGGTCTTCCGGCCCTGCCGGCCACGGGCAATCCTCGGCAAAGGCCTGGCGCGAACAGGTGATGACACGCCAACCCTCGCGCGAAAAGCGCTTGACCGTGGCATGGCCGATACCGCGGCTGGCGCCGGTCAGCACGATGGTTTTTCTGGTGTCGAGTTCAGCCATGTCGCGGTCTCCGGCCGGAGGTGTAGCCGAACCGTGTCTCGGAGGCGAGAGGCCGAAATGTCACCATGGGCCGACATGAGGAACCTGGACGCCGGCTTGCCGTTGGTTTCGACAATCGCAAGATCTGGGTTCACACCAATCCATCAGGAGAAAGCCATGGCACAGCCAGCTCCCCTCGACATCGCAACGGCCTTCACGAAGGCGTGGACGAGCCACGACCTTGAAAAGGCGGCGTCCTACGTTGCCGACGATGTCGTTTTCGATGGGCCGATGCAGCAATCGACCGGCAAGGAACCTTACTTGAAGGGGCTTACGAAGCTCTCCGAGGACGTGACCGGTATGCGCATGATCGCCGCGTTCGGGGACGACCACCAGGCGCTGTTGATGTACGACCTGATGACGAAGTCGTCGGGGGCGCTGTCCTGCGCCAAGCATCTCACCGTCAGCGACGGAAAGATCCACAGCGACAAGCTGACCTTTGACAGCAAGAAACTGGGCAGTGCCAAGCCACGGGCGAACTAGCCGCCCGAACTAGCCGCCGCCAAGGATATCCAGGATCGACGTCTGCCGTTTCTTGAGCCGACCGCCGACGCTGCCTGGCGGCACCGGATGTCCGACCGAAGCGGTGGTGCCGTCATCCGCCGGCATATCGAAGCCATCGGCATCGACGGTCTGGGCAGGCCGCGCCGCACGGACCGGCGCTGGCGTCGCCTGTCCCGCGGCCTGCGCGGCCGGCGCCTGCTGGCCGACGGACGCCGGCGGAACCGGTGCCGGCTGGTTGTTGCTGGCCGAGGGAATTTCGTCGGGCACGATGGTGTCGGCCGGAGTCGATTTCCAGGTGCCGGGCAGCGGCCGCACCGGCACGCCCTCATGCGCGGCGACCATGAATTCGTGCCAGGCCTGCGCCGGCAGCGCGCCGCCGGTGACCTTCTTCATCGCCGTGCCGTCATCATTGCCGAACCATACGCCGGTGGTCAGATTGGCGGTATAGCCGACGAACCAGGCGTCGCGCGAATTCTGGCTGGTGCCGGTCTTGCCTGCCGACGGCCAGGCGAAAGCCGCCTTCCTGGCGGTGCCGACCTCGACCGTGCCGGTCATCATCGAATTCATCATGCCGACGATCTCGGGCTTGATCACGCGCGGTGCGCTGCCGCCGGCGCTATCATAGAGCACCTTGCCGTCCGACGTCGTCACGCGGCGGATGAAATGAATGTCCGGCTTGTAGCCGCCATTGGCGAAGGGCACATAGGCCGAAGTCAGCTCCAGTGGCGTCACTTCCGAGGTGCCGAGCGCGATCGAGGTGTTGGCCTGCAGGTCGGACTGGATGCCCATGCGGTGCGCGGCTTCCACTACCGCGTTCGGCCCGACTTCCATGGTCAGCTGCGCGGCAACCGAGTTCAGTGATTTTGCCAGCGCTGTCGCCAAGGTGACCTTGCCAAAGTACTTGCCGCCGTAATTGTCCGGTGTCCAGTTGCCGATCTTGATCGGCGCATCGTTGCGGATGCTGTCAGGCGTGCGGCCGGCCTCAAGTGCCGCCATATAGACAAACGGCTTGAACGCCGAGCCCGGCTGCCGGCGCGCCTCCGAGGCGCGGTCGAACTGGCTGGTCGAATAGTCGTAGCCGCCGACCATGGCCCGTACCGCGCCGGAATCGTCGATCGACACCAGCGCGCCCTGGGTCACGTTGAGCTTCTTGCCGCTGTCGTCGATCAGCCGGCGGATCGATTTTTCGGCGAGCTTCTGCAGGTTCAGGTCCACGGTAGAATCGATGACGATATCGCCGCGCACGTCGCCGATCAGGTCGGGCAATTCTTCCATGATGGTGTCGGCGACATAATTTTCCGAACCGGTCCAGTAGGATGGCGAGCGCGTCGCCGGTGCGCTGAGCGCCGTTTTCAGCTCCTTTTCGCTGATCTTGCCCTCCTCGCGCATGGCCCCGAGCACCAGCTGCGAACGCTCCTCGGCGGCCTTGGGATCGCGCGCCGGCGACAGCCGCGAGGGCGCCTTCAAGAGGCCGGCAAGCAGGGCGGCTTCGGACAGCGTGACGTCGCGCGCGCTCTTGCCGAAATAACGGCGCGAGGCCGCCTCGACGCCATAGGCGCCGGAGCCGAAATAGACCCGGTTGAGGTACATTTCGAGGATCTGGTCCTTGCTGTGCTTGTGCTCGAGCCACAGGGCCAGCAGCACCTCCTGCACTTTACGCTCCAATGTACGGTCCGGCGTCAGGAACAGGTTCTTGGCCAATTGCTGCGTCAGCGTCGAACCGCCTTGCGAGAAATGCCCGCCGATGAGGTTGGTGACCATTGCGCGCGACAGGCCGATCGGATCGACACCGAAATGCGAATAGAAACGGCGGTCCTCGATGGCGATGACTGCCTCGGGGATATAGGGCGACATTTCGTGCAGGCCGACAGCCTCGCCGCCGCTCATGCCGCGATTGGCGAGCAATTGCCCATCGGCCGAGACGATCTTGATGTTGGGCGCACGATCGGGAATCGACCAGGTCGTGGCCGCCGGCATCTTGGCGCCGTAGTAGATGACGACGCCGGCCACCGCGATGCCGCCCCAGATGGCGAGCACGAAGCACCAGTAGAACAGCCGGCCGAGCACGCCGAACAGCCCGCGCCCGCCTCCGCCGCGCTTCCCCCGCGACGATTTCGCCTTGGATGATTTGCGTTTGGCGGAGGCTTTGCTGTTGCTCGGCACGACGCGGTCCTCCTCGCTCACCGAAAGACCCGTCTGGGATCTCGCTCGCGGCGGTCCCTCGAAGCTGGGCTCGATGCGACTGTCTCTGCGGTTCGCCATGCGCTGCGCTTGATGTCCCCGGTGCCAATGGCGCTCGGGTTGAAGAGTAGATGCGGCGATTTAAGGGCGGGTTAAGCAGGCCTTCGGCCAAACCTCTGAATTCCGTTAGGAATTTGTTAATCCTCTTCTCTCCGACACCGTCGGTTCGCCACCAGGGAAACGGCCGGCGCCTAAAAGCGCGCCAAGCCTGGCTCGATCCCCGAGCTTGCCGTTCCGACAATCGACGCCAGCGGATAGAAGGCCAGCGCCTACCTCGCAGGTGACCGCAACGACACTGTTCGAGCGGTCGATGTCGAGGCCCTTCGGGCCGCCTTCCTCGACACTGGCCCGCCCCCCAGAAAGGTCTCCTCGTCGCGTACACCGATTGAACGCGCCGGGTCGCGACGCCCGTTGCTCCTCGATCGCCAGCGACCAAACAGTGCGTGCCGCTTTCGGCCGTCGAGACAGTCGACCGCTTGCAGGGCGAGCCGCCAGGTCTGCACGTGCAGCGAGTTGGCCGCGATCTGGATCGGCTGGCTCGCGTTTGTCGATCAAAGGCCATCTGGAGCCGACGCGACATGGCGAACCTTTTAGATCGGCTCGAACTTCACATCCAACTGGTCAGGACCCGCAGCCTGCCGCAACAAGGCGATGAGTTGTTCGCGCCTGTCGACCGGCTGCCTTCGCCAGTTCGAGGCATTGGTTACATGCAGCCAGCCGTCGACCGACATGAAGAAATCCTCGTGCTCGTCATCGCCCTCGCCGCAGCGCAGCAACTTGTTCTCGGTAAATCTGACCAGCGCATGGTCGATCGTGCGGTAGAGCAGCGGCCAGTTGCCGCCACCCGAGTCCATACGGAATTTGTAGCTCGGCGCGAAATCCAGCCGCTGTCGCAACAGGCTTCCGTCGAAAAAACAGAAGGCGGGCCACAGGAACCAGCCGCCCGGCGTCGGCGTGTCGCGCCGGACACTGCCGTAAATGGTCTTGCCCTTCAGCCGGTCGTGGATCGAAAACGGTTCCGTCGGAAAGATGTCATGGTCGATGAAGCCGAAGACCTTCGGGGCCAAGCCGGTCATGAAATTGCGCACGATCCAGTTGAGCGCCTGGCCGTGCGATCTGCTGACCGTCAGCCTGTTCCTCGGCAACGCTACATAGGGGACGTGCTGGCGCTGGCAGAGGTCGCGGATGGCTTCCCTCGCCTCCTCCTTCTTGCTGTTGTCGAAGACGACATAGCTCTCGTGCTCGGCCAGGTGTCGGCGCACGAGGTGGATCTGCCATGCGATCACATCAGGCCGGTTGAAGGCAACAGTGGCCACGACCGCGTCACGGAACGATTGCTGTCGTCCCTGCAATTCGCTGATCGGCGCGGATGTCCTCAGGAAGCGAAAAGTCCGCCAGTAATAGCGCAGCAACGCCTCGCGTCGTGGCGGCCGGTTCAACCTCTCCCATTCCGCCACGGTGATCCTGGGCCGCTCTCCGCTCTGCCATGCGTCGGAAGCCTCCATGTCACGCTCCTGGATCCGCCCGGCGGGTTCAGTTCTGCTGGATTGAAATGCCCTTGTCGTCGATCCTGAGTTCGACGCCTTTCGGCCTGGCCTGCTCGCGGTAGACGTAGACGCCCAGTGCGATGATCACGATGATGAGCGCGCCAATGAGGAGATAGAGCGTGTTCTGCTTCATGGCGCGCCTTCTGTCATGCCGAGCCTCAGGCTCGTTTCAGGACCCTGACCAGAACCAAAAGGATGATGGCGCCGATCGTGGCGTGGATTATGGAGGCGATGATGCCACCGCCGATCGACAAGCCGATGCGCGGAAACAGCCAGCCAGCGATGAAGGCGCCGATAATGCCGACGATGATGTTGCCGATCAGGCCGAAGCCGAAACCCGAAACGATGAGACCGGCGAGCCAGCCGGCGATGGCACCGATGAGGATGAAGACGAGAAGGCTTTCGACACCCATGGCGGGTTTCTCCGTGCAAGAGGGCGGGTGCGGAGCGGAAGGCTCCGAATCGGCCCCGATATCAACGACTTCAGGCTAGTCGAAAGCACCCCGTCCCACCAGCGGCGCTCACTGGTCGTCGTCGTCGCTGGCAGCGGGCCGCCAGCTGGTCGGCTCGACCTTCTTCTGCGTATGACTGTCGGTGTAGACCCACCAGCCGCCGTCGCGGTATTGCGCTATGGATTCATTGAGGACGCCGTCGCTGTCCTTCCAGGTGACGGTGACCTTTGAGCCGTCGGTCGGCGCGGTCGATATCGGCTTTCTGTCCGCCATCTCATCCCTTTTCTCAGCTGTGAGCGAAGATATCCTCTTCGTCCCAGCCCATCAGGTCAAGCTTGGCCCGCGTCGGCAGGAAGCGGAAACAGGCGTCCGCCTCCTTAGTGCGGCCCTCGCGCGCCAGCCGTCCCGCCAGCGCATCGCGCAAACGATGCAGATAGAGCACATCGGAGGCGGCGTATTCGAGCTGTTCGGGCGACAGCGTTTCGGCCGCCCAATCCGACGATTGCTGCGCCTTGGACAGGCCGACGCCGAGAAGCTCGAAACAGATGTCCTTCAGCCCGTGCCGGTCGGTATAGGTGCGCGTCAGCCGCGAGGCGATCTTGGTGCAGAACACCGGCTCGGCCATCACGCCAAACGCGTGGTAGAGCACGGCGAGGTCGAAGCGACCGTAGTGGAACAGCTTGGTCACCCTGTCGTTTGCCAGCAGCTTGACCAGGTTCGATGCCTCCTTCTGGCCCGGCGCGATCTGGATGACATCGGCGCTGCCGTCGCCAGGCGAGATCTGCACCACGCAGAGCCGGTCTCGGTGCGGTTTGAGGCCAAGCGTTTCCGTATCGATCGCCACCGCCGCGACATCGTAGTGCGAAAGGTCGGGCAGATCGTTTTTATGGAAGCGGATATCGCTCATCGTTTTCTCCGGGTCGCGGCGTTACCCGTCCTCGCCGCGATCCGGTGAAAAATCAACAAGAAAACGTGTTTTCCGCGCTCAGCGTGTCAGCGCATCCAGAATGCGCGCCCAGGAGCGCTGGCCCTTGTGGAAGGAGCTGAGCTCGTATTTCTCGTTGGGCGAGTGGATGCGGTCGTCATCGAGGCCGAACCCGACCAGCAGCGATTCCATGCCGAGATAGGTCTGGAAGTCGCCCACGACCGGAATGGAGCCGCCGCTGCCGGTCGTCACCGCGGGCTTTGGCCATTCATCGGAAAGCGCTGTCTTGGCCTTGGCCAGGAAGGGCGAGTCGTAAGAAAGCTGGATTGCCGGTGAGCCGCCATGAGCGTGGAATTCGACCGTACAATCGGCTGGGATGCGTTCCTTGACGAATTTCTGGAAGGCCGCGCGGATCTTGGCCGGATCCTGCTTATGGACAAGGCGGAACGAGACCTTTGCCGAGGCTTCCGCCGCGATGACGGTCTTGAAACCCTTGCCGGTGTAGCCACCGATGATGCCGTTGAATTCGGCGGTGGGTCGCGCCCAGGTCAGCTCCAGCACCGAGCGGCCTTTTTCGCCCGATGGGATCGACAAGCCGACAGGGCCGAGGAAGGTCTCGGCCGTCTCGCCCAGCGTCTCCCATGATTTCAGCACCTGCGAGGGGGTTTCCTCGACGCCGTCATAGAAGCCCGGGATGGTGATATGGCCGTCCTTGTCGTGGATGTCGGCCAGCACCTTGGCCAGGATGCGGATCGGGTTGGCGGCAGCCCCGCCATACAGGCCCGAATGCAGGTCGCGGTCGGCGGCCTTAACCGTGATCTCCTCGCCGACCAGACCGCGTAGCCCGACGCAGATCGACGGCGTGTCGCGGTCCCACATGCTGGTATCGCAGACCAGCGCGAAGTCGGCCTTGAGCTCCTCGGCATTGGCCTCGAGGAACGGCTTCAGCGAGGGCGAGCCGGATTCCTCCTCGCCTTCGAACAGGATGGTGACCCGGCACGGCAGGCTGCCGTGCACCTGTTTCCAGGCACGGCATGCCTCGACAAAGGTCATCAGCTGACCCTTGTCGTCGGCCGAGCCGCGCCCGGTGATGATCTTGTGACCAGGTCCGACCTCCTTGATCGCGGGGGCGAAGGGGTCGTTTTCCCACAGTTCGATCGGGTCGACCGGCTGCACGTCGTAATGGCCGTAGAACAGCACATGCGGCGCCCCAGCCGGCCCATCATGATGCGCAACCACCATTGGGTGGCCCGGCGTGTCGCGCACGCTGGCGTCGAAGCCGATCAGTTTGAGTTCCGCCACCAGCCATTCCGCCGCCTTGCGGCAGTCGGCGGCGTAGGCTGGATCGGTGGAGATCGACTTGATCCCGAGCAGGCCGAAGAGCCGCTCCAGACTCTGGTCGAGATTCTTGTCGAGACGGTCGAGGACGGGGGAGACTGCGGACATTTGCATAGCCTTTCGATTCAGTGCCGGAACCGTAAAGGCAGAGCGGCGAAACGAAAAGCCCGGGGCGATTGGACCACGACCCGGATGGCCGCCGCGGGCAAAAAAATGCCGCCGTGGTGGAGGGGGAACCACGGCGGCCTTTTACTCGAAACGATGCGGCAGCCCGGAGAGGGGGGATAGGCTGCCGCAATTGTCCGGTATAGGCGGGGGACGGGCCTTGCTCCGGACTTCGGCGAAAACTGCCGATGACGTCTATTTGGGTCTGTGAACGTGGCGATTCAAGGGCGTCAACGTTACACTTTTGTAACGTCCCCGTGAGCGGGCCTGTATGCCTCCGATCCGTCCGGGTCACGATCTGTCAGGGTGTTGTATCTGGCGATGTCTTTGGCATGGACCAAGCCATCGCGCCGCGCTATCCCTGCCGGCATGAAAAAAGGCGATCATCTCTTTCTCATCGACGGCTCCGGCTACATCTTCCGCGCCTATCACGCGCTGCCGCCGCTGACCCGCAAGTCGGACGGCCTGCCGGTCGGTGCCGTTTCCGGCTTCTGCAACATGCTGTGGAAGCTGATGCAGGATGCCCGCAACACCGATGTGGGCATAGTGCCGACGCATTTCGCCGTCATCTTCGACTATTCCTCGAAAACCTTCCGCAACGATCTTTATCCCGAATACAAGGCCAACCGTTCGGCGCCGCCCGAGGATCTGATCCCGCAGTTCGGCCTGATCCGCCAGGCAACTAGGGCGTTCAACCTGCCTTGCGTCGAGATGGAAGGCTTCGAGGCCGACGATCTCATCGCCACCTATTGCCGGCTGGCCTGCGAGGCCGGCGGCGACACCACCATCATCTCCTCCGACAAGGACCTGATGCAGCTGGTTGGCGAAACCGTCGGCATGTACGACCCGATGAAGGATCGCCAGATCGGCATTCCGGAAGTCGTCGAGAAATGGGGCGTGCCCCCGGAAAAGATGATCGACCTGCAGGCGCTGACGGGCGACTCCGTCGACAATGTGCCTGGCGTGCCGGGCATTGGGCCAAAGACCGCGGCGCAATTGCTCGAGCAGTTCGGCGACCTCGACGAATTGCTCGCCCGCGCCGGCGAGATCAAGCAGGAGAAAAGGCGGGAATCGATCATCGCCAACGCCGACAAGGCGCGCATCTCGCGCCAGTTGGTGACGCTGAAGAACGATGTGCCGGTGGCGGAAGGATTGGACGATTTCGTCCTGCATGCCCCCGACGGACCGAAGCTGATTGGCTTCCTCAAGACCATGGAATTCACCTCGCTGACGCGCCGTGTGGCGGAAGCGACAGGCACCGAGGCCGGCGACGTCCAGGCCATCGCGGTGCCCGTCGAACGCGCCGATAACGCACATGGCCCCGATGTCGGCGCCGGAACACCGCCCGTTGCCCGGGCTGCTGAAATCGAGACGACGGAGACGCCAAAACAAGGCGACACCCCTTCCCTCCTGGCCGCATTGCGGCTGGAGAGAGCGGCGACCGCCAAGATCGATACCTCGGCCTATGAGGGCATCCGCGATATCGCGACGCTGAAAGCCTGGGTCGCCGAGGCGCGGGAGGCCGGTATCGCTGCTTTCGACGTCAGGGCCACCTCGACCGATCCGATGCAGGCCGAACTGATCGGTTTGGCCATGGCCACAGCGCCTGGCCGCGCCGGCTATATTCCCTTCGCCCACAAGAGCGGCAATGGCGACCTGCTTGGCGGCGGCACGCTCGAAAACCAGATTCCGCTTCGCGAGGCTCTGGCGGTCCTCAAACCACTGTTCGAGGACCGGTCGGTGCTGAAGATCGCGCAGAACCTGAAATATGATCTGGTCATCATGAGCCGCTACGGCATCGATGTCGCGCCGTTCGATGACACCATGCTGATCTCCTACGTGCTCGACGCCGGCACGCCGCACGGCCACGGCATGGATGCCCTTGCCGACAAATGGCTTGGCCATAAACCCCTTCAACTCAAGGACGTGACTGGCTCCGGGAAGAGCTCTGTCGGTTTTGACCAGGTCGACATCGACAGGGCGACCGCTCACGCCGCCGAGGATGCCGACGTGACGTTGCGGCTGTGGCTGGTGCTGAAGCCCCGGCTTGCGGCCAAGGGCCTGGTCTCGGTCTATGAACGCCTGGAGCGGCCCCTGGTGCCGGTGCTGGCGCGCATGGAACAGCGCGGCATTTCGGTCGATCGGCAGATCCTGTCGCGGCTGTCGGGGGAACTGGCGCAAGGTGCGGCCCGGCTCGAGGAGGAAATCTACCTGCTCATCGGCGAGCGCATCAACATCGGCTCGCCCAAGCAGCTCGGCGACATATTGTTCGGCCGCATGGGCCTGCCCGGCGGCTCCAAGACCAAGACCGGCCAGTGGTCGACCTCGGCGCAGCTGCTCGAAGACCTTGCCGCGGAAGGGCACGAACTGCCGCGCAAGATCGTCGATTGGCGCCAGCTGACCAAACTGAAATCGACCTACACCGATGCCCTGCCCGGCTTCGTCAATCCCGACACGAAACGCGTCCACACCTCCTACGCGCTCGCCGCGACGACGACGGGCCGTCTGTCGTCTTCCGACCCGAACCTGCAGAACATCCCGGTGCGCACGGCTGAAGGCCGCAAGATCCGAACCGCCTTCATCACCGACAAGAGCCTCCGGCTGGTGTCAGCCGACTACAGCCAGATCGAACTGCGCGTGCTCGCCCATGTCGCCGAAATCCCGCAGTTGCGGCAGGCCTTTGCGGATGGCGCCGACATCCACGCCATCACAGCGTCGGAAATGTTCAACGTGCCGGTGGAGGGTATGCCTTCGGAAGTGCGCCGCCGCGCCAAGGCCATCAATTTCGGCATCATCTATGGCATCTCGGCTTTCGGTCTCGCCAACCAGCTGTCGATCCCGCGCGAAGAGGCGAGCGCCTACATCAAGAAATACTTCGAGCGCTTTCCCGGCATCCGCGATTATATCGAGGAGACCAAGGCCTATGCCCGCGAGCACGGCTTCGTCGAAACGATCTTCGGCCGCCGCATCCACTATCCCGACATCAGGTCGTCGAACCCGTCTCTGCGCGCCTTCAACGAGCGCGCCTCGATCAACGCCCGCCTGCAAGGCACCGCCGCCGACATCATCCGCCGTGCCATGATCCGCATGGAGGAAGCCTTGGACAAGGCCAAGCTGTCGGCCCGCATGCTCCTGCAGGTGCATGACGAACTTATCTTCGAAACGGTGGAAGCGGAAGTCGAGGCGACGATCCCCGTCGTGCGCCATGTCATGGAAAACGCGGCGATGCCGGCGGTTTCGATGTCGGTGCCGCTGCATGTCGACGCGCGGGCCGCCAACAACTGGGACGAGGCACACTAACGCGCTAGCGAGGCCCTCAGGCCGCTTGCGCCAAACATTTCGCGCAGGTCCCGCGAAATTCGATCACCGCCTTCTTGGCGGCGAAGCCGGTCGAGTTGACCCATTCGTTCAGCCGGTGGTCGACGTCGTGATCGGACATTTCGGTCACCTGCCCGCAAGTATCGCAAATGGCGAAGGCCGTCATCGAGTGGCTATGGTCGTGCGGCTCGGCGCAGGCGACGAAGGAATTGATGCTTTCCAGCCGGTGCACGAAGCCTGATTTCACCAGTGTGTCGAGCGCGCGATAGACCTGCAATGGTGCGCGAAAACCGCGCTCGCGAAGCTGATCGAGCAAGGTGTAGGCGCTGAGCGGGCCGCTGGCGATCTCGAGTTTCTCGAGCACGCACAACTGGTTTTTCGTCAGCACATCCCTTGCCGCCATGGTCCTGTTCCACTTGTCCTGCGCTGTTGGCAGGCTGTCTGCGCGTGCAAACGACCCGATCCCATTCAGATAGCGACGAACCGCCTTCTTTGCTACTCTTCTGTTGTTGTCCCGGACCGATCGATGACGTGCCGGCACATTGGTGATCGCAGGCTTGATGAGCGGGCGACATTCAAAATACTGATAAAATCCTCGACATGGATGGCTTCGCCTGGGAAATTCGATCGGGCTTGGGAAATTCGATCGGGCTTGGGGAAGCAACATGATCAAATTGACACGCCGGACGCTGCTTGTCGGCACGTCCGCGCTGATGGCCGCCGGCACGGTTTCGTCCCGGGCGTTGGCCGCATCGCGCACCTACCATGCGCCACGGCGCGCAGCAGCCGGAAATGGTCAAGGGCGACGAAACCGAGGGTCTCGACGAGATCTTCCTGCCCGTCGACATTGAAAAATGGATCAACCGCGATGCCGGCGTACCGAACGCACTGGTCGACAATGAGATCGGCGAAGCGCTCGATGCCATCCGCGACAAGGGCGCCTTCGTCTGGGCGGTGTTCGACTGCTGCCATTCCGGCACCGCGACCCGCGCGGTGGAGGTCGACGACGAGTTGGATCGCAAGGTCGAATTCGCCGACCTGGTCGGTGGCGACGAGGCCGCCAGGGCGGCGGCCATCAAGACCTATGGGGACACCGTCGCGAGCGCCTCGCGCGGCATCGACGGGAACGGCCAACGCAAGCCCGCCTTCAACCTGACGCCGACCAGCGGCGAACCGGTGACCAAGGGCAAGCTGGTCGCCTTTTATGCCGCGCAGACGGTGGAGACGACGCCGGAGATGCCACTCCCCAAGGGCACGGCCGATGCGCCCCGCTTCGGCCTGTTCACCTTCACCATCCTGTCGAAGCTCGCTGAAAACCCGGACGTCACTTACCGGCAGCTTGGCCAGGCCGTGCTGCAGCAATATTCGGCCGACAGCCGCACCCGACCGACGCCGCTGTTCGAAGGCGAACTCGACGCGCGCGTCTTCGGCACCGACAAGACGGACGCGGTGATGCAGTGGCCCATTGTCGTCAGGGACGGCGAGGCGTCGATCGGCGCCGGCCTGCTGCATCGTCTTGCCCCAGGCAGCAAGCTTGCCATCCTGCCGTCGGTGCTGTCGTCGCTGTCCGACGCGGTCGGCTATCTCGAAGTGGAATCGACGAAGAACCTGGAGAGCCGCGTCAAGCCGGTCGAGTTCGACAGGAAGCCCGCGCTCAAAGTGGCCGACATCCCTGCCAATGCCTATGCACGGCTGGCCGAAATCGCCGTCGACTACAAGCTCGCCGTCGCGCGGCCGGCCGCGACGAACGGACTGGAGAAGGAAACAGCACTCGTCAATTCGGTTCTCGACGAACTGGCCGCGGCCAAGGAGACCGGCTTCACCATCGAACTGGTCGATCCGGGCAAGAGCGCGGAACTGCGCTTCGCGGTGATGCGCGAGAATGCCATTGCCGGCGCCGACAAGAACGCGACCGACAAGCCGGCCCTATGGTTCCTGCCGGCCTCGGGCGACGTGACCTTGAAGGATGGCGGCAGGCCGCCGCTGATCATCATCCACCCCGACGATCGCAAGAAGCTGGTCGATGCGACGACCACGAATTTGCGCACCATCTTCCGGGCCACCGGGCTTTCCAGGCTCGCGGCAGCCTCGGACTACAAGCCCGAGGACGTCGACGTGCAATTCCAGGTCAAGCGTCGCGACGGCGACGGGCTGGAGCCGTTGCAGGCCTCGGTGGTGCCACGCGTCTCGCCTGGCGACGAGGTGCACGTGCTGGCGAAGAACAGCTCGGACCAGCTGGTCGACATCAATGTGCTCTATGTCGGCAGCGACTATTCGATCACCCACATCGTTGCCGAGCGGCTGGCGCCGCAGGCCACGCTCGAGATTGGTGCCGACATCCTGCTTCAGCGTTACGATGCAGAGATCCCACGGGACCACCGTCACCGGCTGGGGCAAGATGCAGGACGGCACCCTTTCCAACCACGCTGATGGTCGCCGATCTCGATCTTCAGCCGAACGGTGCCTGCAACAGCGGCATCAAGGCCATCTATGCGCATGACCTGAAAGCGGCCCTCGGAGACCTGTCGCACCGCATGCGCTATTCGGAAAAGGGCATCGATGCCGCGGCCAATGCGATTGCCGCCGACATGACCCACCCGTGACCGGCAACATGATCTGCGCGGGCACCACCAGCGGTGTGCGTGACGCTTGCAATGGCGACAGCGGCGGCCCGCTCTTCATGACCGTCGCCGGCGGCCCGGTCCAGGTCGGCGTCGTCAGTTGGGGTGAAGGTCCGGCTGACGGCAGCGCCGCCTGCGGCCACAAGGACGCCTATGGCATCTACACCCGACTGGCCAACTACACCGCCTGGATCGATGAGAAGATGAAGACCAAGGCTCCAGCGCCCGAAAAACCCAAGGCCGGGCTCGGCACCGCCCAGAAGCCAAAGTCCCCCTGAAGCGGCCGCTTCGGATTGCAATGAAGAACGGCGGGATCCCGCCGTTCTTGCCTGCCGGCTTGCCAAGCGAGCCTATTTCCTCGGCGGGCCTTTGCGTTCGGCGGAAGCAGCCCACAGATTGATGTCGGACTCGCGCGCGTATGTATCGATTTCGGCAAGTTCGACGTCGCTGAAGTCGAGCACCTTCAGCGCCCCGACGCAGTCCTCGACCTGCTCGGGCCGGCTGGCGCCGATCAGCGCCGAGGTAACCCGGCCCCTGCGCAGCACCCAGGCCAAGGCCATCTGGGCCAGCGTCTGGCCGCGCTTGCCGGCGATCGCGTTGAGCGCCTTGATGTTGGCAATGGTGCGGTCGTTGATGAAAGCAGTCTTCAGCGACTTGCCCTGGGAGGCCCGGCTGCCATCGGGAATGCCGCCGAGATATTTGTCGGTCAGCATCCCTTGCGCCAACGGCGAGAACACGATGGAGCCGACGCCGAGCCCCTCGAGCGTGTCGAGCAGTCCGTCCTCCTCGACCCAGCGGTTCAGCATCGAATAGCTCGGCTGATGGATGACGCAGGGCGTACCGAGTTGCCTCAATATGTCGGCGGCCTCGCGGGTGCGCTGCGAGTTGTAGGACGAGATGCCGGCGTAGAGCGCCTTGCCCGAACGCACCGCATGGTCGAGCGCGCCCATGGTTTCTTCGAGCGGCGTATCGGGATCGAAGCGGTGCGAGTAGAAGATGTCGACATAATCGAGGCCCATTCGCTTCAGGCTCTGGTCGAGGCTGGCCAGCATGTATTTGCGCCCGCCCCATTCGCCGTAGGGGCCGGCCCACATTTCGTACCCGGCCTTGGTCGAGATGATCAGTTCGTCGCGATAGGCGGCAAAATCGGTACGCAGTATCTCGCCGAAAGCGGTCTCGGCCGAGCCGGGAGGCGGCCCATAATTGTTGGCGAGGTCGAAATGGGTGATGCCAAGATCGAAGGCCTTGCGGACGATCGCCTGCTTGGTCCGATGCGGCGTGTCGTCGCCGAAATTGTGCCACAGCCCCAGCGAGATCGCCGGCAGCTTGAGGCCGGACCGACCGCAGCGGTTGTAGATCATTTTCTCGTAGCGGTTTTCAGCGGCGATATAGGGCATGGGGAAATCCTCGAAACTGAACGGACAGGTACCGTCATCGCAGAGGCGATGACATGCCCCATAACCCATCCTTACCCCCTCCCCTGAGGAACGGGGAGAGGGTAAAGCAAAATTATCGATAATCCACGCGACTACTTCTTCTTGGCCAGCAGCTCCTTGGCCGGCTTGACGCCAAGCGCGGCCGGACGCTCGCAAGTGGTCTGCATGGCGACGAACTTGCCGGTTTCGCCGGAGCGCAGCAGGCCGGTCATGACATCGACGGCATGCAGCGCGAGTTCCATCGAGCAGCGGTGCGGCCGCCCTTCGGCGATCGCCAGCGCCATGTCGGCCAGGCCCGCCGTGCGGTAATTGGCCATCATGCCTTGGCCATGCATCTCATTGGGAATGCCAAGCGGATGCTTCCATTTCGGCAGCTTCTTGACCGGCTTGCCTTCCTCGGTGAAGCGCACGTCGCCGCCGAAGAAGTTCGGATCCGGCACAAACACCGTCCCGGCCTCGCCATAGAGTTCCATCGGCGCGTGGCCGTGAGCCCACACATCCCAGCTGGTGTTCAGCGTCACCACGGCGCCGTTCTCGAATTCCAGCAGGCCATGGATCGTGGTCGGCGTGTTGACTGGGATTTTTTCGCCTGCGCGCGGCTTTGAGCTGATGGTCCGTTCCTTGGCCGGAGTCGTAGCGAAGGCCGCCACCTGCTTCACCGGCCCGATCAGCTGAATCAGATTCGTGATGTAGTACGGTCCGATGTCGAGTACCGGTCCCGCGCCGGGCTGGAAGAAGAAGTCGGGATTAGGGTGCCAATGCTCCATGCCGTGGCCCATGACGTGGCAGGTGCCGCTGGTGATCTTGCCAAGCTTCCCCTCGTCGATCAGTTCGCGCACCAGCTGGTGCGCGCCGCCCAGGAAGGTGTCCGGCGCCGAGCCGATGCGCAGCCCCTTCTTCTGCGCCCGCGCCTTGAGATCCTGGCCCTCCTTGAGCGACAGCACGAACGGCTTCTCGGAATAGACATGCTTGCCGGCATCGAGCACCTGCTTCGACACCTCGTAGTGCACGGCCGGAATGGTCAGGTTGACGATGATGTCGATATCGTCGGCCTTGAGCAGATCCTCGACGGTTTCGGCGCGCAGCTTGAATTCCTTAGCCCGCGCCCTGGCCGCGTCCATGTTGATATCGGCGCAGGCGCGCATCTCGATGCCGCGAAACAGCGGCGCCAGCGAAAAGTACGCCTTCGAGATGTTGCCGCAGCCGATGACGCCAACACCCAGTTTCCCAGTACCCAGCTTCTTTGCCATGGTGGTTGTTCCTAGTAGCTCTTGACGGTTGCGATCGAGCGGCGGGCGAAGCGTTCGATGTCGTTGGGATTGTCTTGTTCCATGACAAAGTATTTCGCCGCGCTCTTGGCCCGCAGCACCTTGATCAGGCCGGCCCAATCGATCGTGCCGTGGCCGACATCCGACCAGCCATCCTCATCCAGCCCCTCGCCCGCCTTCGCCATGTCCTTGACATGGACGGCGACGATGCGCTGGCCGTGCTTTTCGATCCAGGGCAGCGGATCGGAGCCGCCGCGCACCACCCAGGCGACGTCCATTTCCCAGCCGATATTGGGCGCGGACGACAGGATATGATCCTGCGGCACCGAGCCGTCGGGGAGCGTCTTGAACTCGAAATCATGGTTGTGCCAAGCGAAGCCATAGCCGGCCTTCGACGCGACCTCGCCGACCTTGGCCAGGCGCTCGCCGAAACCGCGCCAGCCGGCGGCGTCGGATGGCCTGTCCTCGGCCATCAGATAGGGACAGATCAAAAGCTTGACGCCGAGCGTTTCCGCGATCCGGCGCACGCCGTCGAAATCATTCTCCAGCGCATCGATGGAAAAATGCCCGGTCGGCATGGCAAGGCCGTTCTTGTCGAGCTCGGCGCCGAAGGCCTTGGGATCGTCATAGACGCCGCCGAACCCTTCGACCTCGGCGTAGCCGAGCTTGCCGAGCATTTCGAGCACATCGGTCCAAGGCAAGAAATTGCGGGCGCTGTAAAGTTGGAATGACCAGTTCATCATCTCTGTCCGTTCTGCTTGGGGATTGTCTTTGGGAGGATGGTTTTCTTGGGAGCTACATGCGGTTGCCGGATGGAGTATCGAACAGCGAGGCGCGGGCAGGATCAAAGCCGATCCGGATCGGGTCGCCATTGCGCAGCGTCTTTTCCGCCTCGACACGGAACGAAAAAATGCGGCTGCCGAGCTTCGTCCACACCAGCGTATCGGAGCCCATCGGCTCGACGATCTCGACGGCGGCATCGGTGGCAAAGGGCATCGAATTCGCGGCCTCGCCAAAGGCAACGTGCTCGGGCCGAATCCCGAACACGCAAGGCCCGCTCTTGTTGCCGGCGCCGTCGAAGGCATAGCGATCGAGCGGTATGGCCAAATTCCCGGTCTTGAACACCGCCGTCGTGCCAGCCTCCAACTGACCCTCGACGAAATTCATCGCAGGCGAACCGAGGAAGCCGGCGACAAACCGGTTGACCGGACGGTTGTAGATGGTCTGCGGGGCGTCGAGCTGCTGGATGACGCCGCCCTTCATCACCGCGATACGGTCGGCCAGCGTCATCGCCTCGATCTGGTCGTGGGTGACATAGATCATCGTGTTCTGCAACTTGCGGTGCAGAAGCTTGATCTCGACGCGCAGCTCCGAACGCAGCTTGGCATCGAGATTGGACAGCGGTTCGTCGAACAGGAAGACGTCGACATCGCGCACCAGCGCCCTCCCGATTGCCACGCGCTGACGCTGGCCGCCGGAGAGTGCCGCCGGCTTGCGCTGCAGCAACGGCTCGATCTGCAGGATCTCGGCGGCGCGCGCGATGCGCTTGGCGATCTCGTCCTTGGCGATGCCGGCGACACGCAGCCCGAACGACAGGTTCTTCTCCACCGTCATTTGCGGATAGAGCGCATAGGACTGGAAGACCATGCCGATGCCGCGGTCCTTGGGCTCTTCCCAGGTGACGTTCTTGCCCTTGATGAAGATGCGGCCTTCCGAAATGTCGAGCAGGCCGGCGATGCAGTTGAGCAAGGTCGACTTGCCGCAGCCGGAAGGCCCGAGCAGCACGATGAACTCGCCTTCGGCGACATCGAGATTGAGCGTCTGCAGCACCGAGACCGCGCCGAAGTTCAGCGACAGATCCTGGATCGAAACGCTGGTGCCGTTCGCCGCCATCGCCATCACCCTTTCACCGCGCCGGCGGCGATGCCGCGCACGAACAATTTGCCGGAAATGAAATAGACGATCAGCGGCACCAACCCGGTCAGGATGGTGGCGGCCATGTTGACGTTGTATTCCTTCACGCCTTGCACCGAGTTGACGATGTTGTTGAGCTGCACCGTCATCGGATAGGTGTCGGGACGGGTGTAGACGACGCCGAACAGGAAGTCGTTCCAGATCCCGGTCACCTGCAGGATGACGGCGACGACGAAGATCGGCAGCGACATCGGCAGCATGATGCGCAGGTAGATGCCCCAGAAGCCGGCGCCATCGACGCGCGCCGCCCGGAATAGCTCCTCCGGCATGGAGGTGAAATAATTGCGAAACAGAAGCGTCAGGATCGGCATGCCGAAAATGGAATGCACGATCACCAGGCCGGTAAGGCTGCCATAGAGGCCGATTTCGCGCAGGATGATGACGATCGGATAGATCATCACCTGATAGGGAATGAAGGCGCCGACGATCAGGATGACGAAGAAGGTGTCGGCGCCCTTGAAACGCCAGTTGGCCAGCGCGTAGCCGTTCACCGAGGCGATGGCGATCGACAGGATCACCGAGGGAACGGTGATGCGCACCGAATTCCAGAACCCGCGCGAGAGCCCGTCGCAATTGAGGCCGGTGCAGGCCTGCGACCACGCCTTGACCCAGGGCTCGAAGGTGATCTCGAGCGGCGGCGAGAAAATGTTGCCGAGGCGGATCTCCGGCATGCCCTTCAGCGAAGTGACGACCATCACATAGAGCGGCAGGAGATAGTAGAGCGCCACGACGATGAGTGTGCCGTACAGGAAAATGTTACGGCGCGAGAACATATGCCGCGGCTTTGGTCCGCTCGGGCCGGAGGCGCCAGCCCGGAGGTCTGACGACGTGGCGGACAAGGAGACGGCATGATCAGACACGCTTGCGGCCTCCGAATTCGAGATAGGCCCACGGCACGATGACGATCATCACCGACAGCAGCATCATGGTCGAGGCGGCAAAGCCCTGGCCGAGATTCTGGGCGAAGAACATGTAGTCGTAGACGTATTTGGCCGGCACTTCGGAGGCGATGCCCGGCCCGCCGCTGGTTTGCGCGACGACGAGGTCATAGACCTTGACGATGCCGGACGCGATGATCACCAGCGTGGTGATGAAAACCGGCCGCATCATCGGAATGATGATGAACAGATAAGTCTTCCACATGGGAATGCCGTCCACCCGTGCGGCCTTCCAGATGTCCTCGTCGATGCCGCGCAGGCCCGCCAGCATCAGGCACATGATCAGCCCCGTGCCTTGCCAAAGCGCCGCGATCGATATGCCGTAGATGACGATGCTGGAATTGTAGAGCGGATTAAAGTCGAAGCTGGTCCAGCCGAGGCCTCGTACCACGCCCTGGACGCCGAAATCCGGATTGAGCAGCCACTGCCATACAAGGCCGGTGACGATGAAGGAGAGCGCAAAGGGGTAGAGAAAGATGGTCCGGAACGTGTCCTCGAAACGGATCTTCTGGTCGAGCAGGGCAGCCAGCAGAAAACCGATCACCAGCGAGAACACCAGTGAGATCACACCGTAGATCAAGAGATTCTCGATCGAAATCAGCCAGCGCGGCGTCGCCCACAACCGGTAGTACTGGTCGAGCCCGACGAAATTCAGCCGCGGCAGCAGTTTCGAATTGGTGAAGGAGTAGAGCACCGTCCATGCGGTGCCACCGACAAAGACCACCATCGCGGTGAGGATCATCGGGATCGACGCGACCTTCGCATTGAGATTGCGGAAAAGTTGGCTCGGGCGTTCGCTCTTGCTCATCGGTACAGCCGTGCTGGATCGGATAAGGGCGGAAAGTCAGCACGCCTTGGCTCCCGGCCCTGCCTGGCAAGGTCGGGAGCGGACGGCTCCTCAGTCGTCAATCAGCCGAAGCGATGATGTCGGCGAAGCGCTTCTGCGCCTCTTCAAGGCTCATATCGGGCTTGGCGAAGAACTCCGAGAACAGGTCCTCCTTCTGCTTCTGGCTGTCCTGCGAGAGCAGCTGGTCCGTCCATGGGATGACCGCGCCCTTGGCCAGGATGGCAAGGCCTTTCTTCATGCAATCATTGGCCGCGTTGAGGTCGACGTCGCCGCGCACCGGCAGCGAGCCCTTCTTGAGGTTGAAGGCGACCTGGGTCTTGGGATCAAGCAGCGTCTGCGCCAGCACCTCCTGCGCCTTGGACTTGTCGGCGTCCTTGAGCAGCGGGAAATAGAAGGCGTCGCCGCCGGTTGCGATGACCTCGTTCAGGCCGAGGCCGGGAAGGCAGGTGTAGTCCTTGCCGGCGGTCTTGCCGGCGACCTGGAACTCGCCCTGAGCCCAGTCACCCATGATCTGCCCACCGGCCTTGCCAGTGATGACCATGTTGGTGGCCTGGTTCCAGTCCTGCACATTCGTGTTCTTGGCCATCTTGCGCGCATCGTCGGCCGCCTTGAACACCTTGGCGACTTCAGGACCGGCCGCGAACTTGGCGTCCTTGTCCTTGTAGACCTTGAGGAAGGTGTCGGTTCCGCCGACCGCGGCAAGCAGCACGTCGAAGGCGCCCGATGCCTGCCAGGCCTGTCCGCCGACCGCGAGCGGCACGATGCCGGCTTTCTCCAGCGCCGGAGCGGCGGCCACATACTCATTCCAGTCCTTCGGCACAGGCACGCCGGCCTTCTCGAACGCCGCGTTCGACAGCCACAGCCACTGCCAGGAATGGATGTTGACCGGCACGCAATAAATCTTGCCGTCAATGGTACAAGAGTCGAGCAGGCTCTTGGGCCGTACCACATCCGTCCACTTGCCCTTAGTGGCGACATCGGTGAGGTCGCGCATGAGGCCAGCCTGAACCAGCTCTTCTGCTTGCCTGCCGTGATTGAACTGCGTGGCCCCCATCGGATCGCCGCCGGTGATGCGGCTGATCATGATCGGCCGCGCCGTGCCGCCGGATCCGGCGATGGCGCCGTCGACCCAGTGATTGCCGGTGGCATCGAACGCCTTGGCGAGTTCGGCGACGGCCGCCGCCTCTCCGCCGGATGTCCACCAATGGGTCACTTCCAGATCGGTCGCGGCCGCCGGCCCGGCAAAGTTGAGCGCAACCGTCGTGGCAAAGGCAGCGGTCAGGAATTTGTATCGCATTTCGGCTTCCTCCCAGAAATCTGAAACGTTACAGATTTTCGATACGGCAATTGAAGCCCGTACGCAACCCCTTCCGGCAAGTGTCACTCCGACATTTTTCGAGCTACGAACAGAATCACTCGCTGTCGCGACATTGTGCGACGCAATATGCAGAAATGCTCCGCGTCCTAGGCAAAAGCAGCAAGAAACTTGCTAGGATCACGCTTCCCTCTGAATCCCAACGGTTTTTCGCCACGCGGTTGACGGGGTCTTTTTGCCTCCGCCAGCACCAGTTTTACACTGATCGTGACAGCTGTAACGTTTCAGTATATTCCTTCCACCGTAGGTGACGCGCCATGGGGAGCGGCCGCAACATTGCCGGGCTGCTCGGCTGCTGCTATGCGCCTGATGGGCGGGACGGATGGACAAAGAGCGCAAGGCCAAGGATGACGAGGCGACGGCACAGGAGCGGCCGACGCTGAAGACGCTTGCCTTCATGACCGGACTTGGCGTCACCACCGTCTCACGGGCCTTGAAGGACGCGCCCGAGATCGGCGCCGAGACCAGGCGCCGCGTCCAGCTCGTGGCCAAGCAGATCGGCTATCGGCCGAACCGCGCCGGCGTGCGCCTCAGGACCGGCAAGACCAATGTCATCAGCCTCGTGCTCAACACCGAGCACGAACTCATGAGCTTCGTCTCCGACATCATCTATGGCGTCACGGAAGTCATCGCCGACACGCCCTACCACCTGATCGTGACACCATATTCGCGCTCGCAGGATCCGCTGGATCCGGTGCGCTATCTCGTGGAGACAGGCTCCGCCGACGGCGTCATCATTTCACGCACGCAGCCGAACGATCCCCGCGCCCGCTACATGTTGGAGCGCGGCATTCCCTTCGCGACCCACGGCCGAACCGATATGGGGCTCGTGCATCCCTATCATGATTTCAACAATTACGCCTTCGCGGCCGAGGCGGTGCGCCATCTCGCCGGCCTGGGCCGCCGCCGGCTCGCTTTGGTGACGCCGCCGGTGGGTTTGAGCTACTACCGCCACACGGTCAACGGCTTTGCCGACGCTCTGAGCGAAGTGGGCGCCAGCGAGGTGCCGTTCAACACCGTTTCGATCGACCACTCGATCGAACAGATCAGAACCAGGACCGCGCAGCTGATGCGGCGAGACATCAGGCCGGACGGCATCATCAGCAGTGCCGCCGCCGCGACCCTCGCCATCGTCGCCGGCATCGAGGACGCCGGCCTCAAGCTCGGCCGCGACGTCGACGTGGTGTCGAAGCAATCGTCGGAATTGCTGCATCTGTTCAGGCATGAATTACTGGTCGTCAACGAAGACTTCCGCCTTGCCGGGTCGGAACTCGCTCGCTCGGTGCTCGGCTGGATCGGCGGCGCCGCGCCCGGCTCGCTGCAAAGCCTGAGCGAGCCGAAGGGCGTCGTGGCCTATCGACGCTCTGACTGAGCGTCTGCCTGGATCCGAGCGCGCAAATCCACGTCCGTTCCATGAAAGCAGGAACCGTTCTGGTCGGTAGCCCCGCGGTTCACGTGAAGTCCGAAGCCGGCTGCTTCCGGATCGCCTAGTTCGGCACGAAGCCGCATGCTCGGGATCAGATAATCGCCACCATTCTGCCGCCGATAGGGAATGGGCGCCGTGGTCGCCAGTGTCCGCATCCGTTCGCGCAGGCGTTCGGCGACAAGCTCGAAGCCGGCTGCATCGAGACGGTCCGCGCTGTAGATCACGAACGGCGGAAGCACGTCGTAGCCCGGATAATAGAGAATTCCATGATTGATCGGGAACAGCAGGTCGTCGATCGGTCCGTTGACGCCACGCGGGGAATAATGATCCTCCCAGCCGCCGGCTGTCACAATCAGCATCGCTCGCTTGCCCGCGAGTGTGCCCTCGCCGTACCGGTCACCCCATCGCTTGTCGCTATGTTCGCCGACGCCATAGGCGAAGCCGTAGGCGAAGACCCGATCGACCCAGCCTTTCAAAATCGCCGGCATGGTGAACCACCACAGCGGAAACTGCAGGATCAGCGCATCGGCCCAAAGCAGCTTCTCGATCTCGGTCTTGACGTCCGCAGTCAGCGCATTGGACTCGTATGCTTGTTTGGAGGCCACCACCGGCACCAGCCGCGCGTCTGGCGAAAGCTCGGGGAAGTCAGCGCGGTCGACCTCCGATTTCCAACTGTCCACATAGAGGTCGGACACCCGAACCTCGTGGCCTTGAGACTTGAGTTCCTTGACGGCGACGTCACGCAGCGTGCCGTTGAGCGACCGTGGCTCGGGATGGGCAAAGACAAGTAGGACTTTCATGATTCGTCGATCCTCCGTTGGAAACGTTGACCCTGAGATAGCCAGCGGCCGTATCATCCGCTACATGTCGGGAATGAATAATATTCTGCCGATTAATGGATAAATCAGCTGTCACGCTCGAGCGCATGCGCACCTTCGTGCGCGTTGCTGAACGAGGCAGTCTGTCGGCGGTCGCGCGAGAACTCGGGATCGGCCAATCGACAGTCACGCGCCATTTGAGGGAACTGGAGGACGCCGTCGGGGTCGCCTTGCTCAGCAGGACCACCCGGCGTGTCACGATGACCGATGAGGGCAGCCGCTATTATGCGGACAGCGTGCAGATCCTGCGCCTTGTCGAACAGGCGGGCGATGAGGTTCGCGGCACGCGCGCAGCGCCCGCGGGCACGATCCGGCTCTCCTGCACCGCAGCCATTGGGGTGCTTCATGTCAGCCGGCTTATCTTCGCGTTTCAGGACCGCTATCGCGACATCGGCGTCGATCTCAGCCTCACCGACGAACGCATCGACCTCGTCACGGAAGGCGTCGACATCGCGCTTCGTCTCGGCCCGCTCACCGACAGTTCCATGAAATTGCGGGCGCTCGGCCAATCGCGGCGACTGCTCGTGGGGGCGCCCGGCTATTTCGCTGAACGCGGCAGGCCTGAAAGTCCCGGAGACCTGGCCGATCACGAAGGTATCCGGATGTCAAACGTTGCCGGCAGCGACACCCTTGTGCTGCAAGGACCAGACGGCAACCGCCGTACAGTGCCGTTTGCAGGGCGCCTCCGGGTCGACCACGGACTTGCCGCACGCGAAGCCCTGCTCGCCGGGCGCGGCATTGCGCCCGCCCACCAATGGCTTGTCGGCGATCTCCTGGCGTCCGGCCGGCTTGAAGCGATTCTGCCGGACTATGCGCTGCCGTCGGTTCCGCTCAGCATGCTGATCGTCCCCGAACGGGCGGGCATCGCCCGGGTCCGGCTGCTGGTCGATTCTCTTGCCCAACAGATCGGCGGCATCCCCGGGATCGAGAAGCCGCATGTGGAGCGATAAGTATTCCGGCACGGCATCCACGCTAAGCCGGATGTTTCCATGAGCGTGATCTAGCCAGCCGCGCCGCTGCCCCACGGTCCGTGGAACGCGCCCTGCTCGCCGATGCACTCGAAACCATGCGCCCCGAAGAAGTCGCGCTGCGCCTGGATCAGGTTCGAGGTGCCGCGGCCCTGGCGGTAGCTGTCGAAATAGGCAAGAGCCGAAGACAGTGCAGGCACCGGCGCGCCGGCTTCGGAAGCCCTCGCCACGACCCGCCGCAGCGAGGGATGCGCCTCCTGCATCAAGCTGATGAAGGCTGGCGCCATCAGCAGGTTGGTCGAAGCGCCGCCACTGAAGGCCTCGGCCATCGTGTCGAGCATCTGCGAGCGGATGATGCAGCCGGCGCGCCAGATCTTGGCGATGGTCGGCATCGGCAGGTTCCAGTTGAACTCCTTCGAAGCGCCGCTCATCACCGCGAAGCCCTGCGCGTAGGCGGCGATCTTGCCGGCGAACAGCGCCAGTTCGAGGTCTTTCAGCAGCGCGTCCTTGTCGCCGGAAATCCTGGTCACGCCGATATTGCCATAGGCCTTTTCAGCCGCCTGCCGTTCGTCCTTGATCGACGACAGCACGCGCGCCGCCACCGCCGCTTCGATCGCGGTCGCCGGAATGCCGAGCTGCTGCGCCTCGATGACGGACCATTTGCCAGATCGGAAGAGCACACGTCNGAGGCCGTCACGCAGGATGCCGTAGATTTCGGCGATCATCTGCATGTCGGCATATTCGATGCCGTTATGGATGGTCTTGACGAAATGGCCGGCGCCGTCAGTGCCGAGCCAGGCCGCGCAAGGTTCGTCCTTGAACTTGGCGGAGATGGCGGTCAGCACCTTCTCTACGCGCTTCCAGGAGTCTTCCGTGCCGCCGACCATGATCGAGGGTCCGTGGCGCGCGCCCTCCTCGCCGCCGGAGACACCCATGCCGATGAAGGTCAAACCCGAGCCAGAGAGCTCGGAGAAGCGCCGCATCGTATCGCGGAAATTGGCATTGCCGGCATCGATGACGATATCGTTGTCGGACAGCACGCCACGCAGCGCTTCGAGCTGCTCGTCGACCGGCTTGCCGGCCAGCACCATGATGATGATCGGGCGCGGCGGCCGTATCGCGGCGGCGAGTTCCTCAAGGCTGTAGCAGGGGACGACCATGTCCCTGAGCGCACCGGAATTCTCGACGAAAGCGTCGGTGCGGGCCCTTGTGCGGTTGAAGACGGCGATGCGGTGCCCGTGCTCGGCGATGTTCAGCGCCAGGTTGGAGCCCATAGTGCCAAGGCCGATCAGGCCGATTTCGGCTTTTTCCATCGTTTCTTCCCTGCTTTCGGATCTGGTGTTTTCGAGCTTGCGCACATTGTTGCTTGAATGATTGACGGCCCTACAGGCCCGCGTCAACCGCCTCGCCCAATTGTGTAACCGGGACGTTACGGTCTGATGTCGACCGGCGCCTCGATCTTCACCATCTCGAAGTCCGAGACCAGGACGTCTATGCGCACCATCCAGCGGCCGGGTACAGGGATGACGAGGTTGTCGACACGCCAGCTGCCGTCGCCGGGCCTGGTGGCCGCGCGCCTCAGCGGTTCGATGCCGGAATCGGGCTTCGACAGCACCAGCGTCACCTCCTTGGCGTCTAGCGGTCCGAAATCGCCGGTCATGATGATCATCGAGGCGACCACCGGCCCAGCATGGCCGGGCGTGATGCTGAGGTCGGCCATCGCCTGCAGCGCGTGGATGTGCAGCGAAACAGGCTGCGCCGCCGCGATCGCCAGTGCTCGTGGCGGCGGCGTGAAGCGCCAGCCCGCGGCGACTCCGAAGATCGCCAGCACGATCAGCACTTCGACGCCGACCGAGCGGGTAAGCCTGCGTTGCACCTCGGTCGCTCCCGCCTCGGCCGAAGCGGTGAGCTTCCAGCGATTGACCGCGGCAAGGGTGAACAGGAAGACCAGCAATGCGAGCTTGACCAGCAGCAGCCGGCCATAGGCTGTGTCGGCCATCGCCGAGAGTGTCTGCACCTGGATCACGGCCAGCACGATGCCTGCCGCGGCAAGCAAGGCCACCACGGGCAGGATTGCCCATGAGAAGTGGTGCAGGAATTCGACGGCGCCCGCCGCCTGACGCTTCAGCGCGAGGCCAAGCGGCACCAAGGCGCCGGCCCAGAACGCGATGCCGACGCCATGCACGAAGACCAGCGGCCGTGTCAGCCATTGCGGCTCGGCCGCACTGGCATGGCCACTGGCGGCGAGTGCGACGCCGACGCCAGCCAGCCCGGCAAGGGCAAGCGGCCTTGCGGCCGCGCGCGGTCCGGCCAGCGACAGCAGGCCAAGTCCCAAGGCGACCAGGGCGATCAGCACCGTCCAGCCGAAGCTGGTGCCGAGCCCGGTGTCCCAGATCACCAGCTGCGCCAGATGGGAGAGCGGCGCCCCGAGCGCATCGAGACCCTGAAAGCCCAGCGACAAGGGCGCCGCCACCAGCCCGCACAAGATCGCGGCCGTGACAAAGCGCTGGCCGGCACGGCCATCCCCGGCCAGCCAGGCAAAGGCGAACGCGCCGCCAATGCCGAGGAAAAGGCCTATGTAGAGAAAAACCTTGCCGATCCAGATCGCCGACCGCAGCGGCCAGTCAATCGCCTCGGCCACGGCCGGCGGCTCGCTTGGCGCGCCGATGGAAAACAGCAGCGAGCCGCCGACCGGATGGCCGTCGGCGGAAATGACACGCCAACTCAGCACATGCGTGCCGGGTTTGAGTGCCCGCGGATTGTCGATCTCGACCGTCTGATCGCCAAGACGGAAGTCGGTCAGCGGAACCGGGGTGCCGTCGGGCGTCGTCAACGTCAGCACCAGCGGCGAGACCGGCTCGCTGAAGGTCAGCGAGAACCGCGCCGGGGCCTGCGCCAGCACCGCACCGTCGGCCGGATCGGTCTTGATCAGCGCCGCATGAGCAAGGGCCTGGCTTGTCGAGGCTATGACGATGAGCGCCATGGCCGCGGCGAGCAGCCCGCCGGCAATCCAGCCGACGAGCTTGCTGTTCGTATCGAGCATCCAGGAAGGTGTTGCGATCATGCCATGCCGTGGGGATGCGGCGCTCCGACAAGCAGAGCGCCAGGGAGAAAAGCTATTTCTTCGGCGTGAGCTTGATGCTGGGCGCCGGGTTCTCCAGCGCGTCCTCATCCTGTCCGGCCGCCGGAATCTCGATCCAGCGGGCGGCGGCATCGCCGCATTCCTGCACTACCGGGAAGTACAGCTTCTGGCCCGCGGGCAGGTCGGCCGTCAGCGTCGCGCGGAAGACGAACTCATCGTAGAATTCATCTGGCAAATTGCCGCCGCTCCAGTCGACTTCCTTGACCCCGTCGGCAACCGCCTGACCATAGAGCTGGTAGGATTTTTCATATTTGCCCTTCTTGGCCTGCAGCGTCCAGCCGGGCTTCGGCATCGGCTTCACCGCGATCACCCCTTCCGGGATCTGCACGCGCACGGCCGTCGTCGCCTTGCCGTCGCAGCCATGCGGCACGCGCAGCACAGCCTTGTAGGTCGAGCCGACTGCCGCCTCCTGGGTCTCGAGCGTGATGTGCGCGAAGGCGGCATTTGTCCCCAGCACGAGAAACGCGCCGGCCGCCAAAAAAATTTGTTCATGATGGTCCCTCTGATTTCAAACTGTGATCGGCGCGATCAATTGGCGTGGTCGTCCATGCCGCCCATTTCGCCCATGCCTTCGACGGCGAACTCGACATTGACCGTGCCGGCCTTCTCGAAGGTCAGCGTGGCGGCGAATTTTTCACCCTGCTTGGGTTGGCGCTTCAGGCCGATGAACATCAGGTGGTAGCCACCCGGCGCCAGCGCCACCTTGCCGCCTGCCGGGACTTCCAGGCCACCATCCACTGGCCGCATGGTCATGACGCCGTCCTTGACGCCCATTTGATGCAGTTCGGCCTTTTCCGAGACATCGGATGAAATCGACAGCAGCCGGTCCGGTGTACTGCCCTTGTTGACGATGGTGAAATAGCCGCCGGCCACCTTGGCGCCCGCAGGCGTGGCGCGCGACCAGGGGTGTTCGATGTCGAGATCGCCGACCTTGAATTCATGCCCCAGGACCGCCTGGGCGCCCAGGAAGACAAGCGCGAAGGCCAACGCGGCAAGGCCGAGATTGGCTTTGAAGCGAGACAGGGTTCGGCCGAACACAGTGCCCGCCGACATACGGAAAGGATGGGACATGGTTTGCTCCATGACGTGATGATCGCGCCGTCGCCGGTCGCGAATGTTTGATCTTGGATGAGTACGCTCGCGAAAGGTTCCGCGAGCAAGCAGGCTCAAGCCGCCGGTGGCGGCGCGCGCGGGTTCGATGGGGAGCGTTCGCGGGCGAAGTCGAGATGCGTGGTCGCCGGGAAGACGAAGGCGACGGTCTCGAAGGAAAGGGAGGCAAGCGCAAGCCCGGCATCGGGCGGCGGCGTATAGGCCGGCGAAAACATGCTGCAGCCGAGTGTGCAGCAGGCCGGCAGATGCGACGGGTGCTGGTCGCCGGCGGGAAGCTGGGTAGCGCCGTCCCGGGTACAGATGACGTTGCCGAAGGCATCGAGCAGCGCGGTATCAGGGCCGATGCTGAAGGCGAACGCGCCAAGTGTCGACTGGAGCAACAGCAAACAGCCCGCGACAAGCGCGACCGGCATGCTCCAGCGTCTCTCGCGGCGGTTCACCATTTGCCTCCTCAAACGATCGATGACTATCCCTACCACGGCAGCCAGAGGTCGAAAATCGGCAATTCCATGCTGCGGCAACACGGCAGGATCAGTTCTTTTGGGATGGCCGGCTTTCCGGGATGGAGGTCAGCAATGTCTGGCGCGCCGACTTCAGGTGCTTGCGGCAGGCGGCATCGACCTTGCCGAGATCGCGCGACTTGAGCGCCTCGATATAGGCAAGGTGTTCGCCGATCGCGACTTCGTTGCGCTCGCGTTCCTGCGCCTTGTTCCACTGGTAGTGGTAATGGAAGATCATGGCGATGACGTCGTAGAAATCGACGATGAAGCGGTTGCGGGAGGCACGATGGATGAGCCGGTGCAAGCGCTCGTCCAGCTCCGAGAACTCATTGAAACGCGTCGCGATCTCGCGTGCCAGAACGCGGTGTTCCCCTTCCAGCCGATCGAGATCGCTCCATACCGGACTGTCCTGCGGCAGCGCGGTGAAGGCGGCGGCCGAGCGCAATTCGAACATTTCGCGGATCTCGGTCAGTTCCAGCGCGAAGGCCCGCGTGAAGCCTTTCAGCACCCAATGGCTGTTGCGGCGTTTTTCGATCAGGCCGAAGCGCGAGAAGCGGATCAGGAACTCGCGTACGCTGGTGGTGCCGACGCCGATCTCGCGCGCCAGTTCGAGCTCGTTGATCTGCATGCCGGCCTCGGCGCCGCCGGCCAGCAGCCTGCGCATGAACGACCGTTCGATGATCTCGGCCAGCGTGTCGGTCTCTTCCTCGGGAAAGAAATCATCCGAACGTGGGTCGCGCAGCACCGTCTTGGCGCGCTTGTTCCAGGCGATCAGCCCGGTCTCTTCCATGCGCGCCAGGATGCTGCGCACGGTCGTGCGGCTGACGCCGAGCAGCGCACCCAGCTCCGGTTCCGAAGGCAGGCTGCGCGCTTCATCGAGCAGCCTCAGACAACGGTTAAAGGCGTCCTTGTAGACGTTGTTGCTCTTCGACATCCCCTGACCCGTTGCACGCCAGCGCTTGCGGCGGCCGGCTTGAAGCGCAATATGACGTTCCATCGTCTACAGTGCCACCACTTACCCAGGGCGGAACCGCCGTGAAAAAACGATTGACGCAAAACTGTTTTTTCACGATAAAAGACATTAACTCTTAACAGGCGCGTGTCAATCCGCGCATCCCAGGATCACCCAGGAAACCGCCCGTGAACGTCTCGAATACCATTCTTCTGTCCCCCGCCGACAATGTCGCCGTTGCCAATGGCCGCATCGAAATCGGCACCGCGCTGCCGGGCGGCGCGCTCGCGGCCACCGTCATCGAGCCCGGCCACAAGGTGGCGATCAAGCCGATTGCCGCGGGTGAAGCCGTGGTCAAATACGCTCAGGCGATCGGTCGCGCCACACAGGACATCGCGCCGGGCGAGCATGTCCATTCGCACAATCTGGTTTTCGAGGCCGGCCGCCTCCCCGTGGTGCCGCCAAGCGAGGCCGAGCATGCGACGGAGGCCGACCGCGCCCGGACATTCATGGGCTATCGCCGCGCCGATGGCCGCGCCGGCACCCGTAACTTCATCGGCATCATCGCCAGCGTCAATTGCTCGGCCACCGTCTGCCATTCGATCGCCGATACCGCTAACCGGACCCTTTTGCCGAAATATCCCGGGATCGATGGCTTCGTGCCCATCGTCCACGGCCAGGGCTGCGGAATGAGCGGCACCGGCGACGGCATGATGGTGCTGCACCGCACGCTTGCCGGCTATGCCCGCCACCCGAATTTCGGCGGCGTGCTGATGGTCGGGCTCGGCTGCGAGGTCAACCAGCTCACGCTTTACGGCCAGAAGGGTGCCGCCGCCGGCAAGCGCCACTTCAACATCCAGGATGCCGGCGGGTCGCGCAAATCGGTCGAAAAGGCGATGGGCGTGCTGGCCGAGATCGCCGAGGAAGTCGGCCAGTTGAAGCGCGAGCCGATCCCCGTCAGCGAGATCGTCGTCGGCCTGCAATGCGGCGGCTCCGATGGCATGTCGGGTATCACGGCCAATCCGGCGCTGGGTGCGGCCGTCGACATCCTCGCTGGCGTCGGCGGCATCGGCATCCTCTCCGAGACGACGGAAATCTATGGCGCCGAGCACCTGCTCGCCTATCGCGCCGCAAGCCCCGAGGTCGCCAAGAAGCTCGATGGTTACGTGAAATGGTGGGAGGATCACGTCGCCAAGCATGGCGCCTCGATCGACAACAATCCGTCGCCCGGCAACAAGCGCGGCGGCCTCACCACCATCCTGGAAAAGTCGCTGGGCGCGGTCGCCAAGGGCGGCCAGACGCCGCTCAACGGCGTCTTCGGCTACGCCGAGAAGGTCACCGGCAATGGGCTGGTGTTCATGGACACGCCCGGCTACGACCCGGTCTCTGCCACCGGTCAGGTCGCGGGCGGCGCCAATGTCATCGTCTTCACCACCGGCCGCGGCTCCTGCTTCGGCTGCCGGCCGACCCCCTCGATCAAGGTCGCCACCAACTCGACCATGTATCACCAGATGGAGGAGGACATGGACGTCAATTGCGGCGTCATCGCCTCCGGCGAAAAGACCATTGCCGGCATGGGCCGCGAGATCTTCGAACTGATCGTCGAGACGGCTTCGGGTCGCAAGACCAAGAGCGAGGATTTTGGCTACGGGGACAACGAATTCGTGCCCTGGCATCTCGGCGCGACGCTCTGATTTCGATTGATATCCGATAGACTGCCCGGCCGGACAGGTGGCCGGGATAGGGAGGTTGCGCATGGAAAAACGCCGCATCGGCCAGACCGCGTTGGAGGTCACCGAAGTCAGTTTCGGCGGCGCCGCGATCGGCGGCCTCTACCGGGCGTGTTCGCGCGAAGCGGCGATGGAAACGCTGCAGGGCGCCTGGGAGGCGGGCCTGCGCTATTTCGACACCGCGCCCTTCTACGGTTTCGGCCTGTCGGAACGGCGCTTCGGCGATTTCCTGCGCTACAAGCCGCGTGACTCCTATGTGCTGTCGACCAAGGTCGGCCGCCTGCTCCACCCGGTGCCCGAAGATCAGGTGCCAGACCACTCCTACGTCGATCCGCTGCCCTTCGCGCTGGACTACGACTATTCCTATGACGGCATCATGCGCTCGGTCGAGTTCAGCTATGCGCGCCTTGGGCTAAACAGGATAGACATCCTGTTTGTCCACGATATCGGCGTTTACACGCATGGGGTCGAGAAAACCAAATTGCATTTTCGCCAGTTTATGGACGGCGGCCTCAAGGCGCTCGAGGAACTGAAGCGGGCCGGCACGATTTCCGCCTACGGGCTCGGCGTCAATGAAGTCGAGATCTGCCTCGACGTGATGCGCCGCGCGCCGCTCGACTGCATCCTGCTCGCCAGCCGCTATTCCTTGCTCGACCGCAGCGCGGAAGCCGAATTGCTGCCGCTATGCCGGGCGCAACGGACCTCGCTTGTCATTGGCGGGGTTTTCAACTCGGGCATATTGGCGACCGGGCCGGTGCAGGGCGCGCATTTCGACTACCAGCCCGCCAGCCGCGATGTTCTCGACCGTGTCGATGCCATGGAAAAGATTGCCGGTGAAGGGGGCTACCCGCTGCCCGCCGCCGCGTTCCAGTTTCCTTTGCACGAACCCGCGGTTGCCACCGTGCTGACCGGTACCGCAAAATTGGCAAACCTGACGCGCAACCTCGAGCTGCTCGATATCGACGTGCCGGAGACGGAATATGCCAGGTATCGTTCCTATACGGTGGTGCAGGAACTGCATTGAAGCGCATCTTGGCGATGTGCACGGGGGCGCGACCAGCCTTCACGATGTCGCGATCCGGAGAAGAATGAACATTCCATATTGACTGATTTATGGAATTAATATTCCATAGCTTCACAGAACGGAGACGGGAGCGCCTGACCGCGACAAAGGAGAAGCCGCCGCCAGGGGAGTCATTGTCGGGAAGAACCGGCTCAAACACCGCTTGCATCGGCTGGATCGATGCACTATCAAAACGGTGCAACTGTTTTTTATTGATAAAGTTCTGTTTGGGCCACGCCTATCCGGACGGAGCTTCCGTTAACGTTCACCGGGCGACTTAGGGAGGATCCTATGAAATTCGTGACCAGCATTCTCAACCGCCGCGCCGTCATGGCCCTGGCGGCAGCATCGATGCTCACCGGCGTCATGCATACCGCACCCGTTTCGGCGGCGGATGTGACCATCCCGATCATCGTCAAGGACACCACGTCCTTCTACTGGCAGATCGTTCTGGCCGGCGCCCGCAAGGCTGGCAAGGATCTCGGCATCAACGTGCCGGAACTCGGCGCCCAGGCCGAGACCGACGTCAACGGCCAGGTCTCGATCCTCGAGAACGCCGTCGCCAGCAACCCCGCCGCGATCGTGATCGCGCCCACCGAATTCAAGGCGTTGGGCAAGCCGATCGATGAAGCGGCCGCCAAGGTCAAGGTCATCGGCATCGACTCCGGCGCCGACTCCAAGGCCTTCACCTCGTTCCTGACCACCGACAACGTGCAGGGCGGACGCGTCGCCGCGGACGGCCTTGCCGCCGCTATCGGCGCCGCCAATGGCGGCAAGGTCGAGGGTGACGTCGCCCTGATCACCAACGCTCCCGGCGCCGGCTCGCTCGAACAGCGCAAGCAGGGCTTCACCGAGCAGCTCAAGGCAAAATATCCCGGCCTGAAGCTGGTCGCCGACAAATACGCCGACGGCCAGGCCACCACCGGGCTCAACATCGCCACCGACCTGATCACCGCCAATCCGAACCTCAAGGGCATCTTCGCCTCCAACCTGATCATGGCGCAGGGCGTCGGCCAGGCCGTCGCCGAAAACAACCTTGGCGGCAAGCTGGCGCTGGTCGGCTTCGACAGCGACGAGAAGCTGATCAAGTTCCTCAACGACGGCGTCATTTCCGCCCTCGTCGTCCAGGATCCCTACCGGATGGGCTATGACGGCATCAAGACCGCGCTTGCCGCCTCGAAGGGCGAGAAGGTCGAGGCCAATGTGGACACCGGCGCCAATCTGGTGACCAAGGCCAATATGAAGGACCCCAAGATCGACGCGTTGCTCAATCCAAAGCTCTAAGCAGCCGGCGTTAAAACCGCTTCCGGGGCCAGGGCCCCGGAAGCATCCGCCGCCAAAGCGGCTTGGCGATCAGCCCGTTTGGCCTTTGCCTGAAAGACGACCGCAGCCTCGCCGAATGCCAACCGCGAGGCCAATCTGGGAGGATTGCCATGACGCCGACGGCGCAGGAACTGCATCCGGCCCCCGTGCTGGAACCCGGCAGGACCATCCTCGAACTACGCGGGCTGGAAAAACGCTACCCCGGCACCCATGCGCTGAAGCCGGTCAATCTCGCCTTCAAGTCAGGCGAAATCCACGCCATCGTCGGCGAGAACGGCGCCGGCAAATCGACCCTCATCAAACTCCTGACCGGCGTCATGCCGCGGACCTCTGGCGAGGTCCTCTGGGAAGGGCAGCCGGCAGCCCTGGCGACGCCGCATGAAGCTATGGCGCTCGGCATCAATGCCGTGCACCAGGAAGTCGTGCTGTGCCGTCACCTGACGGTTGCCGCCAACATGTTCCTCGGCGAGGAAAATTCCCGTTTCGGCATCCTGCAGCAGCGCGCCATGGTCAGGGAAGCGCAGACGATTATCGACGATCTCGGCTTCGACCTGCCGGCGCATGTCGTGCTGGGTGATCTCACCATCGGCCAGCAACAGCTGATCGCCGCTGCCCGCGCCACGGTGCGCGGCACCAAATTCCTGATCTTCGACGAACCCACGGCCTACCTCACCCGCAAGGAGGCCGACCAGCTCTTCACGCTGATCCGCCGCTTGAAGGGTGAAGGGGTGACGATCATCTACATCAGCCATCGCATGGAGGAGGTCTTCGAACTGGCCGACCGGGTTTCCGTGCTGCGCGACGGCACGCTGGTCGGCACACGCAACATCGCAGAGACCAATGATGCCGAGCTGGTCAAGATGATGATCAACCGCTCGATCGAACAGGTCTACCACAAGGAGCATTTCACGCCTGGCGCTCCGATCGTCGAAACAAGGAACCTGTCCGGCAAAGGCTTCGAGAACATCTCGATGACGGTGCGTGCCGGTGAGATCGTCGGCCTCTATGGACTGATCGGCGCCGGCCGCAGCGAGTTCGTCACCTCTCTCTATGGACGTCACAAGAAGTCGGCCGGCCAGATCCTGTGGGAAGGCAAGGACGTCCAGATCAACTCCGAGCACGACGCCATCAAGCTCGGCATGGCGCTGGCGCCGGAAAGCCGTCGCGACCAGGGCCTCTGCCTCAATTTGCCGGTCGGCCTCAACCTCAATTTGCCGATCTACAAGCGCATCTCCAGCAATCTGTTGATCTCGAACGCGAAAGAAAAGGCCGAGGCCGACCGTCAGATCGCCGGCCTCAGGATCAAGACGCCGACGCGCGGGGCGCTGGCGTCAAGCCTTTCGGGCGGCAACCAGCAGAAGATCGTCATCGGCAAATGGCTGGCGCATGGCGCCAAGCTGTTCATCTTCGACGAGCCGACGGTCGGCGTCGATGTCGGCACCAAGGCGGAGATCTATCGCCTGTTCGGGGAACTGTTGTCGAAGGGCGCCGGCATCGTCCTGATATCGTCCTATTTGCCGGAGGTCTACGAACTGGCCGACACGCTGCACGTGTTCCGGCGCGGCAAGCTGGTGGCCACGCACGGGTTCCACACCGCCAGTCACGAGGACATTCTCACGCAGGCGCTCGCCGAGAAACAAGAAAAACTGGGAGGACAGACATGAGCATCGAGGCGATCCCCGCCGAAAAACCGAAGCGCAACTACAACGTCCTGTTCGGGCTGACGCTGCTGGCGCTGCTGGTGCTGCTCTGGATCGTCCTGTCCCTGGCGACGCCAAGCTTCGCCTCGGGCAACAACATCGCCAATCTTCTGCGGCAGGGTTCGATGATCGCCATCATGGCGGTCGGCCAGACCTTCGTCATCATCACCGGCGGCATCGATCTGTCGGTCGGCGCGGTGGTCGGCTTCGCCACCGTCGTCGTCGCCCTGCTGATCAATGCCGGCGTTCCGATCGCGGTCGCCATCCTGATCACCTTGCTCGTCGGTGTCGCCATCGGCCTTTTCCATGGCTTCGGCATCGTCAAGATGGGCTTGCCGCCCTTCATCATCACGCTGGCGACGCTGACCTCGCTGCGCGGGATCGGCCTTTTGATGACCAACGGCAACTCGATCAACATCAACAGCGACAGCTTTACCGCCTTCTCGCGCAATTCCTTTGTCGGCATCCCCAATTTGTTCTGGATGGTGATCCTGGTGGGTGTGCCCGCCTATGTCTTCCTGCATCACAGCCGTTGGGGCCGCTATCTCTTTTCGGTCGGATCCAACGCCGAGGCCTCGCGCCTGTCCGGCGTCAATGTCCAGCGCACCATCTACATGGCTTATACGCTTTCCGGCCTGTGCGCGGCCTTCGTCGGCGTGCTGCTCGCCGCCCGCATCGGCATCGGCAACCCGACCCAGGCCGAGGGCTGGGAGTTGCAGGCGATCGCCTCTTCGGTCATCGGCGGCACCTCGCTGTTCGGCGCGGTCGGCTCCGTGCACGGGCCGCTGCTTGGCGCCTTCATCCTGGCCACCATCAACAACGGCGCCAACCTGCTCAACGTCAACTCGTTCTGGCAGCGCATCATCACCGGCGCGCTGATCATCATCATCGTCTACTTCGACGGACTGCGCCGCCGCGGCAAATGACGCATTCCAATCGATCGCCGGCCTGGCGCGGGCCGGCGATTTCTTGAACAGACTGGATCAAAGCATGAAAGCCGTCGTCTGCCGCTCGCCCGGCGACCTTGTTGTCGAAGACCACCCGGCTCCCGGCGCCCCGCCTCCCGGCTGGGCTCTGGTGGCGGTCAGTCATGTCGGCATCTGCGGCACCGACTACCATATCTTCGAGGGTAAGCACCCTTTCCTCGCCTATCCCCGCGTCATGGGCCATGAAGTCTCCGGCACCGTGATCGAGCGGGGCGAAGGCGTCGACCTCGCCCTTGGCGAACCGGTGATCGTCAACCCCTATCTTTCCTGCGGCAAATGCATCGCCTGCCGGCATGGCAAGCCCAATTGCTGTGTCAGGATCGAAGTGCTCGGCGTGCACCGCGACGGCGCCATGTGCGAACAGATCCTGGTGCCGGCTGAGAATCTCTATCCCACCAACGGCCTGTCGCTCGCCGACGCCGCCGCCGTCGAATTCCTGGCCATCGGGGCGCATGCCGTCCGGCGCGCCCGGGCCGAGCCTGGCGCCCGCACTCTGGTCATCGGAGCCGGGCCGATCGGGCTCGGCACCGCCATCTTCGCCCGCATTGCCGGGTTGGATGTGACACTTCTCGATATGAGCACCGAAAGACTGGTCTTCGCGGTGAGTGAACTCGGCTTTTCGATTCTCGACGGCTCGCAAGCACCCGTGTCCGATCTGGTGCGTGATGCGACCGGCAGCGAAGGCTTCGACGTGGTCTTCGACGCCACCGGCAACACGCGATCGGTGCAATCGGCCTTCGCCCACGTCGCGCATGGCGGAGCGCTGGTACTGGTCAGCGTCGTCAAGGACGACATTGCCTTTTCCGATCCCGAGTTCCACAAGCGAGAAATGACATTGATCGGCAGCCGCAATGCGTTGCGCGCCGACTTCGACCATGTCGCGGCCTCGATCCGCAATGGTGCCGTGCCGTTGTCCAAGCTTGTCACCCACCGCACCACGCTGGCCGATACGCCAGGCGATCTCGCACGCTGGGCCCACGAAAAGTCGGGCCTGATCAAGGCCGTGATCGAGATCGGATAGCCAGGCGTCACAGCGCCGACAGCTTCAACTCCACTCGCTCGGCCGGAAAACGCGACTCCGAAAACTGGATTGGCTGGCCGTCGGGCGTGACGTTGACCGCCACCGTGACCAGGACGATGGCGCCCGGCTGCAGGTCGAGATCGGCGAGATCGGCGGCGTCGGCATGGCGCGCCGAGAGCACGGTCGATTGCCTGAGATAATCGTCGATACCGAAACGTGCGAGCGAGGCGGTGATAGAACCGGTTTGCGCCATCGCCTTGTCGATCCCGACAAAGCGTCTGGCATCGAACCATCCGGCGGCGCGCGACACCGGCCGTCCGTCAGCCTCGCCGCGTGTCTCCAACCGGATCACCTCGGCGCCCCTGGCAAGGCCAAGGCCTTCGGCCACGCGCTGGCTGGCGGGCTCGACCGACGAAGCGAGCAGCACGATGTGCCGTTCCGACGTCTGCCCCTGCAGGCCAGTTGAAAAGCGTGTCCGCGCGCCAATCGGATATGACAGCCGCTTGCGCGACAGGACGAAGGTGCCGCGTCCCTGCTCGGCCCGCAGCACCGCTTCCTGCACAAGCGCCGATATGGCGCTGCGCACCGTGTGACGGTTGACGCCATAGTGTTCGGCCAGTGCCACCTCCGGCGGCAGCGCGGCATTTTCGGCGAAATCGCCGGCAGCGATCGATTGCAGGATCCTGTCGGCGATCTGGCGCCACAGTGAGACGCCGCTGCGTCGCTCGATGCTGTCGGCTTGCTGTCGTTCGCTCATGGATTGCCCCCGCTTTCCGTCAGATGTCATCCACCCGTCATGGACTCGCGCTAGGTATTAGGTATAATTTGTATAGTTGTCTATATCAATAGACAAATATAATGAAGAGGAAATTGGCGATGCGAGGACAGGAAGCCCGCGACCAGGCCGAGCGCAAGGCCGCCATGGCGACGTTGGCGCAATCGAGCGGCGAAGACATCGTCCGGCTCTGGAACGAGTCCGGCCTGCCTTCGCAAGCCGAACTTCTGCGCGGTCCCGAGACGGGCCTGGTCACGCTGCGTGGCCGCATCGGCGGCGGCGGCGCGCCCTTCAATTTCGGCGAGGCGACCGTCACGCGTGCCACTGTCCGGCTGCCATCCGGGCAGGTCGGCCATTGCTACGCGCTTGGCCGCGACAAGCAGAAGGCGAAGCTGGGAGCAATAGCCGACGCGCTCTGGCAGGACCCTGCCCGCCGCACCGAGGTCGAGACCAGGCTCATTACGCCTTTACGCTCGGCTCTCACCGCTGCCCACGAAAAACGCCGCGCCGAGACGGCGGCAACGAAGGTGGATTTCTTCACCATGGTTCGCGGAGAAGATTGATGGATATCGCTGCGCAATCGATCGAGGGCGGTTTCGCCGATCCGGTCTTCAACGCTCAGACCGTGTTTCGGGCCGTCATGGATGCCATGGCGCGGCCGGGCAGCTTCCAGCCCTTGCCGGCCCTGGCCCGCCCACCGGCTCCGCTCTCGGCGACATCGGGCGCCGTGGCACTGGCGCTATGCGACAACGACACGCCGCTCTGGCTCGACCCTGCCCTCCATGCCTCCGCCGCGATCGGGTCCTGGCTTGGTTTCCATACGGGCGCGCCGCTGGCCAACACGCCGCCCGACGCGCATTTCGCGTTTGTTGCCACGCCGGCCGAGATGATGGCGCTCGACGGTTTTTCGCAGGGCACGCAGGATTATCCCGACCGATCGACGACGCTGATCCTGCAGGTCGGCGATCTCACTTCAGGGACCCCGCTGTTGCTGGAAGGCCCGGGTATCGAAACCAGCGCCACGATCGCGCCGGCACGGATGCCGCGCCATTTCGTCGAGCAGTGGAAGCAGAATATCAGGCGCTTTCCGCGCGGCGTCGACATCGTCCTCGCCACATCTGACGGCATAGCCTGCCTGCCGCGCACGACGCGTATCAAGACGATGGAGGCGTAAGATGTATGTCGCCGTAAAAGGTGGCGAAGCCGCCATTGCCAACGCCCACAGCCTGCTTGCCGACCGCCGGCGCGGCGACCGCTCGGTGCCCGCACTTCGCCTCGACCAGATCGTCGAACAGCTGGCGCTCGGCGTCGACAGGGTGATGAGCGAAGGCTCACTCTATGACAGGGAATTGGCCGCGCTGGCCATCGTTCAGGCGCGCGGCGACATGATCGAGGCGATTTTCCTGGTGCGCGCCTACCGCACCACGCTGCCGCGCTTCGGCTATTCCAGACCGATCGACACCGGCACCATGCTGGTCGAGCGGCGTGTGTCGGCGACCTACAAGGACCTGCCCGGTGGCCAGTTGCTTGGTCCGACCTTCGACTACACGCACCGCCTGCTCGACCCCGAGCTCGCCGCCGGTGCCGATGTCGCCGAGCCCTTGCGGCGCGAGACGGAAGCGCAGGCGATGCCGCGCGTCTCGGCGATCCTCGCCCGTGAAGGCCTGATCGAACCGGATGGCCAGATGCCTGGCGATCATGTGCCCGGCGACATCACGCGCGAGCCGCTGGAATTCCCGATGGCGCGTGACATCCGCCTGCAGGCGCTGTCGCGCGGCGACGAGGGTTTTCTGCTGGCGCTCGGCTATTCCACCCAGCGCGGCTATGCCCGCAATCATCCCTTTGTCGGCGAAATCCGCATCGGCGAGGTCGAGCTGGAACTCGACGTTCCCGAACTGCCCTTCGCCGTGCCGCTCGGCACGGTGCGCGTCACCGAATGCCAGATGGTCAACCAGTTCAAGGGCTCGGCCAAGGCGCCGCCGCAATTCACCCGCGGCTACGGCCTCGTCTTCGGCCAGAGCGAGCGCAAGGCGATGGCCATGGCGCTCTGCGACCGGGCGCTGCGTGCCTCAGAACTCGGCGAGGACATCGTCGCCGCCGCCCAGGACGAGGAATTCGTCATCTCGCATTCCGACAATGTCCAGGCGACCGGCTTCGTCGAGCATCTGAAGCTGCCGCACTATGTCGACTTCCAGGCCGAACTCGACCTCGTGCGCCGCATCCGCGCCGAGTACGAAGCTCGCGAAAATCCAGCGAAGGCGGAAGAAAAAAAGGAGGCAGCGGAATGACTGCGCAACCGACAGACATCGCCACCTACAACTTCGCCTATCTCGACGAGCAGACCAAAAGGATGATCCGCCGGGCGATCCTCAAGGGCATCGCCATCCCCGGCTATCAGGTGCCGTTCGCCTCGCGCGAAATGCCGATGCCTTATGGCTGGGGCACTGGCGGCGTGCAGGTCACCGCGTCGATCATCGGCCCCGACGATGTGCTGAAGGTCATCGACCAGGGCGCCGACGACACCACCAACGCCGTGTCTATCCGTGCGTTCTTCAAGAAGGTCGCCAATGTCGCGGTCACCACCGATACCGCCAGCGCCACCATCATCCAGACACGCCACCGCATTCCCGAGCATCCGCTGACCGCGGGCCAGGTGCTGGTCTACCAGGTACCGATCCCCGAACCGCTGCGCTTCCTCGAGCCGCGCGAGACCGAAACGCGGAAAATGCATGCGTTGGAGGAATACGGCCTCATGCATGTGAAGCTCTATGAGGATATCGCCAAGCACGGCCGCATCGCCACCACTTATGCCTATCCGGTCAAGGTCGAGGGCCGTTATGTCATGGACCCGTCGCCGACGCCGAAATTCGACAATCCCAAGATGCACCGCTCGCCGGCCCTGCAGCTGTTCGGCGCCGGCCGCGAAAAGCGCATCTATGCGGTGCCGCCCTTCACCGATGTCGTCAGCCTCGACTTCGAGGACCATCCGTTCGAGGTGCAGACTTTCGATCAGCCCTGCGCGCTGTGCGCGGCCGAGAATGTCTATCTCGACGAGGTCATCCTCGACGACCATGGCGGCCACATGTTCGTCTGCTCCGACACCGATTATTGCGAGAAGCGGCGCGCCGACGGCCATCGCGGCCACCTTGCCCCCGAAACCGATCTTGCCGCGGGAAAAATGGAGCCGGCCCAATGACCGACGAACCGCTGCTGCGCGTCTCGGCGCTCTCCAAATTCTATGGCTCGCGCGTTGGCTGCGACAATGTCTCCTTCGACCTGTGGCCCGGCGAAGTCCTGGCTGTCGTCGGTGAATCCGGTTCCGGCAAGACGACACTGCTCAACTGCCTGTCGACACGGCTTTTGCCTTCGTCGGGCACCGCCAGCTACCGCATGCGCGATGGCCAGTTCCGCGAGCTCTACCGCATGAGCGAGGCCGAGCGCCGCTTCCTGATGCGCACCGACTGGGGCTTTGTCCACCAGAACCCGGCCGATGGCCTGCGCATGACGGTGTCGGCCGGCGCCAATGTCGGTGAACGGCTGATGGCGGTCGGCGACCGCCACTACGGCAAGATCCGCGCCACGGCGGTCGACTGGCTATCACGCGTCGAGATCGAGGAAGACCGCATCGACGACGAACCGCGCGCCTTTTCCGGCGGCATGCGTCAGCGGCTGCAGATCGCCCGCAATCTCGTCACCGGGCCAAGGCTGGTGTTCATGGATGAGCCTACCGGTGGCCTTGATGTCTCGGTGCAGGCACGCCTGCTCGACCTGTTGCGCGGGCTGGTCACCGACCTTGGCCTGGCCGCGATCGTCGTCACCCACGACCTCGCCGTGGCGCGGCTTCTGTCACAGCGCATGATGGTGATGAAGGACGGCCGCGTCGTCGAAAGCGGCCTCACCGACCGCGTCCTCGACGACCCGCGCGCGCCCTACACGCAATTGCTCGTTTCCTCGATTTTGCAGGTGTGATGATGGCGCGTGTCCGGCCGACCATCGACGATTGGAGAACCTTCTGATGCCGACCCCACTCGTTGTCTCCGACGTTGCCAAAAGCTTTACCATGCATCTGCGCGACGGCATCAAACTGCCCGTCGTCACCGGCGTTTCGTTCTCGATCAAGGCCGGTGAATGCACCGTGCTCGGCGGCCCGTCCGGCGCCGGCAAGAGCTCGATCCTGAAGATGCTCTACGGCAACTACGCCGTCGACGAAGGCCAGATCATCGTCAGGCACGAGGACGGACTGATCGACCTCGCCCATGCCAGCCCGCGCACCGTGCTTTCCGTACGCCGGCAGACGATCGGCTATGTCAGCCAGTTCCTGCGCACCGTGCCGCGCGTCTCGGCTCTCGACGTCGTCGCCGAGCCACTGGTTGAACGCGGCGAGGAGCGCGAGGCGGCCCGAGCCAAGGCACGCGCGTTGCTGGCCCAGCTCAACCTCCCGGAAAAACTCTGGATGCTGCCGCCGGCAACCTTCTCGGGCGGCGAGCAGCAGCGTGTCAACATCGCGCGCGGCTTCATCACCGAGCACCCCATCCTGCTGCTCGACGAGCCGACCGCATCGCTCGACGCGACGAACCGCGACGTGGTGATCGAACTCATCGCCGCCAAGAAGGCGGCTGACGTTGCCCTGCTCGGCATCTTCCACGATCACGATGTGCGCGAGGCGGTGGCCGACCGCATCATCGACGTCACCGCCTTCGCTCCGGGAAAACTCGCCGCATGACCAGGAAGCTATCGGAGACGCCGCTGGTTCACCCGACGGCGGAGGTGCACAACTCGACACTCGGCCGCTGGACCGAGATCGCCGACCGCAGCCGGGTTTCGGAAAGCGAGCTCGGCGACTATTCCTACATGATGCAGGACTGCGCGGTCTGGTGCGCGACGATCGGCAAGTTTGCCAACATCGCCGCCAGCGTGCGCCTCAACGCCACCAACCACCCGACCTGGCGGCCGACGCTCCACCACTTCACCTATCGCGCCTCCGACTATTGGGACGACGCCGAGCATGAGAGTGAATTCTTCGCTGAGCGCCGCGCCAAGCGCGTCACCATCGGCCACGACACCTGGCTCGGCCACGGCTCGACCGTCCTGCCCGGCGTCACCATCGGTGACGGCGCCGCCGTTGGCGCCGGAGCGGTCGTCTCGAAAGACGTCGCGCCCTACACCATCGTCGCCGGGGTACCGGCAAAACCGATCCGCGAGCGCTTCGACCGCCGCACCGCCGCGCGCTACCAGGCGCTTGCCTGGTGGGACTGGGATCACGCAAGGCTGCGCGCCGCGCTCGACGATTTTCGGGAGCTGACGGCCGAAGCATTTTTGGAGAAATACGAGGAAAGTGCATCGGGCAAAGGGGCATAGCCCTCACATCTTCGCCAGATCGCCGGCTTGTTCATATCCTTGACACAGGACTCGGACAGGACGCGATCTCCTTCAAGGAGATCGCCATGCTCGACACCATCAAACCCTCGCTCGCCGGATTCTTCGCCGGCTCCAACCCGGCGTCGCCGGCGCATCTTGGCACGCGCTACGATTCCTCAGGCAACTTCCTCCTCGAGCCGGGCAACACCGTCGTCAGCCATCTAGTCGGCGGCTCGCATTCGGAAGCGGTGGTGTTGGCCGTCCGCGAGAAGATGCTGGCGATGCCTGATGCCGACCGCCTCGCCTTCACGCCGGTCTCCAGCCTGCACATGACGCTGTTCCAGGGCATCATCGAATATCGCCGCCGCTTGCCTTACTGGCCGCAGGACGTGCCGCTCGACACCAGCATCGACGCCATGACCCGCCTCTATCTGGGGCGCTTGAAAGGGTTCGAGGGCTTCGGCCCATTCAACATCAAGGTGGTCGAGATCGTGCCGACCGGCCTCACCGTCGCCGGCGCGACGGACGAGGATGTGCGCATCATGCGTCAATGGCGCGATGCGCTCGCGGTGCCGTTCGGCTACCGCCATCCCGATCACGACACCTACGTCTTCCACATCACCTTCGCCTATCAGATCCAGCGCCTTGATGACGATGGAGCCGCCGCGTGGCAGGCGCGGGTTGACGATTGCCTGGCGCTTTTCGCGCGCCAGGCGCCGGTGATCGAGATCAAGGCTCCCGCCTTCTGCGCATTCCGCGACATGAAGCATTTCGAGGAATTGCTGGTGCTCGGCTGATCGCCCGCCAGGCGCCAATGCATGTCGCCGAAAGTGACCTCGGTGTCGGGAGAACGACATGCATAAAAACAAAAGACCTGAAGCGCGACGCGCTTCAGCCGTCGCCCCTGTGGAGCGTAACAAAACTGACATCATCGCGACACGGCAGGTTCATGTGGCTGCGTTAGGCGAGTGCCTGACGATCAATATGGACCGGACTGGAACCAGCCCATGTCAGCAAGCTCTGCCACACTCGAAATCCGCGGCGTCAGCCGACGATTTGGCAAGAACACTGCCGTCAGCGACGTCAGCATCTCGATCCCGCAGGGGCAGATGGTCGGCGTCATCGGTCGTTCGGGCGCCGGCAAGTCAACTCTTCTTCGCATGATCAACCGTCTTGTCGACCCCAGCCAGGGGTCGATTTTTTTTGACGGCGCCGAGGTCTCCCAGCTGCGCGGCTCGCCGCTGCGGCGCTGGCAGCGCGACTGCGCCATGATCTTCCAGCAGTTCAACCTGGTGCCGCGCCTCGACGTGCTGACCAACGTGCTGCTCGGCAAACTGAACCACCGTTCGACCCTGTCCAATCTTCTAGGCATGTTTTCGCGCGCCGAGTGCGCCGAGGCGGTCGCCGCGCTCGAGCGGCTCGACATCGCCCGCACCGCACTTCAGCCCGCCGGTACGCTGTCGGGCGGCCAGCAGCAGCGCGTCGCAATCGCCCGCGCCATGATGCAGCAGCCCAGGGTGATCCTCGCCGACGAGCCGATCGCCTCGCTCGACCCGCTCAACGCCAAGGTGGTGATGGATTCGCTGCAGGACATCAACCTGCGCGAAGGCATCACCGTTGTCACCAATCTGCATACGCTCGATACCGCCCGCACCTATTGCAACCGCATCATTGGCATGGCCGCCGGCAAGGTCGTCTTCGACGGCCCGCCCGAAGAGCTCGACCGCCAAGCCGTGCGTCTTGTCTATGGCGCCGACAGCAATGGCGGCGAGATATCGGAGGTCATCACCTCCACCAGTGTTGCCTTCAAGCAGAAGATCGCCGCATCCGCCGGACCGCTCGAACCCGCATTCCCGGGATACTGAGCCCATTACGGGCCAAAAGTGAGCAGCCTGGATCGTCCGCCCGCGTCAAGGGCACTTGTCAAGATCAAGAACGCTGCCGGCGCGGGGCCGGAACCTACAGGAGAGATAACAGATGTTCAGGAAGATGGTTTTCAGCGCCGTTTCGGTGCTCGCCATGGCCACCAGCATGGCCCATGCCGCCGACATGAAAGAATTTCGCGTCGGCATTCTCGGCGGTGAAAACGAAACCGACCGGCTGCGCAACTACCAGTGCCTGGCCGATCACCTGAAGGCAGAGTTTGGCTTCGAGAAGGTCTCGCTGTTCCCCGCCGCCGACTATGACGGCGTCATCCAGGGCCTGCTCGGCGGGACGCTCGACTTCGCCGAACTCGGCGCTTCCGGCTACGCCAGCGTCTATCTCAAGGATCCGAAGGCGGTTACCCCGATCCTCACCACCAAGCAGACCGACGGCTCCACCGGCTACTATTCGATCGGGCTGGCGCTGAAGACGTCGGGGATCACCGACATCAAGTCGGCCAAGGGCAAGAGGCTCGGCTATGCCGATCCGGATTCGACCTCCGGCTATCTGATCCCGCTGACCCAGATTCCGAAGGACACCGGTGCCTCGAATGAAACCTTCTTCGCTTCGACCCAGTTCAATGGCGGCCACGAAAACAACGTCCTGGCCGTGCGTGACGGCAAGGTCGACGTCGCGGTCGACGATTCCTCGGGCATCGGCGACTTCAAGAACGGCTACACCTCCGGCACATTCCACAAGGAAGTCGCCAAGGGCGCCGTCGACCCCAACGACTTCGTCGAAGTCTGGCGCTCGGGCCTGATCCCGAACGGCCCGCTTGTCGTGCGCACCGCGATCGGCGACGACATGACCGCCAAGCTGACCACCTTCTTCACCGATCTGCCCAAGAAGGACAAGGCTTGCTTCGAAGGCGTCGAGGGTGGCGATTTTACCGGCTATGTTCCGGTGAAGCCGGACTTCTACAGCGTCATCGTCGAAGCCCGTAAGGCAGCTATCGGCGGCTAACGGCGAAATTGCAAAAGGGCGGTACCTGAAGTACCGCCCTTTTTGCATCTCCCATCATGACCCTTTCCGTGACAGCCCCCTCCGGCGACACCCACCAGATGGCCGCTGCCTGGCGACGCCAGACGTCGCTGCGCCGGTTCTATACCGTGCTCGGCGTCGGCCTGCTGCTCGCCGCCATGTTCGCCAGCATGTGGTTCGCCGACGAAGCCAACGCCGGGCACTTCTTCGACCGGCTGCCGCATATTCTGGATTTCCTGAGCTGGCTGGTCCCCAAGGACTGGAACGACGTCTGGCGGGCTCTGTTCGATATCGCCTCGCCGCACGACACCGGCACCCAGGAATTCAACTTCCCGCTTGGCCGCGTCCACGTCTGGGGCGATTTCTACATCCCCGAATATTTCGAACTGATGCTGACCACCGTCAACGTCGCGCTGGTCTCGACCTTCATCGGCTTTGTCTTCGCGGTGCCATTTTCCTTCACCGCGGCGCGCAACCTGACACCCCATCCGGCACTGAGGCTGGTGGTCAAGCGCTTCATGGAATTGCTGCGCGCCTTTCCCGAAATCGTCATCGCCGGCCTGTTCGCGGCCATCGTCTCGACCGGTCCGATCGCCGCCGTCATCGCCATCGGCCTGCATTCCATCGGCGCGCTCGGCAAGCTGTTCTACGAGATCAACGAGAACATCGACATGCGAGCCGAGGAAGGCCTGCGCGCGGTCGGCGCCAACTGGTTCGAGCGGGTTCGCTTTGCCGGCCTGCCGCAGGTGTTGCCCAACTTCATGTCGTACACGCTGCTGCGCGTGGAGATCAACGTCCGCGTCTCGACCATCATCGGCGCCGTGGGCGGCGGTGGCATCGGCGAGGAGCTGAAGCTTTCCATCTCACGCGGCTTCGGCGCCAAGACGCTGGCTTTGGTGCTGCTCCTGTTCACCACCATCTTCATCATCGACCAGTTTTCCGCCTGGCTTCGGCGCAAGCTGGTCGGCGAACAAGCCTTTATGATGGGGGCTTAGGCCATGACCCCGAAAAGTGGCATTCGGTCTTCGGAAGAGGTCATGGCCAAATGGAAGGACAAACGACCATGACCGCCGAGGAGATGCTGTCGATCGAGGCCCGACACCCGCAGGTGTTCCGGCGCCCGGCATACAAGCGCTTCGGTCCGCTCCTTCTGTTCGTCGGTACGCTCCTCTATCTGATCTATGCCTTGTGGTTCTTCAGCCTGCCGCAGGTCCTGCGGGAATCGCACTGGGAGCGCCTGCCGCTCTTCCTGACGCAATGGATCAGCTACGATCTGCAGCCGGAATTCCGTCTCGACCAGCCGGAGATCACGCCCAAATACCCGCGCTTTTCCGCGCTGGGCGACAACCCGAATCCCGACTGGGTGGTCAGGAATCCAGACGGCACCTTCACCGTGCTGATCGACGGTCCGGCAAAATCCGTCACCTTCGACAAGACGCAGGCGACAATCGTCGCCAACGGCCAGACCGTGTCTGTTTCGCTGACCAGCGGCAAGCCGGTGGTCACGGACGCGGTACCGGACTGGATCACCGCCCATGACGACGAGGTGGTGGCCAAGATGGGCTTCGTCGGCGAGGTGCGCGTCACTGTCGACCGCGTCAAGGTGCGCAAGCGCTTCCTCGGCTGGGCGAACTTCGTCTTCGACACGCGCTCGCCCTTCTTTGGCAAATCAGCGCGGGAAGTGATCTCGCTGATCATCTCGGGACCGGAGCTGAAACCAGGTACCACCAACCTTGCTCTTGCCGGCGACAACATCTGGAACAACGCCCAGTGGCAGCACGGCGACGTCTGGACGAAGCTCCTGCAGACCATTGTCATGGCCTTCCTCGGCACGCTGCTCGGCGGCATCGTCGCCTTCCCCCTTGCCTTCTTCGCGGCGCGCAACATTACGCCGAGTGGCATGCTCAGCCAGGTGCTCAAGCGCTTCTTCGACTTCATGCGCTCGGTCGACATGCTGATCTGGGCGCTGTTCTTCACCCGCGCCTTTGGCCCCGGCCCCCTGGCGGGAAGTGCAGCGATTTTCTTCACCGAGATCGGCACCCTCGGCAAAGTCTATTCGGAAGGCCTGGAGAACATCGACGACAAGCCGCGCGAAGGCGTGCTCTCGACCGGCGCCAACGGCATCTTGGTGCAGCGCTACGGCGTGATGCCCGAAGTGATCCCGGTCTTCATCAGCCAGACGCTCTACCAGTGGGAATCCAACACCCGCGGCGCCACCATCATCGGCGCCGTCGGCGCCGGCGGCATCGGCCTGAAACTGTGGGAAGCGATGCGTACCAATTCCAACTGGGCCAACGTCTTCTACATGGTGCTGCTGATCCTGCTCGTCGTCTTCATTTTCGACAACATATCCAACTTCCTGCGCCGCCGGCTGAGCCGGACGATCCACGACTACAATAGAATCCAGGCCCAGCAGGGATAGCTTGTGATGTAAAACTTACTAGAGGCCGGCGGGATAGCGGGGGCGCGAAGGATCGCTGACGCAGCGAGATCGGCTTCTTATCCCGCGTTCCTCCAGCCGTTCTTGATATGCCTGTACCCGTCACGATAGACGGCTTCCGGCGTCTCGGAAAAATCCCGCCACACCTTGGTCGCCGCCGCCAGATCCTTCAGCGAGCGGCCGAACGCTTCGATCGTCAGCCAGTTGTCATAACCGCTCTTGCGGATGGCGGAAAAGGTCTCCTTCCACGGAATGTTGCCACGCCCGGGCACGCCGCGATCGTTCTCCGATATGTGGATATGCACGACATTGCCGCGATGCTTCGTATAGGCGCCGATCGGGTCCGCTTCCTCGATATTGGCGTGGAACGTGTCGTACATTGCCTTGATGTGCGGCCGGTCGATGGCATCGATATGCTCCGATAGGTCTGCCATGGTGTTGAGAAGATAGCATTCGAAGCGGTTCAGCGCCTCCAGCCCGATGGTGACGTTGCGCTTGCCGGCATGGTCGCCGATGGCACGCTGCGAGGCGATCGAGCGCTTCTTTTCGGCGGCGGTCGGTCCGGACCCGGAAAAAGCGCCGAGCGTCGAATGCAGCGGTCCGCTCAGCGTGCGGGCGCCAAGCGCATCGGCGCAATCGATGGCCCATTTCATGTAGTCGATACCGGCCTTGCGCGTTGCAGCATCGGCAGAAATCAGGTTCATCCCCGGATCGCCCATGGCTGATACGGCGGTCCGCTCCAGCCCGATACGGTCGAGCAATTCGCCCAGTTTCCTGTAGTCGTCCGACGTGCCGGCGAAGATTGGGATTTCGACACCGTCGAAGCCGGTTGCCTTGATGTCGCGAAGCAGCGGCTCGTGCTTCTTCGATACCGCCGTCGTCCACAAGAACATGCACATGCCGATCTTCATCGACGCCCTCCCCCAATGTTGACAACCGGCTGGTTGTTCCCGCCCCTTCGTTGCTCGGCGCCTCTTACAGCTTGGTCCAGGCCCCATTCTTCTTCGACGACTTCACGCAGGCCTCGATGAAGGCCATGCCCTCGACGCCGTCCTGGATGGTCGGGAAGACGACATCCTTTGCCGGCTTGCCACCCTTCTTGCGTGCCGCGCGGATCGCGCGTGCGGCCTCCTGGTAGATGTTGGCGAAGCCTTCGAGGTAGCCCTCGGGATGGCCTGACGGTACGCGGCTGACGCGGCCCGCCACCGGCAGCGCGCCGGCGCCGTTGCGGGTGATCAACTGCTTCGGCTGGCCGAACGGCGTGTACCAGAGATAGTTGGGATCGGCTTGCACCCATTCCAGCCCGCCCTTCGAACCATAGATGCGCAGCTTCAGGCCGTTCTCATGACCGGGCGCCACCTGGCTCGCCCAGATCATGCCCTTGGCCGGATGCGTTTTTCCCGTCGGTTTGAAACGCAGCATGACGTTGACATTGTCGTCGAGCAGCCTGCCCGGTACGAAGGCGTCGAGATCGGCCGACAGGGAGTCGAGTTCGAGCCCGGAGACGAAGCGGGCGAGATTGTAGGCATGGGTGCCGATATCCCCGAGCGCACCGCCGGCGCCCGCCTGCTTGGGGTCTGAACGCCACGCCGCCTGCTTTTGGCCGGTGGCGGCGAGGTCCTCGGTCAGCCAGTCTTGCGGATATTCCGACTGCACGATGCGGATGTCGCCGAGCACGCCCTTGGCGACCATTTCACGCGCCTGCCGCACCATCGGATAGGCGGTGTAGTTGTGGGTGAGCACGAACACCTTGCCGGTCTTTTCGACGATCGCCGCAAGCTTTTTCGCCTCGGCCAGGGTCGTTGCCAGCGGCTTGTCGCAGATCACGTGGATGCCTGCTTCCAGGAAGGCCTTGGCCGCCGGCACATGCACGTTGTTGGGAGTGACGATGGCCACCGCCTCGATGCCATCCGAGCGCTTCGCCTCGGCCTTGGCCATTTCGGCGTAGGACGCATAGCTGCGTGAGGGATCGAGCCCGAGTTCGGCGGCCGAGGCTTTCGCGCGTGCCGGATCAGCAGACAGGGCGCCGGCGACCAGCACGAAATCATTGTCCATGCGCGCCGCGATCCGGTGCACCGCGCCGATGAATGCGCCCTGCCCGCCGCCGACCATGCCGTAGCGGATCGGGCCGCCTCCCGTTTCCGACTTCGATGCACCAACCATGTTCTTCTCCCTCGTGTGAGATACCCCTCCCCCGAGGGAGGAGGGAAAGCCGTGTCAAATTCCCATCATGGCGCGCAGCAGCTTCTTGTCCGTGGTGCCGGCGGCGAAATCGTCGAATGCCTTCTCCGTCACCCGGATGATGTGGTGCTGGATGAAGGGCGCCCCTTCGGCGGCACCATCCTCCGGATGCTTCAAGCAGCATTCCCACTCCAGCACCGCCCAGGAATCGTAGTTGTACTGGGTAAGCTTGGAGAAGATGCCGCCGAAATCCACTTGCCCATCGCCGAGCGAACGGAACCGGCCGGCGCGGTTCGTCCAGCTCTGGTAACCGGAGTACACGCCCTGCCGTCCAGTCGGATTGAACTCGGCGTCCTTGACGTGGAACGCCTTGATCCGCTCGTGATAGATGTCGATGAATTCGAGATAATCGAGTTGCTGCAGCAGGAAATGCGAAGGGTCGTAATTGATGTTGCAGCGCTTGTGGCCGCCGACCGCGTCGAGGAACATCTCGAAGGTCGCCCCGTCGAACACGTCCTCCGAAGGATGGATTTCGTAGCCGACATCGACACCATTGTCTTCATAGGCGTCGAGGATCGGCTTCCAGCGTTTGCCGAGTTCGCCGAAGGCTTCCTCGATCAGTCCGGCGGGCCGCTGCGGAAAGGGATAGAGGTAGGGGAAAGCCAGCGAGCCGGTGAACGACACCGAGACATTCAGCCCGAGATTGCGCGATGCCTTGGCACCGAACTTCATCTGTTCGACAGCCCATTCCTGTCTCGCCTTCGGGTTGTTGTGCACCGACGGCGGCGCGAACCCATCCATCTGGGCGTCATAGGCCGGATGCACCGCCACCAATTGCCCCTGCAGATGCGTCGACAATTCGGTGATCTCGACCCCGGCGTCAGTGCAGATGCCCTTCACCTCATCGCAATAGCCCTTGGAAGACGCCGCCTTCTTGAGGTCGAACAGGCGCGCGTCCCAGGTCGGGATCTGCACGCCCTTGTAGCCGAGACCGGCGGCCCATTTGGTGATCGACGCCAGCGAATTGAACGGTGCGGCATCGCCCGCGAACTGCGCCAGAAACAGCCCAGGGCCCTTCATTGTCGTCGGCATCGGCATCCTCCTTGTTTGTCATGACCAAGCATAGCGCCTGATAAAAGCCGGGCCAGTCACTTTGGTCTTATCGCGTCGGACGCTCTGCCGACACCGTCATTCTGGTATGACCAAATAAGGCAATCTGGTCAAGCCTTGGAATGCGCCGAAAAGGCACTCCCAAAGCGCGAAATAACGGCACATATCGCAATGTAATCAACAAACTAATTCACCATGAAAGTCGCGCTTCCACAGTTGTTGCCGTCTTGAGGAATTTGCTGTAGACCTCATTTCAGGCCCAATTGGTCTAACCAGTTGCAGGAAAAGGCTGGGGATGCCTTGGGGAGGAACCCTTGCGTCGTCTTGCGGCGATGCATGTCGCAGGCAAACCATACGGACGAATCTGGGAAGGACAGACCATGCATCTTTCGACGCACAACTGGATGCGCGCGGAACCGCTTGAGACGACGCTGAAGCGCATCAAGAAATTCGGCTATGAGTCGATCGAGATTTCCGGCGAGCCAGCGCAGTACAAGACCAAGGAGACGCGGGCGTTGCTGAAGGAGCATGGCATTCGCTGCTGGGGCGCGGTGACCTTGATGCTGGGTGAACGCAACCTCGCCGCCAGGGACCAGGGCCAGCGCGAACGCTCCGTGCAGTACGTCAAGGATGTGCTGACGATGGTCGGCGAGCTCGATGGCGAGATCATCACGCTGGTTCCGGCGACAGTCGGCAAGGTGGTCCCGGACGGCACCGAGGAAGAGGAATGGAAGTGGGTGGTCGACGCGACCCGCGAATGCTTCACTCATGCCAAGAAGGTCGGCGTCAAGATCGCCGTCGAACCGCTCAACCGCTTCGAAACCTATCTGTTCAATCGCGGCGCCCAGGCCCTGGCGCTGGCTGACGCGGTCAGCCCAGAATGCGGCGTCTGCCTCGACGCCTACCACATCCACATGGAGGAATTTAACGTGCATGACGCTATCCGCCAGGTCGGAAAGCGTCTGTTCGACTTCCATGTCGCCGACAACAACCGCTTTGCCGCCGGCCTGGGCCAGATCGACTGGCCAAGGATCGTCGCCACGTTGAAAGAAGTCGGCTACGACGGCGCACTGACCAATGAGTTCGTCGCCCCGGTCGATCGTACGCCGGCAGCACCCTATCCCGACATGGTCGAGCGTCACCCGGTCGATATCTCGCCCGAGCAGCTGAAGTTCATCCAGGACCATGGCTCCAGCGTGCTCACCGAGAAATTCTACACCGACCAGATGCGCATCACCGCCGAAACGCTGCTGCCGCTGATCAAGTAGTCGACCGCCGCTGGGAAATTTGCCCTTCCGCCCCGACCGGCGGCAGGGCTGGGGAAAAACATGCGCATCAAGACAGTCCAGGCCTGGTGGGTCCGCGTGCCGATCGAAGCCGCGAAGCAGCATCGCAGCGACTTCGGCCAGGTGACGACCTTCGACGCCGCCATCCTGCGCGTCGAAACCGATGACGGGCTGGTCGGCTGGGGCGAAGGCAAGAACGCAGCCGGCAGCGCCGGCAGCTACGGCGCACTCGTCCACATGCTGAACCACGAGGTCGGGCCGCAGCTGATCGGCCGCGACCCGGCCGACATCGGCATCATCTGGGAGATGCTCTACAACGGTGTGCGCCACCAAAGTGCCGCCCATGCCGGCCACGCCATGCCGCAACTGGCGCGGCGTGGGATGAGCGTCGCCGCCATAAGCGCGGTCGACATCGCGCTCTGGGACATCCTGGGCAAGTCGCTGGGCCAACCGGTCTGGCGGCTTCTCGGCGGCCGCAAGGTCGATCGCATGCAGGCCTATGCCTCGGGCGGCTGGGCCTCCGCCGATGCCATCGGCGAGCAATTGCAATCCTACATCGCCAAAGGCGGCTTCAAGGCGTTGAAGATGCGGGTGGGCGCCATGGATGGGGCGGCACACGTTTCCGCTGCCCGCGTGCGCGCCGCACGCCAGGCCCTCGGCCCCGACGTCGAGCTGATGGTCGACGCCCATGGCACCTACACGGTAGCGGAAGCCAAACGCTTCATCCATCTCGTCAAAGACCTCGATCTCGCCTGGTTCGAGGAGCCTGTTATCGCCGACGACAAGGCAGGCATGGCCGAAGTGCGCGCCTCCGGCGCCGTTCCGATCGCCACCGGCGAAAGCGAGGCGACACGCTATGCCTTCCGCGATCTCGCCGTGCTCAAGGCCGCCGACATCTTCCAGCCGGACCCGGCCTTCTGCGGCGGCATCAGCGAAGCGATGAAGATCGGCACCATCGCCAGCGCCTTCAATTTGCGCTTTGCACCGCATCTGTGGGCCGGCGCGCCCTGCTTCTTCGCCGGGCTGCATGTCTGCGCCGCGTCGCCTTCGAGTTTCACCGTCGAGTATTCGCTCGGCGCCAACCCGATGATCCACGATCTGGTCGAAGAGACTGTCGAAGCCAAGGACGGTATGATAGCGATCCCGGAAAAGCCCGGATTGGGATTCACCGTTTCGGAGCGATTCCTGGAGGCGCACGCGCAACGCAATTGACGATGAAAGAAAAGAACCTTCTCGCGGAACTCGCCGCCTATCTGTTCTCCCATTCGGACAAGGAGAGCGGCCGCACGCCGTCGGAACGCGAATTGGCCGAGCATTTCGGCGTCAGCCGCGGCCAGATCCGCGAAGCGCTCGCCATTCTCGAGGCAATGCGCATCGTCGAGCGCCGCGCCAAGTCAGGCATCTACATCGACACCAAGCAGGCCAGCGTCGAGGCGCTGGCGCTGTTCGCACGGGCCGGCCTGCCGCTTGATCCCTTGCAGATCTATGAGACGGTCGAGTTGCGCAAGATCCATGAGATCAAGGCCGCCGAGCTTGCCTGCTCGCGCGCCACCGAGGAGAATTTCGAGCGCCTGCGCGAAATCCTCAAAGCGTCGGAAGACCGCATCGCCGCTGGCGAAGGTCTGGCCAAGGAGGACCGCGAGTTTCACCTCGAGATCGTGCGCGCCACCAAGAACAGCGTCTTCCACAATATCTGCAGCGTCTACTATCTGATGGGCGAGCAGCGCCTGCCGATCTACTTCAACGATCCCGAACGCAGCGTGCGCTCGCACGCCGAGCACGTGCAGATCTACGAGGCGCTGCTGCGCCGCGACGGCAATCTCGCCCAGGCGCTGATGAGCGCCCATCTGCAAGGCGCGGAAAGCTATTGGAAGGGATTGATCGAGGGCGGCATGGCGGCTTCGCCCGCGGGCGCGGCACTCGAAAGGGCCTGACCGTGACCCAGACCGTGCCAAAGATCCTGTCAACGCATCCGCTGCACCCGCGCGCCACGGCCAAGCTGGCCGGCGCCGGCCAGTTGATCATCGCTTCGGCGCTTGACCCCGGCACATTGGCGAGGGAAGCCAAGGATGCCGACATCGTCATCGTGCGGGCGCCGCTGCCGCCGGCGCTGTTCGAGGTTGCATGGAAGCTGAGGGCCGCGATCCGCCATGGCGCCGGGCTCGACATGATCCCGATGGAAGCGGCCGCGGCGGCCGGCGTGCTCGTGGCCAACGTGCCGGCGGTCAATGCCCGCTCGGTGGCCGAACATGTCATGTTCACCGCGCTTGCACTGCTGCGGCAGTTCCGCAGGGTCGACCGCGACCTGCGCGCCAAGGGCTGGCTGGCCGGACGCGAGCATGCCAATGCCAACGTCGAACTCGCCGGCAAGACCATCGGCATCGTTGGTCTCGGCGCCGTCGGGCAGGCGGTCGGCCACATCGCCGCACACGGCTTCGACCTCAAAGTGGTGGCAACGACACGCAGCATGCAGCCGGCGCCGGAAAAGGTCGGCTTCCTGTCGATCGACGCGCTGGTCGAGCAGAGCGATATCATCGTGCTCTGCTGTCCGCTGACGCAGGAGACACGCGGCCTGATCAGCCGCGAGCGCATCGCCCGCATGAAACCCAACGCACTGCTGATCAACGTATCGCGCGGACCGGTCGTCGATGACGACGCGCTGGTTGAGGCCTTGCAGGAGCGCCGCGTCGGCGGCGCCGCGCTCGACGTTTTCTCTACGCAGCCGCTGCCGCCAAATCATCCCTATTTCGGCTTCGACAACGTCATCGTCACCCCGCATATGGCAGGCATTACCGAGGAATCGATGATGCGCATGGGCGTCGGCGCGGCCGGCGAAGCCCTTCTGGTGCTGGCCAACAAACTGCCTGTCAATCTGCGCAATCCAGAAGTGGTCGATCACTACCGGCGTCGATTTCCGGCGCGGATATAGCATCGCGGTTTCGCCCCAATTCTCCGCGACGTTGCGGGCCATGTCCGGTCTTCGCGTTGCAGTTCTGATTGTCGCAACTTCGTCCATCTGCACCTCGCCGTCATTCGCAGCGGCCGAGAGCAGCTATGTCTACTGCGACAACGGACTACGCTGCTTCAAGGCGCCCTGCCCGTCGAGCAGCGCACTCGACCTTGGCACCGGCACCATCAAGGGCGTGTCGATCGACACCAGCGGATTGCCGCGGGCCGACAAGGCGATAACGGCTCAGTCCGACGTGCTTTATAGCGGAAAGATCGTCGTCAGAGGCTCGATCGAGCACCGCATCCAGACCTTCGCCGGCAAGGAATACAGCCTGCCCCGGCTGGTCGCGACCCGCATCGTGCGCACCGCCAAGGACAGCGAACGCAAGCACTGTTCATCGCATTGATCCGTCATCTACGAGTCACTGCCGATCAACCCCCAGCAGCCTCTCCACCGACACCGCGATCCGCAGCAGATGCCGGTCATGGCCGTTGCGCGCCACGAGCATCAACCCCATCGGCAGCGATGGTCCCGGCATCGGCAACGAGATTGCGCAAAGGTCGAACTGGTTGGCGATCTGGGTGTTGCGCAGCAGCAGGGCTTCGGTGCGGTCACGCAACTCGGCATCCTCGGCCATGGAAGCGATGGCCGGCGCCGTCACCGGCGTGGCTGGCAACGCCAGCACGTCAACCGATGCCAGCCGCTCATCCATGGCGGCGGCCAGCACGGCACGGCGGCCGAGCGCCCTGATATAGACCGGCGTCGGCAGCAGCGCCGCCCGCGACAATGGCCCGCTGACATGCGGGTCGACCGGCACCGATGCGCCTGTCGCCAGCCAGTCAGCATGCACTTCCGCGCCCTCCATCGCCGCGATCGAACCGCGCTTGGTGGCCGCGCGCAGATCCGCGATCATGTCGTCGATCGACAGATCCGTAATGCGTGCGCCAGCCTGTTCGATCTTGCCGAGACAATACTCGAAGGCGGCGGCAAGCTCGCCTTCCGTCTCGCCGAAAAGAACGCCGCGCGGAATGCCGATGCGAAGCCCGGCAAGTGGAATGGCCACCAACTCCGTCGGCACTTCGCCGGCCATAACCGAGTCGGCGGCGGCGCATTGCGAGACGGTTCGCGCAAGCGGGCCGACCGAGTCCAAAGTGCCCGAAAGCGGGAAGGCGCCGGAGAGCGGCACGCGCCCCGCCGTCGGCTTGAAGCCGACGACGCCATTGAGCGCCGCCGGAATGCGGATCGAGCCGCCGGTGTCGGAGCCGATCGAGATGTCGCTCGTCCCCTCACCGACGGACACACCGGCCCCGGATGACGAACCGCCGGGGATGCGGCTCGCGTCCGTCGCATTGCCAGGCGTGCCGTAATGCATGTTGTCGCCGATCGCGGTGAAGGCGAACTCGGTCATGTTGGTCTTGCCGATGACGACCGCACCGGCTTGCCTAAGCCGGCTGACGATGGCGGCGTCGCGCTGTGCCGGCGCGGCGGTCCTGCGCATCAGCGACCCGGCCGTGGTCGGCTCGCCGGCGACATCGAACAGGTCCTTGATCGAGACAATGGTGCCGTCGAGCGGGCCGAGTGTCACGCCCACTCTCTTGCGGGCATCGCTGGCGTCAGCCGCGACCCGCGCCGCTTCGGCATAGAGCTTCGTGAAGACCTTCTCGTCGGCCACACGATTGGTAAGACGTGACATGATAGTTTCGAGGCGGTCGCGGATTGGTTGCATGTTGGTGTCGGACTCCGCCAGAATGGAACGTCTTTAAGGCAAGCAGCCGTTGGGACTGCCGAAGGGATAACCCGGCCAGCGTGCCTTTGCACCTGCCAGACAGGAAGATACTGATGCTGTACAAAGGCAGCTGCCATTGCGGCAAGGTTGCGTTCGAGGTGGAGGGCGAACTTGAGGGCGTCGTGCGCTGCAATTGCTCGATCTGCGCCCGCAAGGGTGCGCTGCTATGGGCCGTGCCACACGACAAGCTTACGCTCGTCGCCTGGGGCGATGACCTTGGCCGCTACACATTCGGCGAGGCGAGAATAGCACACCGCTTCTGCCGAACCTGCGGCATCCATCCATTTGCCGAGGACACCAGCCAAGGCGAACGCAGCGCTTACGTCAACATCAATTGCGTCACCGGTCTCGACCCGTCCACCTTGTCGATCTTCGACTTCGACGGGCGTTCGGCCTGAGCAATTCTGCTTTATCGGTAGCCTGTCGCGTCAGCCGGTTTGCCGGCATCCTGAACTTCCGGAACATAGCGCCAGGCATCGGGTTGCGAACCGTCCAAATCGGTGAAACCGTAGACTTGCGCCAGCCCGCCACTGGACAGTGACTGCCCGTTCCAGCGCTCGCGATCCGGATCCGCCGCCAAAGCGGCAACGGCGCGGCCAACGAAGCGCGGCGTTTCGGAAATGACGAAATGCGGCACTTTTGCCGTGGCGTCGCGCCAGTTTTCCTCGGCAACGCCGTAAAGCTCCAGCATCATTTCCGAACGCATCCAGCCCGGCGTCAGCGAGACCGATGTGGAGCCGTGTTTCGCAAGATCCTTGGCGTGGGCCCAAGCCATGCGGTTCACCGCTACCTTGGCAAGGTCGTAGAAGGGCGACAGGCGATAATGCCCGGCATTGTATTCGGCGGTACCGTCGGTGATTTCGACAAGCAACCCGCCCGGCCGCTCGATCATCAACGGCAAGGCATGGTGCGCGGTGATCAGATGCGTGTCGATGGCCAGGCGCATCATCCGCAAGCCGTTCTCCAGATTGTGCTCCCAGACCGGCTTGTTCCATTCCAACAGTTGTTCACCGCCCCAGATATCGTTGACCAGTATGTCGAGCCGACCCTGTTCGGCCCGGATGCGCCCGACCAGGCCGCGTACGTCATCGGCGATGAGATGATCGACCCGCACTGCAATGCCCCTGCCGCCATTCGCGGTAACCAATTCCGCCGTCTCCTCGATCGTCTCAGGCCGGGCATACTCCGATGGCTGCCCGCGCGTGCTCCGCCCCGTGACATAGACCGTGGCGCCGGCGGCGCCGAGTTCGATCGCTATGCCACGCCCGGCACCCCGTGTGCCGCCGGCAACCAGGGCAACTTTCCCCTGCAGCGTCATTGAACTCTCCAAAACAGCATCATCGATCAAATCCGAGCTGGCTCACGCCGCCCGCATCATATATAAATGATCATTCGGTTATATCAGGATGTCAAGATGACCCGTCCCAAAACCCGGTCCGACGAGCAGGTGCTGGAAGCCGCATTGCGATTGATCCACGAGCACGGCCCGGAGGCCCTCACCTTCGAGCGTCTGGCAAAAGCCTGCGGCCTTTCAGGCGCAACCCTGGTGCAGCGCTTCAAGAACAAAGCGCGGTTGAAGCAGCGCACCTTGCTGCATGCCTGGGACGGTCTTGACGACAAGACCAGAACGCTGGCCACAGACATTGTAAGAACCCCGGCTGGCGCCATCGAATTGCTGGTTGCGCTATCGCAAGGCTATGGCGGCATCGAAACCTATGCCGAAGGCCTGCTCGTCTTGCGCGAGGATCTGCGCGACCCCGTTCTGAGGGCGCGTGGCGCTGCCTGGAAGGCATTCCTATGCGCCGCTCTTGCGGCCTGCTTCGCCGAAATCGACGACCCGCCGCAAGACGTTGGCCTGCTCATGGCATCGCATTGGCAAGGTTCGTTGCTATGGTGGAGCTTCGATCCGACGATCGAAGTGGCCGTCTATGTCGAGGACAGTCTCAACCGCTTCGTTGCCGCCATCACGACGCAAGCGGCCCGAAAACCGTAAGGGTTCTCGAGCCGTTGCCAGCGGTGGCTGTTGCGAGAGACTATTCGGACTGCTTTGGGCCGCGCAGGAACTACGACGGCAGCAGCGTCGCGGCTCCATGGCCTTGCCGCCGGGGCTGCTATGCGGTCGGTCTTCTGTTTGTCTGCAGCGCAGCATCCGGCCGCACTGCAACATGGGAGTGACGGCTTGGAGTTCCCATGCTAGAAACACCGCAATGAACTACAATTCGTCCAAAGTGGCACTGTCGACTTCTGGCGATCCTCTGACCGACATGCTGCGCGGATTGCGGCTCGACGGCGTCGACTATGGCCGCTGCGTGTTGGGCGAGCCCTGGGCCGTTTCCTTCCCCGCACAGAGGGCGGCGCGGTTTCATTTCATCGGCCAGCAGGGCTGCTGGTTGTTCTCACCCGCCAGGGAGTGGATCGAACTCTCGGTGGGTGACGCGCTTCTGATCCCGCGCGGCGACGAGCATGTCCTGGCCAGCGCGCCCGGCGTGCCTCCGGTGCCGATCGGCAGCTATACGATCGAACCGGTGTGCGAGAACATCTACGACGTCTCCAACGAGTGCAGTGGGCCCAAGACCTTGCTGTTTTGCGGCAGCATGCATTTCAATCTCGACGGCTCGCATCCGCTGCTCGACATGATGCCCACCCTCATGCAGGCACATAAGTTGATGGCGAACGCCCCGGGTATTCAGCATCTGCTCGACGCGATGGCCTCCGAGGTGACGATGGATCGGGTCGGCTCCGGGGGGATTCTGGCCCGCCTTGCCGATGTGCTCGCCGCCACGATCATCCGCTCCTGGGTCGAGAACGGCTGTGGCGATGCCACCGGCTGGATCGCCGCCGTCCGCAATCCCGACGTCGGCAAGGTGCTGGCGACCATCCACCTGCAGCCGGATCGCGATTGGAGCGTCGAGGCGCTGGCGCGGATGATGGGAGCCTCGCGCTCGGCCTTTGCCAAGCGCTTCGCCACAGTGGTCGGAGAGACGCCGGCCAAATATGTGCTGCGCGTGCGCATGCACCAGGCCAGGCAATGGTTGGCTCGCGATGGCATGAGAGTATCGGTGGCGGCGGCGAAGCTAGGCTATGATTCGGAAGCATCCTTCAGCCGCGCCTTCAAGCGGGTGATGGGCATGGCGCCAAGCCATCTGCGCCACGTTGGTGCCGGCGACAAGCCGTCCTGACGTCGGGACGACAAATCGCTGCGATCCTTCCGGCTGGAGGAATTGCCTGGTCTTTTGGACGCAGCGTCATTGCAGGCCAGCTTCCGGCGGATAATCTGGCCCGTGGAGGAAAATCCCATGGCCAATCATTTCGTACTGCTCGCGCTTGGTGTCCTGTCGGTCATTCCCGGACACGCCTTTGCCCTCGAGGACAGCTATCTCCCTGCAGGCAAGATCCCTTACGTCGCCGAGGCGCCGGACCAGCCGCAGCGCCTGGGACCACTGTGGGGCGAAAGGGCCAAAGGCCCTGCCGGAACCTTGCTGAAAGTCCCGGGCAACTGGCGCGCGCCTGTCCACGCGCACACCGCAGACTATCGCGCCGTGGTCATTCAGGGTCTGTGGGCGCACTGGCAGATTGAAGGCGGTGAAGCGACCAAGGTCGAACTGCCAGCTGGATCCTACTGGACCCAGAAGGCCAATGAGATGCATGACGACGCGTGCCTCTCGGAGACGGAATGCGTGATCCTGCTGATCAACGACACGCCTTACGAGACCTACCTGCCGAAATAGCCGCGCCCTATGACGCGTGCCGCAGGCTGACACCACTGCCCTTGTCGAACAGCACCACCTTGTCAGGATTCCAGGCAAAGCGCACCGGTTGCTCGATCGCGACATCGGTCCTGGCCGGCACCGTGGCGCGAAGAGTTGTATCGCCGACCCGCAGCGTCAGGATCTTTTCCACGCCATGGTTCTCGACGTCGTGGACACGCGCCTCGACCGGCGCGCCGCTTTCCAGATAAACATCCTCCGGACGGATGCCGAAGACGAGCGGGCGACCGTCGGTCGCCGCACTCGCCCCAGCCCCCGTAAAAATCTTGGCTCCCCCCGCAAAGGGCAGTTCGAAATTCAATGGCGCCATCACCGCGCGGCCGTTCACCAGCCTGCCGTCGATGAGGTTCATCGGCGGCGAGCCGACGAAGCTCGCCACATAGGTGTCGCGCGGGTTGTTGTAGATCTCGTGCGGCGTGCCGGTCTGGATGATCCGGCCATGGTTGAGCACGCCGACCTTGTCGCCCATCGACATCGCCTCGATCTGGTCGTGGGTCACAAACAGGAAGGTGGCGCCAAGCTGTATCTGCAGGTTCTTCAACTCGGTACGGAGCGCCTCGCGCAATTTGGCGTCGAGCGCCGACAGCGGCTCGTCCATCAGGAACACGCGCGGCTTGCGCACGATGGCGCGGCCGATGGAGACGCGCTGCATCTCGCCGCCGGACAGGCGGTCGGTCTTGCGGTCGAGCAGATGCTCGATCCGCAGCGTGCGGGCGGCGCGGTCGACGCGGTCCTTGATNCAGGCGGTCGGTCTTGCGGTCGAGCAGATGCTCGATCCGCAGCGTGCGGGCGGCGCGGTCGACGCGGTCCTTGATCTCGGCATCCGGCAGCCGGCGGATCTTCGGTTTCAGCGGAAATTCGAGGTTTTCGCGCACCGTGTAGCGCGGGTAGAGCGAATACTGTTGCAGCACCAGCGCCACGTCGCGCTCGGCCGCGCCCCAGTCGGCGACGTCGACGCCGTCGATGAAGACCTGCCCCTCGCTCGGCTTCTCCAGGCCGGCAATCAGCCGCAGCGTCGTCGTCTTGCCGGCGCCCGTCTCGCCGAGCAGGACAAAGAATTCGCCATCGGCGATGTCGAGGTCGAGCCCGGTCAAGGCCGTGTGGTTGCCGAAGCTCTTGGAGATGTTCTTGAGCTGGATATGGGCCATCAGAGCCTCACCTCAAGCGACTTGCCGCTTGCCTTGTCGAAGAAATGCGCCTGGGTCGGATCGATTCGGGCAAACACCTTCTCGCCCGGTCCGGCAACGAAGCCGCTCTTCGTGCGGGCCCGCAGCATTTTAGAGCCAACCTTGAGGTCGACGATGTCGAAGGAGCCGAGCGGTTCCACGATCTGCGTCTCGACGGCCATGAAGCCATCGGCCGCGTCACGGCGAATGAGGACGCCTTCCGGCCGGATGCCGAGTGCGAGTTGGCCGCTGGCGTGGCCGTTGAGTTTCGACAGCAGCGCCCGCGGAAACTCAAAGCCGGAAGCCGCTCCACCAACCGTAACTGAAGCCGATGACGGTGTTTCGGCAACCGCCGCGTCGGCGACATTCATCACCGGACTGCCGACGAATTGGGCCACGAACAGATTGGCCGGCCGCGAATAGACCTCGTCGGGCGTTCCCACTTGCTGCAGCACGCCCTCATGCATGATGACGATACGATCGGCGAGGCTCATCGCCTCGATCTGGTCGTGCGTGACATAGATGGTGGTCGAGCCCTGCTTGATATGCAGCCGCTTGATCTCGGCCCGCATCTCCTCGCGCAATTTGGCGTCGAGCGCGCCGATCGGCTCATCCATGAGCATCGCCTTCGGCCGCCGCACCAGCGCCCGTCCGATCGCGACGCGCTGCATGTCGCCGCCCGAAAGCGCCGACGGCTTCTTCGCCAGCAAATCCATTATCTGCAGCGTCTTGGCGACCGAGCGCACTTCCTGGTCGATCTCGCTTTTGCTCTTGCGCGTGGCGCGCAAGGGAAAGGCGATGTTCTCGTATACGCTCATATGCGGGTAGAGCGAGAATGACTGGAACACCATGGCGATGTCGCGGTCGGCGGCCTTCAGATGCTGGACCGGCTTGCCGTCGATGAGGATGTCGCCCTCGTCGATGGTTTCCAGTCCGGCGATGGCGCGCAACGTCGTCGTCTTGCCGCAACCGGACTGGCCGAGCAGCACGATGAACTCATTGTCCGCGATCTTGAGGTTGACGTCCTTGATGACCTGGACGGCACCGAAGAATTTCTGGACGCCGCGAAGCTCGATCTGGGTCAATGCTGTGCTCCCGGATTTCGCGCGTCCGCGGCATGACCGGTGCCGGCCTGTTCCTCGGGCGCGATCTTCGAGGTGATGTTGAAGCCGATCAGTCCGATCAGGATGATGGTCAGGCCGTAGGTGTGCAGGGTCATGTTCCAGGGCTGGCAGAGNTCCAGATATTTCTGATTGATGGCGCGAAAGCTCATTTGCGGATCGCTCCGAAGGACATGCCGCGCAGCAGATGGTTGCGGAGCAGGAAGGTGAAGATGGCGACCGGCAGCAGGAACAGGAAGGTGCCGGCGGCTATCACCGTCCAGTCCGGCAGGCCCGAGCCGACCTGGCTCGGGATGAACGGCGGCGCCGTCTGGGCGCGGCGGTTGGTCATGATCAGCGCGAAGGCGTATTCGTTCCACGCCGTGATGAAGCAGAAGACGGCGGTGGCGGCGATACCGGTGGCGGCCTCCGGCAGCACGATCTTGAAGAAGGCTTCCATGCGTGTGTAGCCGTCGACCAGTGCCGCCTCCTCATATTCCTTCGGGATTTCATCCATGAAACCCTTCATCAGCCACACCGAAAAGGACAGGTTGAAGGCGGTGTAGAGAATGATCAGCCCGATGTGGGTATCGTTGAGGCCGACCGCGCGGTACATCAGGAACATCGGGATCGCGACCACCACCGGTGGCAGCATGCGTGTCGACAGGATGAAGAAGAGCAGGTCCGCCTCCCCCTTCACCCTGAAGCGCGAGAAGCCATAGGCGGTGAACGTGCCCATGCCGACGGCCAGCACTGTCGAGGTGATGGCGATGATCAGCGAGTTCAGGAAGCGGCTCGGATAGCCCGACCACTGCACCTGGCCCTTGCCGTCGCGCACGATCTTTTCGCCACCGTCGAAGACGACCCGCTCCCACCATGGGGCCGCCGCGTACTCTTCCGGCGACGGCGGACTGCGCAATTGAGAGCGCTTGGTGAACAGCTTCACGAACGGCGATATCTCCGGCTGGAAGACGACGGTCGGCGGAATAGTGGTGGCAAGATTGCGCGGCTTGAACGCCGTCGAGGCGATCCAGTAGATCGGCGCCAGGAAGATGATCGTCACCAGCAGCACGGCGACTATAGCGACGCGGTTGAAGGTGATTTCGGAAGAAGTGCGGACGGCTGCCATCTCAGCGCTCCTTCACCTTGTTGAGATATTTGACGTAGATGTTGGTGATCGCCAGCACCATGATCAGAACGATGTAGGCCATCGCGCAGGAGCGCCCGGTCTGCCATTCCTGGAACGCCATCTTGTAGAGCCGGATCGAGATCAGCTCGGCCGTCGGCTGGCTGGTCAGGATGTAGGCGAGATCGAAGGTCTTGAAGGCTTCCATGGTGCGGAAGATGACGGCGATCATCAGGATCGGCGCGACCAGCGGCAGGGTGATGCGGAAAAACGTGTAGAACGGCCCGGCGCGGTCGATCGCGGCGGCCTCATAGAGATGCTTCGGCACCGCCGACAGTCCGGCCAGCGACAGCAGCATGACGAAGGGCGACCACATCCAGATATCCGTCAACGCAACAGCGTAGAGTGCCATCTTGGGATCGGCCAGCCACTCGAAATTGCCGAGCCCGAGCGCATAGTTGATAACTCCCCATGACGGGTCGTAAAGCAGTTTCCAGAATAGCCCGACCACCGCCATCGACAGCATCATCGGCAGCAGCAGCAGCGTGGTGATAAGACCCTTGAGCGGAATGTCCCGGTTGAGCAGCATCGCCACGCCGAAGCCGACAAGCAGCTGTCCGACGACCGAGACAATCACGTATTTCGCCGTGATGGCGAAGTTCGACCAGACATAGGGGTCGTTGAGCAGGTCGCGATAATTCTGCAGCCCGACGAAATTCGCCGGCGCATTGGTCGACGCGCGGAAGTCGGTGAAGGAATAGCCGAGCGAGTAGATCAGCGGAAAAATGTTGAAGACGATCAGGAACAGAACCGTCGGGATGATGAAGAGATTGCGGATGGAGATATCGCTTAGGCCGCGTGCCGCGGCGCGCGTGGATCTGTCGAGGGTGGTGATCATCGTGGTCGCCAAGACCCTGCTCCCGGTTCAAGAAAAAGAAACGGAGGAGGCGACACCGCCCCCTCCGCGGGACATGAAGGATTATTGGACGCGGCCGTATTTCTTGAAGGTCGCGTTCCAGTCTCCAGCCAATGCGTCCAGCGTTTCCTTGGCGGTGCCACTGCCGCCGATCATGTAGGGATAAACGCGCTGGTTGAGCTGCTGCAGCAGTTCGGCATATTCCGGCACCGCCCAGAAGTCCTTCACCTTGAACATGGTCTCGTAGAAGGCCTTGTTGTAGGGCGTGGCGTTCTGGAACTCAGGCGACTTGAGCACCGCCTGGCTGCAGGTATAGCCGCCAAGGGCAGCCCACTTCTTCTGGGTCTCGTCCTTGATGAACCATTCGAGGAACTTCATCGCCTCGTCTTGCTTCTTCGAGTACGAGATGACGGAGATGCCTTGCCCGCCGAGTGCGGCGAACTGATCGCCATTTGGACCGGGAGGGTTGGCGAAGAAGCCGGTGTTCTTGGCATTCGGGTTCGACGCCTCGTTGATCAGCGAGGGGAAGAACGCGAAGAAGTTCATGCTCATCGCGGCCAGGTTTTCAGTGATTGCCTGGTTGTCCTCGACGAAGAACGATTTGGCCCAGCCCGGAGGCGTGAACTTGTAGAGCTCCTTGTAGGCATCGAGCGCGGCCACCGCCTTGTCGGAGTTGATGTGACCGTCGACCTTGTAGGTCGTGTAGTCGCCCAGCTCACCACCATAGGAGAACAGCGCGTTCTCGAAGCCCATCGCCATCGCGTCGTAGGAATTGTCGGTGTAGATGGCGATGCCGTATCTCTTCTGATCCGGCCGGTGGAAGAACTCGGCGATGTCGCGCAGCGCCTTGAAATCCTTCGGCACGTCGAGGTCGTAGCCGTATTTGGCCTTGAAGGCTTCCTTTTCCTTGGGATCCTCGAACCAATCCTTGCGATAGGACCAGCCGACGGCGTCGCCCTCAAGCGGGATCGCCCAGTATTTGCCGCTGTTGCCGGGATACTCGGCATAATATTTCACCGTCGCCGGTGCCATGACGTTGCCGAGATCATGCTTCTTGAAGAAGTCGGTCAGGTCGACGTAGTGGCCGCCGGTGGAGCCGGCGCCGAGCCACTGCGAGTCGCCGACGACCAGGTCATAGGCGTCGCCATGGGCGTTGAACTCGGTAAAGGCCTTGGTCTGGAAGTCGGACCAGGGCGTGGTCTCCACCGTGATCTTGACGCCGGTTTCCTTCTCGTACTCGTTGCCGAGTTCCTGCAGGTAATTGGCCGGATCCCATTCCGCCCAGAAGATGGTGAGCGACTTTTCCTGCGCGTAGACGGACGTTCCGCAGGCAAGCGTTAAGCCGATACCAGCAAGCATGCTGGTCACTAACTTGCGCATAATGATTTCCTCCCTTGTGCGCATTCTACCTTGTCGTGCGAGCCGGCGACGGAGCCGGCCCTGGTAGTTCCTCCCGTGGTCGCGCTTTTCCGAATTCGGAGCCTCCTCGCTCTGTCCGGAAATGGATCGCAGCCCTCACTTTCGAACCGCTTATCTTCCTTGATCTGGTATTACCAATCCTGCAGCGACGTCAAGTCCTTTCTTGAACGGAGGGCTGGGCCGTTACCGTCCAAGTGGAGCTTTATCTGCCTGTTTTCCCATGATTTTCCTACTCAGTGATACACATTGGCCTTGCCCCATGACCTTATTTTGGGCTAGGATCAGCGGTATGCAGGGAAATCTGGTCGAACCAGATCGAGACTATTCTGCCGCTCCTGAAGCAGACCCATCACCACCATAAGCCGACTCCGCGATTGCCGTGCGCACCAGCGCACTCGCCGCCCATTGCGCCACCGACATCGTCCGGCGGCTGTCCAGCCCCCATATATCCTTGAGCACGATCAGCACCTCCACGCCGAAGATCAGCGACAGCGCCTGCGCCAGCCGCTTGACGTCGCGCGGCGGCAAGCGGCCCTTGAGCGGCGTGAGCGCCTCCTTCAGCAATTCGACGCGATGGCCGCGCGTAAAGGCCGGTTCTCCGCCCAGCGTGCCCGCTTGGCGCCGCGCCCATTGATCGAGCGACAGCTTCAACGCAGCCTTGAATGTCGCCTCGAAGGCCTCGATGCGCGGCATGGCCGTATCGAACAGTTCGGCGACGCGGCGCTCGGCATCGGCGGCGGTGGACTTCCAGGTCAAGATTGGCCCCAGCCCCTCGTCGACGACGGCCTGGACCAGGGCTGCCTGGCTGGGGAAATAGCGGTAGGCCGTGGCCCGGGAGACCTCGGCTGCCTCCGCGACCTCGCTGACGGAAGGCGTGGCACCCGCCTGCATCAGTCGCGTGGCCGTCTCCAGCATCAGCCGCTTTGTCCGCGCCCGCGGTCCGCGCTCGGCCCTCTCCCCGGCGTTGTCGTCCGTTGCGGGTTGTTGACGTGAGACATCCATGCCAATACGATACGCGCGTCTCAAAAATTTGCAATGGCAGCCCTTTTCCTGGAGTGGCCACGTTGACGCTCTACGGCGCACAAAGCTTTCTGATGAGCATCACCACCTTCGAACCAACCAGCCGAGGGAGGCGCGGATGAAGCGTATCCATGTGGTGGGCACCGCCGACACCAAGGGCGAGGAACTCGCCTTCCTGGCCGATGCGATCGCCGCGACGGGGGCCGTCGTCTGCCGTGTCGATGTCGGCACGCGAGGCGCGACCGTGCCGGTCGACGTCTCGGCTGAGGAGGTAGCCGCCCATCACCCCGATGGCCGCGGTGCGGTGCTCGGCATCGACGACCGCGGCAGATCGGTTGCGGCAATGGCTGAGGCCTTCACGCGCTTTGTCCGGTCCCGCGACGACATATCGGGCATCATTGGCATTGGCGGCGGCGGAGGCACCTCGATCATCACAGCGGGCTTACGCGCGCTGCCTCTCGGTCTGCCCAAGCTGATGGTCTCGACGTTGGCCTCGGGCGACACGGCCCCCTATGTGGACGTGTCCGACATCATCATGATGCCATCGGTGACCGACATGGCAGGCCTCAACCGGCTGTCTCGTGTCGTGCTGCACAACGCCGCCCAGGCGATAGCGGGCATGGCGGTCAATCCGGCGCCTGCAGCGGACGGCAAGGCCTCGATCGGCCTCACCATGTTCGGCGTCACCACGCCTTGCGTGACGGCAATCGCCGAACACCTCCGCTCGACTTATGATTGCATGGTCTTCCATGCCACTGGCACGGGCGGCCGCAGCATGGAGAAGCTGGCCGACAGCGGTCTGCTGTCGGGTGTCGTCGACATCACCACGACGGAGATCTGCGACCTGCTGTTCGGCGGCGTGTTGCCGGCGACGGAGGATCGTTTCGGTGCCATCGCCCGCACCAAGCTGCCCTATGTCGGCTCGGTCGGCGCGCTCGACATGGTCAATTTCTGGGCGCCATCGACCATTCCGGAGCATCATCGTGGTCGGCTGTTCTACGAGCACAATCCGAACGTCACGCTGATGCGCACGACCGCGCGGGAATGCCGCGCGATCGGCGAATGGATCGGCACAAGGCTCGCCCACTGCGAAGGCCCGGTGCATTTCCTGATCCCGGAAAATGGCGTTTCCGCGCTCGACATCGAAGGCGCCCCCTTCTTCGATCCGGAAGCCGACGCAGCTCTGTTCGAAGCCATTGAGCGCACCATCAGGCCGGGTGCGACGCGCCGCGTCACCCGCCTAGCGCTGCACATCAACGATCCGGACTTTGCCAAGGCGGCGGTCGCGGCCTTTCTCGACATCGCCAGACAGTGAGACCCAGACATGCCAGCCATACCACGCAAGGACATACTGAAGAAGTTCCGGGGAATGATCGACAAAGGCGTGCCGATCGTCGGTGGCGGCGCCGGCACCGGTCTGTCTGCCAAGGCCGAGGAGGCCGGCGGCATCGACCTCATCATCATCTACAATTCCGGCCGCTACCGCATGGCTGGCCGCGGCTCGGCCGCCGGCCTGCTCGCCTATGGCAACGCCAACGAGATCGTCAAGGAGATGGCCTATGAGGTGCTGCCGGTGGTCAGACACACGCCGGTGCTGGCCGGCGTCAACGGCACCGATCCCTTCGTCATCATGCCGCTGCTGCTGGCGGAACTGAAGACGATGGGGTTTTCCGGCGTTCAGAACTTTCCCACCATCGGCTTGTTCGACGGCCAGATGCGACAGAGTTTCGAAGAGACCGGCATGGGCTTCGGCCTAGAGGTGGACATGATCGCCGAGGCACACAAGCTCGACCTCCTGACCACGCCCTATGTCTTCAACCCCGAAGAAGCGCGCGCCATGACCAAGGCGGGCGCCGACATCGTTGTCGCCCATATGGGCGTGACCACCGGCGGCTCGATCGGCGCCACCTCGGCCAAGTCGCTCGACGACTGCGTCGTGGCCATCGACGCCATTGCCGAGGCGGCGCGCTCAGTGCGCAAGGATGTCATCCTGCTTTGCCATGGCGGCCCGATCTCGATGCCCGACGATGCCCGCTACATCCTCTCCCACGCCAAGGGCCTGCACGGCTTTTATGGCGCAAGCTCGATGGAACGGCTGCCGGCGGAAGCCGCGATCGCCAGGCAGACGGCGGACTTCAAGGCGGTGACGCTCGGCGGTGAGAAGACCGCCAAGAAAAAGATGGGACAATGAGAGATGGCCGACAAGAGCAAGGTGTTTGTCTACCCGAAGGACGTCAGCGCCTTCGGCTTCGATTGGGGAAAACTCTCTTTGACGGTGGCACCTGAAGTGAACGGCGCGACCCGCTTTTCCGGCGGCGTCGTCGACCTGCCCTCGGGCAAGGGCCATACCCGCCACAACCATCCGGGTGCGGAAGAGATCATCTTCGTCATCTCGGGCCATGGCGAGCAGATGGTCGAGGACGAGAAGGGCAATCCGGTGGTCGAGAAAGTCGGCCCCGGCTGCACCATCTATGTGCCGGAAAGCCGCTTCCATTCGACGCTCAACACCGGCGACGGGCCGATGCAGTTGTTCGTCGTCTATTCGCCGGCCGGGCCGGAACTGGGTCTGCGCGAACTGCCGGATTTCAGGCTGATCCCGCCGCGCAGTTGATCAACCTATTCTGCTGGAGGCAGCGCCGCCTCTCATTGTCCTGCCGGACATTTCTCCCCGTATACTGACGGGGAGAAAGGTGCTGTCATCGACGCTTTCGCCAATTGCCAGTGCTGAGGCTGCTCCCTTCTCCCCGTTCTACGAAGAGAAGGTGCCCGAAGGGCGGATGAGGGGCAGCGCCGCCCTCCAAAATCAGGCCGTCCCACCCCTATTCCATCCCCGGCCCCGATCGCCAAACATCACGTACCCGCTCTCGGTCACCGCCAGCGTATCCTCCAGCTTGATGAAGCCGCGCGTCGGGTGAAGCATTGTGGTCTCCACGGACAGCACCATGTTTTTCTCCAGCGGCTTGGCCGCATAGGTGCCTTCATAGGTCACCGGGTGGTTGGTCATCAGGAACGGCGCCTCGTGCGTGATCAGCCCCATGCCGTGGGCGAAGAAATCCGTATAGGGCGCGACCTTGGATGTCTTCAGCACACCCTCGGCGTAAGCAATCATGTCGCCGCCAAGCGTGCCGGCTTTCACCTTGGAGAACGCCGCCTGCTGCACGGTTTCGACCTCGGCCAGCAGATCCTCGAGCTCGGCATCGGGTTCGCCCAGAATGCCCATCCTGCAGAGATCGCCAATATAGCCGTGATAGTTGCCGCCGGAATCGATCGACAGCACTTCGCCCTTCCTCCACGCTTGCGGGGAGGTGGCGCGGTTATGGCTGGAGCCCAGCGTCAGCAGGCAATATTCGAAATGCGCACCACGATTGGTCTCTTCGCGCCTGATCTGCTCGATCATCTCGGCCTTGGTCGTGCCCTCGCGCGCCCAAGCGATGGTCGCCAGCATGGAATCGGTGATCAGCTCGGAGGCCATGCGAAGCTTCTCCAACTCCGCGTCGGTCTTGATGGCACGCATACGTTCCAGCATGTCGGTCGCATCGATCAGCTTCGCATCGGGCAATGCCTTGCGGATCAGCGCATAAGCGTCCGAAGGCAGGAAACCGGGCTCGATACCGATGCGGGCATCGCCCTTGCCGATCTTCCTGACATGCTCGACGGCAAGATTGGCGGCGTCGAGAGTGCCCCAGCAGGCGGCATGCAGCGTCGGCGTCCAGAACGAGTGGTTCTGGTGCTCGCCGCCTTCCATGCGGTTGGCGATATAGGCAGCATGATCCGGCCCGCCCTTCTCGTAGACCACGATCGGCAAATAGCGGCTGTGGCCGATCGCATCCATGGCGGCGAAGAAGATGAACTTGTAGCCGCCCAGCAGATATTGCGTGTTGTGCTTGGAGGTCGCGAGCAGCACGTCGATGCTGGCCTCATCCATCAGCCGGTCGACCCTGGCCTGCTCGAACGGGATATTGCTGACGGCACTCTTGCCTGGTGCAATGTTCATCACTCTCTCCCTGAATTGCCGGGATTGGCGCTGTTTCGCATCCGATCCCCGGCTCGCGATCAAACCTGCACTATTTTTCTCGCTCTGGTCTAGCCAGAATGTTCACGAACACAACGTTCGGTGGTCACCCAAAGCGTCATTTGCGCGCATATCCGCTAATCTGGTCCTACCAGCCAGTCGAATTGACTGGACTTGTGCTAAACTGGTCCAGCGGACGGAAATTTCAAAGCCAAGCAAGGATGCGCCAATTCCGTCTCTGGCGAAACCCTCGGCAAGGCCCATAATCCCCGCCGCAAGGATGCCGATGCGCGCGCCGACGTTCGAGGTCGCGCCCGGTCGGGTGGAGGAGAGGACGGAGTTCGATCATGTCAGGTTTCACCATTTCCAGACGCACCATGCTTACCGGGTCGGCAATGCTGCTGGCCACCACCGCCATGCCGGCCCTGGGCTGGACGCAGACGCCAAAGAAGGGCGGACGGCTCGTGCTTGCCGCCGATTCCGAGCCGCGCAATCTCAACCCGGCGATCGTCGCCTCCAACGGCGTGTTCTTCATCTCGAGCAAGATCGTCGAGACGCTGGCCGAAGCCTCCTTCGAGGCCAAGGACGGGCTCGCGCCTCGGCTGGCGGTGAGCTGGGAAGGTGCCGCCGACGGGCTCTCGGCGACCTTCAAGCTGCGCGAAGGAGTCAAATGGCATGACGGCAAGCCGTTCACCTCGGCCGACGTCGCCTTCTCGGCGTTGCAGATATGGAAGCCGCTGCAGAATCTCGGCCGGACCGTGTTCAAGGACCTCAGCACGGTCGAGACACCAGACGATCTGACCGCCGTGTTCAAATTCGCCAAGCCGACGCCGTTCCAGCTGATCCGCAACGCCTTGCCGGCGCTGTCGAGTGTGGTGCCGAAGCACATCTACGAAGTCGGCAAGATCGAGGACAACCCTGCCAACAACGCACCGATCGGTACGGGTCCGTTCAAGTTCGGCGAGTACAAGGCCGGCCAGTATTACCGGCTGACGAAGAACGCCGACTACTGGGGCAAGGACGAGCCCTATCTTGACGAGATCATCTATCAGGTCCTGCCCGACCGTACCTCGGCCGCCGCCGCGCTGGAGGCCGAGGAAATCCAACTCGCGGCTTTCTCGGCCGTGCCGCTGGCCGATCTCGACCGCATCTCCAAGGTTCCCGGCCTGAAGGTCGTCACCAAGGGCTATGAGGGCCTCACCTACCAGCTCGTGGTCGAGATCAACCATCGCCGCAAGGAATTGGCCGACCTCAAGGTGCGTCAGGCCATCGCGCACGCCATCGACAAGGACTTCGTCGTCAAGACAGTGTTCCTCGGCTACGCCGCCACGGCGACCGGCCCGGTGCCGAAGAACGATCCGCAATTCTACACCGCCGACGTGCCGATCTATGCCTTCGATGTCGACAAGGCCAATGCGCTGCTCGACGAAGCCGGTTATAAGAAAGGCGCCGACGGCAACCGCTTCTCGCTCAGGCTCTTGCCTGCCCCCTATTTCAACGAGACGAAACAGTTCGGCGACTATCTGCGTCAGGCGCTCGCGGCAATAGGGATCGACGCGCAGCTGGTCAACAACGACTCGGCCGCCCACATCAAGGCGGTCTATACCGACCACGCCTTCGACCTCGCGGTCGGCCCGCCGGTTTTCCGCGGCGACCCGGCGATCTCGACCACCATCCTGGTGCAGAGCGGCATTCCCGATGGCGTGCCGTTCTCCAACCAGGGCGGCTACACGAATGACGCGCTCGACGCCCTGATCACCAAGGCCTCCGAGACGCTCGACACCACGGCGCGCACCGACCTCTACAAGGAGTTTCAGAAGCAGGTCGCGGCCGACCTGCCGCTGATCAACGTCGCCGAATGGAGCTTTATCAGCGTCGCCAGTGACAAGGTCGGCAACATCGCCAACAACCCGCGCTGGGCGGTGTCGAACTGGGCGGACACGTATCTGGAATCGTGACAGACTTGCGCGGATGAGAGTTCGCGAGGAAAAACATCGGCAGCAGCCAATCTACCCCCTTGAGGGGGAGATGTCCGGCAGGACAGAAGGGGGCCCCTGGGCTCGACATTTCCTTATGTCCTTTATCGCGCATTCGAGGTCCGCATGAATCGCGCCCTCGTCCTCCTGCGCCGTCGCCTCGTCGGCAGCATCTTCGTACTTTTGATCGTCGTCATCGGCACCTTCGTGCTGCTCGAAGCAGCGCCCGGCGATGCGGTCGACGCCTACATCGTCTCGACCGGCGGCGACGCCGGCATGATCGAGCTGTTGCGCCACCGCTGGGGTCTCGATCAGTCGGAGCTGACGCGGCTCGCCAACTACCTCTGGGCACTGCTGCATCTCGATCTCGGCCGGTCCGTCACTTTTTCCCGACCGATCCGCGATGTCATCCTCGAGCGACTGCCGACCACGCTCTTCCTGATGGTCAGCGCCACCGCGCTCTCCTTTGGCCTCGGCTCGGCGCTCGGCATCTATGCCGGCGCCAGGCCAGGCAGCTTCCGCGACCGTTTTCTCTCCGTCGCCTCGCTGGCGCTCTACGCAGTGCCCGGCTTCTGGCTCGGCCTGGTGCTGATCGTGATCTTCGCCGTCGACCTGCGCTGGCTGCCGATCGGTGGCGTCGAAACCCTGGCCTCGGACAAGACCGGCCTCGACCGCGCCGCCGACATCGCCGTCCATCTGGTGCTGCCGGTTTGCGCACTCGGTTTCATCTATCTGGCGCTCTATCTGCGCATGATGCGCGCCGGCATGGCCGAGGCCTGGCGCCAGGATTTTGTGCTGGCCGCCCGCGCCAGGGGGTTATCGCGCCGCCGCATCGTGCTCGCTCATGTCGCCCGCAATGCGCTGCTGCCGCTGGTCACCATGCTCGGCCTGCAGTCGGCGCAGATGCTCGGCGGCAGCGTCGTCATCGAGAGCGTCTTTGCGGTGCCGGGCCTCGGCCGGCTGGCGCAGGAAGCGGTGGCCGCGCGCGACACGCCGCTGCTGCTCGGCATCATTCTTACCAGCGCCGTCCTGGTCATCGTCATCAATCTTGTCGTCGACATTGCCTATGCCTTCCTTGACCCGCGCGTCGGCGCCAGCGGGGCCGGTGCATGAGCCGTCTGCGCCGCTTTCTGCGCACGCCCGAGGCGGTCGCCGGTGCCATCATCCTGGCGGCGCTTTTCGCCATGGCGCTGTCGGCCTCGCTGCTGTTTCCCGGGGACCCGGAAGCCATTGCCGGCGCGGCGCTGCTGCCGCCCTTCCGGGATTGGTCGCTGCCGCTCGGCACCGACCGGCTCGGCCGCGACGTGTTGGCCGAGCTGTTCCACGGCGCCCGTACGTCGCTGGCGGTCGGTCTGGCCGCGGCGGCCGCTGCACTCGCCGTCGGCGCGGTGATCGGCACGCTGGCCGGTTTCGCCGGCGGCCTGATCGACGAGGTGCTGATGCGCATCACTGACGCTTTCCAAACCGTGCCGGGCTTCCTGCTGGCGCTGGCCTTCGTCAGCGTGGTTGGGCCCTCGCTCGGCGTCGTCGTCGTGGCAATAGCGCTCGGCACCTGGACGGGACCGGCTCGGGTCGCCCGCGCGGAAGTCCTCTCCATACGCGAACGCGACTATGTCGCCAGTGCCCGTGTCATTGGCATGCATCCCCTGGAAATCGCCTTTCGCGAGGTGCTGCCCAATGCCTTGCCGCCGATCTTGGGGATGTCATCGGTGATCGTCGCCGCCGCGATCCTCACCGAAGCAGCCCTGTCTTTTCTTGGTCTTGGCGACCCCAACCGGGTTACCTGGGGTGGCATGATCGCGGAAGGTCGCGCTGTCTTGCGCAGCGCCCCGTTCCTCTCGATCGTCCCGGGCATTGCGCTGGTGCTGACTGTGCTCGGCGTCTATCTCGCCGGCGAAGGCATCGTTGAGACGACGGCGGTACGCAGGGGCCTGTCGTGACGGTATTGGCGTCGATCCGAGATCTGACGGTGACCTACCGCCGTGATGGCAGCGAGGTCGCCGCGCTGAAGAACATTATTCTCGATATCCAGGCAGGCGAACGGCTGGCCATCATCGGTGAAAGCGGTTCGGGCAAGAGCACGCTGGCGCTGGCGATCGCGGGATTGTTGCCGGCGAGCGCCAGGATTGAGGGGAGTATCGACTGGCAGACCTCGAAAATTCAAATGTCGCATTCCCTCGAGCCGGAACGCGAACCTTTCCTGCTTCGCGACAATATCCCCCTCGGCGGCCGCGATATCGGCTTCGTGTTCCAGGACCCATCAGCCAGCCTCGACCCGGTGATGACCGTGGGCAAACAGATTGCCGAGGTGTTGCGCACCCATCTCAACCTTGACTGGCACCGGTCCTTTGCCAAAGCCAAAACCCTCCTCGAACGCGTCCGCTTGCCCGACCCCGATTCCGCCCTGCGTGCCTTCCCGCATCAGCTTTCCGGCGGCCAGAAGCAGCGCGTGGCGATTGCCGCCGCGATTGCCGCCGGGCCGAAACTGCTGATCGCCGACGAGGCGACCAGCGCGCTCGACACCATCGTGCAGGCCGAGATCGTCGATTTGATTCGACGGCTTGTGGCCGAGGACGGCATGACGCTGCTGTTTATCAGCCATGACATTGCGCTCGCCGCCGAGCTTGCCGAACGCATCGCTGTGTTCCGCCACGGCCAGGTGGTGGAGTTTGGCAAGACCGAGCAGATTGTCGAAGCCCCGACGCAAGCCTATACCCGCGCGCTGCTCGACGCCCATATCGGCCTCGACGCCGAGCCGCTGCTGCACCGAAGCAGGCTGAATGCATGAGCCTGCTGACAGTGTCCAATCTCACCAAACGCTATAGTCGCGGCGGCACGACCCTTGCTGCGGTGGACGATGTCTCCTTTCATATCGAGCCCGGCGAAACGCTGGCGCTGGCAGGCCCTTCCGGCAGCGGCAAGTCGACCATCGCGCGGCTGGCGCTGCGCCTGATCGAGCCGGATGGCGGACGCATTGAATTCGAAGGCGATGATTTCCTGGCTCTGGGCGGCTCGGCACTTCGAGCCCGTCGCGCGCGCCTGCAAATGGTGTTCCAGGATCCGCTGGCCGCCTTCAATCCGCGCGCCACGGTGGCGCGCGTCCTCGATGACCCCTTGCGCATTCATGGCGTCGGCCCGCGCTCAGAGCGCCCGCGCCGCATCGCTGCCCTGCTGGAGCGGGTCGGCCTGGCGGCCGATCTCGCGCCCCGCGCAATCCATGAAATCTCCGGCGGTCAGCGGCAGCGTGTGGCGATTGCCCGCGCCATCGCCACGAAGCCGCCGCTGATCGTGCTTGACGAAGCGGTGTCGGCGCTCGACGTCTCGGTGCGCGGCCAGATCCTCGATCTCCTGCTCGACCTGCAGCGCGAGGAACGGATCGCCTATCTCTTCATTTCGCATGATCTTGGCGTCGTCCGGGCGGTCGCCCACCGCGTCATCCTTCTCGATGCCGGGCGGATTGCCGAGAGCGGCGCTGCCCGAACCGTTATCGACGCGCCGCGATCGGCCATCGGCAAGGCACTGGTCGCGGCTGCGCCTAGACTGAACAGGAACAGACCATGATCCGGTCTTCAAACAAGATCATGCCGACAGGACGGCCTACCCCCCAACCATCAATCTGACGACCTCGTCATGGTTGGTCTCGGAAATCTTGCGCTCGCCGGCCTGGACGCCGCGGCGCAGTACGACGATGCGGTCCGAGACCGCGAAGATATCCTGCAGATTGTGCGAGATGAAGATCACGCCGCGTCCCTGCGCCTTGAGCTGGTGGATGAGCGAGATCACCTTGCGCTGTTCCGGCACGCCAAGTGCCGCGGTCGGTTCGTCCATGATGAGGATCTGCGCATCCCAGTAGACGGCACGGCCGATGGCGACGGCCTGGCGCTGGCCGCCGGAGAAATTGCTGACCGGGGCGTTCATCCGGCTGACGTGGAAATCCAGTCGCTTCATCGTCTCTCTGGCCGCCTCGGCCATCGCCTTGCGGTCGAGCACCGGCAGGAAGCCGAACGCCTTGCGCATCGGTTCGCGGCCAAGGAAAATGTTGGCGCCGATCGACAGATTGTCGGCGAGAGCCAGATCCTGATAGATCGTCTCGATGCCTTTTTCGCGCGCCTCCTGCGGCGTCGCGAATGCCACCTGCTGGCCGCCGAGCAGGATTTCGCCGCCTGTCGGCTGGAACACGCCCGAGATCGCCTTGATCAGCGTCGTCTTGCCCGCGCCGTTATCGCCGGCCAGCGCCACGACTTCGCCTGGCCGCACGGCCATGGAGAAATCGTTGAGCGCGCGCACGGCGCCGAAATGCTTGGACAGGTTGCGGACCTCGAGCAAGGGGGTGTTCTGGTCGTTGCTATTCATCCTGGCGGCCTCCACTGAACCGGCGCTGCGCCTGGTCTATGAGCACGGAAATGATGATGACGACGCCGACGGCGATGAACTGCCAGAACGGCTCGACATTGACGAAGACCAGCCCGTACTGGATGACCGCGATCACCAGCGCGCCGGCGACCGTGCCCAGGATGGTGCCGGAGCCACCGAACAGGCTGGCGCCGCCGATGACGACCGCCGCGACGCTGTCGAGCAGCAGTGGCTCGCCGGCTTGCGCCGCACCGGCGGTGAAGCGCGCCGCGTAGAGCGCCCCGCCAAGACCGGCGCACATCGCCGACAGCACATAGAGCCGCAATATGTGGCCCCTGATATCGATGCCGGCGCGCCGCGCCGCCTGCACATTGGCGCCGATGGCATAATTGTGCTGGCCGAACCGCGTCTGGCTGAGCAGATAATGCATCACCACGACGAAGACGGCGGCGATCACGACCAGATAGGGCACGCCATGGAACTTGCCGTTGCCGAGCAGCGCGAACCAGGAATTCTGCACCGGCACCGTCGTGCCGCCGGCAAGCAGGAAGGCAACGCCGCGCGCGACGCCGAACATGCCGAGCGTGCCGATGAACGGCGGCACCCTGAGGCGCGAGATCAGCAGGCCATTGATGATGCCGGGCAAGCCGGCGACGATCACCGCGGCGAGGATGCCCGCCAGCATGGCCAGCGGCAAGGGAATGGCGGCGCCCGCCATATTGGTGGCATGCGCGGCAACGACGGCGGCAAGGCCCATGATGAAGCCGAGCGACAGATCGATACCGCCAGAAATGATGACGAAAGTCTGTCCGGTCGCAAGCAGCAGCGGCGCTATGGCGAAGATCGCGATGGATTGCAGGTTGAAAGGGTTGAGCACGAACGTCGCGCCGAAGGCGAACCTCGACCATGCCTCGAAGCAGATGATCAGACCGGCGAGGAACAACCAGGCGCGCCCTTCGGCGATGCGTCCGATCAGGCTCCTGGCCGGATCGCCATGATCGGCCTGGGGGGCGACATGCTTCTCGGCCGACTGGGCTGGTGATGTCGATGTCATGAATACTCCGCGGCGCGGCTGTGTTCAAACAGGCCCCGCCTCTGGGAACCCGGCACGAGCTCCCCCCGGCGGACCGGGAGGAGCCAAGCTCGTCTTGACCTACTCGGAGTAGAGATACTTCGAGATGTTCGGGTCGGCGATGTTGGACTTGTCCATGATCGTGAAGCCGGTGCCGATCGTGACCGGGATTGAATGGCCGGTCAGGTGGGCATAGGCCGAGACGACGCCGAAGTAGCCGATCTCGGCGGGATGCTGGGCGATCGCCACGTCCACCAGGCCGGTGTTGATGTTGTCGACGATGCTGGTCGGTGCATCGAAGGCGACGACCTTGACGGTGCCGCTCTGCCCGGCCTGCTTGACGCCGTTGGCCGCACCCAGCGCGGAGAACAAATTGGCCCCGAACACACCGACCAGATCGGGATTGCGCGCGAAGACGGCCTGCAGCTGCGAGGCCGCCTTGTTGGCGTCATCGTCATTGAATTGCGTCTCCAGCACGGTGATGCCCGTATGCTTGGCCATCTCCTTCTTGAAGCCTTCTTCGCGCTGGTCGGTGGTCGAGATGCCGGGCTTGACGTTCGACACATAGACCTTGCCCTTGTCGCCGACGGCGGTGGCAAGCGCACGCGCGGCGATCTCGCCGCCCAGAACGTTGTCCGAGGCAATGTAGGCCAGCGGGAAATCGGCATCCCCAGCACCCGTCTGGTAGACGCCGCTACCGATGAAAGTATCGACTGTTATGACCGGAATGCCGGCGTCGTTGGCCTTGCGCAGCGGCTCGACCAGCTGGACCTTATCGGTCGGCGCGATCAGGATCGCATCCGGTTTCTTGGCGATGACCGCGTCGAGCACCGGCACTTGGGTGACCGGGTTGAAGTCCGGAGCACCCTGGAAGACCAGGTTCACGCCGAGCGCGTCGGCGGCCGCTTGGGCACCCTTGCGCATGGTAATGTAAAAGCCGTCGGTGGTGAGGCCCGGAATGAGCGCAATGGTGTATTTTTTGTCCTGCGCCTGCGCGGGCGCCATCAGCACCGTCGCGCTGACGGCAAGCGCCGCGAGCGCGGCAACGATCTTCTTCATGACATCCTCCTCATTGTTGGCAGTTCTGCCGTTTCGGTGACATTGGAATGGCCGTTATCCGCTCAGGGGCAGGATGCCGACGGCCGGAACGCTGTTTGCTTTCGCGGGCAGCTCCTCCCAAGCGCCCTCCAGTCTAAATATCAGCCGGTCGAGCCGACCGGCACAATCCCCGTGCTCACTTTCCTCGCCTCCGCGAGGTCAGGGGACCATCGCGCCAGGCATGCCTGCACGGCGGATCGGCAGTTTGTAACACTTTGCAGAAATAAATTGCAACTCGGTTTTTCCGGGGCCGCAACGCCGGCTTTTCCAGACGCCATCTGACTGCTCCTCCGAGCTCCTGCGGACTATCGTCCCGACTCCGAGGCGACACAATCGATTTCGCAACGGCTTCTCTCCGCACCGACAGCGCCGCATCAGTCGACATATCCGCCGCTATCGCGTTGCAAGAACCGCGAGGATGGCCTGCGCCGTCTTGGTATCCGTCACCAGCGTGTTGATGAGCCCAGAACGAACGGCGCCGATGATTGCCGTCGCCTTCTCCGGCGAGGCTGCGACGCCGATCACCAGCGGTACGGCGCGAAGCTGCGCTGGCGACATGGCGATCATCCTGCTCTCCCCTTCCCAGGCGATCAGGGCGCCTTCCGCATCGAAATAATGGCGAAGGACGTCGCCAGCCGCATGGACCAGCGCCTGCTCGGTCGGCGTGGCGGCACTCGCCTCGGGTGGGTTGATGGCGTGCGGCAGGCCAATGCCGACGATCGCGACGTCGGTCCTGTCCCACAGCGCGACGGCATCGCGGATGGTGGCGTCTCCGAGGAAGACCTCTCGCAGTTCGCTGGACGGCATATAGGGCGCATGGATAAAGTGCGGTTTCCCGCCAAACTCTTCGGCGGCGAGCCGCACGAATTCATTGACCTGGAAATGCGCCGCGTGCTGCTGCATGCCGCCCGTAGCGGCCACAGTCAGCACGCCCGGCATACGCGGCAGACCGGCTCGGATGACCTCGCGCACGGCGCGCCCCCAGCCGATGGCGACCACGGAGCCGGCCACCAGTTGTGCCTGCCTGAGCAAAGCGCCTAGCGGGGCGGAAAGCGCCGTCAGCGCGCCGGCCCCCGGCGTCTCGACAACGGCGGCGTCCCGCAATTTCAATCCGTCGACAAGCTGCCTGGTAATATCCTCCGGCGTCGCCAGGTCGATCACCTCGATGCGCACGATACCTTCCGCCCGCGCCCGTTGCAGCAGGCGCGAAATCGTCGCGGTGGAGACACCGAGCTGCCGCGCTATGTCGACCTGCGACATCTCCTCCACATAGTGCAACTTGGCAACCGTGTGCAGCATCGTGCGCGATGCGGTCGCGTCCTGGACGGAGGGAACAGACAGCTTGCAATTCCTTTCAGCAACGTGTTACACAGGTATAGGCCGATGCGAGTTATCGCGCAAATCCGGTGAACTCGCAACTTTTGGGGACACCAGCCAAGCGCCGGCCAGGCTGCTTATCCCAGCAGCCGGCGATGCATCAGGCGGCAACTCTTCCTGCCGGCAGGCAGGCGAACTGACCATTTATTTCCACGGGATCAGCGCCTCGGCGCGCCAACATCGGACAGAAGAAAACCATGACCAAGATGACCACCGCGGAACTGCGCGGCTACCAACAGATATGCGGCAAGGATGGAGCCATGGTGGCCATCGCTTGCGACCAGCGCGGCGGCATGCGCACCTTGTTGGCGTCGGACCCCGCGGACCAGGCCAGGATCACCAACGACATGCTCGGCGACACCAAGGCCGACATCACGCGCTACCTCGCGAGCGCGGCGTCCTGCGTGCTGCTCGACCCGCTCTGCGCGGTGCCAAGGGTTGTCGACGACGGCGTGCTGAACCGCGATACCGCACTCCTCATCGGTCTCGACGCGTCCGGTTTCGACGTCTCGCCGGAGGGCTATCGGCTGTCGCGGCTGGTCCCCGGCATCGATGCGCGGCGCGTGCGCGAATTGGGCGGCACCGGCGGCAAGATCATGGTGTATCTGCGGGCAGACAAGCCTGAAGCCAACGAACACAACATCGCCATTCTGCGCCAATGCATCACCGACTTCGGCAAAGAAGACCTGCTGCTCNGAGGGCTATCGGCTGTCACGGCTGGTCCCCGGCATCGATGCGCGGCGCGTGCGCGAATTGGGCGGCACCGGCGGCAAGATCATGGTGTATCTGCGGGCCGACAAGCCTGAAGCCAACGAGCACAACATCGCCATTCTGCGCCAATGCATCACCGACTTCGGCAAAGAAGACCTGCTGCTCGTCGTCGAATTCCTGACCTATCAACTCGAAGGGGAAAGCCCCGAGGACCATGCGGCCAAGACGCCCTGGCTGGTCGAGGAGGGTACGAGGATTTCGCTGGAATGCGGCGCGAAGGTGCTGAAGCTTCCCTACCCCGGAACGCCGGAAGCCTGCGCCAACATCACTGAAATGGCCGGCGAAGTGCCGTGGGCCGTACTTTCGGCCGGCGTCAACCACGCCACTTTCGTTGGTCAGGTCGAGATCGCCATGCAAAATGGCGCCTCCGGCGTTATCGCCGGCCGATCGCTGTGGAAAGACTGCATCTCGCTCGATCGTGACATTCAGCGCGAAAGGCTTAAGACCATCGCGGTGCCGCGACTGCGAGAGATCCAGGCGGTGATCGGGCGCTATCGGCAGAAGGCTGCCGCCTGATATCCATCTTTGATCGCCGACACGTGCAGGACGTCATGCCACAAAAGCCCATGGCCATAGGGATCGATATCGGCGGCACCAATTTGCGTGCCGCCCGCATCTCGGGCAGCGGTGAAATCCTCGAACGCCTTTCCGAAAAGAGCGCGCCTGACCCGGAGCTGGTGCTTGGCCGCGTCGCCGACATGGTGCGCCTTCTCGATACGCCTGATGTGGCGGCCATCGGCGTCGGCGTTCCCGGCCGCGTCGACGCGCGGCGCGGCGCGGTGCTGTCGGGCGGCTATGTCAACCTCGCTTCGGTCGCGCTCGCGCAGCGGCTGGAAAGCACGACCGGCAAGCCTGTCATCGTCGACAACGACTGCAACATGGCGCTGGCCGCCGAGATGGCGCTTGGCGCCGGCCAGGGCCACGACAACATCGCCATGTTCACCATCGGCACCGGTATTGGCGGCGCCGTTGTCCAGAACCGACGGATCATGCGCGGCCGGGCAACGGCGGGGCAACTGGGGCACATCACCGTCGACGTCAACGGCGAACTCTGCGCTTGCGGGCGGCGCGGCTGTGTCGAAACCACCAGTTCGGGTACGGCGCTCGGCCGTCACATAGCGCGGGCTGGCCTTGGTCCCGAGGTTTCGGTCGACCAGCTTTTTGCCCGCGACGCCGCCGGCGACATCCAGGCTCGCGGCATACTGGCAGCCTGGGCAAAACCGCTGCGCGCGGCGATCGATACCACCGTTGCCCTGTTCGACCCCGACCTCGTCCTGCTTGGCGGCGGTCTTGGCCGGGCCGCACACAAAGCGCTTGGCCACGCGCCGGCGCTGGCGCCGTGGTACCAGTGCCCGGTGGCGCCGGCGGGGCTCGGCGACGACGCCGGAGCGATCGGCGCCGGTCTCCAGGCGCTTTCGGCACCGGCATCGCTTTCCGTTCAGCCCGGCCGCGCCAGACGCGCCGTGCTCGTCAACGGCATCCCGGCCAGCGGCAAGAGCACGGTGTCACGCGGCATCGCCGATCGTATGGGATGGCCGCTGCTCGCGCTCGATACGGTCAAGAACCCGTTTCTCGAAGTGCTCGGCGGCGCCGACCGCGAATTCAATCGCACGCTCGGCCGCGCGAGCTACCAGGCAATCTGGTCGCTCGTCGGCGACGCCCCGGCCGGCAGCACCTTCATCGTCGATGCCTGGTTCGGCTTCCAGCCGCGGCAAGCGCTCGAGGATCACCTGCGCAACGCTGGCGTCGAAGACACGGTCGAAATCTGGTGCCACGCGCCGGGCGAAGTTCTGGCCGAACGCTATGGCGCCCGGCTCGGTCAGCGCCTGCCGGGACATCCCGGCGCTGCCTATATCCCCGAATTGATCGAACTGGCCAAGCGCGCCGAACCGCTGCGGCGCGGGCCGCTCCTCGACGTCGATACCACGCAGCCGATCGACTTCGACGCCATCGCCGCATGGCTCCGAGCGACCTTGGCCGGCGACGCGTCGGTCCATTCAATCAATAACCGACGGTGAAGCGCTGCCTGACATGCGTCGGCTTCTCGATCTCGTCGACCATGGCGATAGCATAGTCCTCGAAGGAGATGCTGCTACCCTTATCCGAGGCGAGAAGCGTGTCCTTGCCGACGCGGAACTTGCCGGTGCGCTCACCTGGGACGAACATCGCGGACGGAGACAGGAACGTCCAGTCGAGGTCGCTGACTGTCTTCAACTTGTCCAGGAAGTCGGCGCCCTTCTGTGCCTCGGCCTTGTAGATCGCAGGAAATTCGGCGGTATCGACCAGACGCTTGCCGGGCGCGACTTCGAGACTGCCCGCGCCGCCCACGACGAGATAGCGCTTTACGCCCGAGGCACGCACCGCGGCGATCAGCATATCGGGGTCGCTATCCAAGAAATGCACCGCGCTGATCACCGCATCATGGTCGCGGATCAACTCGGCAAGGCCTTCCTTATCGAAGACATCGCCCTTCTTGGCGGTCACGNCCCGAGGCACGCACCGCGGCGATCAGCATATCGGGGTCGCTATCCAAGAAATGCACCGCGCTGATCACTGCATCATGGTCGCGGATCAACTCGGCAAGGCCTTCCTTATCGAAGACATCGCCCTTCTTGGCGGTCACGCCGGGCAGCGCGGCAATCTTTTCAGGGCTGCGGGCGATACCGGTGACCCTGTGGCCACGATCGGAGAGTTCCTTGAGTATGCGCGAGCCGACAGCGCCGGATGCACCTATGAGAGCGACGTTTGCCATGTTCTTTTCCAGTCCTTGTTGGAGGTCAGTTGGGGATCACGCCGCCGCGATATGGGCGACAAGATTGTCAAAGCTGCCGAACAGCGCGTTCGAACCGATGAGCCGAGGCGCTTCGTTGCGAATGACCGCCAGCGAAGGCACGCCGTTGGCATGCAAGCGATGGAACAGCGCGCGGCCACGGTTGACCAGCTCGAGGTGCCACGTCAGCAAGGTTTCGGTCGGGCTCTTCAGGATCGCGGCGGCATCCATCATGCCAGCACCAGCGAGCACCGCAGCCACGCCTTCTACAGTCACGATATCGCGACCGTCGACATAGCGCGCACGTTGGATTGCCTTGAGCGCGGTCCACCGGCGGCTTGGGTCTTCCAGGCCGGCGGCGCTGATGCCGAGGGTCGCGGCATGCGAGTCCAGCAAGGTGCCACGGATGCCGAGGACATTGTGCTGATAGGCCAGCGTGAACGCTTGTCCGGTCAGACGCTCGATACGCTGGTCGTTCGCCCAGGCGTGAGCGGCAAAACCTTCATCCATCGGCCTCGCGCCCGCACCCGAAAACAGGCCGGTCGGCAGCAATTCGACGCTCACGCCGCTGGCAGCCAATTTGTCCAGCATCGGAGCGGCGCCGTAGCACCAGCCGCAGAGCGGATCGAAAAGATAAATCACATGCGAATTGCTCATGATTGCCTGGAGATCCCTTGGCGCGGCGTGCAGCGGTCTGGATTGTCAAAAACTGTTGCTCGTATGTGGCAGACAACGACCTTGCGATAAACACCATCCAATAATACAGACTGTCTGATCTATTCATACAAAAGCGATCGCCGTGGCTGACCTGCTGAACCTCAATCGACTCGTCTACTTCACCACCGTGATGGAGACTGGCTCCTTCACATCGGCGGCCGACCGGCTTGGCGTCGCCAAAGCCGTGGTCAGCCATCAGATTGGCAAGCTCGAGGAGGAATTGGGCGCGACACTCATGCGACGCACGACGCGGCGTGTCGCGCCGACCGAAGAGGGACGCCTCTTCTACGATCGTGCGATGATAATTCTGCGGGAAGCGGAGGCCGCCTATGGCGAGCTTTCGCGCGCGGCCGTCGAACCGGCGGGAATGTTGAGACTGACGGCGCCGCTCGACTACGGCACGAAGATGGTCGCGCCGGTCATCGCCGCCTATCTGAGAACTTATCCGCATATGCGCGTCGACGTGATCTTCGACGACGCGGTAAGCAATCTGGTCGACGAGCAGATCGACCTCGGCATTCGCGTCGGCTGGCTTGCTGATTCCTCCAACCAGACGCGGCGCCTGGGCACGATACGGCAGATCGTGGTGGCAAGCCCTGCGTTCGCCGCAGGCCTGCCGCAGGGGGTGAGCCCGCGGCAGGCGCAATCGCTGGCCTGGGTCGGAAACGCCCAGCTTCGCGGCGTCGGCCAATGGCTGTTTTCCAGGGATGGCGACAAGGTGCTGACCGAACTCAACCCGGTCATCACCTGCGACAAGAGCCCGGCTGCCCATGCCTGCGTGCTTGCCGGCATAGGGCTGGGTGTGTTTCCCGACTACAGCGTCAGCGACGACATCGCCGAGGGGCGGCTGGTGCCGGTCTTTGCCGACTGGGCCTTGCCCACCGGCGGCATCCACGCCGTCTTTCCGCCGGCAAGGTTCCGGCCTGCCAAGGTGCGCGTGTTTGTGGACCTGCTCGCCGCCGCCGAGAGAAAGCGATCGCGCGGCAGTGCCGTGGCGTGAATGTAGCCGCCGCAGAAGGTCGGCAAAAACTTACATCAGACTCATAAGCGCGGCGCCACGGGCGCATTGAGGCGAGTTGGATCAGGGCGAGGAAGTTGGCGGCTCGCGTTGGCCAAGTTTGCGAGGAGGAGCAGCTATGATCGATGTCTACGAAACCGCGACTGACGACCTAGGGCGGTTCGGGGCAGTATTCGAAAGAGATGACGAAACAGCATACTTCTATTTGCTGGACATGAGAAAGCAGGAGGGCAAACGGATCATCTCCGCATTCAATGCCAAAGCAGTGACCGACTTGCCTGCTGACACGCCCGTTTCGATCCGGTGGAGCTCATCTGTGGCGGCAGTCGGGCTGTTCGTTGACGGCGCATTGTCAGCCATCTTTGATCTGCGCACAGCTGATCCGGTAGGCCGCTGGGCCGATCTCGAGGATAGTCACCTTTTCGCGGTGCATTGAACCAGAGCCCTCCGGGGCCGACCGTCTCCCGTTTTATGAGTTCACGACCTAAAACGGTTCTGATCCGGATAGGCAACGGTGCCCCGACTTGGACCCATACGACCGTCTTTTTTGATGTTTTCTTCTGGGGTTTTGTTGGCTTGGTTTTGGGGGCGGCTGATGGGTTCAAGTTTCTGTCCGGCAAGTTTCTGTCCGGCANGGGCTTGATTCGCTCGCTTCGGCAACGGCCGATATATCGCCTCGACCTCCTATGCCGCCGGCGCCGTCGAGAATAGAGCTCGCCATCGATAGCTGCAGCAATCTGCTCTCGTCATCCAGGAGATACGACGGACGCCGAAGCCGGTTGAAAAAAGAAGCCCGCCAGCTAAATCATTTCGCATTTGGTTGTGGGGCGCCGCTTCGAACTGATTGCGCCAAGGACAAAATGGTCTGCCGGCATTGAGCCTGGCGTTGGTTTTGGGCGTTGGTTTGGGGTTTGTGTCGGGCGGTGTGTGGTCTGGCTGTTTGCGGGCTGCTGAGCTTTGGCGCATCGATTGAGTGGAAAGCAAAACGGCCCGCCAGGTTTGAACCTGGCGGGCCGTTATTGATTGGTTGCGGGGACAGGATTTGCGTTTTCTGTCCCGCGGCGTCGGCTCCGCCTCCTTGCGGGGCCCTGATGACAGGTAAAATCGCCGGCTGCCACAGCAAAATACAAAAGAGCCCGCACGAGGGCGGGCTCTTTTGTATTTGGTTGCGGGGACAGGATTTGAACCTGTGACCTTCAGGTTATGAGCCTGACGAGCTACCGGGCTGCTCCACCCCGCGTCATATTCCTCACCGCCAAATGAAAGGGCCGCTTTCGCGGCCCGTGATCCCGTTGGCGGGCCTGTACGTAGAGAGAAGATTTCACTGTCATCCGATTGGATGAGAGTTTGAACGTGCGTTTTGCAGACCTGGCAGCGACCTACTCTCCCGCGTCTTGAGACGAAGTACCATCAGCGCTGGAGCGTTTCACGGCCGAGTTCGGAATGGGATCGGGTGCAGCCGCTCCGCCATAACCACCAGGTCGGCAAAACGCACGTTATTCGAGAAGCTTTTGAGCGAAGAAGCATAAGAGACATCGACAGCGGAGCTGTCGGTGCCTCTCGGGGCTGTTCGCTGGTCTTAATTGTGCCTTTACGGTTCTTTTGGTCCTGGCGCCTTTCGAAGCGAAGCTTCGCAAGGTCGACCGACCGTCGGCGCTGATGCGCCGCACCCACGTAGCGCCGCCCGCGGGGCGGAACAAGCGTGAGTGAGAACAGACCATCTGACTTTGTCAGATGGGCATAAGGAATGAGAACGATCAAGCCGATCGAACTATTAGTACCGGTAAGCTTCAAGCGTTGCCGCTCTTCCACACCCGGCCTATCAACGTGGTCGTCTTCCACGGTTCTCAGGGAATACTCGTTTTAAGGTGGGTTTCCCGCTTAGATGCCTTCAGCGGTTATCCCGTCCGGATATAGCTACCCTGCTATGCGGCTGGCGCCACAACAGGTCCACCAGAGATCCGTCCATCCCGGTCCTCTCGTACTAGGGACAGATCCTTTCAATATTCCTACACCCACGGCAGATAGGGACCGAACTGTCTCACGACGTTCTGAACCCAACTCACGTACCGCTTTAAATGGCGAACAGCCATACCCTTGGGACCTGCTCCAGCCCCAGGATGCGATGAGTCGACATCGAGGTGCCAAACAACCCCGTCGATATGGACTCTTGGGGGTCATCAGCCTGTTATCCCCGGCGTACCTTTTATCCGTTGAGCGATGGCCCTTCCACGCGGGACCACCGGATCACTATGACCGACTTTCGTCTCTGCTCGACTTGTCAGTCTCGCAGTCAGGCAGGCTTATGCCATTGCACTCAGCGAACGATTTCCGACCGTTCTGAGCCCACCATCGCGCGCCTCCGTTACTCTTTAGGAGGCGACCGCCCCAGTCAAACTACCCACCATACATTGTCCCGGACCCGGATAACGGGCCGCGGTTAGACATCCATAGTAATAAGGGTGGTATTTCAAGGGTGGCTCCACCTGAGCTGGCGCCCAGGTTTCAAAGCCTACCACCTATCCTACACATGCCACTACGAATGCCAATGTAAAGCTATAGTAAAGGTGCACGGGGTCTTTCCGTCTAACCGCAGGAACCCCGCATCTTCACGGGGAATTCAATTTCACTGAGTCTATGCTGGAGACAGCGGGGAAGTCGTTACGCCATTCGTGCAGGTCGGAACTTACCCGACAAGGAATTTCGCTACCTTAGGACCGTTATAGTTACGGCCGCCGTTTACTGGGGCTTCGATTCAGAGCTTGCACCCCTCCTCTTAACCTTCCAGCACCGGGCAGGCGTCAGACCCTATACGTCGTCTTGCGACTTCGCAGAGCCCTGTGTTTTTGATAAACAGTCGCTACCCCCTGGTCTGTGCCACCCTCCTCCACTTGCGTGGAAAAGGGTCACGCTTCTTCCGAAGTTACGCGTGCAATTTGCCGAGTTCCTTCAGCATA